>NZ_JBVHNF010000010.1:0-354245 GCF_055558055.1 Streptomyces sp. NPDC025833
ACCTGCTGATGGCCAACTTCTTCGCCCAGACCCAGGCCCTCGCCTTCGGCAAGAGCGCCGACGAGGTCCGCGCGGAAGGCGTCGCCGAGGAACAGGTCGCCCACCGCACCTTCCACGGCGACCACCCCACCACCACCGTCCTCGCCCCCGAACTCACCCCCTCCGTCCTCGGCCAGCTCATCGCCCTCTACGAACACAAGGTCTTCGTCCAGGGCGCGGTGTGGAACATCGACTCCTTCGACCAGTGGGGCGTGGAACTCGGCAAGGTCCTCGCCAAACGCGTCGAACCCGCCCTCACCGAAGGCACCGACGTCCCCGGCCTCGACCCCTCCACCACCGCCCTCGTCGCCGCCTACCGCACCCTCAAGAACGCATCGGAGAACTGATCATGCAGCTCGGTCTCATCGGTCTCGGCAAGATGGGCGGCAACATGCGCGAGCGGATCCGCCGCGCCGGCCACACCGTCATCGGCTACGACCGCAACACGGAGGTCTCCGACGTCAAGAGCCTCGCCGAACTGGTCGAGAAGCTCGACGCGCCGCGGCACGTGTGGGTGATGGTCCCCGCGGGCACGGCCACGCAGGGGGTCGTCGACGAGCTCAAGGACCTGCTGTCCGAGGGCGACACGGTGATCGACGGCGGCAACTCCCGCTGGACGGACGACGAGAAGCACGCGGCCGAACTCGGCGTGAAGGGCATCGGCTTCGTCGACGCCGGTGTCTCCGGCGGCGTGTGGGGCCTGCAGAACGGCTACGCCCTCATGGTCGGCGGCGACAAGGAGCACGTGGAACGGCTCCGGCCGATCTTCGAGGCGCTCAAGCCGGAGGGCCCGTACGGCTACGTCCACGCGGGCCGGGTCGGCGCGGGCCACTTCTCGAAGATGGTCCACAACGGCATCGAGTACGCCATGATGCAGGCCTACGCCGAGGGCTGGGAGCTGCTGGAGAAGGTCAAGTCGGTGGACAACGTCCGCGAGGTCTTCCGCTCCTGGCAGGAGGGCACCGTCATCCGGTCCTGGCTGCTGGACCTCGCGGTCAACGCCCTGGACGACGACGAGCACCTGGAGAAGCTGCGCGGCTACGCGGAGGACTCCGGTGAGGGGCGCTGGACCGTGGAGGCCGCGATCGACAACGCGGTGCCGCTGCCGGCGATCACCGCGTCGCTGTTCGCGCGGTTCGCCTCCCGGCAGGACGACTCGCCGCAGATGAAGATGATCGCCGCGCTGCGCAACCAGTTCGGCGGCCACGCGGTCGAGAAGAAGGGCTGATCCGCCGTGGGGGACCTCCTGCTGGTCCGCCACGGTGAGACGGAGTGGAGCAGGTCGGGACAGCACACGAGCTGGACCGACCTGCCGCTGACCGGAAACGGCGAGGAACAGGCCAAGTCCCTCGCCCCGCTCCTCACCGGCCGGACCTACGCCCTCGCGCTGGCCAGCCCGCTGGCCCGCGCGCTGCGCACCGCCGAACTGGCGGGCGTTCCCGCGGTCGCCACCGACCCCGACCTGCACGAATGGGACTACGGCGGCTACGAGGGCATCACCACCGCCGACATCCACCGCACCCGGCCCGGCTGGGAGCTGTGGACCGACGGCGTGCCACCCGGCCCGCAGGGGCACCCGGGCGAGTCGCCCGAGCAGATCGGCGCCCGCGCCGACCGGGTCCTGGCCCGGGTCGACGCGGCCCTCGCCGAGGACGCCGGGGACGTGGTGCTCGTCGCCCACTCCCACTTCCTGCGCGTGCTCACCGCCCGCCGGCTGGGCCTGCCGCCCGCCGAGGGACGGCTGTTCCAGCTCGCCACGGGCACGGTCAGCCGCCTGTCCACGGAGCACGGGCGCCCGGTGATCGCGGAGTGGAACGTCACGCCGTAACCGAACCGTGCGGGGCCTCGCGGATGCCCCCGTTCCGCCCTCCGGCGGAGCGGGGGCACCGTGCCGCCGGTCCCCAAGTCCCGGCAAGCGGCGGCCGATTGACAGCACCGTGCGCCTCGGGTCAGAGTCCCGCTGGTGGAGACCGACGAGCTGACGGCGGCCGAGCAGCGGGTGTGGCGGGCGTTCCCGCGCGGCGAGGACGTGGACTTCCGGAACGGGCCCGACGACGACCCCGCCGAGGGCGGTGACTGGGGTCCCGAGCGGACCGTGCGCGCCGAGGTGCTGCGGGCGCTGCTGCTCGGCGGACCCCGGCAGGACGGGAAGACGGCGTCGCTGAGCCTGGCCGGCGCCCGGATCACGGGCCGCCTCGACCTCCAGTACGCGACCGTCGACCACCCGGTGCGGCTGCGGCACTGCCACTTCGACGAGGCCCCGCGGTGCTACGCGGCCCGGCTGCGCGAGATCAACCTCGGCGACTCCGTCCTGCCCGGGTTCGTGGCACACGCCATGCAGGTCGACGGTGCCGTGCGGCTGACCCGCACCCGGTGCCGCGGCGTCGTGCGGCTGGGCGGCTCCCGGATCGGCGGCAGCCTGTACCTGGAGGGCGCGGAGATGACGGCGCCCGGCGCGGAGGAGCCGGTGCTCCAGGTCAACCAGGCGGCCCTGGGCGCGGACCTGTGGGCGCCCGGACTGCGCGCGCAGGGACAGATACGGCTCAACGGCGCCACCGTCGCCGGCACCGTCAACCTCAACGAGGCCCGGCTCAGCCGGCCCGGGGGCGCCGCGCTCGACGCGGAGACGTTCACGGTGGCCGGGGACCTGCTGGTCCGCGGCGCCGAGGTGCGCGGCTGGGTGGGCCTGCGCGGCGCGCGCGTGGCGGGACGGCTCGACCTGTCGTACACCCTCCTGTCGCATCCTGGCGGTGCGGCGCTCCGGGCCCCCAGCAGCACCGTCGGCGAGCTGTGGCTGCGCAAGGGACCGCCCGTGGAGGGCGCCCTCAATCTGCGCCGCGCCCGGCTCGACGTCCTCTTCGTGGAGCCGGAGTCGGTGCCCGAGGAGGTGCTGCTCGCCGAGCTGACGTACACCTCGCTCGTCCCGCACGAGCCGGCCGAGCGCCGGCTGCCCATGCTGGAGCGGGAGCACGACGGCTATGTCCCGCACGCCTACGAGCAGTTGGCAGCCGCCTACCGCCGGATCGGCGACGACCGCGCGGCCCGGCTCGTCCAGCTCGCCAAGCAGCGCCGGCACCGTCCCACACTGCCGTGGTACGGCCGGCTGTGGTCCCTGGCCCAGGACGTCACCGTCGGCTACGGCTTCCGTCCGCTGCGGGCCACCGGCTGGCTGCTCTCGCTGCTCGCGGCCGGTTCCGCCGCCTTCGCCCTGCACCACCCGCAGCCGCTGAAGGCGGGCGAGGCACCGCCGTTCAGCCCGGTCTTCTACACGCTCGACCTGCTGCTGCCGGTGATCTCCCTGGGCCAGGACTCCGCCTTCGCGCCGCGCGGCGCCCACCAGTTGCTCGCCTACCTCCTCGTCCTCACCGGCTGGATCCTCGCCACCACGGTCGCCGCCGGGATCACCCGCGCGGTCAGCCGCCAGTGACGCCCCGCGGGGTCCGCCGGACACGCCGGCGCCGGGCCCGGGAACGCGTGCTCCTACAATCACCGGCACGCGAACGAGCGCGCCGGCCAGGCGCGGTGGGCCCCGGAGGAATCCGATGACCAGTGCCGACGAGCCGTCCCGTCCCGGCGAGCGGGCGCGCGACGCCGCCCGCACCCGGGCCGAGATACTCGACGTGGCCACGCGGGAGTTCGCCCGGGCCGGGTTCGACGGCGCCCGGGTCGACGAGATAGCCGCCCGGACCCGCACCACGAAACGGATGATCTACTACTACTTCGGCGGCAAGCAGCAGTTGTTCACGGCCGTGCTGGAGCGGGCGTACGGGGTGGTCCGGGACGCCGAACGGCGGCTGGACGTCGGCCACCTGGACCCGGTGGCGGCGATCCGGCGGCTGGCCGAGCTGATCTTCGACCACCACGAACGGCACCCGGACCTCGTCCGCCTGGTCGGCGCCGCGAACCTCGACGGCGCCTCGCACCTCACCGCCTCCGGGGCACTCGGGCGCGCCGGCTCCCCGGCCGTGGAGGCGATCCGCCGCGCCCTCACCGCCGGGCGGCAGTCCGGCCTGTTCACGGCGGACGCCGACGCGGTCGACGTGCACGCGATGATCTGCTCGTTCTGCTCGTTCCGGGTCACCGGACGGCACTCGTTCGGCGCCCTGTCCGGCCGGGACCTGCTGGACCCGGCACGGCGGGAGCGCTACCGGACCATGCTCGGCGACATGGTGATCGCCTACCTGACGGCCGGCCGGACCGGGGGCCGGGCCTCCTCCTGACGGGAGGCGGCCGGGGTCAGGGCCCCGCCGGCCGGCCCTCCACGGCCGCGTCGAGCAGCGGGCCGAGTTCCGTGACGGCCGTGGTGAGGGGCCGGACGTCCCGCTCGGCCCGGGCCATCAGGATCGCGCCCTCCAGGGTGGCGATCATGAGGGTGGCCAGCGAGCCGACCCGGGCGGCGGGCACCCCCATCCCCGTCAGGGCCTCGGCGAGGGGCGCCCGCCAGGCCTCGAACGCGGCCGCCGCCGCCTGCCGGGCCGACTCGCCGGTCGCGGCGCAGTCGACGGTGGCGGCGGCCACCGGGCAGCCCGCCCCGAACCCGTCGGCCGCGTACTCGTCGGTCCACTGGGCGGCCATGGCGGCGAACAGGCGGCTCGGCGCCGGCTCCGTCATCCCGGCCAGGAAGCGGGCGATGCGCCTGCCCGCGTACCGGCCGGCCCACTCGACCGCCTCGCCGACCAGTTGCTCCTTGCCGCCCGGGAAGTAGTGCTGGAGGGAGCCGCGCGGGGCGCCGGCATGCGCGGCGACCTGGCGCATGCCGGTCGCGGTGACCCCGTCGCGCCGGATGAGCTGGGCCGCGCTGAAGACCATCCGCTCCCGCGGGCCGTACCGCCGCTGCGTCATCGCCGTCCTCCGTTCCCTCGCCCCACCCTATGACCGCCGTCATAACCGGCGCTACTATGACGGCTGTCATAGTCGGCCCGCGGTGCGAAGGGCGGCCCAGCCGTGCACGTCGGATTCATCGGTCTCGGAGTGATGGGCCGTCCCATGGCCCTGCGCCTGGCGTCAGCCGGCACCCCGCTGGTGGTGTGGAACCGGACCCCGGAGCGCGCCCGGCCGCTGCGCGCGGCCGGGGCCGAGGTGGCCGCGGACCCCGCCGGGGTGTTCGCCCGGGCCGGGGTGGTGCTGCTGATGCTCGCCGACGAGGCCGCGGTGGACGCGGTCCTCGGGCGCGGCACGCCCGGGTTCGCCGCACGGGTCGCGGGACGGACGGTCGTGCACATGGGCACGACCTCCCCGGAGTACTCCCGTGCCCTGGAGGCCGACGTCCGGGCCGCGGGCGGCCGGTACGTCGAGGCGCCCGTCTCCGGCTCCCGGGTGCCCGCCGAACGGGGGGAGCTGGTCGCCATGCTGGCCGGCGAGGAGGCCGCCGTCGCCGCCGTACGGCCGCTGCTGGCGCCGATGTGCCGTCAGACGTTCGTGTGCGGTCCGGCGCCCGCGGCGCTGGGGATGAAGCTGTCGGTGAACCTCTTCCTGATCACCCTGGTCACCGGGCTGGCCGAGGCGTTCCACTTCGCCGAGCGGCAGGGTCTGGACCGGCGGCTGTTCCTGGAGGTGCTGGAGGCGGGCCCGATGGCCAGCGGGGTGTCCCGGATGAAGGCGCCCAAGCTGCGCGAGCGGGACTTCGCGGTGCAGGCGGCGGCGCTGGACGTGCTGAAGAACAACCGGCTCATCGCCGAGGCGGCCCGCGGGGCGCGCCTCGCGTCACCGCTCCTGGACGTCTGCCACACCCTGTTCGAGGAGACGGTGGCGCAGGGGCACGGCGGCGAGGACATGGTCGCCGTACTGCGGGCGATCGAGGCGCGCACCGCCGCCGGGGCCGGGTAGCCCGGCGGGCCGCGCGGGTCAGCCCTCCTTCTTCCTCGGGATGCCGTACACCCGCTCGACGCGCAGGCGCAGCACCAGGCGGCGGTCGCGGACCATGGCGGCCCGGTACTCGTCCCAGTCGGGGTGCTCGCCGAGGATGTCCCGGTAGACCCGGATCAGCTCCTCGACGGTCCCGTCGTGCGGGTCGGCGGCGACCGGGGTCAGCTCGGCGGTGCCCTCGGCCACGGTGTACGCCCAGCGGTCGGCGCTGGTGACGTGGTACGAGGCGCGCGGGTCGCGGCGGAGGTTGCGGGTCTTGGCGCGGTCGTCGGTGACCGAGATCCGGATGATCCGCTCGCCGGGGTCGTAGGTGTGGCTGACGTTGGACAGCTGGGGGCGGCCGTCGCGCCGGAGGGTGACCAGCACACCGCCGTGCCCCTCGGACAGCAGGCCCAGCAGCGCTTCGTCGGTGGAGTCCTGAGTCATAGCCGGCTCAACACCCCGCGGCGCCGCGCGCATTCCCCGCGCACCCGGCCACCGACGCACACCAGCCACCCCAGCCACCGGCCACCGGCCACCGGCCACCGGCCGACAGTCCCGCCCGGCGGCCGGACCACCGCTCCCCGCCCGCACCCCGCGAAAGCCGGTCCCGGCGGGCGGTTCCGCGCGATCATGAGAACGGACCCGACCCGGCCCGGCGCGGCGGCCGGCCGGGACCGTGGACGACACGACCGGAGGTGGGCGATGGCGCGGCTGCGACAGGACGTCGAGGCGGCGGAGGCGGGGCTCGACCCGGGGGCGCTGGACCGCCTGGACCGGCACTTCGCCCGGCACGTCGACGAGGGGCGCCTGCCCGGCTGGCTGCTGGCGGTCGCCCGCGGCGGCCGGGTGGCCCACCTGAGCACCTACGGCCTGCGGGACGTCGCCGCCGGGCTGCCCGTCGAGCCGGACACGCTGTGGCGGATCTACTCGATGACGAAACCGCTCACCGCCGTCGCGGTGCTGCTGCTGGCGCAGGAGGGCCGGCTCTCCCCGGACGAGCCGGTCGCCCGCCATCTGCCCGCGTTCGCCGCGCCCCGGGTGCACGTGAGCGGCACGGGCACCGAGGTGCGCACCCGGCCGGCCGCCGGCCCGATCCTGATCCGGCACCTGCTCACCCACACCGCGGGCCTGACCTTCGGCTACTACCACCGGCACCCCGTGGACGCCGTCTACCGCGAGGCGGGCCTCGCGTACTCCGTCCCGCCGGGCAAGGACCTCGCCGAGACCGTCGACCTCTACGCGCGGATGCCGCTCCAGTTCGACCCCGGCACCCGCTGGAACTACTCGGTCGCCTCCAATGTGCTCGGCCGGCTGATCGAGGTGGTCTCCCGGCAGCCGCTGGACGTGTTCTTCGCCGAACGCGTCCTCGGCCCGCTCGGCATGACCGACACCGGCTTCCGGCTCGGGCCCGGGCAGGAGGGCAGACTGGCCGAGTTGTACGGCGAGACGGACGACGGCGGGATCGAGCCGGTGCCGGGACTGCCGGTGCGCGGCCGGCCGCGGTTCCTGTCCGGCAGCGGCGGCCTGGTCTCCTCCGCCCACGACTTCCACCGGTTCATGGAGATGCTGCGCCGGGGCGGCGAACTGGACGGCGTACGGCTCCTGGACCGCGCGTCCCTCGCCGCGATGACCCGCAACCAGCTGCCCGGCGGCGCCACCGTCCGCGCCTTCGGGGCCCCGGCCCACCAGGAGCCGGCCATGGACGGCCTGGGCTTCGGCTACAACGTCTCCGTCGTCACCGACCCCGCCCGCACCCTGTCCCCGTCGCACGCCGGCACCTACGGCTGGACCGGTGTGGCCACCACCGCGTTCTGGGTCGACCCGGCCCACGACCTGACCGTGCAGTTCATGACCCAGGTGCGCCCGAAGCGGCTGAAGGTCTTCCCCGAGCTGCGCCGGCTGGTGCACGCGGCCCTCACGGACTGACCCGGCGGACCGCTACTGACCGAGGGTCAGCGTGAACTCCAGTCCGTCGTCGGCGAGTCCGGCCAGCCACCGGTCGGCCCGCTGGGGGGTGCCCGCCGCCCGGTGCAGGCCCGGCGGCAGGCTGCCGTCCAGGATGTGGCGGACCCCGAGCGCCAGCGGGCGGGAGACGCACCGGGCCATCGCGGACTCCCCGGCGTCCCCGGTCACGTCGAGCAGGTACGCGCCGGTCCAGACCGGGCCCTCGCCCGGGTCGACCTCCAGCGCGACGGAGAGCACCACCCGGTCCCGGTCGGCCTTCGTGGTCGGGTGGGCCGCCGCGAGTTCGCGGGCCAGCGCGGCGATCCGCTCGTCGTCGCCCGCGGTCAGCTCCTCGAAGACCGGCTGCCATGCCTCCAGCCAGCCGTCCAGCCGGAGGGTGCCCCGCACGAAGGTGCGGGGCGTCCAGGCGCCGGGCAGGTCGTACTGGGCGATGAAGGGCACGCTGTCGCGGTTGGGGTAGGCCTCGAACGTCTCGCCGTCCAGCACCAGCGGCCGGGTCGCCTCCCACGGGCGGGCGGCGACGGTCTCGGTGCCGTCCCGGAGGTAACGGGCCGGTGAGCGAAGCGCGTTGAGGACGCCCAGCGGGGCCCAGCTGAAGCGGTACCGGAAGTCGTTCGGCACGGCCGGGACGCCGCCGCAGTACGAGGTGAGCCGGTAGGAGGCCGGGGTGTGCGCGCCGACCCGCGCCCGGGCCCGGCCGATGAGGCTGTGGGCGAAGAGGTGGTCGATGCCCGGGTCCAGGCCGGTCTCGGCGAGCACCACGACACCGGCCGCGCCCGCCGCCCCGGCCTGCGCCGACACCTCCGGCGAGACGTAGCTGGAGCAGGCGAAGTGCGCCCCGGCGCGCACGCAGGCGGCGACCAGTTCGGCGTGCCGGGGCGCGGGCAGCATGGACACCACGACGTCCCCGGGCGCCACGGCCCCGGCGAGCGCGGCCGTGCCGGTGAGGGCGCGGGGCTCGGCGCGCCCCGCCAGCCCCAGCCCGGCCAGCGCGGCGGCGGCCCGGTCCCGGGTGCGGTGCCACAGCAGGACCCGGTCGGCCGTGGCGCACAGGGCGGCCAGGCCGCTGCCGGTGGACAGTCCGGCGCCCACCCAGTGGACGGTACCGCTCGCCGGGACGCGGTCAGTCATGACGGGACCCCTCTTCCGGGCCGCCGAGGTCGCGGCGGGCTTGGTGGAACCGGTCGAGACAGCGCTCCCAGGCGCCGGTGCCGAAGGCCAGGAGCAGCGGCAGCAGGGCCGCCGAGAAGTCCGTGCTGGACTCCCGGGGGAGCAGGGACGGCAGGTTGTCGATCGCGATCAGGTCCAGCGGGGGCACCTCGCGCAGCCGGCGCGCGGGCTCCGCCCAGTCGGTGGTGCGGTCGTAGACGGGCAGCACGTTGTACGGGGAGCCCACGTCGCAGGTGACGTCGCACAGGGTGCGCAGCCGGCGGGCCGGGGAGTCCAGGTCCTCCTCGCGCAGGAAGGGCGGGACCGGGCCGGTCGCGAGGACCGCGTTCACCAGGACGTCGTGCCCGAGCAGGGCCGGCCGGTCCAGGTCGCGGGTCTCCGCCAGGTCCCAGCGGGTCGCGTCGGTGCCCGCGGTGCGGAAGGCGGCCGTGGCGCCCCGCCCGCTGCGGCCCAGGGCGCCGATCACCAGCGCCGTGAACTCCTCGTCCCCGGCGGCCGGCCGCAGTACGGCGTCCAGCTCGTCCTTCGTGGTCGGCGCGAGCGGTGCGGTGAGCCGGCCCCGGTGCCGCAGCACGGCGAGCGCGGCGCCCAGGTAGCCCGCCCAGAACCCGAAGGCGGCGAGTCTGCGGCCCTCCTCGTCCACGAGGTACTCCAGGTCCAGCAGCGCGCCGCCGCCGGCGGTGAACCGGCGCAGCAGCGCGGCGGCGCCGGGCTGCCGCTTGTAGGCGTGCCCGAAGAAGACGTGACGATGGGTCAGTTCGGCCGGCCGGTCCGGGAGTTCCTTGAGTCCCAGGACGACGGTGTCGCGGGGGGCCGACGGCCAGGAGCCGGCCGGGGCGCGGCGGCAGCCGGCCGCCTCGTACTCCGCCACGGGGAAGATCCGCTGCGGGGACTCCTCGACGGTCAGCGTCACGCCGCCCTCGACGAGACGGCGGGCGTCGGCGGGGACGAGCGGGGTGCGCCGCTCGGTCGTACGTGACTCGTGGCGCAGCCACAGGTGCAGCTCGGTCATACGAGGTTGACCTCCGGGCGCGGGGCGTCGGCCGCGAACCGGCCGGCGCTCAGCGGGCTGATGTCAACGAAGGGTACGCGGCCGAGGTACAGGTCGCGGACGACCTCGCCGACGGCGGGGCCCTGGAGGAAGCCGTGGCCGGAGAAGCCGGTCGCGTACAGGAACCTGGTGACCTGCGGTGCCTCGCCGATCAGCGCGTTGTGGTCGGGGGTGTTCTCGTACAGGCCGGCCCAGCCGCCGGTGCGCCGCAGGTCGAGCAGGCCGGGCGCGCGTTCCCGCATGGCCTCGGCGAGCCGCGGGAGCCAGCGGTCGTGGGTGCCGGTGGCGAAGCCGGGTTCCTCGTCCGGGTCGGACATGCCGAGCAGCAGCCCGGGGCCCTCGCGGTGGAAGTAGAGGCTGGTGGTGAAGTCGATGGTCATGGGCAGCCTGGGCGGCAGGCCCGGCACCGGCGCGGTGACGGCGATCTGCCGGCGCAGCGGCCGTACCGGCAGGTCCACGCCGGCCATCGCGCCGACCGCCCGGGACCAGGCGCCGGCCGCGCAGACCACCGTGTCCGTCGCGATCCGGCCGGCGGTGGTGCGGACGGCGGTGACGGTGCTCCCGCGCAGTTCGATGCCGGTGACCTCGGTGTGGCGCAGGATGCGGACGCCGCGGGCGCGGGCGGCGGCCGCGTAGCCGTGGACGACGGCCTCGGGGGTGCAGTGGCCGTCGTCCGGGGAGTAGGCGGCGGCCAGCAGGCCGTCGGTGGTGATCAGCGGGGACAGTGCGCGGGCCTCGCGCGGGGTGAGCAGGCGGCTCGGCACCCCGAGGCCGTTCTGGAGCCGTACGCCCGCTTCGAAGGAGGCCACCTGCTCCGGGGTGGAGAGCAGGAAGAGGTAGCCGACCCGGTGCAGCCCGATGTCCCGCCCCACCTCCTCCTCGAAGCGGCCGAAAGCCTCCAGGCTGCGGGCGCCCAGCGCGATGTTCAGCTCGTCCGAGAACTGCGCCCGCACCCCGCCGGCCGCCCTGGACGTGGAGCCGGCGGCGAGTTCGTCGCGCTCGACGAGGACGACGTCCGTCACCCCGGCGCGCGCCAGGTGCCAGGCGATGCTGGTGCCCATCACCCCGCCGCCGACGATGACCACCCGGGCCACGAGGTCCACGCCGCCGCCTCCTTCACCGTTCCACCGTCTCACCGCACGGACCGGATCGCCCTCTGATCCTGTCCCGCCCACGGGTCGCCGAACCGGGGGCGGGAGGGCCGTGCGGACCGTCGCACGGCCGTTGTTAGGCTCGCCGGATGAGCATTCCGGGACCCGACGAGATCCGTGCCCTGCACCGGAAGTACGCGCCCACAGCCGAGGCGTTCGACCTCGTCCACACGCACTGCGAGATCGTCTGGCGCATCGCCGAGCAGCTCCTGTCCGCGCCGCGCCTGAGCCACCTCGACGCCGATCTGGTCCGCGCCGGCTGCCTCCTCCACGACATCGGCGTCTACCGCCTCTACGACGCCCACGGACGACTGGACCACGCGCAGTACGTCCGGCACGGGCTGCTCGGCGACGAGATCCTGGAGCGGGAGGGCTTCCCCGAGCCGCTGCGCAGGTTCTGCTCCCACCACACCGGGGTCGGCCTCACCCGCCACGACGTCCTGAGCCAGGGTCTCCCGCTGCCCGTCGCCGACTACCTGGCGGAGACGCCCGAGGAGCGGCTGGTGATGTACGCGGACAAGTTCCACACCAAGTCCCGCCCGTCGGCGTTCCTCACCGCCGAGGAGTACGCGGCCCACGTCCGCCGCTTCGGCGAGGAGAAGGTCGCCGCGTTCCACTCCCTGCGCACGGAGTTCGGCGACCCGGACCTCTCCGGACCGGTCCCGCAGGCACGGCCGGGCCGGTGACCCGGTGCGTCGCGCACCGGGCCCCGTCCGGTTCAGCCCCGAGCGGCCATCCGCACGAAGCCGGCCCAGGCTTCGGTCCCGAAGGACAACGTGGCTTCTTCGGGACGCTTGGAATCACGGACCCGTATGGCTCCGCTGGTCTCGGCGACCTCTATGCACTCGCCGCCCTCCGCACCGCTGTAGCTGCTCTTGCGCCACGACTCGCCGGTGTTCATAGCTCCCCCAGCACCTTCTCTACGAATCCCAGGGACTCTCGCGGAGTGAGAGCCTGACTTCGGATGATCCCATAGCGTGCTGAGATAGACCGTACCTCGTCCCGGTCGGTCACCAGGATGCTGCGACCCTGCACCTCCAGGTACGCGATCTGGTCACCCTTCCCCGGAGTGATCAAGGTGAACGGCCCGTCCACGCCTGCGTTGTCCTCCCGGTCGTTCGGCATGACCTGGATCTCGACGTTGCGCTTGTGCCCGATCAACAGGATGTTCTCGAGTACCCCGCGAAGCACCGGCTTGCCGCCGAACGGCTTGCGGAGCACCGCTTCCTCGACGGCGAAGCTCACGAGCGGCGCCGGCCAGCGGTTGAAGACCTCCTGACGTGACAGCCGTGCTGCGACGCGCTGTTCGATCGTGTCCTCATCCAGCAGCGGACGTCGCATGGCGAGCAGGGCACGTGTGTACTCCTCGGTCTGGAGAAGCCCCGGCACCGCCTGCACCGCGTACAGGAACAGCTCGTGCGCGTTCGCCTCCAACCGGGCGGCGTCCCGGAAGAACGCCGGATACTGGGCCCGCCCCACCTCCTCCTTCAGCGCCAGCAGCACCCCGCCGGCGCCCAGTACCTCGTCCGCCTTCTCGATGAAGCGGGCCTGCGGGATGCGTCTGCCCTGCTCGATGGAGGCCACCGTCTCCGCCGAGTAGCCGACCAGCCTGCCGAACTCGGCCCGGTCCAGCCCCGCCCGTACCCGCAGCAGCTTCAACTGCCGCCCGAACGCGGCCACGACACCCGTCCCCGGCTCGTCCTCCGGCCGCTTCTCCCACTGCGCCGCTTCCTCGTCCCTCGCCACCGTCACCGCCCTGCCGCCTCTCCCCCGCGTATCGCCACGTACAGCGCCCGCGCCCGCCCCGTACGAACCACCGGCGTCGGCGCATCACCACTGGTCACGCTATGCCACAGGACGCCACGGTGAGTGCATGACCGCAGCACGATCACCCCTCACGGTGCACCAGTTCACGATGTGCTTCAGCTCGACCCCGCGCGGGGCCCGCCTGGCCCGACGGCTGTGCGGGAACCGGCTCGACGCCTGGGGCATCCCGTACGGCGGCGACGCGCACGACGCCGTCGTCCTCGTCGCGGCGGAACTGTGCGCCAACGCCGTCCGGCACGGGCACGTGACCGGACGTGACTTCCGGGTCCTGCTCAGCGCCGACCCGGCCACCGGCACCGTACGGATCGAGGTCACCGACACCCGCGGCGAACGCCTCCCCCGCCTGCCCGCCCCGGCACCGGAGGACGACCCGCGCGACGGCGGTCGCGGACTCCTCCTCGTCGAGGCCCTGGCCGACCGCTGGGGCTGCGCACCCCGCGCCGACGGCGGCCCCGGCAAGACCGTGTGGGCCGAACTCACCACGTCTTGGAGCCGCTGAGTGGTGACCGGGCCCCGCTCCCCATCCTGCGGTGGACATGGAGAATGTGCACGCGCATGCTGGGAGAGGGGATTTCGGCGCTCGCGTCGCCGGGTCGCCCGTACGCCGTCCACGGCAGGTCAAGTGCGACGAGGTGCCGTTTGACTCCTTGTTCGGGGGCCGACCGGCTGGGCGATGGGGTGGGTTGATCGCGAGCCGGGAAGGCCGAGTCGGCTCACAGAAAGGATCACCCGATGCCTATCGGACTGACCCCGACGGGCCTTGACGTAGACGCCACGGATCAGAACGGGAACCAGGTGACGAGGTTCGCCTTCACAAGGTTCGATGACGGCGGCAATCCTGTTGAGGACTTCTGGTTCGACCACATCCATGGGGACGACGGTCCTGGGGTGGTCACGTCGAATCCTTTTCAGAGCCTGTCGGTGCAGCAATCCGGCGATCAAGGTGCGTTGTCACTGCTCGACCTTCCGGATGCGAGGCTGCTCACCTTGACGGACGAAGAGGCGCCACCCACCATTCCGCAGCCGGAATGGCCCGTGAAACTCTTCCTGGGTGGGTTCGTGTTCGCACAATGGACCCTCGACTTCAATGCGCCAGTCGACTCCTTCGATCTCGACGGCCGGTGGGCGAGACCACCTCAGCCGTGAAGATCCGCCGGCGGAACAGCGTGCCCGCAACGAGCCTGGTCCGCCGCCGCGAAGCCCCCGTCGTGCGCCGCGCGCGGGCGGGGGCACGACGGGGGCGGACCGCGGGCGGCGCCGCGGCGGTCCCGGCCGCTCAGGCCCGGTCGGGTACCCGGGTCAGGGTGCGGATCGGGTGGGCGAGCAGCAGGGCGGCGGCGGTGAGGAGGGCGACCACGATGCCCACCTCCAGCACCCGGTCGGTGCCGAACGCGCCGACGGCCGGACCGGCCAGCGCGCTGCCCACCGGGAACATGCCGACGGAACCCGCGACCTCGTAGGCGTGCACGCGGTTGAGCACCTCGCCCGGCACCTGGGTCTGCACGCTGGTGGCCCACATGACGCCCCAGACGGTGATGCCCACGCCGACCAGGAACTGGGCGACGGCGAGCAGCCAGACCGGCCAGTCGAGGACGATGCCGAGCGGGTACAGCGGGTACGCCAGCATCGCCACCGCACCGGCGGCCAGCGGCCGTGCGGGCTTGTAGCGCAGCGCCAGCACCCCGCCGGCCACGGTACCCGCGCCGAACGCGCAGTTGAGCAGGCCGAAGGCGGTGGCGCCGTGCTCGGGCACGATGACGCCCGCGGCGACGGACAGTTGCGGCCCCCAGGAGAGCACGGCGAAGAACATCCAGATCACGATCACGCCCCACAGCCAGCTCCGGCCGCGGAACTCGTGCCAGCCGACCACCAGGTTGCGCCACAGGCTCTCACCGGCCGGCGGGGCCGGTATCTTCCCCAGCCGGAGCGCGAACAGGCAGAAGGCGCTGGTCCCGTAGGCGACGGCGGAGATCACCATCACCCAGCCGGTGGCGCCGAGCCCGACCAGCACACCGGCCAGCGCGGGACCGCCGAGCGCGGTGAGCGCCTCGGAGATGCGCAGCACCCCGTTGGCGCCCTGCACGTCCCGGGCCACCAGCGGCACGGTCGAGGAGGCGCCCGGCTGGAACATCGCGTTGGCGGTGCCGGCCACCATCAGCAGCGCGTACAGGTGCCAGAGCCGGTCGATCCCCTGGATGAAGAGGAACGCGAGCAGCACATGGGTGGCGAGGTTGGCCAGGTCCGAGGCGATCATCATCCGGCGGGCGGTGAACCGGTCGGCGAGCACCCCGCCGAACAGCACCAGCCCGGCGAACGGGCCCACCAGGAAGGCCATCGAGTACCCCGCGATGCTCACCCCGTACCCGGCGCTGAGCAGTCCGGCCGAGACCGCGACCGGCAGCATGGCCCAGCCGAGCAGACCCGCGCTGCGGGCGGTGAAATAGTACTGGAAGTTGCGGGACCAGATCGCCGGTTGCCCGGCCGGCGGCGCCCCGGCGGGCCGGTCCTGGACCTGCGAGGACGTCACCGCCGCGGTGTGGTCTGCCGAGCTGTCCTTCATGTCGATTCCATGCTCCAGCCGTTGGTCGTGTTCTTCGGTGCGGGTGGCCGCCTGTCGTGGGTGCCCGGGCGCGGTGGCCGTGCGGCGGGCGGGGCGTTTCAGCGGGGCGCGGCCGCCGGTCCGCGGCCGGCGCCGGCCTGTGCGGACGGCACGGCCAGCTCCCCCACGGTGACCGGCGCCAGGCCGCGCGCGAGCAGCCCCTCGATGATCGACGGGAGGGCCTGGACGGTCTGGCCGCGGTCGCCGGCGCCCTCGTGCATCAGCACCACCGAGCCGGGCCCTGCGGCCTCCAGGACGGTCGCGGCGATCCGTTCCGGTCCCGGCCGAGACCAGTCGCGGGAGTCCACGTCCCACATCGTCATGGTGGTCCCGTGTCCCTCCAGGGTGGCGAGCACCTCCGGGGTCAGGGCGCCGTAGGGCGGCCGGAACCAGGCCGGGGCCTCGCCGGTCACCCGGGCCACCGCCTCCGTCGTCCGGTCGAGCTGCTCGCACAGCTGGGCCGGGGTCAGGTCGGGCAGGAAGGGGTGCGACCAGGAGTGGTTGCCGATCTCGTGGCCGGCCGCGACGATCCGGCGCACCTCGTCGGGCAGCGCCGCGACGTGGTGGCCGACGCAGAAGAAGGTCGCCCGTACGCCGTAGCGGGCCAGGATCTCCAGGATCCGGCGGGTGTGCACCGGATCGGGCCCGTCGTCGAAGGTGAGCGCGACCCGCGGGGTGTCCCGGGGGCCGTGCTCGAAGCAGCGTCCGGCGGCCGTGAGCGCCGCCTGCGCCGGCTCGCTGCGCCGCACGCCCTCGAAGTACTCGTCGGCGCGGCCGGACAGGGTGCCGCCCTCGGCGGTCACCCGGGACAGCTCCCCCGGCGTGCGCAGGGCCTGCTCCGCCAGCCGGTGGGCCGGGACGGAGCCGAACGGCGGCCGGTCCGGCAGCAGCCAGGGATCGGCGCGGTAGACCTCCAGACCGGCCGCCGTCATCGGCCCGTCGAGCAGGCCGTTGGTGCTCTCGAACACCGCGGCCAGCGGCTGCTCGCGCCCCAGCTCGCGCAGCCAGGCGATGAGTCCGGCGACCCGGTCGGCGCCCCAGTCGACCGGCTCGGTCACCCGGCGCCCCGCGCCGTCGAGGACCTCGACCCGGTAGCCGGCGTCCGTCCAGGCGATTCCCGCGTATCTCATGGTCATCCGTTCCCCCGGGCGACGGCCTCGGCGACGATCAGCGCCTCGACCCCGCGCAGGAACCGCTCCATGTCCGCGCGGGAGAGGACGGCCGGGTCGGCGGTCATGCAGAGTTCCAGGGCGCCGGGCGCGGTCAGGACGTCCACCGCCACCGAGACGTTCTTGCGGGGCAGGAACTCCGTCGGCCAGCTCAGCTCGGTCCGGCCGGTGAGGTCCTCCAGCGCGTCCCGCGGCCGCTCGACGGTGTCGAACGGGCCGTCGCCCGGGTCCCGGGTGTCGTTCCACCAGCACGAGTGGTCGGCCGCCTCACCGCTCTCGATCAGCCGCGCCCGCTCCCGGTCCAGCGCCCACTTGTCGTAGCCAGCGTGGCGGAACGCGCCGAACGAGACGGACCGCGTCCGCCGTACCGCGTCCACGAAGTCCTTGTCCGCGTCGGTGAGGAGGAACACGGCCTCCTGCGCCATCGTGCTGACCGACTCGGCGGCGGCCGGCTGGAAGCGGTTGCTCACCACCACCTGGAACAGCATGTCGCCGCTCCCGGACATCCGGGCCAGTTGGTGGGAGGCCGCGCCCAGGAGCACCGCGGCGTCGCTCACCGCCAGGTCCGCCGCCAGCCGTTCGGCGGCGAGTGCCAGCGCGGGCGAGCGCAGCAGCGCGTTGGGGAACAGCCGGCCCGGGTCGGTCACCGCGAGGTCCGGCGCCGCGGGGTCCTGGAAGATCCGCCGGGGTCCGGCGGCCAGCCGCTCGCACCAGTAGCGCCGGGCCGCCTCGTCCCGGCGGCGGCCGAGCGGCGACGCCTGGGCCGCCGCGGCCTCCAGGGGCTGGAGGGCGGGGCGGGCCCGGAGCAGCGACTCGGCGGTCTCCCCCGCCTCGATCAGCTCCAGGTCGCGGAGCATCCGGCCCTCGCCCCACAGGTCCATCGCGGTGTGCGAGGCCGCGAGCACCAGCCGGTGGACCAGGCCCTCGCACTCCACGAGGCCGACGCGGAACGGCCACTCCCGCGCGTGGTCGAAGGGGCGCCCCGCCAGCTCCTCCATCAGGGCCGCGCCGGCGGCCGGGGCCCCGGCCGCCGGGCACGTCCTGACCTCCGCCGCCAGCTCGCCGGCCCCGTCCACGACCTGCTCCAGGCCGTCCTCGCCGTCCGGCAGGAGCCGGGTGCGCAGGCTGTCGTGCATCCGCAGCAGTTCCGCCAGGTCCGCGAGGACGCGGGAGGCGGGGCGGGGCGGCGTGAGGGGGAGGTCGAGCCGCAGGTTGTACCGGGGGGCGTCGTCGCCGAGCCGCGTGACGACACCCCAGATCGCCCGCTGCCCCCAGGTGGCCGGCCCCGTGCCGGCCCTCGCGGAGTCCAGTCTGATGGTCCGCTCCTCGACCGTGGTCATCGTGTTGCCGTACCTTCCCTTCGGTTGTCTCGTACGACGCCTGCTGAGATCGGGCCGGACGCCCGGCGGCTAGTCGAGGCCCTGCGAGATGACCATGCGCTGGATCTGGTTGGTGCCCTCGACGATCTGGAGGAGCTTGGCCTCGCGCATCCAGCGCTCCACCGGGTGGTCGCAGACGTAGCCCGCGCCGCCGAGCACCTGTACCGCGTCGGTGGTGACCTTCATGGCGACGTCGGTGGCGAACAGCTTCGCCTTCGCCGCCTCCAGCGAGTAGGGCAGGCCGGCGTCCTTCAGGCGGGCGGCCGCCAGGGTCAGCGCCCGGGCCGCGGCGATCTGCGTGGCCATGTCGGCCAGCAGGAAGCCGACGCCCTGGAAGGAGATGATCCGCTGCCCGAACTGGCGGCGTTCCCTGGCGTACCGCACGGCGTAGTCGGCGGCGGCCTGGGCGATGCCGACGGCGCAGGCCGCGATGCCCAGCCGGCCGCAGTCCAGCGCGCCCATCGCGATCAGGAAGCCCTTGCCCTCGCGTCCGATCAGCCGCCCGGCCGGCACCCGGACGTCCTCGAAGCCGACCTGCGCGGTGGGGTTGGACCAGACGCCGAGCTTCCGCTCCGGCTCGTGCACCACCATGCCGGGCGTGCCGTCGGGGACGACGAGGCAGGACAGGCCCCGGGCCCCCGGGCCGCCGGTGCGGCTGAACACGTTGTAGAAGTCGGCGTGCCCGGCGTGGGTGACCCAGGACTTGGTGCCGTTGACGCGGTAGCCGTCGTCCTCGCGGACCGCCCGGGTGGTGAGCGAGGCCGCGTCCGAGCCGGCCTCCGCCTCGGACAGGCAGTAGGCGCCCAGGAGTTCCCCGCCGAGCATGCCGGGCAGCAGTTCCGCGCGCTGGGCCGGGGTGCCGTACGTGGCGGTGCCGAAGCAGGCGAGGTTGTGCACGTTGACCGCCTCGGCCACCCCGAACCAGTGGTAGGCGATCTCCTCCAGCGCCTGGAGGTAGACCTCGTAGGGCTGTCCGCCGCCGCCGTACTCCTCGGGGTACGGCAGGCTCAGCAGCCCGGCCCGGCCCAGGGTGCGCACGATCTCCCGGGGGAACTCGTGGGCCGCTTCGAACTTGTCCACGTTGGGGGCGAGTTCACCGGCCGCTATCTCCCGGACCAGGCCGAGCAGGTCGGCCGCCTCCTCGGTGGGCAGGTTGCGCTGGACCTTCATCGGGCGTCCTCCGTGTGTGTCGGCTGTGGTGGGCGGGGCGGGCGGCCCCCGCCGGGCCGGGCCGTCCGGCCCGCGCGGTCAGCCACGGTCCCAGCCGGTGGTCTCCGGCCAGTGCCGGCCCACCCGGCGCACGGCGTAGTCCCAGTAGGAGCGGACGGAGAGGTCGGCGTAGATGAAGTCCTGCTTGGCGGCCACGTCCTGGTCGGTGGACCAGGCGTAGGGCACGCCGGTGCTCTCGGCGGTGAGCTGGAGCCGGCAGGCCCGCTCCAGCACCTGGGCGAAGACGGAGGCGTGCCGCACGCTCTTGCCGACGATCACGCCGCCGTGGTTGCGCAGCAGGACGGCCGGGTGTTCGCCGAGGTCCTTGGCGATGTGCTCGCCGGTCTCGATGTCGAGGACGGTGTTGCTGGTCTCGGTGAACAGGCCGATCCGGTCGCGGAAGTAGGCGCCGTCGTGCGAGACCGGACGCATCGGCAGGTCGGTGGCCCCGAACAGCAGGGTGTACGGCGCGTGGCTGTGGACGATGCCGTTGACGTCCGGGCGGGCCCGGTAGATGGCCTGGTGCAGCGGCAGTTCCGGCGGCGCCAGCGGCGGCGCGGGCAGGGTGTGGTCCACCGAGCAGCGGACGACGTCCTGCGGGGCGGCCTCGTCGAAGCCGACCAGCGCGCCCTTGATGAAGAACTCGTCGCGGCCGGGTATCCGGGCGGAGATCTGGCCCTGGTTGAAGTCGTCGTGCCCGTCGAGGGAGAGCATCCGGGCGCCGATCGCCACCTGGAGGACGAGCCGGCGTTCGGCCGGGTTCAGCGGCCGCGATTCCTCGCTGGTCATGTCGTGCTCCTCGCTGTCAGGTCGTCGTAGACGGTGCGCATGGTGACCAGGCCGGGGGCGGCGGCGCGGGCCCAGTCGGCGGCGGCCAGCGCGCCGCGGGCCGGCACCGTCCAACTGGCCACGTGGTGCCGCACGTGCAGCGCCTCGCCGTCCCAGGTGTGGGTCAGCTCGTGTTCGCTGACGGGCAGTCCGGCCCGTTCGTCGGCGATGTCGGCCACCGCCCGGCCGCTCGCCGCCGCCCAGGCGTCCGCGAGCACGTGCGCCGTGGCGCTCGGCCGGTGCGCCTTGCCGAGCGGGTGCCGCTCCCGGACGGTGGTGTCCGCGCCGAAGGGGCCCGTGGTGAGGGCGGCGGTGAACTCGGCGATGCGCACCTGGAGGTAGTGGGCGAAGGAGAGGTTGGTCGCGCGGACCACCGGCACCACGTCGGCCAGTTCGCCGAGCGCCTTCCACTGGGTGTCGTCGAGGTTGGAGACGCAGGCGACGAGCGGCACCCGGTGCGTGGCGCAGTAGTCGAGCACGTCGGCGTGCGCCTCGGGCGCGCTGGTGTCGACGAGGACGTCGGGCACCGCCTCGGCGGTCCAGCCGGCCGTGCGGGAGGCGGTCAGGCAGACCCTCGTGCCGGTGTCCCGGCAGACGGACCGCAGGGCCGAGCCGAGGCGTCCGAGGCCGACGATCCCGATGGCGGGGCCGTCGTGCACGGGTCGGTCAGGCATCGGCGGCGGCTCCGCTGGCGAGGACCAGGGCGGTGACGGTGTCGATGGTCTCGTAGTGCTCGATGGCGGCCTCGGGGTCGAGGTAGACGCCGACCTCGTTCTCGATGCTGTCGATCAGGCGCATGTAGGAGAGCGAGGTGTAGCCGACGTCGCGCAGCGAGTAGTTCGTGGCGGCGAGGTCGGCGGCGGTGACGCTGCCGTCCCCCGCCGCGATGGCGAGGTCGACGATCTTGCTGCGCAGGGCGGTGCTGTCCATGGTGGTTCCCGTGTCTCGAAGGGTTCAGTTGCTCTGGGGTTCGGCGAGCAGGCGCCGCAGGCGCTCGATGGACGGCTTGCCGATCGAGTTGGCCGGTATCCGGTCCACCAGGCGGAGGATGCCGGGCACCTTGAACGACGGCAGGGTCTCGGCGCAGTGGGCGCGCAGGGACTGCGCGGTCACGCCGTCCTCGACGGCGACGACGGCGGCGAGGGCCGGTTCGCCGTGCTGGTTCTCGGCCTCGAAGGCCGCCGCGTCCAGCACGCCGGGCGCCGTGCGCAGCACGTCGACGATCTCGATCGGGTCGATCTTGCGCCCGCCCACGTTGACCAGCCGGCTCGTGCGTCCGGTCAGGTGCAGCGTGCCGTCGAGCAGCCGGCCCTGGTCGCCGGTGTGGTAGTAGCCCTCGTCGTCGACGCGTTCCTCGAACACGCCGGGGGCGTTGAGGTAGCGGGAGCCCATCGACTCGCTCCTGACCCGGATCCCGTGCTCCTCCGCGAGCAGGTGCACGCCGGGCAGCGGCGCCCCGAGCCCGCTGACGGCCGCGTCGGGGGCGTAGGTCAGCGGTCCGGTCTCGGCGACCCCGTAGTAGTTGTGGACCGGCACGCCGGTGAGCCGGGTGAACTCCTCGCGCACGGACTCGCGCAGCGGGGCGCCGGAGGAGATGGCGGTCTCGACGGTGGCGAAGCCCTCCTGCGGGGCGCGCCGCACGATCGACTCGTACAGGGCGGGGAAGGCCACCAGCCGGGTCGCGGCGGTGCCCTCCAGGAGCCGTACCACCCGGGAGGCGGTGGGCAGGCCGTGGGACAGGTGCAGGGAGGCGCCCGCCAGGAAGGCGGCCAGCAGCGAGGTGTTGAACGCGAGGCCGTTGGAGAGCGCGGCGAAGCAGGCGATCCGGTCCTCGGCGGACAGTCCGGTGCCCTTCGCCCAGTTGCCGGCCGCCGCGGACACCGCGGTGCCGGAGAACTCGATGCAGTTGGGCCGGCCGGTGGACCCGGACGTGAACCGGCACACCTCGGTGTCGTCCAGCAGCCGGGGGCGGGGGGCGTCGTACCGGCGGACCCGGCTGACCGTGAGGTAGCCGAACTCGCCGTCGTCGGACAGGGCCTCGTCGGTGACGGCCCGGACGTCGGCGCTCGGGGTGTGGACCAGCAGGTCGAGTCCGCAGTCCTCGGCGATCCGGGAGAGTTCGAAGGGGCCGAAGGCGGAGTCGGCGAGGAAGGGCACCGCGCCGGCGTACAGCGTCGCCAGGTAGGCGACGACGTACTCGACGGAGTTGGTGGCGTACAGGCCCACCCGCAGCCGCTCGTCCCCCTCGGCGTACCGGGTGAGCCTGGCCGCCGCGGTGCGGGCCCGGTCGGCGAGTTCGGCGTAGCCGAGCGAACCGTCTGCGTCGGTCACGGCGACGCGGTCGCCGTGCCGGGAGAGGACTTCGGTGAAGACGTCGGGGAGTACGGGGCGCATCGGGATCACCGCTCGTTCTGGGCGTGCGCCAGGGCAAGCCGGTCGAACTTGATGCCCGAGTCGTCCGGGCGGCCGAGCAGCAGGGCGTACAGGACCTCGTCGTCCTCCGGCAGCCCCGCCAGCGTGCGCCACAGCGGGGTGTCGAAGCCGCCGATGGCGGTCACCCCGACGTCCGCGCGGTTCGCGCCCAGGTAGAGGAGCTGGCCTAGGGAGCCGCAGCGGAAGGCGAGTTCGCGCAGGTTCTCGGCGCCGGCGGCCGAGCCGGCCCCGGCGAGCGAGGTGCGCGGCACGTGCAGCAGCAGGATGGCGGCGGCCCCGGCGAGGGCGCGCTGCTGCATGCAGGCGCGGGCCACCTCTTCGGTGGACGGCAGCCGTCCCGCCCCGCGCTCACCGGTGCCGAGCCGGTACACGGCGTCCTGGCCGGGGTCCGTCGAGGAGCGCAGGACCAGGGTCGCGGACAGCGGCGAGGCGTCGGGGAGGTCGGTCCCGAGCGGCGTCGACAGGGCCGAGACCGCCTGCCAGACGGCGTCGGCGGAGACGGGTTCGCCGGTGAACGCCTTGCTGGAGGCGCGCGTCGCGATCAGCTCCGACCAGGTGGCGGGGTCGCCCAGGCCGCTCTGCCCGGCGGGCGGCCGCCGGTCGGTGCGGATCCGCGTGAGCGGCGCGGGCGCGGGCCGCAGGTCCGGGGGGCCGGTCGGCACGGTCCAGCCGGTGAGCGAGTCCCAGCAGGTGCTTTCCAGCCACGACCGCCAGACGGGGCCGCGCTGTTCCCGGTCGGTGCCGTCGTGCACGGTCCAGCGGGTCCACGACTCGTCGACGGGACCGGCCGGCGCCAGAATTGCGGAGTGAATCTCCCGGCAGTTCTCGCCCGCCTCCAGCAATTCCGAGAAGGATTCCCGCGGGAAGCGCAGCCGTAGCACCCCCGCGGCGCCACGGCCGTACGCGGCCAGCATGAGGTTTCCCGCTGCGTGTCCGGCATCTAGTTGGGTGTACAAGTATCCCCGGTCGCCGTATTTGCGCATGGAAAGCCAGGGGCGCGTGAGGGTGACCACCACGGCCCCGCCGTTTTCCGGGATCGCCAGTGTCGACTCATCCAGTGCGGCGCGGACACGGGGGCCGGTGGCCAGCCGGGCGCAGGTGCGGCGGTCGACGTCGACGCGAAAGGCCGACGGCTCCCCGTCCTCCATGGCGAGGACGGCGAATTCATAGGGGTACAGGGCCCCGGCGGACGGTACCGCGCGGGCCGCGTAGGAACCGCAGGAGCGGTTGGCGCGACTGGTCAGCGCGCCTTCTTCCAGCAGGGAGAGGGCAAGGCGCAGACCGGGGGCGACGACCGGTCCGGCGGGCGGCTCGGGGGCCGCCGCCGGCAGGGCGACGCGGGCCCACAGGTCGGCGACGCGGGTCGAGGACGCACGTTCGGGCAGCGCGACCGACCCGGCTCTTGGGGTGGTGAGATTTCCTTGCACGTCTGACGCAGACCTCCTGTTGCCTGACAGTCCGCAAAAGCGTGTGAGGGCGGCTGTGACCTCTGCACGGGGGGTGCGGACCTAATGCATCAAGGTGGGGGCACATCATTTGCTGTCACAACGATCCCTTGACCGGACTTCCGATTGTCCGGTATCGAGACCGATGCGGGTCTCGGATCGCGAGAAGAGTGCGCTGAGCTTTTGACGCCAGGACATGGCGCGTATTCGATTGAATGTCTCGCTACATGAGAACACTTGATCGGTTACGGCCGGTGACAGCATGCCAAGCGCCCGGGTGCTGGTCAAGACCAATGAAACAAGGCTGCTTAATTAATCCCAACCAACCGAATATACGAGGCAAAAGCGGCAAGCCCGGCCGGGCGGGGGCCGTCGGGCCGGACCGGGCCCCTCAGGTGAGGGTCCAGGTCACCGCGGCGCCGGCCTCGGGGCCGGCCTGGGCCACCGGGGAACCGCCGGGCGCCCACACCCCGGAGCCGCCGGACGTCTCCTCGTACTCACCGCTCGGGCCCGCCGCGGTCGACAGGACGACCCAGACGCCGTGCGCCGTCGCCCGCTCCCGCATGTGCGCGTCCCGGCGGGCCGACTGCCGGGGACCCGCGCCATAGAGTGTGCTCGCCACGTACGCGTCCATGCCCAGCGCCGCCGTCGCCGCCGCGTGCCGCTCCACCGCCGCGTCCCGGCACACCGCCGTCCCCAGCCGCCACCCGTCGATGTCCAGCACCGCCGGTTCCCCGCCGGGGGTGAAGCGCGGGTGCTCGTCCCCGTGCAGGAACATCTTCGCGTACACCGGCGCGGCGCCCTCGCCCGTGACGGCCAGGGTCGCGATGTACTCGCGTCCGTCGCCGCCCCGCAGCGGGGCGCCGGCCAGCGCCACGGCCCCCGTGCCGCGGCACGCGTCGACGAGCGGCGCGAGCCGGGGGTCGTCCGCGGCCACGGCCGGGGCGGCGAGGTCGTACCCCGTGAGGGACAGCTCCGGGAAGACGACCAGTCGCGCCCCGGCGCCCAGCACCGCCTCGGCGTGCAGGGCCGCGTTGGCGGCGACGTCCGGGCCGGCCCAGTGGGGCTGGACGACCGCGACGGTCAGCGGTTCGGGCACGACGGCACTCCGCGTCCGGTGGGCCGGGCGGGACGCGGACGAGTCTATTGGCGCCGATACCTGCCGCGCTCCCGGCCGAACGCGCACCGCGGGCCGTGACCCGGCACGCGTCCGATGAACTGCGCTCCGCGCAGCAGGAGTTGCCACACGCCGCCCGCCCCTGGCCGCGCCGGGCAGGCGCGGGGCGCGAGCGGCGGCGGCCGGTCAGCGTGGTGCCGGGGCGGTGACGGTGCGGATCCGGCCGGCGGGCAGGGCGACGAGGATCTGTACGGCGCACGCGGTCAGCAGCACGGCGAGGGGCGACACCCAGGTCCCGGTGACGTCGTGCAACGCGCCCGCCCCCAGGGGGCCCAGGACGCCGATCAGGTAGCCGACGCCCTGGCCCATGGCGGACAGGGCCGCGGTGGTCGGCGCGTCGGGCGAGCGCAACGCGAACAGGCTGAGCGCGAGGGCGAATCCGGCGCCGAGGCCGAGCCCGAGGACGACCACCGCGGGCCACGCCAGGCTCCTCGGCCCGGCCACGACCCCCACCAGGCCGAGCCCGCTCAGGCAGGCCACGACCACCCCGGCCGGCCGCTGGTCGGCCAGGTGCCGTCCGGAGAGGGCCAGCAGCCAGGCGCCCAGCACGCCCACCGCGCTGCACAGGGACAGCGCGAGTCCCGCCGACGCCGCGCTCCCGCCGCGGTCCTGCCACATGGTCGGCAGCCACCCGAAGACGGTGTACGACAGCAGGGCCTGGGCGCCGAAGAACACGGTCACCTGCCAGGCCAGCGGGTTGCGCCACAGGCCGGGCGGGCGGCCGCCGGAGCCCGGTGCCGGTGCGCCGGCCTCGCCGCCGGGCCGGCCGCCGAGGGCGATCAGGACCACCACCACCGTCACCAGCGCCACGGGCACGACGAGGAGCAGCAGCGGGGTCCGCCAGGTTGATCCGGTGGCGTCGGCGAGGGGGACGGCCACCGCGGGACCGCCCGCCGCGCCGAACGTGAGCGCGCCCGAGTAGAACGCGGACACGCGCGGCACGGACCCCGGGAACCGGCGCTTGATGAGCCCGGGTATGAGCACGTTGGCGACACCGATCGGGGCCGCGACGAGCACGGTCCCCACGAACAGCGCGGCGGCGGAGGGGGCGGTCCGCAGCAGGCCGCCCGCGGTGAGGACGAGGAGGGAGACGATCAGGAGGGTGCGGGTGGAGTGGCGGCGGCCGAGCCGCGGTGCGACGAAGGCGAACAGGCCGAGGCACAGCACGGGCAGGGAGGTGAGCACGCCGACCGCCGTGTCACCGAGGTGCAGGTCCGCGCGCAGCGGCTTGAGCAGGGGGGCGACGGAGGTCAGCGGGGCGCGCAGGTTGAGCGCGAGCAGGGCGAGCGCCACGAGGAGCAGGGGTCCGCCGTGGGAGGGCGTGTCCGGTGCCGGTGGGCGGTCCGCCGCGCGCCGGGAGGCTGGGGAGCTGAGGGGCATGACGGTGTCCGATCTGCGAAGGGGACGCGAGTCCGCGCGTGCGGGGCGGGGCCGAGGGGTGGGGGTGGGGGGACGGGCGTTCCGGGGGTCTTCCTTCCGGCTCGGACCGCCCGTGGTCGAAGGCGCCCGCCGCCGGAGTCCGCGGCCCCGGCGGGTTTCCGGAAGAAGGGCGGGGAAAGCCGGGGGACCCGGACCGTGCCCGGGGTCACGAGGCGGTCATGAGGCCGGGCGGAGTGTCACCGAGCGGGCGGGGCGGTCCGGCGGGTTGACTCCCGTGTCGACGCGCCGTAGGGCCCGCCGGGCGGGGTCGGGGAGCTGGCCGGCGACCGCGGCGGGCAGGTCGCTGCGGCCGGCGACGGAGAGTTTGCGGTAGACGCGGCTGAGGTGGAGTTCGACGGTGCGCCGGGTGACGTAGAGCCGGTCGGCTATCTCCTTGTTCGTGAGGCCCTTGGCGGCCAGCAGGGCGGTGCGGTGCTCGGCCGGGGTGAGCGCCTGCAGGCCGGTCTCGGCGCTGCGCCGGGGCCGGGCGCCCGCGGAGGCGAGGTCGTCGCGCAACGCGTTGGCGAGGGCGTCCGCGCCGCACTTCTCGGCCAGTGCGAGCGCCGCGCGCAGTTGTTCCCTGGCCTGGCGGACCTTGCGCAGCCGGCGCAGTTCGTGCCCCAGGGAGCGCAGCACGCGGGCCTGCTCCAGCCACGCCCCGGAGCCCTGGCACAGGTCGGCCGCCTCGTACAGCAGGGCGGCGCGCTGCCCGCCGCGCAGGACGAGGGCGAGCGTGTGCAGGGCGGTGCCGACGGCGTGCGGGGCGCCCCAGGCACGGGCCAGGCCCAGTTCCTCCCGGGCCAGCCGTTCGGCGGCGGCGGTGTCGCCCGCCTGGGCGTGCAGGGCGGCGGCGGCCGTGCGCCACGGCAGGGCGTCGTGGTGGTGGGTGCCGCGCTCCAGCCGCCGGCCGCACTCCTCCAGGTCGGCCAGCCCGGCCCGGGTGTGGCCGAGCGCCGCGTGCAGCCTGCCGCGGTGGAACAGCAGGCAGGGCAGGGCGGCTTCGGGCAGGTCGGTCAGCGCCAGGTCGTCCAGGAGCAGCCGGCGGGCCCCGTCCAGGTCGCCGGTGTCCAGCAGGACGCCGCCGAGCCAGCAGCGGGCCAGGACGCCGCCCAGCCAGGTCCCGGCGGGCCCGTCGGCGAGGGCCGAGTGGGCCGCCCGGGCCGCCTCGCCGAGCCGTCCGGCCCGGCAGGCGCACACGGCCAGGACGGTGTCGGCGAGGGCCGCCATGGTGCGGGCGCCCTCCTCGCGGGCCGCGGCGGCCAGCGTGCGGCAGGCCTCCAGCGCCTCGTCGTGCTCCCCCGCGTCCCACAGCAGGTGGGCGAGGAGCAGCCGCAGCGGGGTGGTGGGCACGTCGGCCGGGCCGAGGGGTTCGCCCAGCCCCGTGCGGGCGTGCCGGACGGCCTCCTCGCGCCGCCCGCCGCGCGCCCGGGCGGCGAGCGCGGCCAGGGTCACCTGGGCGCAGCGCACCCAGGGGGTGCGGGCGGTGGTCGCGGCCGGGACGGGCAGCGGTGCGTCGTGGCCGCCGGTGAGCAGGGTGAGCACGTCGAGGACGGCGCAGGCGCCCGCGGCCGGTTCGTCGGCGGGGTCGAGGGGCCCGAGGTCGGTGAGCGCGCCGCGCAGGGTGCGCCGGGCGCCGTCCAGGTCGCCGTCGAGGGCGAGGGCCTGGGCGAGGTTGACGAGGGTGGCCAGGGCGGCGGTGTCGCCCGCGTCGCGTGGCCGGTCCAGGCCGTGCAGCCGGCCGACGGCGGTGGCTGGCGCATCGGCGGCGAGGGCGACGCAGCTCAGCCGGCGCAGCAGTTCGGGCCGGTCGCCGGGTTCGGCTTCCTGGGCGCACCGTTCCAGCAGGACGCGGGCCTGCGCCAGGTCGTTGCGGGACAGGGCGGTGCCGGCCGAGTCGAACAGCAGCCGGTAGGCCCAGCGGGCGCCGATGCGCGGGGCGTTGCGCAGGTGGTGGACGACCTGGGGTGCGGGGGCGCCGCCGGCGTGCAGGGCGTACGCCGCCGTCGCGTGCAGCCGGGCGTGTTCGCTGGGCGGCAGCGCGGCGAGGAAGGAGACGGGCAGCATCGGCTGGGCGAAGGCGACGGTCCCGCCCGGGCCGCCGGCCTCCTGGAGGACACCGCAGCGGACGAGGGTGTGGAGCAGGTCGGCGGCCTCGTCGCGGGGGAGGCCGGCGAGTTCGGCGACCAGCGCGGGGGTGCCTGCCCGGCCGGTGACGGCGACGGCGTCCAGGGCCCGGCCGACGCCGGGGAAACGTTCCTCGAAGCGGGCCACGACGGTCTCCGCGACCTCGACGGACCCGAGGGAGGCCAGTTGTTCGCAGGCCGGTTCGGCGGCGGTGCCCAGACGTCTGAGTTCGCGCAGCAGCGCGTGCACCAGCAGCGGGTTGCCGCCGGTGTGCCGGTGGCAGGCGTGCACCAGGGCCTCGGAGACGGGGCCGCCCAGGAAGGAGGCCAGCAGGTAGCCGACGGCGTCCGGGCCCAGGCCGGGCAGCACGGTGCGCTGGTGGAAGTCGGACAGGACGCGGGCGAGGACGGCGGTCCTCTCGCCCCGCAGGCCGTCACGGGGCACGCAGTCGGCCCGTGAGCCGTCCGCCCGTAAGCTCCCCGCTCCTGAGCCGTCCGCCGGTAAGCTGCCCGCCCGCCCGCCGTCGCCGCGTGCAACCGTCCCGCGGGCGTCGGCCGCGGGGCCGCCGTCGGGTCCGGCCGGGCAGCCGCGCGCCAGGTCGTCCCGGGGCGGGGCGAGGCCGGGGGTGAGGGTGGCCAGCAGCGCCACCGGCAGCCCCTCCAGCCGGGCCGTCAGGCGTTCCAGCCAGCGCAGCGAGGCCTGGTCGGCCCAGTGCAGGTCGTCCACCGCGATCAGCAGGGGCGTGCGGGGGCCGAGCGCCCCGATGAGCTGGTCGAGGCGGTCGGCGGCGGCCTCGGCGGTGTCCGCCTCCTCGGCGGGCGCGCCGGCGCGGGTCAGCGGGCCGGGGTGCAACTGGCGCAGCACGTCACAGGTCAGGGCGGTGCCGGAGGGCCGGGCGCGCAGGGAGCCCGTCTCGAATCCGTTCGCCCGGGCGGTCCTGACCGCGGCCCTCAGCAGATACGACTTGCCGGCCCCGATGCCCCCCTCCAGCAGGAGACTGGCCCCGGCTCCGGATGCGGCGGAGGCCAGGACCTTCTGTAAATCGGACACTTCACAGTCACGGCTTAGCACACGAATCCCCTTCTCGTCCCTTGGGCCCCGGAATGCTGTCGCTCGGAGTCAGACGCTGTCCACAGCGCCGTGCTGGCTGCGCCACTGGGCTGTGGCGACACCGGCGAGGACGACCTCCACGACGTCCTCGGCGAGGGTGGGCGTGAGCGGCAGGTGACCGAACAGCACCCGGTAGTAGGCGGTGGCGCCGAGCATGTCGAGCAGCAGGTCGATGTCGGCGTCCGGGCGGATGTCGCCGCGCTGGATGCCCCGGCGCAGGGCGGCCGCGGTGGCGGCGCGGCGCGGGTGGAAGAACTCGTTGAGGAACTCCGACTCCAGTTCGGGGTCGTCGGCGAGGTCCGCGATCAGCGCCGGCAGGGCGCGCCGCCCGATGCTGGTGGTGAAGGCGTGGCTCAGGGTGCGGATGCCGGCGATGAGGTCGCAGTGGGTGCAGCCGGTGTCGGGGGTGGGTGAGGCCCCCATCGTCTGCACGAGCGCCCCGACCACCAGGTGCTGGCGCGAGCGCCAGCGGCGGCGCAGCGTCGGCTTGCTGGTGCCGGCCCGGCCGGCGACCGCCTCCAGGGTCAGCCGGCCGTAGCCGACCTCGTTGAGGATCTCCATCACCGCGTGCCGTACCGCCGCGTCGATGCGTTCGTCGCGCGGCCGGCCGCGCGAGCGCTGCGCGGCCGACGACGAGGGGGCCGCGATGTCCTGTGGCGTCTGCACCATGGCTCCAGTATATTATATTTCCGTTCCGGATCGAAACGTAATTCTCTCCCACGAGGTGAACGTCATGTCCCAACACATCGGCGAGTTACCGGACGACATGGGGCCGCCCGCGACCGGCGCCGAGACCGCCCGGACCGAGCGGGCGGAGAGCGTCTTCTCCGGCCCGTACCGGGCGCTCAGCCTCGGCGTGATCCTGTCGGTGAGCATGGTCGCCTTCGAATCCCTCGGTGTGGCCACGGTGCTGCCCGACATCGCCCGGAGCCTGGACGGCCTGGGCGCGTACGGGTGGGGCCTGTCGGCGCTGATGCTCGCCAACATCATCGGCACCGTGCTCGCGGGACGGGCCGCCGACCGCCGGGGACCGTGGGCGCCGGTGACGGCGGGCATGGCCGTCTTCGCGGTGGGCTGCGCGGTGGCCGGCGCGGCCGGCTCCTGGCCGCTGTTCCTGGTGGGGCGCTTCCTCCAGGGCCTCGGCGTGGGCGCCGTGATGGCCATGGCGTACACGGTGATCGGGCTGGCCTACCCCGAGCACCTGCGGGCCCGGATGTTCGCCCTCCTCTCCTCGGCCTGGACGATTCCCTCGCTGGTCGGCCCGGTCGTCGCGGGCACCCTGGCGGACAGCACCACCTGGCGCGCGGTCTTCCTGCTGATGCTGCCGATCGTGGCGATCGCCGCGCTGCTCACCCTGCCCGGCCTGCGCCGCCTGGAGCGGCCGCAGGAGGAGCGGCGCACGGCCCCGGCCGAGGCCTGGTGGAAGGGCCCGCTGGCCAATGCCGTACTGCTTACCGTGGGCACCGGCGTGCTGCTCCAGGCGCTGCTGCTGAAGAACCTGGTCCTGCTGGTGGTGCTCGCGGTGGTGGGTGCCGCCGTCGCCCTGCCGGCACTGCGCCGGGTCACCCCGGAGGGCACGCTGACGGCACGCTCGGGGCTGGGGGCCGGCGTGGTCATCCGGGGCCTGCTGTGCGGGGCGTACTTCGGCAGTGAGGCCTATCTGCCGCTGGGCCTGCAGGAGTTGCGCGGCCTGAGCGCGTGGGAGGCCGGTCTCGGCCTGTCCGCGGGCGCCATCGCCTGGGTGCTGGGCTCGGCCTGGCAGGCCAAGCGGGACGCCGAGGCGAGCGGGCGGGCCGGCAGCGTGGCCCTCGGCTTCGTCGTGCTGCTCGCGGGCGTCGCCGTGATCGGGCTGTCGATCCTGTCCCACTCGGTCCCGGCGTGGCTGGCGGTGGTGGGCTGGGCCATCGGCGGCATCGGCATGGGGGTGGCGTTCAACGCCGCCACGACCGACACGCTGGAGCAGACCCCGGCGGAGCGGCAGGGCGAGCTGAGCGGCGCCCTGCAGCTCGCGCAGACCCTCGCCACCGGTGTGGTCGCCGGTCTCGGCGGCGCCGCGCTGGCCATCGCCGAGCACTACGACTCCTCCACGCGTACGGCACTGGGCGGCCTGTTCGCCTTCACGGCGCTGCTCGCCCTGCTCGGCGTCCTGCTCTCCCGGCGGCTGCGGCCCACCGTCCCGGCCGGGTGACACGGCTCCCGGCCGGGCCCCGAGGGTCCGGCCGGGCACGGCCGGTGCCGGTCGGTGGGGACTACGGCACCGTGCCGCGGCAGGGCTCCCCCGGTTGGGGACCGCGCGGGGGCCCTGCCGCGTGGAGGCGTCCGGCACGGACCAGGGGTCTTCCGTGCCGGACGCCGGGCGGCGGCCCGCCGTGCACGACGTGCGGCGGGCCGCCCTCCCCCCGGAACTGCCGCCGGGGCGGTCCTCCGGGCGGCCGGTGGACGTGTTCATCCCCCCGTCGCACGACGCCGGACCGTGCCGGAAACCCCCGGCGGCACAAGGAAGTCCCCGCCCGCCCGTGCGGTACGGCCGGGCGGGGACTTCCGTCCCTCCGCGCTCGCCACGCGCCCGCTCAGGCCCGGCAGTGGAGCATGGTCAGCGGCGGGTTGGCGAGGAAGTCCGCCCAGTAGTCGGCGCCCAGCTCGCGCAGGCCCTCCTCCGGCACGTGCAGCGGCACCCAGGTCACGTCGTGGAAGCCCGCCCGGCCCAGGCTCTCCTCGTACACCTCGCGCCGCGGGTACGACGTCACGAACTCCACCGGCGGTTCGAGCAGCGCGGTGATCCGCACCCGGGGACCGGTCGGCCCCTCCCCCACCGGCTCGTAGGTGAAGCCGTACTTGGCCATGGACGGGCCGTCGAAGCGGTACCCGGGCGCCTGGGTCAGCACGCAGAAGCGGGCACCGGGCCGCAGACTGCGGTGCACCGCCCGGCACATGCGCTCCATCGCGGGCGCGTCCTCGGCGTAGTTGAGCAGGTAGACGGCGCTCGCCAGGTCGAACGGGCGCTGTGGCGCGGGCAGTTCGGCGACGTCGGCGACGGTGTAGCGCACGCCGAGCGGAGCCTTCTCCTCGATCGCGCGGGCGGCGGCGACCATCTCGGTGGAGATGTCGGCGCCGAGCACGTCGGCGGCGCCCAGGCGCTTGATCTGCCGGGTGTAGAAGCCGGTGCCGCAGGCCAGGTCGAGCACCGAGGCGCCGCGTACGTCACCGAGCAGCGCCAGGAAGCTGGCGCGCTCGGCGTGGCGGGCCATCGGCAGCGACTTGAAGCCCTCGTAGGTCTCGCCGATCTCGTCGTACTGCTGCACGCTCATGCCGTGCTCCTTCCAGGGGTCGGTGGTGCGAGCGGCACGGGTTCGGGGCCGGTGCGCACGGCGTCCGGCCGGGCCGCGCGGTACGGACGCGGGTCGCGGCGCAGCAGGTCCCCCGCGAGGGCGGTGCGCCGCGCCTGGTGGGCCACCGCGGCCAGCACCCGCGGGGTGGGCAGCTCGCCCGCGGTGCGGGGGTGGGAGGTGCCGTAGGGGTTGCCGCCGGCCGCCTCGACGGCCGGGTCGGTGTAGCCGGGGGGCACCAGGACCGCGCCGGAGTGCAGCAGCACGTGGCCGAGGTCGAGGAGGGCCGTCTCCGCGCCCGCGTGCGGTGCCGGGGTGGTGACGAAGCCGCTCGCCGGTTTGCCCCACAGCGGGCCGCGGCCGTCCCCGCCGTCCTCCATCGCCTGGAGGAAGTCCAGCAGCGGCGCGGCCGGGGCGCCCAGCCGGACGGGCGCTCCGAACAGCACGGCGTCGGCCCAGGCGATGTCCTCGGCCGCGGCGGGCGCGGCCCAGGGCCCCAGCCACCGCGCGGGCCGGTCCCCTGCCCCGCCCGGCACCCGGCGCAGCCGCACCCGCACCCCGACGGCCCGGGCCGCCCCGGCGGCCTCCTGCGCGAGGACGCGGAGCGCGGCGTCCGCGCCGTGGTAGACGACGGCGAGCCGGGCGGAGCCGGGACCGGGCGGACTCCCGCCGGCCGCCGTCCCGCCGGGTGAGGCGGGGGGCGCGGTACGGGCCCGGGCGGCGAGCGCGGCCAGGCGGTGGCCCAGGGCGCGGGCGGCCACGCGCTCGGCCGGGGCCGGTTCGCCCTGGCTGTTGTCCGCGGCCAGGCCGTAGGGGTTGCCGCCCGCGGCGCGGGTGACCGGGTCGGCCGGATCGGCCCCGGCCACCCAGCAGCCCCAGTGGTACAGGGTGTGGTGCAGGGCCGTCAGCGTCGCCTCGCGGCCGCCGTGGCGCTGGGTGGAGACGGTGATGCCGGTGGCCACCCGGTCGGCCAGCAGCCCCCGCCGCCACAGCGGCGAGGTCGACTCCAGGAACCGCTTGAAGGGGGACGACACGTTGCCGTAGTAGGTGGGGCAGGCCAGCACCAGCCCGTCCGCCCAGAGCACGTCCTCCGGTTCGGCCGGCCGCTCCGGCCAGCCCCGGCCGGCGGGCTGGTCGTCCGGCACGCGCAGCAGCCGGACCTCGGCACCGGTCTCCCGCGCCCCCTCGGCGGCCAGCGCCGCCAGCGCGCGGACGGTGCCGCGCCGACTGTGGTACACCACCGCGATCCGGTGGCTCATGCGGTGCCCCCTTCCTCCGCACTCCCCGGCAGGTCCTGTGTGCGCAGCAGCAGCCGTACGTCGTCGTCGAGGCGGGTCACCTCGCCCAGCCGCAGCCGGAGGCCCGCCATGAGGGTCGGGGCGCCGAAGTCGCCGAGGACGGGACGGGCGGCGGCCCCCAGCACCAGCGGCGCCACGTACGCCACCACCCGGTCCAGCAGCCCCTGGGCGACGCAGGACGCGGCCAGGCGGGCGCCGCCCTCCAGCAGCACCGAGCGCACGCCCCGCGCCCACAGCCCGTCGAGCAGGACGGCGAGGTCGAGGGCGCCGGCCGCCACCGGCACCCGCAGCACCTCGTGCCCGTCGGGAAGCTTCGGCGCGGGGGTGTCCGGCCCGGTGACGACGAGGGTGGGCGCCGTGTCGTCGAGCACGCGCGCGTGCGGCGGGATCGTGCCGTCGCGGTCCAGGACGACCCGGAGCGGGGGCGCGCCCTCGACGCCGTGCCGCAGGCCCAGGTGCGGGTCATCGGTGCGCAGGGTGCCGGAGCCGACCAGCACCGCGTCGTGCGCGGCGCGCAGGGCGTGCACGTCCTGCCGGGACGCGGGCCCGGTGATCCACCGGGAGGTGCCGTCCGGCGCCGCGGCCCGGCCGTCCAGGGTGCCGCCGAACTTCCAGGTGACGCAGGGCCGGCCGCGGCGTACGGCGGTCAGCCACAGCTCGTTGCCGCGTTCCGCCTCGGCGCGCAGCACCCCGCCGGCCACCTCGACCCCGGCGTCCCGCAGCCGGTGCGCGCCGCCCGCCGCGGCCGGGTTCGGGTCGGGCACCGCGTAGACCACCCGGGCGATCCCGGCGCGCAGCAGCGCCTCGGCGCACGGCCCGGTGCGGCCCTGGTGCGCGCAGGGCTCCAGGGTGACCACGGCGGTGCCGCCGCGTGCCCGTTCCCCGGCCGCGGCCAGTGCCTCGACCTCGGCGTGCGGCTGCCCGGCGCCCCGGTGGAAGCCCTCCCCGGCCGGTGTGCCGTCGGCGCCGAGGACGACGCAGCCGACCACGGGGTTGGGGCTGGTCCGGCCGAGCGCGGTCGCGGCCAGCTCGACGGCCCGGCGCATGGCGGCCCGCTCGGCCGGCGAGGCCGGGTCCGGCCCCGACCCGCCTTCTCCGCTCAGTTCCTGACGGTCCGTCACAGTGTCTCCGCGAGCCGGAAGCCCATGGCGTAGATGTCGCGGTCGTACCAGCCGTGGCGGCGCCGGGTGCGGGCCAGGTCGCCGAAGCGGGTGAAGCTGCCGCCGCGGGCGATGCGGTACGTGCCCCGGGTGACGGCCAGGTCGTCGGCGACGGCGCTGCCGCCGGGGTAGGGCCCGTAGTCGTCCGCGGTGTACTCCTCGACGTTGCCCGCCATGTCGTGCACGCCGAAGGGCGACCGCCCGGCCGGGTGGACGCCGATCGGGGTGGTGGCGAGCGGCCCCCGCTCCACGGTGTTGGCGCGGTCCGGTTCGAACGTGTCCCCCCAGGGGAACTCCCGTCCCTCGGGCCCGGCGGCGGCGTACTCCCACTCCGCCTCGGTCGGCAGCCGGAAGGCGCGGCCGGTGCGGGAGGCCAGCCAGGCCGCGTAGGCGTCGGCGGCCTCGGGCGGCACGGTCCACACCGGGTGGTTGCCGAGCCCGTCGGGGTAGCCGCCGAACCGCCAGGAGGTGGGCAGCGCGGTGCTGCGGGTGTCCTCCAGGAACCGGCGGTACTCGGCGTTGGTGACGGGGTGCAGCGCGATGCGGAACGCCGGGAGGTCCGCCTCGTACACGGGGCACTCCTTGGCGATCCAGTCCTCGATCACCCCGGCGTGCCGCCAGCGCGCGGTGACCCGGCCGACCTGGTCGGCCGCCAGGCCGAGGCGGACCCGGGCGGCCGGGACGCGGACCATGGGCGGGTCGTCGGGGCGGACCCGGGGGTCGCCGATCAGGCCGAGCACGGTGCCGGCGGCGTACCGGCGCGCGGCGGACTGCCCGGGGTCCTCCGCGACCGCGACGAGGACCTCGGCGGGCGCGCCGAGCAGGTCGCGGTGGTCGCGCAGCGGCTCCGGCGGGGTGCGGGCGACGAAGGAGTCGGGCAGCCCCATCGCGGCCCGGTCAGAGAGGGTGTTGGGGTTGGCCATCACCGGGGTGCCGGTCACGGGTGCCTCCCGTCGGTGGTCGCGGCGGACACCGCCGGCACGCCGGCGGTGAGCAGGTCGGTGGGGACGGCGTCGGCCACCGCGCGGTAGCCGGCGTCGTTGAGGTGGATGTGGTCCCCGCCGTCGTAGGCGGCGCGCACCCGCTGCGGGTCGGCGGGGTCGCGGACGGCCGCGTCGAAGTCGGCGACGGCGTCGAAGTCCGGGCTGGTGCGCAGCGCGGTGTTGAGGGCGACCCGCTGCCGCTCGGCCTCGGCCGTCCACAGCGGCGAGTCCTTGAACGGGGTGAGGGTCCCGACGATGACGGGGACGCCGCGCGCGTGCAGCCGCCGGGCGAGGGTGCGCAGCCCGGTCAGGACCTCGTCGGCGCTCGCGAAGGGGGCGAGCTGGAGGTCGTTGATGCCTTCGTAGAGGACGGTGGCGCGCACCCCGGACTGGTCCAGCACGTCCCGGTCGAGCCGGCCGAGCGCGCTGGTGCCGCGCTGCGGGCGTTCGGTCTCGGTGCCGTCGCGCAGCACGCGGTTGCCGCCGATGCCCTTGTTGAGCACGCCGAGCCCCCGGGTGGCGGGGTCGGCGGCGAGCCGGCGGGCGAAGGCGTCGGTCCAGCGGCCGTTGCCGTCGGGGGTGGAGCCGGAGCCGTCGGTCTGGGAGTCGCCGAGCGCGACGACGGTGCCGCGTGTGCCCGGTCCCCGCACGTCGACGCCGGTCAGGAAGAACCAGGAGGTCTCGGTGCCGGTGTAGGAGTCCGCGCCCTGGTCGCCGGTGTGGTCCCCGGGTCCGGAGAGGTAGTTGGTCTGCTGGGCCAGCCAGTGCCAGGTGGTGGGGCCGGTCGGCCGGGGCAGGTGGACGCTGACCAGCAGGTCGGCGCCCGCGGGGACGGCGTAGGGCAGCGGGTCGCTGACCGTCTGCGCGCCGGCCGGGACGGTGGTGCCGGCGGCGCCGCCGAAGGTGACGGGGCGCAGGCTGCCGGGGACGGCCGTCGCGGCGGTGGGCGACTCGGCCCGGCCCACCGTGACGCGGCCGAGGACCAGGGCGCCGGTGCCGTGCGCGTTGGACAGCCGCAGCCGCAGCTCACCGCCGCCGACCGAGGTGTGCACGATCATGCGTACGGTGCGGTCGTCGATGCCGGTGTGGGAGATGCCGTCCGGCGCGGCGGGCGCGGGGGCGGTTCCCCAGGTGCCGGACCAAGTGCCCCCGGTGGTGTCCGGGGCCGCGCCGGCGGTGGCCGTCGGCGCGGTGCCCAGCAGGGCGCCGCCCAGCAGCGCGGCGGTGGCGGTCGCCGCGAGCAGGCGGGGGTGCCGGCCTCGGCGGGTCCGTGCGGCGGGGGCGCCGGTCGGGCTCATCGGTCACCTTCCGCGCCCGCGGCCGGGGCGGTGCCGGTGCCGGCCGTGCGGTAGGTGCCGACGAGGTAGTGCAGCCCGGCGGTGCCGCGGGGCACCAGCCGTACGTCGACGGGGGTGAAGCCGTGCCCGGCGACCAGCTCGGTCAGCTCCGCCTCGGTGAACTCCCGGTACAGCCGCCGCGCCCCGTTGGCGAAGAGCCGGCCGGGACCGTCCGCCGACCGGAACACGGAGACCGTGAACAGGCCTCCGGGGCGCAGCAGTTCGCGGATCCGGTCGAGGTAGCGGCCGTATCCGTCGGGGTGCTGGTGGTGCAGGCAGCCGTTGTCGAGCACGCCGTCGTGGACGGCGGTGCCCTCCAGGTCGGCCAGCGAGCACACCGCGAACCGCGCCCGCCCCTGGCTGCGGGCGGTGAGCTCGGCCCACTCGGGCGACTCGACCAGGTCGATGCCGGTGACCCGGCAGCCCGCGTCGAACAGGATGGCGGCGTCGCGGCCGTGTCCGGTGCCGATGTCGAGGACGTGCGCGTCGGGGCGGCCGTCGAGGGCGCGCAGCAGCAGGCGGGGGGCCTCGCGCATGGCGTCCTCGGCGGTCCACACGTCGCGCCCGTTGGCGTAGTGGTCGTGGAAGTCGGAGCGCAGCACGTCCGCGTACGCCGACTCGTCGGGCGGCGGGGTGGTCGTGGGGGCGACGGAGTACCGGGCGGCTATCTGATGGCTGGACATGGGTGAGGAGTCCTGTCGTGTGAGGGCACGGCGGCGGGCGGGAGGGCGGGGCGGGGCCGGACGCGCCGACGGTGCCGGAGCGGACACGCTGCTCCGGCACCGCTCGTCGCGCGGGGCGCTCGCGGACGCCCCGGGCGTCCTTCGGCGGGCCGCGTCCGGTGCGGCCCGGCCCACGCTGTCGCTCAGCCGGCGACCGGGTAGACCTGCCCGTCGTACGAGGCGGCGAGGAAGAGCTTGCGGGCCGCGTCGTAGGCGAGGGAGGAGATGCCGGCGGTGGTGGGCCGTTCCGTCACGGCCCAGCGGCCGTCCTGACGGTCGTAGACGGCGACCCGGCCGTTGTAGCTGCCGGTGGCGATCAGCCGGCCGTCGGTGTCGGCGGCGACGCACTTGATGGAGTGGGTGTGCGGCGTCGACAGGACCTGCACCCCGCGCTCGGGGTCCCACAGGCGCAGCTTCAGGTCGCGGCTGACGCTGGCGAACCAGCCGTCGCCGAGACCGGCACAGCCGTTGGCGATCTTGTCGTGGGCGCCCTCGACCGTGGCGGCCTTCTCCAGCGTGGAGATGCGGAACCAGGTGGCGGAGGCGTCGGCGGCGACGGAGAACAGCAGGTCGCCGGAGACCGCGACGCCCTTGACCGCGTTGACGTTCAGCGGCAGGTCCGCGATGTGCTCGACGGTGTCGCCGGCCAGCTTCAGCAGCAGTCCCTCGCCGGTGTAGGCGCCGACCACGGCGTAGCTCTCACCGTCGCGTTCGAAGGCGACGCCGCAGTTCAGCGGGGAGCGGTGCTGGTACAGCTCGCGGCCGGTGAGCGCGTCGAAGACCTTGCCGAGCTGGCCGCCGGACAGGACCAGAGGGCCGAGCGGGGTGAGGAAGTTGCACAGGCTGCCGGTCTCGGCCACCGGCTCGCCGTCGCGCCGCACCACGCCCGCGTCGCCGACGGTGAGCGTCGAGCCGCCGCGCTCCGGCAGCACCGCGTTGACACCGCCGGTGGGCGGTACGACGGTGGTGTCCCAGGTGCGCGTCCGGTAGTCGTAACCGCGGTAGGAGGCGCCGAAGGTGGCGAACACCAGCCGCGTGCCGCCCGCGAAGGCGCAGGAGCGGGGCCACACGTCGTCGGGCAGGTCCGTGGTGTCCCGGGCCACCGGGAGGGCGGAGGAGACGTCCCACAGCCGCATCCTGCGGTCGTAGGAGAGGCTGACCAGCAGGTCGCGGGAGTCGTCGAGGACGAGGCGCTTGATGCCCGCGTCGTGCGCGGGGACCGTGCTGCGCTCCTCGGGGCCGACGACGATGATCTGCCCCTCGTCGTTGCCGGCGAAGATGGTGCCGGAGGAGGAGATGGCGACGGTGTCGGTCTCCACGCCGTCCATGTCCAGGTCGGCGATCATGCCGCCGCTCTCCAGCGACCAGCGCTTGATGGTGCCGTCGTCGCTGGACGAGATCAACTCGTCGGCGTCGCGGGCCCATTCGACGGAGATGACGTCGGCGGTGTGCCCCTCGAAGCGGTGCAGCAGCCGGCCGGTGAAGTCGTAGACCCGCACCCGGTGGTCGCGGGAGGCGGTGGCCACGAGTTCCTTGCCGGGGTGGAAGACGGACATCTCCACGTCGTCCTCCTGGTCGCCGAGGACGGCCACCAGCCGCAGGCCGGGCACGGTCCACAGGCGAGCGGTGTAGTCGCTGGAGGAGGTCAGCAGGTGCCTGCCGTCCGGTGCGAACTGGCACTGGTTGGCGAGGTGGTCGTGGAACGAGCGGGCCACCGCGCGCCCGGTGCGCTGGTCCCAGCAGATGACCTGGTTGTCGTAGCCGGCCGTGGCCACGTACTCGTCCCGCCAGGCCGCGATGCCGCTGATGGGCCCACGATGCTGGATCATATGGACTCTCCCAGGAGCTCGATGGTGTGCCCGCTCTGCTCGGCCTTGACCCGCAGATAGTCGAGGTTGCGTTCGGTCCGGTGGGTGCCCGTGGGAATGACCTCCTCCACACCGATCCCGTAGCCCTCCAACTGGCTGACCTTGTCGGGGTTGTTGGTGCGCAGCCTGATGCGGGTCACGTCCAGGGTGCGCAGCATCTGCGCGGCGACGAGGTAGTCGCGCAGGTCGTCCGAGAAGTTCAGCTCCCGGTTCGCGGCATAGGTGTCCAGGCCCTGGTCGTCCTGGATCCGGTAGGCGTCCAGCTTGTTGTAGAGCCCGATGCCGCGGCCCTCCTGCCGCAGGTACAGCAGGATCCCGCCGGTCTCGGCGAACTGGTCCACCACTTCGGAGAGTTGCGGTCCGCAGTCGCAACGCGCGGAACCGAACACGTCTCCGGTGAGGCATTCCGAATGCACGCGCACCAGGGGTACGGGCCATGCGGACGGGAACACGACGGCGATGTGTTCCAGTCCGTCGGCGAGCCCGGTGAAAGTGATCATTTCGGCGGTGCTCCAGGTACCGTCGCTCACCCGTACCGGTACCTCGACCCTGGTACGGATCGCGGCTTCGGTGGCGAGCGGACCGGTCCTCGGGTGCGGCAGATTGCCGCTGGACGTGCTCAACATGGATCGTCCCTCCGTTGGTAACGGCCCGATTACGTAATCACACCGTCACCGCCGTGCACACTACGGACGGACCGAGACACCCTCCGAAACGTTTTGCATTCAACACCGAGACGGAAACGGAGGGCCCGGCACCGGTGCCACCCGACGGCGAGCCCCGTCCGGGGAGTTCCGGGCCGGCCCGGCGCCGCGATCGCCCGCGATTGCGATGGCGAAGTCACCCACCGGCACGCGCGGGCCGGGTACCACGGGAGGAGCCCGCCACCCCGGCGCCGACGCCGCCCGGAGCGCCTCAACCGGACACCGGCACGGCGGACGGGCGCGGGCCCGCCGGTACAGGCCGCGCGACGGGCCGACGCGGAACACCACGAACAGACACCGACCGCACGACCGGACACAGCACCGCCCGGAAAAGCAGAAGACCCCTGCTCGGCAGGGGTCTCAGCTGGTGTCCGAGGGGGGACTTGAACCCCCACGCCCGATAAAGGGCACTAGCACCTCAAGCTAGCGCGTCTGCCATTCCGCCACCCGGACCAGGTGTCTGCCGCCCGGGGTGATCCCCGCGGCGACACGGACAACAATACCAAGGTTTCGGAGTGCGTTTCACCTGCGTATCCGCCGGTGGGCGGCGGTTCCGCCCGCCGCGTCGGCTCAGGGGCAGCGCACGACCTGGCCGGCGTACGACAGGTTCCCGCCGAAGCCGAACAGCAGCACCGGGTCGCCGGTGCCGAGCGCCCCCTGTTCGAGCAGTTTGGAGAAGGCGAGCGGGATGCTGGCGGCCGAGGTGTTGCCGGACTCGGTGACATCGCGGGCGATCACCGCGTTGACGGCGCCGAGCTTCTCCGCCAGCGGCTCGATGATCCGCAGGTTGGCCTGGTGCAGGACGACCCCGGCGAGGTCCTCGGGCGCCGTGCCGGCCTTCTCGCACGCCTGGCGGGCGATGGCCGGCAGCCGGGTGGTGGCCCAGCGGTAGACGCTCTGCCCCTCCTGCGCGAACCGGGGCGGGGTGCCCTCGATCCGCACCGCGCGCCCCATCTCCGGCACGGACCCCCACAGCACCGGGCCGATCCCGGGCTCCTCCCCCGGGCGGCACGCCTCGACGACGGCGGCCCCGGCCCCGTCGCCGACGAGGACGCAGGTCGACCGGTCGCTCCAGTCCGCGACGTCGGACATCTTGTCGGCGCCGATGACCAGGACCCGGGTGGCCGCGCCGGCCCGCACGGTGTGGTCGGCCGTCGCGAGCGCGTGGGTGAACCCGGCGCAGACCACGTTGACGTCCATCGCGGCGGGCCCCGGGATGCCGAGCCGGGCCGCGACCCGGGCGGCGGTGTTCGGGGAGCGGTCGATGGCGGTCGAGGTGGCGACGAGCACCAGGTCGATGTCCCCCGGCGTCAGACCGGCCGCGGCGAGGGCCTTGGCCGCCGCGTGCGCGGCCAGCTCGTCGACGGGCTCGTCGGGACCGGCGATGTGCCGGGTCCGGATGCCCACCCGGCTGCGGATCCACTCGTCACTGGTGTCCACCAGGCCGGCCAGGTCGTCGTTGGTGAGCACCTGGGCGGGCTGGTGGTGACCGATGGCGGCGATGCGCGAGCCGTTCATACGGAGGATCCCCCTCGTTGCCTTGGGTAGCGGCACCCACAGTCTGGTCAGTGACCGGCGGGTACGACGGCAGGTGAAGCCACAGGAATAGCGCGCCGGGATTGTCGGCTCCCGTCAGACACGGGACGCCCGGACGCCCGCGCGGCGGCACTCCGCCGCCGACGGGGAGAACCCGGTCCGGACCGGGTTCTCCCCGTCGGCGGCGGGTACCGGGACGGGGCACGGCGGACGGGGACGGCCACGGTGCGCCCGGCACGGGGCGGACCGGACCGCGCGCTCCCCGTGCAGGACAATGGGGTCGTCCAGGTCACCTCCCCGCACGACGACCCGGTGACCTGCGGCACCCTCCGCATCAAGGGCCCTCACCGGCCACCCGCACGCACAGAACCGGGGCTGATCAGAACATGGGACGAGTCACGGAACGACGCAAGGTCCTGCGCATCCGGGACGGGGCGGTCTCCACCCGGCCCGACACGCTCGTCGCCGAGGAGCCCATGGAGATCAGGCTGAACGGCAGACCGCTCGCCGTCACCATGCGCACCCCCGGTGACGACTTCGCGCTGGCCGCCGGCTTCCTCGTGAGCGAGGGCGTGCTCGCCACCGCGGCCGACCTGCTGAACATCGTCTACTGCGCGGGGGCGACGGCGGACGGCGGCAACACCTACAACGTGGTCGACGTGAAGACCGCGCCCGGTGTCGCCCTCCCCGACTTCACCCTGGAGCGGAACGTCTACACCTCCTCCTCGTGCGGGCTGTGCGGCAAGGCCAGCCTGGACGCCGTACGGACCATCACGCGCTGGCCGATCGCCGACGCACCGCCGCTGCGCGTCACCCCCGAGCTGCTGGCCGCCCTGCCGGACCGGCTGCGGGCGGCCCAGCGGGTGTTCGACCGGACCGGCGGCCTGCACGCGGCGGCCCTGTTCGACGAGCACGGTGAGCTGCTGGACACCCGGGAGGACGTGGGGCGGCACAACGCCGTCGACAAGCTGGTGGGGCGCGCGCTGCAGAACGACGCGCTGCCGCTGTCCCGGACGATCCTCATGGTCTCCGGCCGCGCCTCCTTCGAGCTGGCGCAGAAGGCCGTGATGGCGGGCATACCGGTGCTCGCGGCCGTGTCGGCGCCGTCGTCGCTGGCGGTGGACCTGGCCGCGGAGGCCGGTCTGACCCTGGTGGGCTTCCTGCGGGGCAGCTCGATGAACGTGTACGCGGGCGAGGACCGCGTCGTCCTGCGGGAGCCGGCCGGCCGCGGCTGACCGCGGGGACGCGACGCCCTCGGCCCCCGGACCCCGGTACCGGGGGCACCGGCGGGCCGCCGCCGCGGCGCGGGCGGTCAGCCGAGGGCGGCGCGGATGCCGGGCGTGGTGGCGACGGTGCCCAGCCGGGGGAAGTCGAGCCGTACGGACGCCTCGTGCTCGGGGGCGGTGAGCGCGGCCATGGCGTCCTCGGCGAAGACGAGGTCGTAGCCGAGGTCGGCGGCGGCCCTGGCGGTGGACTCGACACCGAGGTTGGTGGCGACGCCGCCGAACACCAGGGTGGTCACGCCCCGGGCGCGCAGCCGCTCGTCCAGGCCTGTGCCGTGGAAGGCGCCGACCGTCCGCTTGACCACCTCCAGGTCGCCGTCCCGCAGCAGACCGGCCACCAGTGAGCTGCCGGGCGGCTGCTCGGCGACGGCGGGGCGCTCGGCGCGTACCAGGACGACGAGGGCGCCCGCGCGGCGGAACGCGTGCGCCAGTTCCCCGGCGGCGGCCAGCACCTCGGGGCCGCCGCGGGGCGCGAGGGGCAGCGCGACGATGCGGTCCATCAGGTCGACGAGGACGAGCGCGGTGCGCTGCGGGTCGAGTACGGGTGCGGCGGTCATGACGGAACGTTAACCGTCGTCGGCCGTCCGTGCCGGAAATCCGGATCAACGGCCCGGTGAACTGATCGCGCTCCCCGGCCGGCCGCGGTCCGGGCCCGCTCCGCGTCTCCGTCCCGGGCCCGTGGGTGCACGCTTCTTGTGGGCCGTGCGGGCCCCAACTACCGTCGATGGGACGCACGTTGGACGTGGGATGTCCGGATGTCCAGATGTCCGGCCGACGAAGGGCAGGTCACACCGTGCCGTCACCTCTCCGCGCCCGTCTCAGATCGGTTCTCGCCGCCGCCGCTGCCGCGGCCGGCCTGCTGTTACCGCTCCTCCCCGCCCAGCCGGCGCAGGCCCGGCCGGGTGCCGGAGCGCCGTCGTTCGAGCAGCAGGTGCTGTTCAAGGCCGCCCAGGACCCGGGGTACGCGTGCTTCCGCATCCCGGCGGTCGTGCGGACGAACCCCGGCACGCTGCTGGCGTTCGCCGAGGGCCGCGTCCTCAACTGCGGGGACGCCGCCGACATCGACCTCGTGGTCAAGCGCTCCACGGACGGCGGCCGCACTTGGGGCCCGCTCCAGGTGGTCGACGAGGGCGCCGGGGACACCCACGGCAACCCGGCGCCGGTCGTCGACCGCACCACCGGCCGCGTCTGGCTCGCGGAGACCTGGAACACGGGCCGCACGGACGGCGCCGGCTGCTCGGTCCCCTGCGACCGCACCCCGCACCTCCGGTACAGCGACGACGACGGCGCCACCTGGTCCGCGCCGCGCGACCTGAGCCCCGAGATCCTGCCCGCCGGCTGGAACTCCTGGTACGCCACCGGACCCGTGCACGGCATCCAGCTCACCCGCGGCCGGTACGCGGGGCGCCTGGTCTTCGGGGTCAACGCCGAGACCTGGGACGGCGGCCGGATCTCCGCCAACCACGCGGCCCTGGTCGTCAGCGACGACCACGGCGGCCACTGGCGGACCGGAGCCACCGACACCTGGCCCATCGCCTCCGACGGCACCTTCCGGCAGAAGCCCTCCGAACTCACCCTCGCCGAGCGGGAGGACGGCTCGGTCCTGGTCAGCGGCCGGGAGCAGGACGGCACCGACCTCGGGCACCGCACCCAGGCCGTCAGCCGCGACGGCGGCGGCAGCTTCACGGCGCCCTTCCGGGCCCTGCCGGACCTGTACACCCCGCAGGTGCAGGGCTCGATGCTGCGGCTGGGCGGCCGCATCCTGCTGGCCTGCCCCGGCGACCCCGACCGGCGCCGCACGATGATGATCCGCTCCTCCTACGACGGCGGGCGCGCCTGGGAAGGCACGGACCGCGGCACCGTCGTCACCACGGACTGGTCCGGCTACTCCGACCTGGTGGACATCGGCTCCGGCACGGTCGGCCTGCTGTACGAGGGCGGCGCGGTGGACGCCCGCGACGAGATCCGCTTCGCCCGGTTCACCGAGGACTGGCTCGCCGCGCGGCGCGGCCCCGACCCGGTCACCCCCGACCGCGCCCGGCACGCCCGGCCGGCGGCGGTGCTCGGCAGCCCGCGGGAGACGGACGGGGAGTCCGGGGGCGCGCTGGCGTTCGGCGGCGCCGGTGACGCCGTCCGGCTGCCGTACCGCGGCGGGCTGCCCCTGGGCGCGAAGGACTTCACGGTGTCGCTGTGGTTCCGGTACACGGCGACGGCCGGGGAGCAGCCGTTCCTGTGGATGGGCGGGATCGGCGGCAGCCAGCCGCAGGTGTGGCTGCGCGGGGAGCCGGCGGGCAGCCGCGTCCAGGCGCTGATCACCGTGCGGAACGGCGCCGCCGCGCCACGGGCCGCGTCGGTGCGCACGACCGCCGCCTACAACGACGGCCGCTGGCACCACGCCGTGCTCCGCCGGGGCGGCGGCCGGCTGGCGCTGTCCGTCGACGGTACGGAGACCTCGGCGGCGGACGTGCCGGGCTCGGTCAGCCGCAACTCGCCCTTCGGCGTGCACGTCGGCCAGCGCCTGGACGGCCGCGCCTCCCTCACCGGCGCGCTGGACGAGGTGCGGGTGTGGGACCGGGCGCTCACCGACGAGGAGCTGGCGGACCCGGACGTGCTGCGGTCACCGCGGGACACGGTCCTGTGGCTGCCCCTCGACCGGGTGCGCGGCTGACCCCTCCGGGGTGTGCGCCGCCGCCGCGGGCGCGTCCGGCCGACGCCCGGGCGCGTCCGCGGCGGCCTCCGGGTCGCGGGCCCGGCGCTTGGCGATGACCGCGCAGACCATGAGCTGCATCTGGTGGAAGAGCATCAGCGGCAGCACGGCCAGGGAGGCGTGGCCGGCGAAGAGGACCCCGGCCATCGGCAGTCCGGAGGCGAGGGACTTCTTCGACCCGGCGAACTGGATGGCGATCCGGTCCTCCCGGTGGAAGCCGAGCGCCTTGGCCCCGTACCAGGTCAGGACCAGCATCACGGCCAGCAGGACGGCCTCGACGCCCAGCAGTCCGGCCAGCCGCAGGGGGCTGACCTGGTGCCAGATGCCCTGGGCCATGCCCTCGCTGAAGGCGGTGTAGACGACCAGCAGGATGGAGCCGCGGTCGACCAGGCCGAGGACCCGCTTGTGCCGGGTCACGAACCCGCCGATCCAGCGCCGCAGCACCTGGCCGGCGACGAACGGCACCAGGAGCTGGAGCACGATCTTCACGAGCGAGTCGGTGGAGAACCCGGCCTCGCCGCCGAGGAGCCCCGCCACGAGCAGCGGGGTGAACACGATGCCGACCAGGGAGGAGAAGGACCCGGCGCAGATCGCCGCGGGCACGTTGCCGCGGGCGATCGAGGTGAACGCGATGGACGACTGGATCGTGGACGGCACCAGCGTCAGGAACAGCAGGCCCTGGTAGAGCGGCTGGGTGAGCAGGGCCGGCACCAGCCCCCGCGCGGCGAGCCCGAACAGCGGGAAGAGGACGAAGGTGCAGACCAGGACGGTGACGTGCAGCCGCCAGTGCCTCAGTCCGTCCAGCGCCTCCCGGGTGGACAGCCGGGCGCCGTAGAGGAAGAAGAGGAAGGCGATCGCCGCGGTGGAGGCGCCGGAGCTGACATCGGCCGTGGTGCCCCGGGCCGGGAGGAGCGCGGCGAGACCGACCGTGCCGAGCAGCAGCACGATGTACGGGTCGATCGGCATCCAGCTCGGCCAGCGCAGGCGTGTCACGGTGCTCCGTTCGCGGTGTGCGTCGTACGGTCCGGGCCGCGGGGCCCCCTCCATGGTCCCCGCTGCCCGCTGATCGGGAAACTCGTACACCGCTCTGACTGTCATCACGTTCCGCGATGGCCCTAGGCTCGGAGGGTGTACGAACCCACGCAGTTGCGCACCTTCCTGGCGGTGGCCCAGACGCTGAGCTTCACCCAGGCCGCCCGGCGCCTGGGAGTGCGCCAGTCCACGGTGAGCCAGCACGTGCGCAGGCTGGAGGAGGCCGCGGGCCGGCAGCTCTTCTCCCGGGACACCCATTCCGTGGAGCTGACGGACGACGGCGAGGCGATGCTCGGTTTCGCCCGCCGGATCCTGGAGGTGCACGAGCAGGCGACGGCGTTCTTCACGGGCACGCGCGTGCGCGGCCGGCTGCGGTTCGGCGCCTCGGAGGACTTCGTGCTGACCCGGCTGCCGGAGATCCTGGAGCGCTTCCGCCACGACCACCCGGAGGTCGACCTGGAGCTGACGGTGGAGCTGTCCGGCACCCTGCACGAGCGGCTGGCCGCCGGGAAGCTCGACCTGGTGCTGGCCAAGCGGCGCCCGGAGGACCACCGCGGCGAGCTGGTCTGGCGCGACGACCTGGTGTGGATCGGCGCCGGGTCGCTGCGGCTGGAGCCCGACCGGCCGGTCCCGCTCATCGTGTACCCGCCGCCCGGCATCACCCGGGCCCGCGCCCTGGAGGTGCTGGAGCGCCAGGGCCGCCCGTGGCGGATCGTGTGCACCAGCGGCAGCCTCAACGGGCTCATCGCCGCGGCCCGGGCCGGTCTCGGGGTGATGGCGCACTCCCGGCGGCTGATCCCGCCGGGCCTGTTCCGGCTGCCGGAGCGGGCCGGTCTGCCGGACCTCGGACGGACCGACTTCGTCCTCGTCCACGGCCACCGCCGTGGCCCCGCCCAGGGCGCCGCGCACGCGCTGGCGGCGGCGATCCTGGCGGGCGGCGAGCGGCTGCGGCGCGGCGGCGGCTGAGCCCGGCGGGCCCCTGCACGGTTGCGCGGAAGTTCGCGTTCCGGGGGCCGCGCCACCGGTGTGAGGTGGGGTGATCGGGGCGTACGGATTCGGTGGAGATTACGGCACCGAAACTTACTGACCCGTCAGTATCGTGTCCGGCCCTTCCCCATGTGCGCGCATTTCCCGGACACCGTCCGGGCGGTACGCGCGGTTTGCTCGGTTTCCGCATCCCTCCCCGGCGCCGGGCCCGTGGGGTAGCTTTCACCGCGCTGTGCGGTACACGACCACGGGCACCGAGGGGCGAGGGACGGGGGAACGAGGTTGCGCGAGTTCACCAGCCCTCCGGTCGCGTCGCCACCGCCGGTGGGCGGTCTGGCCGACACCGTCTTCGAGCACGCCCTGACCGACCCGCTGCACATCGCCCTCGGCCGCAAGGACGACGCCGGACAGTGGCGGGACGTCACCACCGCCGAGTTCCGCGACGAGGTCGTCGCCCTCGCCAAGGGGCTGCTCGCCCGCGGCGTCCGGTTCGGCGACCGGGTCGCGATCATGTCCCGCACCCGCTACGAGTGGACCCTGTTCGACTTCGCCCTGTGGAGCATCGGCGCCCAGGTGGTGCCGGTCTACCCCACCTCCTCGGCCGAGCAGTGCTTCTGGATGCTGTACGACGCCGAGGTGACCACGGCGATCGTGGAGCACGAGGACCACGCGATGACCATCGCCACCGTCATCGACCGGCTGCCCCGGCTGAGCCGGCTGTGGCAGCTCGACTCCGGCTGCGTGCAGGAGCTGTACGACGCCGGGGCGAGCCTGGACGACGAGGTGGTGCACCGGCACCGGCAGGCGGTCACCCCGGACTCCGTCGCCACGATCATCTACACCTCGGGCACCACCGGCCGCCCCAAGGGCTGCGTCCTGTCGCACGCCAACTTCATGTTCGAGGCGGACACGATGATCGAGCGGTGGCAGCCGGTGTTCCGGACCAGGAAGGACGACGCCGCCTCCACCCTGCTCTTCCTGCCGCTCGCGCACGTCTTCGGCCGGATGGTGGAGGTCGCCGCGATCCGCGGCCGGGTCCGCTTCGGGCACCAGCCGCACCTGCACGCCGCCGCGCTCCTGCCGGACCTGGCCGCCTTCCGGCCCACCTTCGTCCTCGCGGTGCCGTACATCTTCGAGAAGGTGTTCGGCGCGGCCCGCCGCAAGGCCGAGCGGGAGGGCAGGTCGGGGCCGTTCGAGAAGGCCGTCGACATCGCCGTGAAGTACGCCGAGGCGCTGGAGGCGAAGGCGTGGGGGCTGGGCCCCGGCCCGTCGGCGGGACTGCGGATGCAGCACCAGCTCTTCGACAAGCTGGTGTACGCGAAGGTCCGCGCGGCGATGGGCGGCCGCATCCGCAACGCGATGTCCGGCGGCTCGGGCATGGACCGCCGGCTGGGGCTGTTCTTCGCGGGCGCGGGCGTGCAGATCTACGAGGGCTACGGCCTGACCGAGTCGACGGCCGCGGCGACCGCGAACCCGCCCGAGCGCACCCGCTACGGCACCGTCGGCCAGGCCGTCCCGGGCGTGACCGTGCACATCGCCGACGACGGGGAGATCTGGCTGCGCGGCCGGAACGTCTTCCACGGCTACCTGAACAACCCGAAGGCCACCGACGGCACCCTGCACGACGGCTGGCTCGCCACCGGCGACCTCGGGACGCTCGACGAGGACGGCTACCTGACCATCACCGGCCGCAAGAAGGAGATCCTGGTGACCTCCGGCGGCAAGAGCGTCTCCCCGGGGGTGCTGGAGGAGCGGGTGCGCGAGCATCCGCTGGTCAACCAGTGCGTCGTGGTCGGCAACGACCGCCCGTACATCGCCGCGCTGGTCACGCTCGACCAGGAGGCGATCGAGCACTGGCTCCAGATGCGGGGCAAGCCGAGGCCCGCCCCGGCCGAGCTGGTGCGCGACCCGGACCTGGAGACGGAGGTCCGCCGGGCGGTGGTCGCCGCCAACACGCTCGTCTCGCAGGCCGAGTCGATCCGCACCTTCCGCATCCTCGCCCGGCCGTTCACCGAGGAGCACGGCCTGCTGACGCCGTCGCTGAAACTGAAGCGCAAGGCGATCGAGAAGGCGTACGCCGACGAGGTGGAGGCCCTCTACCACGCCTGACGCCCGCCGCTCCCCCGCCGGACCGGGGCACGAGCGGGGGTGTGGCCCGCCCGGGCGCGGGGGACCCGCAGGGGAGACCGCGTCCGTGGTCAGGGCCGCCGGGCGGCGACTCGCCGACCGGTACGGATTCCGTGGTCCGGAATACGGAACGGCCCGTGATCGTTGAAGATGTGCGTACCGCATGTCCACAAAGCGAAGGATCAAGAGGCTCGTGAGCAGCAAGGTCCCCCCGATCATCCTCAACAACGGCGTCGAGATGCCCCAGCTGGGCTTCGGCGTGTGGCAGGTGCCGGACGACGAGGCCGAGCGGGCCGTCGCCACGGCGCTGGAGGCCGGGTACCGCAGCATCGACACCGCTGCGATCTACGGCAACGAAGAGGGCACCGGCAAGGCCATCGCCGCCTCCGGTCTGCCCCGCGAGGACGTCTTCGTCACCACGAAGCTCTGGAACAGCGACCAGGGGTACGACTCCACGCTGCGTGCCTTCGACGCGTCGCTGGAGAAGCTGGGTCTCGACTACGTCGACCTGTACCTGATCCACTGGCCGCTGCCCTCCCGTGACACCTACGTCGACACCTACAAGGCGTTCGAGAAGCTGCACGCCGACGGCCGCGCCCGGGCCATCGGCGTCTCGAACTTCCTGCCCGACCACCTGCGGCGGCTGATCTCCGAGACCTCCGTGGTCCCGGCGGTCAACCAGATCGAGCTGCACCCGCACCTCCAGCAGCGCGAGGCGCGGGAGTTCCACGCGGAGCGGGGCATCGCCACCGAGGCGTGGTCGCCGCTCGGCCAGGGCAAGGGCCTGCTGGAGGTGCCGGCGGTCGTCGCGATCGCGCGGAAGCACGACCGCACCCCCGCCCAGGTGGTGCTGCGCTGGCACGTTCAGCTCGGCAACGTCGTGATCCCGAAGTCCGTGACGCCGTCGCGGATCAAGGAGAACATCGAGGTGTTCGACTTCAGCCTGGACGACGAGGACCTCCAGGCGATCAGCGCGCTCGACGAGGAGCGGCGGCTGGGTCCCGACCCCGCCACCTTCGACCTCGGCTGACACCACCGGGCACGGTCGCGCGTCCGCGGGACGCGCGGCCGTGTGCCGTCTCCGCGCGCCCCGGCGGCGGGCCGTGCGGCTCAGTCGAAGCGCACGTCCGCGTGCACGACCTCGAACTCCTCCAGGCCGACGACGTCCACCTGCGCCTTCGCCGACGCCTGGTGGCGCACGGCCGCGACGGCCGCGCGCGAGGCGGCCAGCGAGGCGCGGTCGAGAAACAGGACCCCGGCGACGGCCACCCCCCGCCCGCGGTCCACGAGCAGGAAGGTCCCGGCCAGCCCCGGGAGCGGCTCGATCCGCGGCAGCACCGTCGCCCCGAAGGTGTCGACGGCCAGATCGGCGTCCCGCGGGTCGAACTCCACCCGGGTGGCGCGCAGCCCGCCGCCCTGGCGCGGGTGCCGCACCTGGTGAAACACCGCGGCCTCGTAGTTGCCGACCGACACCGTGCCCGCGAACGGCTCCAGCAGCCCGCCGCGCCGCTCCCGCATCACCTCGTCGCTGTTGCGCCGCGCCCCCTCGCTCCCCCACCAGCTCAGCGCGAGGAGCTTGCCGAGTTCCCGGTCCGCGAACACGCCCGCGCCCCGGTAGCCGGGACGCTCCTCCAGCAGGTCCCGGCCCTCGCTGTTCAGCGACCGGACGGCCGCGTCGAGCAGCGCCGGATCACCGGTCGCGTACACCGCGCGTACGAACATGGGTCTCGCCTCCGGGGACGGTGAGCAGGGGGCAGATCCGGACAAAGGTCACCCATCCGGCTCAACCAGTCTCCCCAGCGGCCGAAATCACCGCAATACGGGCCCGTTTCAGCCGTTCGCCACCTCAGGGTTGACGCGAGCATGCCGACAGGATCACCGTGTACGGGTCCGGTAAGGAAACCTTCCTATTAGAAGGGCCCCCCACATGCGCCTTCGCACCCTGACCCTCGCCGTGGCCTCCGGCACCGCCCTGCTCGCCGCCGGGCTGCTGCCCGCCCACGCCTCCGCCGCCTCCCCGAGGTCCGTCCAGGAGGGCACGGTCAGCGCGGCCGACCTGCTCGCCAAGGTGACGTCCTGTTCGCAGATCTCCAACGGCAAGTACAAGACCGACGAGGAGACGTCGGCCACCGTCCCGGTGTGCGGCAAGAACGGGGCCGTGTTCTGGAAGGCCGACATGGACATCGACTGCGACGGCCAGCCCACCACCAACTGCAACGCGGACCGCGACCCCTGGTTCCAGGACGACACCGCGTTCCACCAGTCCGACGGCAAGCCGCTGAAGGCGGAGACCCTGCCCTACGTCGTCGTGCCCAGCTCCAGCACCATCTGGAACTACTCCTCCGCCGGCATCAAGGGCGGCGGCGTGGTCGCCGTCGTCTACAACAACAAGGTCGAGTACGCCGTCGTCGGCGACACCGGCCCCTCGAAGATCATCGGCGAGGCGTCGTACGCCACCGCCAAGGCGCTCGGCATCGATCCCGACCCGGAGACCGGCGGCGCCGACTCGGGCGTGACCTACATCCTGTTCAAGAACTCGCAGGTGTCCCCGATAGAGAGCCACAGCGCCGCCGTCTCCCTCGGCGACCAGCTCGCCAAGCAGTTCATCGCCGCCAACTGACGCGCCGGCCGCACGGTCGGGCGGGCCGGCGCGCGGACGACCGCGGCGCCGGTCCACCGGGAGCGCCGGCCGGCGCCACGGACCGGCCGGCCGGTGCGGCACGGGCGTCCGGGGCGGCCCGCACCCCGCGGGCCGCCCCGGACGTACCGGGTCAGGCGGGCCGGACCGCCGTGTGGACCGTGTACGCGGCGAGCACGAAGACGTCCGGGCGGGCGTGCACGCCCGCCGGGTCGGCGGGGTCGAGCAGGCGGTCGAGGGTGGCGCGGTCGTCGGCGTCCAGCGCGTCGCCGTGGCCCCCGCGCACCCGGGACAGGTGCGCCGCGACGAAGGCGCGGGACCGGTCGGTCACCGGGGCGGGCAGGTCGAGTAGGAGGGTGCGGGTGCCCGCGTGCCGCAGGCCGGCGGCGGTCAGCAGCGCGGGCCAGTCCTCCGTCTCGGCGACGGAGCCGGGCAGTTCGGCCCGCATCCGGGCGAACCACTCCTCCTCCAGCGCGTCCAGCCGGGCCTGGAGCCCGGGGCGGCCGATGCCGATGTCCCGGGGCAGGAAGCGGAAGGGCAGGCCGCCTTCGAGGAGGGCCAGCGTGCCGCCGGGGGCGAGCCGCTCGGCGAACGCGGCCAGCGCGGCCCGCTGGTCGCCGAGGTGGTGCAGGCTGCGGCCGGCCCACAGCAGGTCGGCCGACCGCTCCAGCTTGCCGAGCACCTCCGGCAGCTCACCGGCGACGGTGTCGAACCGGTCGCCCACACCGAGGCGTCCGGCCCGCTCGCGCGCCCGGTCCAGCAGCGGCGCGGTGCTGTCGACGGCGACGACACGGGCCCGCGGGAACGCCTGCGCGAACTGGCACGAGACGACTCCGGGCCCGCTGCCCGCGTCCACGATCAGCCCCGGCTCGGTCACCTCCCGGCCGAGCCACGCCATGGCCTGCTCGTACACGGGGGTGAGCAGCTCCGCCTGGGACTCCAGCAGGGGGGCCAGCGCGTTCCAGTCGAGGTCCGTGTGGTGCCCGTGGCCGTGCGCGTGGCGGGTGCCGGTGTGGTGCTGCTCGTGCTGCTCGTGCGCCATGGTGGCCAGCCTCTCGTCCGGATGCCGACAGGGTGCGTCGGCCCGCCGCCCGCGGGCCACTCCTGTTGCCGGTACGGCAAAACGGGCCGCCGCCGCACCGGCCGGGCCGGGCGGCGGAGTCCGCCGCCCGCCGTGCCGGGGATGTCCCGGTCACGGGCGCGGGCGCAGCCAGGTGGTGTGGTCCGGGCCGTAGCGGTAGGCGCGGAAGACCGCGTTCTGGGCGCCCCGGGAGGACTCCATCCCGACGCCCGTGCCGAAGGTGCCGAACTGCGGGACGACGTACTCCCAGACGACGTCGCCGTCGGGGGTGACCTCGAAGAGGCGGCCGAAGGAGCCCTCGGCGATGAAGGTGTTGCCGTTCGGGAGGCGCTGGGCGCTGGACATGTAGGGGCTGTAGAAGTTCTGGGGCGGGTTGTCCTCGTACGACCAGACGGTCTTCCGGCTCTCGCGGTCGACCTCGATGACCCGGGAGTACGGGACGGAGGTGTCGTCGCGGTAGGAGCCGTTGTCGAAGACCAGGATCGAGCCCGAGTCCAGTTCGTGGGGGTAGTGCTGCTGGGCCAGCGTGTCCGGGCCCAGGCGCCAGGTGACCCGTGACGTGGCGCGGTCGATGATCACGGCCGTCGAGGCACTGCGGAAGCCGACCATGATGCTGCCGTCGCGCAGTTCGTTGACGGTGTTGGCCATCGGCCAGTGCTCGCGGGCGAAGTGGGGGTTGAGGGGGGTGTCCTCGATCGGCAGGTGCTCGAAGGACGCCCAGCGCCAGAGGATCTCGCCGTCCCAGGTCATCTCGTAGACGACGTCTCCCCAGACGCGTCCGTCGGGTGCCTCGGTGCCGGGGATGCCGCCGGGGATGCGGGCCGCGAGTGCCGCGGGGACCGGTTCGACGGCGAGCAGGATCAGGTTGCCGTTGGCGAGGAGGCTCGCGTCGTGGTGGTGGTACCGGTGGCGGGCTTCGCGCAGCACGGTGCCGTCGGGGGCGACCAGTTGGAGGACGCCGCCGTGGTAGACCTCCCAGATCGGGAAGAGCGGGTCCCCGGACCGGGTGTCCTTGCCCTGGTAGAACAGCGTCCCGTCGGCCAGGAGGTGGGCGTGGCGGCCCGGCGGGTGGGCCAGGTGCCATGTGTGCGCGATCTCGCCGTGGATGTCGACGAGGTAGGTCTCGCCCGAGCCGGCGATCGGGGTGTAGAGGGTGTGGCCGCCGTAGGACCGCTCGGGGTCGTGGGCGCGCAGGCCGGTGCCCCGGCGGCGCAGTGTGTTCTGGTCGATGGTGGTCATGGCGTCCCTTTCAGCGGAGGGTGACGGCTGCGGGGTCGGCGGCCGTGAGCGGCGTTCGGTCGATGTGCCGGAGGAAGGTGGCCCGGTCCGGCGTGCCCGGCAGCTTCTGTGCCGACTTGGCCCAGGCGCCCTCGGCGAGGAGGAGCTTCAGCAGCGGTTCGTCGAGGGTGATCCGGTAGCGGTAGGAGGCGTAGTGGGCGTCGGCGAAGGCGGGGTCCAGGGCGCCCTTGGCCTGGGAGACGACGGCCTTGCGGGCGGCGGCCGGATCCTCGGCCATGGTCTTCGCCGCGGCGGTCAGGGTGCGCAGGACGGCGGTGGACGTGGCGGTGCTCGTGCCGGGGGCGGCGATCAGCAGGGTGCGGTAGGTGTAGCCGGCGTAGCGCAGTTCGCGGTAGTCGCCGCCGAGTGCCGTCCTGGTGGCGTCGTAGAAGCTGGGGAAGGTCAGGCCCGCGTCGATGTCGCCCCGGGCGAGGGACGAGGTGACCTGGTTCGGGGCGAGGTTGACCAGGGTGACGTCGCCGGGCTCCAGTCCGGCCCCGGTGAGCATGCCGTCGAGCGCGTACTGGACGTTGGTGCCCTCGGGCAGGCCGATCCTCCTGCCCTTCAGGTCGGCGAAGTCCCTGATGCCGGCGGACGCGGTGGTGAGCAGCCGCCAGTCGGTGTAACCGGACAGGGCGGCGAGGATCCTGATCTTCCGGTCGGTGAGTATCGCGGACACGGCGGGCAGGTCGCCGACGACCGCGTACTGGCTCTGGCCGCCCAGGACGGCGTTGAGCGCGTCGCGGCCGGTGGCGAAGGACTGGAGGCTGGGGTCGAGGTGGTTCGCGGCCCACTGGCCGTTCTCGGTGGCGGTGTAGAGCGGGGCGCCGCCCAGGTGGTCGCTGCCGGCGATGGTGATCCGGGACGAACCGCCGGAGGCGCTGCGCTCGCCCGTGCCGCAGGCGGTGAGGAGCGCGGTCAGGGCGAGTACGGCGGCCAGCAGGCCGCGGGGTGTGCTGCGCATGGGATTCCTCAGGGTTCGGTGCCGAGTTGGGCGACGATGCGCTGGTGCAAGGGGTGCGATCCGCTCCGGTACGGGGCCGGGGCCTCGTCCACCGGGTGGTCGGCGATCACCCGTCCCGGGTCCGCCGCCATGACGATCACCCGCTGGGACAGGGTGAGGGCCTCGTCCACGTCGTGGGTGACGAAGACGACGGTGGTGCCGGTGCGCTGCCACAACCGCGCCAGCAGTTGCTGCATGCGCGTCCGGGTGATGGCGTCGAGCGCGCCGAACGGCTCGTCCATCAGCAGGACCCGGGGTTCGGCCGCCAGGGCCCGGGCGAGTGCGACGCGTTGCCGCATGCCGCCGGAGAGCTGGGCCGGGTACTTCTCGGCGGCGTCCGCGAGACCGACCGCGTCCAGTGACTCCAGGGCGCGGTCGCGGCGGGCGGCGCGGGACAGGCCGAAGCGTTTGAGGGCGAACTCGACGTTGCCGCGCGCGGTGAACCAGGGCAGCAGCGCGTAGTGCTGGAACACCACGCCCCGGTCGGGTCCCGGCCCGGTGACCGGCGCGCCGTCCATCAGGACGCGTCCGGAACTCGGCGTCACGAACCCGGCGATCGTGCCCAGCAGCGTGGACTTGCCGCAGCCCGTCGGGCCGAGGAGGGAGGTGAAGGAGCCTTCCGCGAACCGGAGATCGGTGGTGGAGACGGCGCGTCTGCCGTCGTAGTCGACCGTGACTGCGTCGAGTCGGACGAGGGTGCTCATGAGCTGCTGCTCCAGTGGACGAGGCGGCGGCCGGCCGTGCTGATCAGCGCGTCGGCGAGGAGGCCGAGCAGGCCGAGTTCGATCAGCCCGACGAACATGTGGTCGGTGCGCAGGAACTGGCCGTCGACCTGGAGGCGGTAGGCGATGCCGCTCTGCGCGCCGCCCAGTTCGGCCGCGACCAGGGCGAGGAAGGCCAGTGAGGCGCCGTAGCGCAGCGCCGCGACGACCGAGGGCGCGGCGGCCGGCAGCAGGACCTCGGTCAGCCGGCGCCGGGCGGGCACGCCGAGGGTGCGGGCCGCGCGGAGGTAGTCGGCGGGGATGCGGGCGACGCCGTCGTGGACGTACAGCCAGACGGCGAGGAACACGGCGTAGGCGATGACCAGGTGCTTGGCCTGCTCGCCGATCCCGAACCAGGTGGTGACCAGCGGTACGAGGGCGATGGCCGGGATCGGGCGCAGGAACGACATCACCGGGCCGACCAGCGACGCGACCCGCGGGTGGTGTCCGGTGAGGAACCCGAGCGCCGTCCCGGCCGACGCCCCGGCCGCGAAGCCCTGTCCGGCGCGGGCCAGGCTGGCCCGCAGGTCGGCGGCCATCGTGCCGTCGGCCGCCATGGCGTGCGCGGCGCGCAGCGTCTGCCAGGGAGTGGGTACGAGTCCCGCGCCGAGGACGCCGGCCCGGGCCGCCGCCCACCACAGGACGACGACGAGGACCGCGGCCGTGAGCGGTGTCCCGGCGGAGCCGAGGGCCCTGGCGAGCCGGCGTCCGGGCGGGCGGGCCGGCGCGGCTTTCTCCGGGGAGAGTGCCGGACGGGCCGGGGGTGCTGTGCGAGCCATGGTGCGGCACCTCATGACGGGTCTCCGGGCCTCCCCGGAACGGGCGATATTGATGAGGTCAATAATTCGCGTGGTTTATTGCCGCAGCGTGTCCGCGGCATAAAACCTCGTCCGGACCTCTCGACCGACTCCCCGTGCCGCACCGCTGCGCTACCGTCGGAGCGTGCGCCGACCCGACCCGACCCCCGAGGCCCTGGCCGTGGGCTCCGTGATCCGAGGGCACCGCAAGCGCCTCGGCGTCCCGATGGCCGAACTCGCCGCCCGCTCGGGGCTGTCCCAGCCCTTCCTCAGCCAGCTGGAACGGGGCCTGACCACCCCGAGCCTCGCCTCCATCTACAAGATCGCCGAGGCCCTCGGCCTGCCCCCGGGCATCTTCCTGCGCCCCTCCGGCACCCCGGACGCGGTGGCCCACGAGGCGGATCCGCAGGTCATCCGGGTCACCGAGGGCACCGGACAGTTCGCCCGGGTCCTGATCCCCGGGGGCCAGAGCGACGTCATGGAGGCGTACGAGCAGCACTTCACGCCCGGCCAGGGCGAACGCGGCTGGTTCGAGCACACCGGGGAGGACTTCGTCTACGTGCTCGACGGCGAGGTCGACCTGGAACTGCGCGGGCAGGAACCGATCCGGCTGCGGGCCGGCCAGAGCGCCCACCACCGCGGCGACGTTCCGCACCGCTGCCGCCTGGTCGGGGACGAGCCCGCACGCACGCTGCTCGTCGTCACCCTGGGGCGCTGAGCGGAGGCCCGGACGCGGGGCTCCCGCCCCAAGTGCGGTACGCACGGCAGCCGTTGACGGACGGACCCGGGCCCCCTGCGGAAGGGGGTGCTTCCGGTTACCGGGCGGCGGCCGGTCTGCGGTAGGCGCGCACGCCGAACCGCGGGTCGGGGCGCGGGCGTTCCTGGTCCGGCAGCCTGGCCAGCCGCGCGGCGAACTCCTCGGTGCGCGGCTCACCGGGCGGGAGCTGGGTGAACCAGCCGCGGCGCAGGTCGGCGATGGTCTCGCGGGGACTGCGGCCCTGCCCGGTGCCGGGGAAGACGGCGTGACCGGCGGGCCGGAGCCCGCACCGGGCGGCGTGGTCGGAGACGGCATCCGCGGCGTCGCTCGAGGGACGGCGCGGGCGGGCGGCGAGGACCTCGTCGATGTCACTGCCGACATCGTGCGCGGCGGCCTTGTCGACGGTCGTGACGTACACCCCGCCGGGGCGCAGGACGCGGGCGCACTCGGCCACCACCGTGCGCACGTCCCCGGCGTCGGGCAGCAGGTGCAGCAGCCAGACGGAGGTGACCGCGTCGAACGTGCCGTCGGGGAAGGGCAGTCGGCGGCTGTCGGCGCGCACGACCGCGCCGGGCAGCCGCGCCGATGCCATCCGGACCATGGCGGGGGTGAGGTCCGCCCCGGTCACCCGCAGTCCGGCGCGGGCCGCGCCGAGCCGCCGGGTGACGATCCCGGTGCCGCAGGCGATGTCGAGGAGGCGGCCCGGCCCCTCGGGTATCAGTCCGAGGACGGCCCGTGCGGCGGCCTCGGCGCGGGCCTCGCCGCCGCGCGAGGCGTCGTATCCGCGGGCTTCCTTCTCGTAGTCGAGCACACCGCTCAGTGTGCGCCGTGGCCGGGGGCGATGTCCTCCACTCTCCGGGCGAGCTCGAAGTCCTTCTCGGTGACGACGCCTCCCGCGCTGTGGGTGTGCACGGCGAGGGAGACGGTGTGGTACCCGAGCGAGCAGTCGGAGTGGTGGTCCAGCTCGTCCTGGATCGCGGCGATGTGCACGACCAGCGCGGCCGCCGCGACGTGTGAGCGGAGGCGGTAGGCCCGGGTGAGGCGGTCCCCGTCCAGGGACCAGCCGGGCAGCCCGGCCAGCCGGTCCTCGATCTCCTCCCGCGGCAGCGGTTCGACGGCCATGTCCGGTCTCCCTTCGGTCGGAGCCCCCGTACGGGGATGCGGTCCGGATTCACCCTGCCACGCCGGACGGCCGGACGGCCGGAAGCCCGGCACGCGGCGGGCAGCGAGCAGCGGGCAGCAAGCAGCGAGCGGACGGGGCCTCGGCACGGACCGGCCGGACGACACCCCGGCACGGGACGGCGCCGGCCCGAAACGAGCGGGGGAAAAGCCCGGCACGGGTCGGCCGGACGGCGCCTCGGCACGGGTCGTGCGGGCAGAAGCCCGGCACGGGGCGAGCGGGCGAAGTCCCGGCACATGACGGCCGGACGAGGTCTCGGCGTGGACCGGCCAGACGGCGCCCCGACACGAAACGGGCGGCTGGAAGCCAGGAGCGCGACGGGCGAACGAAGGCCCAGCGTGGGGCGGGCGACGAAGACCCGGCACAGGACGGCCGCGCGAAGTCCCGGCACGGACCGGCCAGACGGTGCCCCGCCACGAGACGGGCAGACAGCGCCCCAGCAGGAAACAGCCGGACGAAGTCCCGGCACGGGCCGGCCGGACAGCGCCCCGGCACGGGACCGGCAGACAGTGCCCCGGCACGAAACGGGCGGGCGGAGACCCGGCACGGACCGGCCGAACCGCCGCCCCGCCCGAAGACCGGCCGCCGGACCGGAGCGCGCACTCCGACCCGCACGCTACGGACCGCGCACTCCGGACCGCACGCTCAGGGCCACGCGCTCCAGGCCCCGCCCCGCCCCGCCTCGGCTAGGGTCGGACGGTATGACGATCGTCGCGTCCGAACCCTCCGCCTCCGTCGCCCCCGGCAAGGGGGCCGGCCCGCTGCTGCGCGCCTGGCGCGAACGGCGGCGGCTCTCCCAGTTGGAGCTGGCCCTGCGCGCCGACTCCTCCGCGCGGCACATCAGCTTCGTCGAGACCGGGCGGTCGCGGCCCAGCGAGGAGATGGTGCTGCGGCTCGCCGAGCGGCTCGACGTGCCGGTGCGCGAGCGCAACGCCCTGCTGCTGGCCGCCGGTTACGCCCCCCGCTACCCGGAGACCCCGCTGGACGACCCGGCGCTGGACTCGTTGCGCGACGGCCTGGAGCGGCTCATCCGGGGGTACGAGCCCTACCCCGCGCTGGTGGTCGACGCCGGGTACACGGTCGTCGCCGCGAACCGGGGCATCGCCATGCTGCTGGAGGGCGTGCCGGAGACGCTGATGAGCCCGGCGCCGAACGCGATGCGGCTGACCCTGCACCCCCAGGGGCTGGCGCCGCGCATCCGCAACCTGCGCGAGTGGCGCGGGCACCTGCTGGCCCAGATGGAGCGCGAGATCGCGCTGCACCGCTCGGACCGGCTGCGGGCCCTGTACGAGGAGGTGTCCGCCTACCCGGTGCCCGAGGAGCAGCCGGGCGGGGAACCGGCCGAGCCCGTCCCGTACTTCGCGCTCCCGATGCTGATCGAGCACGCCGGCCGGACCCTGTCGTTCGTGTCCTCCATCTCCACGTTCAACACGCCGATGGACGTGACGGTGGCGGAGCTCGCCATCGAGACGTTCCTGCCGGCCGACGCGGCGACCGCCAAGTACCTGCACACCCTGGTCGGTTGAACTCTCATTGAACACTCAAAAAAACCGCCCCTGACCACGGACACGTGTGCGAGGCGGCGACACATGACAGACTGCCTTCCGCACATCGGCGCGTAGGGGAGGGCGTGGCGTGAGTGAGCGGCGGGCCGCGCCCACCGTGGGCCAGGTGGTGCTCGGCAAGCGGTTGCAGGAGCTGCGCGAGGCGGCCGGGCTCGGCCGCGAGGAGGCCGCCCGGGTCCTGCGGGTGGCGTCGGCGACCGTGCGGCGGATGGAGATGGCCGAGGTCTCGCTGAAGATCCCCTACGTGCAGGTGCTGCTGACCACCTACGGGGTGGCCGAGGAGGAGGCCGACGCGTTCGTCCGGCTGGCCGAGGAGGCCAACCAGCCGGGCTGGTGGCAGCGGTTCCACGACGTGCTGCCCGACTGGTTCAGCATGTACGTCAGCCTGGAGGGCGCCGCCCGGATCATCCGCTCCTACGAGCCGCACTTCGTGCCCGGACTGCTCCAGACGGAGGACTACGCGCGGGCGGTGCTGGAGGCGGGCACGATAGGGCAGACCTCGCCGGAGACGATCGAGCGGCACGTGTCACTGCGCATGGAACGGCAGCGGCTGCTGGAGCGCGAGGACCCGCCCCACCTGTGGGTGATCATGGACGAGACGGTGCTCAGGCGCCCGGTGAGCATGCGGCCCGAGGTGCTGCGGGACCAGCTCGACCGGCTGCTGGAGTACGCCGGGCGGGACCGGGTGACGCTCCAGGTCGCCGAGTTCGCGGCGGGCCCGCACCCGGGGACGTACGCGCCGTTCACGCTGTTCCGGTTCGCCGAGCCGGAGCTGCCGGACATGGTGTTCACCGAGTACCTGACCGGGGCCCTCTACCTGGACTCGCGCCGGGAGGTGTCCGCGCACCTGGAGGTGCTGGACCACATGACGGCCCGCGCCGCGTCCGCGCAGCGCACGGTGGCGCTGCTGCGGGAGTACCGCGGGAGCCTGTGACCCCGCCCGCCGCGCCGGGCCCCGGCTGACCCGTACGGGTCTGCGAACAGGTGGGTTCCCGCCGCCGCCCCTAGGTTCTGAGTACGGGGAGAACCGAGGGAGCGCACGTGACCGACACGCGGACACCGCCGAGGGAACCCGGCGCGGCCCTGCTCGCCGCCGGCCGGTTCTTCCGGCCCGGCACACCCACGCCCGACCTGCACGGCGTGACACTGACCGGCGGGCGGCAGGCGGACGCCTTCTACCGGGACCGGTGGAGCCACGACAAGGTGGTGCTCTCCACCCACGGGGTGAACTGCACCGGGTCGTGCCGGTGGAAGGTGTACGTCAAGGACGGGATCATCACCTGGGAGACCCAGGAGACGGACTACCCCTCGGTGGGCCCGGACCGGCCCGAGTACGAGCCGCGCGGCTGCCCGCGGGGCGCCGCGTTCTCCTGGTACACCTACTCCCCCACCCGGGTGCGCTACCCGTACGTCCGGGGCGTGCTGCTGGAGATGTACCGGGAGGCCAGGGGCCGGTTGAAGGACCCGGTGCTGGCCTGGGCCGACATCCAGGACGACCCGGAGCGGCGCGGCCGCTACCAGCGGGCCCGCGGCAAGGGCGGCCTGGTGCGGGCGCGCTGGGAGGAGGCGGTGGAGATCGTCGCGGCCGCCCAGGTGCACACCGTCAAGACCCACGGGCCCGACCGGATCGCCGGCTTCTCCCCGATCCCGGCGATGTCGATGGTGTCGCACGCGGCCGGCGCCCGCTACCACTCCCTCATCGGCGCGCCGATGCTGTCCTTCTACGACTGGTACGCCGACCTGCCGGTGGCCTCGCCGCAGGTCTTCGGCGACCAGACGGACGTCCCCGAGTCGGGCGACTGGTGGGACGCCGCGTACCTGATGATGTGGGGCTCCAACGTGCCGGTGACCCGGACGCCGGACGCGCACTGGATGGCCGAGGCCCGATACCGCGGCCAGAAGGTCGTGGTGGTCTCCCCCGACTACGCGGACAACACCAAGTTCGCCGACGAGTGGGTGCACCCGCACCCCGGCACGGACGGCGCGCTGGCCCTGGCGATGGGCCACGTGGTCCTCAAGGAGTTCTTCGTCGACCGGCAGACCCCGTTCTTCACCGACTACGTGCGCAAGTTCACCGACCTGCCGTTCCTGGTGACGCTCACCGAGCGGGACGGGGCGTACGTGCCGGCCAAGTTCCTGCGCGCCGCGGACGTCGGCCAGGACGTGGAGGGCGCGGAGTGGAAGACGGTCGTGCTGGACGAGGGGACCGGCCGCGCGGCCGTGCCGAACGGTTCCCTGGGCTTCCGCTGGACACGGAGCGGTGAGGGCAGGTGGAACCTGGAGCTGGGGGAGACCGCACCGCGGCTGAGCCTGCACGGCACCGCCTTCGCGGCCCCGGTGGAGGTGCTGCTGCCCCGGTTCGACACCGAGGGCGGGACGCACGGGCAGGGGCGGGGCGAAGTGCTGCGGCGGGGCGTGCCGGCGACCCGGCTGGGCGGGCCCGGCGGCCCGCTGGTGACGACCGTCTTCGACCTGCTGCTCGCGCACTACGGCGTGGCGCGGCCCGGCCTGCCGGGCGACTGGCCCGTCTCCTACGAGGACGGCCGCGCGCCGGCCACCCCGGCCTGGCAGGAGGCGCACACCTCCGTCCCGGCCGCGCAGTGCGTGCGCATCGCCCGCGAGTTCGCGCGGACCGCCGAGCGGTCCCGGGGCCGCTGCATGATCCTCATGGGCGCGGGCACCAACCACTGGTTCCACTCCGAGACCATCTACCGCGCCTTCCTCGCACTGCTCCAACTCACCGGCTGCCAGGGCCGCAACGGCGGCGGCTGGGCGCACTACGTCGGCCAGGAGAAGTGCCGGCCGCTGACCGGCTGGGCGACGCTGGCCGCCGCCTCCGACTGGTCCCGGCCGCCCCGGCAGGCCATCGGCACCGCGTACTGGTACCTCCACACCGACCAGTGGCGCTACGACCGGTTCGGCGCCGACGTCCTGGCCTCCCCGCTCGGCGAGGGCCGGTTCGCGGGGATGACCGGCGCGGACTGCCTGGCCCTGTCCGCCCGGGTGGGCTGGATGCCGTCGTACCCCACGTTCGACCGCAACCCGCTGGACCTGGGCGACGGGCCCGGTGACCCCGTGGCCCGCGCGGTGGCCGAACTCCGCGCGGGCACCCTCCGGTTCGCCTGCGAGGACCCGGACGCCCCGGAGAACTGGCCGCGGGTGCTGACCCTGTGGCGGGCCAACCTGCTGGGCTCGTCGGCGAAGGGCGCCGAGTACTTCACCCGGCACCTGCTCGGCACCCACTCCTCGCTGCGCGCCGAGGAGGCCGCGCCCGGCGAGCGGCCGCGGGACGTGACCTGGCGGGAAGCGGCGCCGGAGGGCAAGCTCGACCTGCTGCTGTCGCTCGACTTTAGGCACACGTCCTCGACCCTGCTGTCGGACGTGGTGCTGCCGGCCGCGACCTGGTACGAGAAGCACGACCTGTCCTCCACCGACATGCACCCCTACGTGCACTCCTTCACCCCGGCCGTGGACCCGCCCTGGCAGACCCGCACCGACTTCGACGCCTTCAAGGCGCTCGCCGAGCGGTTCAGCGAACTGGCGGCGGGCCACCTGGGCGTGCGCCGGGACCTGGTGGCGACCGCGCTCCAGCACGACACGCCGGGCGAGACCGCCCAGCCGGGCGGGGTGGTCCGGGACTGGCGGAGCGGCGAGTGCGCTCCCGTGCCGGGCCGGACCATGCCGGCCCTGACCGTGGTGGAGCGCGACTACACCGCGATCGGCGCGAAGTTCGCCGCGCTCGGCCCCCTGGTGGAGGAACTGGGGCTGCCCGCCAAGGGGATCGCGCTGCGGCCCGACGAGGAGGTGGAGCGGCTGCGGCGGCTGAACGGCGCCGTGCGCGGCGGCCCGGCGGACGGGCGCCCGGCCCTGGACACCGCGGTGCGGGCGGCGAACACCGTCCTCGCCCTGTCCGGCACCACCAACGGGCGCCTGGCCACGCAGGGTTTCCGCACGCTGGAGCGGCGCACCGGGCAGCCGATGGCCCACCTCGCCGCCGAACACGAGGGCAAGCGGGTCACGTACGCCGACACGCAGGCGGCGCCGGTGCCGGTGATCACCTCGCCGGAGTGGTCCGGCAGCGAGTACGGCGGCCGGCGCTACACCGCCTTCACGCTCAACACCGAGCACGGCAAGCCCTGGCACACCCTCACCGGACGCCAGCAGTTCTTCCTGGACCACGACTGGATGCACGAACTCGGCGAGGCCCTGCCGGTCTACCGGCCCCCGCTGGACATGCACCGGCTGTTCGGTGAACCGCGGCTCGGGCCCGACGGGCAACGGGAGGTGACGGTCCGTTACCTCACTCCGCACAACAAGTGGTCGATCCACTCCGAGTACCAGGACAACCTGTTCATGCTGGCCCTGTCCCGGGGCGGGCAGACCATCTGGATGGCCCCGCAGGACGCCGACGCGATCGGGGTCGCGGACAACGACTGGGTGGAGGCGGTCAACCGCAACGGTGTGGTCGTGGCCCGGGCGATCGTCTCGCACCGCATGCCGGCCGGCACCGTCTACATGCACCACGCGCAGGAGCGCACGGTGAGCGTGCCGAAGACGGAGACCACCGGGATGCGCGGCGGCATCCACAACTCGCTCACCCGGCTGCTCCTCAAACCGTCCCATCTGATCGGCGGGTACGCCCAGTTGTCCTGGGGGTTCAACTACCTGGGCCCGACGGGCAACCAGCGCGACGAGGTGACGGTGATCCGCCGCCGCGGCCAGGAGGTCGAGTACTGATGCGTCCCATGGCCCAGATCGCGATGGTCATGAACCTCGACAAGTGCATCGGCTGCCACACCTGTTCGGTCACCTGCAAGCAGGCGTGGACCAACCGGCGGGGCATGGAGTACGTCTGGTTCAACAACGTGGAGACACGGCCCGGCCAGGGCTACCCGCGCCGCTACGAGGACCAGGAGACCTGGCGCGGCGGCTGGGAGCTGAACCGGCGCGGCGCGCTGAGGCTGAAGGCGGGCGGCCGGCTGCACAAGCTGGCCGGGATCTTCTCCAACCCGAAGCTCCCGGAGATCAAGGACTACTACGAGCCCTGGACGTACGACTACAAGAACCTCACCGACGCCCCGCTGGGCGACGACTACCCGGTGGCGAGGCCCGTGTCGTCGATCACCGGCAAGCCGATGAAGATCGAGTGGTCGTCGAACTGGGACGACGACCTGGCCGGCGCGCCCGCCTACGGCGACCTGGACCCGATGGTCGAACGCACCCGGCGGGAGGCGTCCGAGAAGGTGCGGTTCGCCTACGAGCAGACGTTCATGTTCTACCTGCCGCGGATCTGCGAGCACTGCCTGAACCCGTCCTGCGTGGCCTCGTGCCCCTCCGGGGCGATGTACAAGCGGGCCGAGGACGGCATCGTCCTGGTCGACCAGGACCGCTGCCGGGGCTGGCGGATGTGCGTGACCGGATGCCCGTACAAGAAGGTGTACTTCAACCACGCCACCGGCAAGGCCGAGAAGTGCACCCTGTGCTACCCGCGCATCGAGGTCGGGCTGCCGACCGTCTGCTCGGAGACCTGCGTGGGCCGGCTGCGCTACCTCGGCGTCCTGCTGTACGACGCGGACCGGGTGACGGCCGCGGCCTCCGTACCGGACGAGAAGGACCTGTACGCGGCCCAGCTCGACGTGTTCCTGGACCCCGAGGACCCGGAGGTGCTGCGGGCCTGCGAGGACGCGGGCATCCCGCGCGACTGGACGGAGGCCGCCCGCCGCTCCCCCGTGCACGCGCTGGTCAGCAGGTACCGGGTGGCGCTGCCGCTGCACCCGGAGTACCGGACGATGCCGATGGTCTGGTACATCCCGCCGCTGTCCCCGGTGGTGGACGCGCTGGCCGAGACAGGGCACGACGGGGAGGACGCGGGCAACCTGTTCGGCGCGATCGACACCCTGCGCATCCCGCTGGAGTACCTGGCGGAGATGTTCACGGCGGGTGACACCGGCCCGGTGCGGGCGGCGCTGGAGAAGCTCGCCGCGATGCGCTCCCACATGCGGGCGCTCAACCTCGGCGAGGAACCGGACGCGGCCGTCGCCGCCGCGGCCGGCATGGAACCCGACGACATCGAGGCGATGTACCGGCTGCTGGCCATCGCCAAGTACGAGGAGCGGTACGTCATCCCGACCGCGGCCGTCGGCGACGCCCGCCGGATGGAGGAGTCCGCGCTGCCCGAGGGGTGCAGCCTCGACTACGCGGGCGGCCCCGGCATGGGCGGCGACGGGCCGTTCGGCCGGGACTCCGGCCGCCGGCGGCTGCCGCTGGTGTCCGTGGAGAACTTCCACCTGCTGCGCAGGCGGCAGACGTCCGACGACGCGAAGGAGGCGTGATGCCCTCGGACGCGGTGCTCTACCAGGCGGCGGCCCTCTGCCTGACCTACCCGGACGACGACTTCGTCGCCCGGCTGCCCCTGCTGCGGGAGGCCGCCCCGCAGCTGCGCGCGTTCACCGACCACGCGGCCGTCACCCCGCCCGCGGAGCTGGCCGCCCACTACGTGCAGGTCTTCGACTTCCGCAACCGGCACAGCCTGTACCTGAGCTGGTGGCACGACGGCGACACCCGGCGGCGCGGGATGTCCCTGGTCCGCATCAAGGAGCTGTACCGCCGGCACGGCCTCGCGTTCAGCGGCGAGGAGCTGCCGGACTTCCTCCCCGCGGTGCTGGAGTTCACCGCGCGGACCGGCGACACCAGCCTGCTCGCCGAGTACCGCGACGGCCTGGAGCAGCTCCGCGCGCGGCTGACCGCCTACGGCACTCCGTACGCGGGCGTGCTGGACGCGGTGTGCGCCACCCTTCCGGCCGCGCGGACGGGGGTGCGCCGGTGACCGTCGTGCTCTGGGGCGCCCTGCCCTACATCGCCTTCGCCCTGCTGGTGGCCGGCCTCGTCTGGCGGTACCGCTACGACAAGTACGGCTGGACCACCCGGTCGTCGCAGGTGTACGAGTCGCGGCTGCTGAACGTGGCCTCGCCGGTCTTCCACTACGGCATCCTGTTCGTCCTCGCCGGGCACCTGGTGGGCCTGTTCGTGCCGCGGTCGTGGACGGACGCGGTGGGCGTGTCCGAGCACACCTACCACCTGTTCTCGCTGTACGGCGGGACGGCGGCCGGGGTGCTGGCGGTCGCCGGGATCCTGCTGCTGGTCTACCGCAGGCGCACCAACACGCCCGTGTTCCGGGCGACCACGGCCAACGACAAGGCGATGTACGTGCTGCTGGTCGGGGCGATCGTGCTGGGCATGGCCGCCAAGCTGGCGCACTCCGGCGGCGACGGGTACGGCTACCGGGAGACCATCGGCCCCTGGTCGCGCAGCCTGTTCACGCTCCGGCCGAGGACGGATCTCATGACGGGCGTGCCGGTCCTGTACCAGGTGCACGCCGTGGCCGGCATGGTGCTGATCGCGTTCGTGCCGTACAGCCGGCTGGTGCACATGTTCAGCGCGCCGGTGCAGTACCTGTTCCGGCCGTACGTGGTCTACCGGACCCGGGACCCCCGGCAGCTCGGGCCGCGCCCGGAGCGGCGGGGCTGGGAGCGGCTCGGCGGCTGAGCGTACGCGTGCCGCCGACCCGGGGCGGGGTCGGCGGCACGCGTGCGTGGTCGTGCGGGCGTCAGGCCAGCTCGGCCGTCAGCGTGATGGTCGTGCCGGACAGGGCCTGGCTGACCGGGCAGTTCTTCTTGGCGTCCTCCGCGGCCGAGGCGAAGCCGTCCGCGTCCAGGCCGGGCACCTCGCCGCGCACGGAGAGGTGGATGCCGGTGATGCCCTCGCCCGGCTGGAACGTGACGTCCGCCTTGGTCTCCAGCCGGGTGGGCGGGGTGCCGGCGCCGGCCAGACCGTGCGAGAGGGCCATGGAGAAGCAGCTCGAGTGGGCGGCGGCGATCAGCTCCTCGGGGCTGGTCCTGCCGTTCGCCTGCTCGGCGCGGGACGGCCACGACACCGGCTGCTCGCCGATGCCGGAGGAGTCGAAGGTGACGACACCGTTGCCTTCGAGCAGGTTGCCTTCCCAGACGGTGTGCGCGGTGCGCGTGGTTGCCACGTTGCTTCCTTTCTCGGGGGTCGCGTTCTCGGGGTACCCGTGTTCCGTGTTCCCCCATCCGATCACATTCGGGCCCGGCGCACCGTGCGGACCGGCCCACGCCGGGTGAACGCGAGGTGACGTCCGGGCGGGACCGGGCGGGACCGGCCGGGGGCCGGTTCAGGCGGCCCGTTCCTCCGCGGCGGCCGGGGCGAGCGGCACCTGCGGTCCGTTCAGTTCGCCCAGCCAGCGCCGCAGCACCTGGTGGACGTGCTCGGCCCCGGTGAGTTCCGCCCCGTCCCGGACCGGTGCGGACAGCTCCCGCGGGGAGAGCAGGAACGGCTGCGACTGGGCGCCGCCGAGCCCGCCGTGGGAGCCGATCTGCTCCTCGAAGGCGAGCACCTCGCCGTCCGCGGGGTCGTGCGCGGAGTTCACCATGATGTCCGCGGTGTGCGGGAAGGAGTGGGTGCGCCGGACCGCGGCGGCGGCGCCGGGTCCGAAGGGGGCCAGCGGCCCGGACCCGTCGGCCAGCTCGGCCAGCGGGACCTCGGCGCCGTACGCCCCCAGCACCACGCCGTCGTGCCGTTCGCTGCGCACCAGCAGGAAGCCGATGCCGGGGTGGTTGGCGAGGGTGGTGAGCAGGCCGGGGTGGCGGGCGTCGATCTCCTCCTTGGTCATGCGGTGCGGCACGTCCGGGAAGGAGACCAGGCCGAGGTTGCCGGAGGCGAGCACGATCGGCTCGCGGCGGGGGGCGGGGCGGTGGTGGCCGCTCTCCTCCACGGGCCGGCCGAGGGCGGCGCGGACGGCGGCACGGGCCTCGGCGCCGCTGCGGGTGCGTTCGGCGCGGCGGGGCACGTGCAGTCCGCAGCCGGCCCGGACGAGATCGCCGAGGGTGAGGCCGTAGCGGGCGCGGAAGGTCTCGCCGGGGCTCTGCCCGTGGTCGGAGAGGACGACGATCCGGTACGGGCGCGGGGCGTGTTCGGCGACGCGTTCGAGGAGGGCGAGGGAGCGGTCCAGGCGCTGGAGCACCTTCTCGGCGTCGCGGCTGCGCGGGCCGGAGTGGTGGGCGACCTCGTCGTAGGCGACGAGGTCGGCGTAGACGACGGTGCGGCCGGCGAGCATGTCGCCCATGACCGCGGCGACGACGACGTCCCGTTCCACGACGGTGGCGAAGGCGCGGACGAACGGGTAGAGGCCGCCCCGGCCCACCCGCGGGCGCTGCCCCGTGAGGCGGGCGCGGGTGGACTGGCCGATCTCGCGGCCCACCTCGGCGACGAAGGACAGGGCGGTGCGGACGGCGCCCGCGGGGTCACAGAAGTACGCGAAGTAGCCGGCGCGGGACCGGGTCGCCGGGCTGCGGCGGCGGGCGGCGATCGACAGCACGAGGGCCTGTTCGCCGGCGCCGCCGCTGAAGAGGTTGCCGCGGCTGGCGCCGTCGACGGAGAGCAGTCCGGCGTCGCCGGTGCGCCGCACGGCGCGGCGTTGCAGCTCGACGGCGCTCGTCGGCCGGTTGCTCACCATCACCTCGCCCCGGTCCTTCTCGTACCAGCGGAAGGCCGGCACGTCGAAGGTGCTGCCGTGCAGGATGCCGAGCTGGCTGGCGCCGGTCTGGCTGGACCAGTCGGTGCGCCAGCGGGTGAGGCGGTGCGTGGGGTGGGCGCCGTCGCCCGGGACGGGCCCGCCGGCCGGTTGCAGCCAGCGGGCGACCGTCGGCATCAGCCCCTTGCGGACCGCGTCGGTGAGGACGTCGTGGCCGACGCCGTCGAGCTGGACGCAGACGAGGCCGGGGGCGGCGGGGCAGAGCGGACGGGTCCGGCTGCCCCGGGTGGCCAGGCGGTGCAGCCGGCGCCGGTAGGTCTCGTCGTCGCGGACGGCGAGGGCCGCCCCGGTGGTGGAGGCCACGGCGGACATCACGGCGGCCACGATGACGGCCGTCTCGGGGGCGGCCTCGCCGCGGCCGGAGGGGTTGATCCGCAGGGCGAGCAGCAGCAAAAAGCCGTTGAGGAAGAACACCAGCAGGCCGAGGACGAACGCCGGGACGAGCAGCAGGAGCCGGACCAGGAGCGGCCAGACGACCGCCGAGAGGATGCCGAAGGCCCCGGCGCCGAGGGCCGCGGTGACGGCTATGCGGGTCGCGCTGTCACCGTCGGCGGACTGGAGCCGGAAGTCGGGCAGCAGCCCGGCGAGGGCCAGCATGGTGACCGTGGAGACCGCCCATACGGTGACGCTCCGTCCGATCTGACTGGCGGTGCGCCGCCACCGTATGCCTCCCACGCTCCGTACACCTCGCGTCCCGGCCCTGCCCCCGCCATGGGTGCGGGAAAGGGCCCCTTCTCGCCTCGCCGGCCCGGTCGGGCCCGGCTCCACCTTGTCATACGGGGTGCCGGGCGCCCGCGGTCACCGTCCGTCGTAGCCGGCCGTCGGCATCGACAGGCGCCGGTGCACCCGGGCCTTCATCTGCGCGTCGTACGACGGCTCGGCCCGCCCCACGGCCTCCACGCGCACGCCCCGGCGGGCGCACTCGGCGGTGAACTCCTCCACGGACGACACGGCCCGGCGCAGCACGCGCAGGCTGGGCACGACGAACACGTCCACTCCGGCGCGCACCCCGTCCCAGAGCGCGCGGTGGTCGGAGCGCAGCCCGCCGACCAGGAGTTCGCGGGCGACCACCCAGCCGCGCTCGGCCGCCCAGCGGGCGCACATCGCGTACTGGCTGCGCGAGTCCACCAGGAAGGGGTCGGCCTCCAGCTCCTCCAGGGGCGTCAGGCTCGCGATGGCGGTCACCCGCACCGGTGTGCGCGCGCCGCACACAGCCCGTGGCTGTCCCATGGTGTCCCCCCTCACCTCCGGGTTTCGCCGCCGACCCTACTCCTGCCCGTAGGCTTCGGGGAGTCGCGCGAAGGAGGCGGAGGAGGTGCCGGTGGAGATCACCTGGTGGGGTCACGCGACCTGCACGGTGGTGGACGCGAACGTCCGGGTGCTCACCGATCCCCTGTTCGCCCGGCGGCTGGCGCACCTGCGCCGCCGCCGGGGTGACGTGCCGTCCGCCGGGGCCCGCCGGGCGGACGTGGTGCTCGTCTCCCACCTGCACGCCGACCACCTGCACGTGCCGTCACTGGCCTGCCTCGCCCCGGGCACGCGCCTGCTCGTGCCCCGGGGCGCACCACGGGCGGTGCCCGGACTGCGCCGGCTGCGGGGCCTGCGGATCACCGAGGTGGTCCCCGGGGACGAGGTGCGGGTCGGCGAGGTGCTGATCCGGGTGGTGCCGGCGCTGCACGACGGCCGGCGGCTGCCGGTGGGCCCGCAGCGCTCCCCCGCGCTGGGCTACGTCGTGGAGGGGGAGGCGCGGACCTACTTCGCCGGGGACACCGGGCTGTTCGACGCGATGGCCGAGCGGGTCGGGCCGGTGGACGTGGCGCTGCTGCCGGTGGGCGGCTGGGGGCCGTACCTCGGGGAGGGGCACCTGGACGCGGGGCGGGCCGCGCGGGCGCTGGCCCGGCTGGCGCCGCGGGCGGCGGTGCCGGTGCACTACGGGACGTACTGGCCGATCGGCATGGACGCGGTGCGCCCGCACGAGTTCCACGCGCCGGGCGACGAGTTCGTGCGGCTGGCGGCGGTGGCCGCGCCGCGGGTCGCCGTGCACAAGCTGGGGCACGGGCAGGCCGTGCGGCTGGAGGTGTCGCGGTGAGCTGGCTCGCCGACGCGTCGGGAGCCGTGACGGCCGGGACCGCGCAGCAGGCGGCCGGGTACCCCTCCCTCTTCCTGCTGGTGTTCCTCGGGGCGCTGGTCCCGGTGGTGCCGACGGGGGCGCTGGTGAGTTCGGCGGCGGTGGTCGCGTTCCACCGGACGGCGCCGGTCGCGCTGGCCCTGGTCTTCCTCACGGCCTCGTCGGCCGCCTTCCTCGGGGACATGGCGCTGTACTGGCTGGGGCGGCGCGGGATGCGGTCGAGGAACGGGTCGCGGTGGCTGGAGGCGATCCGGTCGCGGGCGCCCGACGAGCGGCTGGCGCAGGCGCGCGGGAAGCTGGCCGAGCACGGTGTCGCGGTGCTGGTGCTGTCCCGGCTGGTGCCGGCCGGCCGCATACCCGTGATGCTGGCCTGTCTGATGGCGCAGTGGCCGCCGCGCAGGTTCGCGCGGGGGAACCTGCCCGCGTGCCTCGCCTGGGCGGCCACCTACCAGGTGATCGGGATACTGGGGGGCTCGCTGTTCAAGGAGCCGTGGGAGGGGGTCGTGGTGGCGGTCTTGCTGACGATCGTGCTCGGCGCCGCGCCCGGGGTGTGGCGGCGGGTCCGGGCCGCCGACTGACCGCTGTGCCCGCCGCCCCCGCCGCTGCGGGTGCGCCTCACTCCAGCACCCGGGAACCGCCCACCGGCAGGTCCCACAGGTCCTCCCGGTCCAGACCGGCCCGCTCCCAGGCGGCCCGCGCCCGGATGAGGGGCTCCAGGACCGGTTCGGCGGAGAGGATGAAGGTGCCCCAGTGCATGGGGGCCATGCGGCGGGCGCCGAGGTCGAGGGTGGCCCGGACGGCCTCCTCGGGGTCGCAGTGGACGTCGCTGAGCCACCAGCGGGGGTCGTAGGCGCCGACGGGCATCAGGGCGAGGTCGATGCCGGGGTAGCGGCGGCCGATGCGGGAGAACCAGTGGCCGTAGCCGGTGTCCCCGGCGAAGTAGAGGCGCTGCCCGTCGGGCGCGGTGAGGACCCAGCCGCCCCACAGGCTGTGGCAGGTGTCGGTGAGGGTGCGCTTGGACCAGTGGTGGGCGGGCACGAAGTCGAAGCGGGTGCCCCGGAGTTCGGCCCCCTCCCACCAGTCCAGCTCGGTGACCCGGGTGAACCGGCGCCGCTGGAACCAGCGGCCGAGGCCCGCGGGAGCGAACACCGGGGTGTCGCGCGGGAGCCGGCGCAGGGTCGGGGCGTCCAGGTGGTCGTAGTGGTTGTGGCTGATGACGACGGCGTCGACGCGGGGCAGGGACTCCCAGGGCACGCCGACGGGCGTGATCCGGGCCGGGGTGCCGAGGATCCGCTGGGACCAGACCGGGTCGGTGAGGACGGTGAGCCCGCCGATCCGGACGATCCAGCTCGCGTGTCCCGCCCAGGTGACGGCGAGGGTGCGGGTGCCGACGCGGGGCAGCGGGGCCGGTTCGTACGGCAGGCGGGCGATGTCGGCGAGCCCTTCGGGGCCGGGGCGTACGGCGCCTTCGCGGGCGAACCGGGCGAGGGCCCGCAGGCCGGGCAGGGGTGTGGTGAGCCGGTCGTGGAAGGTGCGGGGCCAGACCCGGTGTTCGCCCAGCGGGCGGGGCTCGGCCAGCGGCGGGAAGGGGGGCGGGAGGGGGGCCGGGGTGCCGGGCGCCCCGGTGGCCGTCGCCGTGGTGACCGGTCCGGGCTCACGCGTCCGCTGCGTCATCGAGGAGGCTCCCTTCGCCGGGCGTCGTCGCGGAGATCGTCCAGGGCCGACCGCAGGGACATCAACGAGTCCCGCACGTGCGGCAGTTCCAACGGCTCGGGGGACGTGAGGCATTCCGTGCGCTCCTCGTCCGTGCCGCCCAGCAGGGGCCCGGTGGCGAGGCGCACGCGCAGCGCCCCGAGGTCGTCGCCGAAGCGGTGGCCGCCGGGCGCGGGCATGCCGAGCCGGGCGGTGAGGAGGTCCTCCAGGTCCTGGGCGTCGCCGGCGCCCCGGGCGGCGAGCGGTTCGCGCAGCGGCCCGAGATCGGCGTACAGGTGGCGGCCGGCCTGCGGCGGCCGGGCGAGGGCGCCGGCGGCGACGACCTCGGCGTGCGCCGCGGCGGCGAGGCGCGCGTGCAGCCGCACGGTGGCCTCGCGGTGCCCGGTGACGGGCGGGGGTTCGTCGAGGGCGTAGCCGGCGGCCGCGGCGACCGGGGCGGCGACCCGCGCCCCGAGGGCGGTCAGGATGTCGAGCACGCGCGCGTGCAGCCGGCGGCCGCCGTCGGTGGCCGGGAAGCGGGCGACGGCGGCGGGCCAGCCGGCGGGCAGCAGGGCGCCGGCCAGGTCCGTGACGACGGTGACCTGGCCGGGCTGCATCTCGGCGGGGCTGAGCAGGACGGTCGCGTGCGGGGCGTGCACGGTGTCGCGCCAGGTCTCGTCGCTGACCAGATGCAGGCCCTCGGCGGTGGCGGCCTCGACGGTCTCGTGCAGCAGTTCGGGCGGGGCGACCGTGGCGGTGGGGTCGTCGGCGACGGACAGCACCAGCAGCCGCGGGTCGCCGCCCTCGGCGCGGACCCGGCGGACGGTCTCCAGCAGGGCGTACGGGTCGGGTACGCCGCCGCTCTCGGCGGGGGCCGGCACGTGGAAGACGGGCCGGCCCAGGAGCCGGGCGTACGGGGCCCACCAGGCGGCGCAGGGGCGGGGCACCAGGACGTCGGCTCCGTCCCCGGCGAGCGCGGCGGTCAGGGCGAGCAGCAGGGCGGGGGCGCCGGGTCCCGCGGCCACCTGGTCGGGACCGCAGGGCAGGCCGCGGCGGGTCCAGTAGCCGCAGGCCGCCTCCAGCAGGGCGGGGGAGCCGCCGACGGGCTGGGCGTCGGCGCGGCCCGCCGCGGCGGCGAGCACCGCGGAGAGTTCGGGGAGCACGGGCAGGCCGTCGCCGGGGAGCGGCGGGCCGTAGCGGACGGGGCCGTGGCCCTCCGCGCGATCCCGGCCGGGGTCCGTCCGCATGTCCGCCTCCGCGCAGTCGGTGGTCCTTCGTGCCGTCCAGGCCGGGCCGTCCGCCGGGCCGTCCGGGCGCCGGTCCGCCGTCCCCGTCGCCCGTGGTCCGGGCCTGCCGGTGTCGTGCCGGTCGTGCGGCGGCCGACGCCCGTGGGGTTCCGGGGAGCCCTCGGGGGGCTGGGTACCCGCCGGGCGGCGCTCCATGACGGTGGCCGCGGCCCCGGGTCACCGCCCCTCGGGCCGGCCTGCCGCCGTCCGTACGCGGCCGTACAGCCGGTATCCGGCGCCGGCGCAGGCGGCGGCGATCAGGACACCGCCCGCGGCGAGTGCCGGTACCGAGGCGCCGAAGGTGCCGCCCTGTCCCGCGGCCACGCCGTGCTGGACGGCGGCGGTCCCGTCCGGGCAGGAGCCGTCGCGGGCGTCCGCGCAGCCGCCGTCGCCGTACCCGCCGTCCTCCCGGCCGTCGCCGTCCCACCCGGAGCCGTCCCACCCGGAGGCGTCGGACCCCGTGTCGTCGTACCCCGCTCCGTCGCGCCCGCCGGCGTCCTTCCCGGTGCCGTCGCGCCCGCCGGTCTCCTTCCCGGTGCCGTCGCGCCCGCCGTCGCCCTGGCCCGCGCCGTCCGGTCCGACCACGCCCGGCCCGGCGGTCGCGCGCCCGGCGTCGCCGTCCTGGCGGGGGGTGTCCCGGCCGGCCGGGTCCGGTCCGGTGCCCGTGTCCGGCCTGCCCTCCGCACAGGGCTCCCCCGCCGGGCACCGGCCGTCCTCGGCGCAGGGGGCGCCGTCCGCGCAGCCGGCCGCCGGTGCGCCGGCCGGCGCACCGATCCGCCGGTCGCACGCTGCGCCGGACCCGGCCGGGCTCGGGGCGCCCGGGCGGACGGCGGTGTCCGGCGCCGCCGGGACGCGGGGGGCGCACGACGGCGGGGCGCCGCCGGGGCGGGTCTCGGCGGCGGTGCCGGCGAACGCGGCCGGCCCGGTGAGGGCGAGCACGGCACCGGCGGCGAGGACGGCGGGCAGGGCGCGGACGGTGCGGCGCATGGGAGGGGCTCCTCGGCGGATGGCGGCGGGACGGCCGTACGCCGGCGCACCGGTACGACGGCAGCACCGTGGGGCGCCCGGGTACGGGAGGGGCACGGGACGTGCCCCCGCTGCCATGACAGCCCGCCCGCGGCCGCACCGCGCGCGGCCGGAGCCCATTCGCGGGACGCGCGGGGCCGGGCGGGTGACGGCGCCGACGGCGCGGCCGCACCCGGCCCGGTCCGCCGGACGCCGTCCCCGCCGTGGAGGTTTTCCGGCTCCCTGGCAGGTGACTCGGCAGGGACCTACCGGACCGTCCGCTTCGCACCGCACCGGGGAGGCCCCCTTCATGAGCACCAAGGTCTCGGACCACATCCTGGAGCGCCTGCGCGCCTGGGGCGTGGAACAGGTTTTCGGCTATCCGGGTGACGGCATCAACGGGCTGCTCGCCGCCTGGGGCCGCGCCGAGGACCGGCCGCGGTTCATCCAGTCCCGCCACGAGGAGATGTCCGCCTTCGAGGCCGTCGGGTACGCGAAGTTCAGCGGCCGGCTCGCGGTGTGCGCGGCGACGTCCGGGCCCGGTGCCATCCACCTGCTGAACGGCCTGTACGACGCCAAGCTGGACCACGTGCCGGTGCTGGCGATCGTCGGCCAGACCAACCGGACGGCGATCGGCGGCTCCTACCAGCAGGAGGTCGACCTGCACACGCTGTACAAGGACGTCGCCTCGGAGTTCGTGGAGACGGTGACGGTGCCCGAGCAGCTCCCGAACGTGCTGGACCGGGCGATCCGCACGGCGTACGCCCGGCGCTGCCCCACCGCGCTGATCATCCCCGGCGACGTGCAGGAACTGGACTACTCGCCGCCGACGCACGACTTCAAGATGGTGCCGTCCAGCCTGGGGATGAGCGACTGGACGGCGACGCCGACGGACGAGGCCCTGCGCCGGGCGGCGGACGTGCTGAACGCGGGCGACAAGGTGGCCGTCCTGGTCGGCCAGGGCGCCGCCGGGGCGGTCGTGGAGGTGCGGGAGATCGCCGAGCTGCTCGGCGCCGGGGTGGCGAAGGCGCTGCTCGGCAAGGACGTGCTGAGCGACGAACTGCCCTACGTCACCGGGCCGATCGGGCTGCTGGGCAGCCGGCCGTCGTACGAGATGATGCGCGACTGCGACACCCTGCTGACGATCGGCTCGTCGTTCCCGTACACGCAGTTCATGCCGGAGTTCGGCAAGGCGCGCGGGGTCCAGATCGACATCGACCCGCACATGATCGGCATGCGGTACCCGTACGAGGTGAACCTGGTCGGGGACGCGCGGGCCACGCTGCGGCGGCTGATCCCGATGCTCGACACCGACCGCGGCGGACGCGAGTGGTACGACACGGTCTGCGCCAACGTGCGGCGCTGGCACGAGACGATGGACCGGCGGGCCGCCCTGAAGGCCGACCCGATCAACCCGGAGTACGTGGCCCGGGCGCTGGACCCGCTGCTGCCGGACGACGTCATCCTGACCTCGGACTCCGGTTCGGTCGCCAACTGGTACGCGCGGCACATCACGATGCGGCCGGGGATGCGCGGGTCGCTGTCCGGGACGCTGGCCACGATGGGTCCCGCCGTGCCGTACGCCATCGGCGCGAAGTTCGCGCACCCGGACCGGCCGGTGGTCGCGCTCGTCGGGGACGGTGCGATGCAGATGAACGGCCTGGCGGAGATGATCACGGCGGCGAAGTACCGCGACCGCTGGACGGACCCGCGGCTGGTGGTGGCCGTGTGGAACAACCAGGACCTGAACCAGGTGACGTGGGAGATGCGGGCGATGGAGGGCGCCCCGTCGTTCCTGCCGTCGCAGTCGATCCCGGACGTGCAGTACGCGGCGTTCGCCCGGTCGCTCGGCCTGACCGGCATCCGGGTGGAGAAGCCGCAGGACGTGGAGGCGGGCTGGCGGGCCGCGCTGGCCGCGGACGGACCGGTGGTGATCGAGTTCCTCACCGACCCCGCCGTACCGCCGATCCCGCCGCACGCGAGCTGGGAGCAGATGGAGGCGACGGCCGCGGCCGTCCTGAAGGGCGACAGCGACCGGGGCTCGATGATCAAACAGGGGCTGAAGGCGAAGGTCCAGGAGTTCCTGCCGGGCAGGGAGAGGCAATAGCCGTGCGCGGAGCCCGTGTCGCCGTCGCGGCACCGGGTACGCGATGCGGACCTTCGACCCTCTGGAGGGAGATATGCAGCGAGGAAGCGACCGGCTGAGCGTCCACCGGGACGACGAGATGAAGCACGAACTGCAGGGCCTGCTGCGGTCCGGGCACCCCACGCGGGCCGAGGAGTGGAACGACCCGGAGCCCGCCGCGGACGACGACCCCGAGGTCTGGGCCGGACCGGTCGGTGGGCTCGGCTCACCGGCGGCACTGGAACGGACCCGGCTGGAGCTGGCCCGGCACCTGAGCCGGCACGCCTTCCCCGCCAAGCCGGGCGAGCTGGCCCGTGCGCTGCGCCGGGGCAACGCCCCCGGCGGGCTGGTCGACGCGGTGGCCGGGCTGCGGCACGGCGAGCGCTACGAGAACGTGCAGCAGCTCGCGGAGGCGCTGGCGGGCGGCGCGTGAGCCGGTACCGGAAGGCCGGCGCCGCGCGGGGCGCCACGCCCGGCGCGCGGCGCTCCGCCGCGGCAGGAGGAGACACGGTGCGCTGCCGGCGGGTGGCCGGGCGCGAAGACGGCGCGACCGGGGCCGCCCGGCCGCGCCGGGGAAAGTGAAAGGAAGTAGATGATCATGCGTATCGCGTTTCTGGTCGCCCCCGAGGGCGTCGAGCAGGTCGAGCTGACCGAGCCCTGGAAGGCGGCCTCGGACGCCGGGCACGAGCCGGTGCTGGTGTCCACCGATTCCGGGAAGATCCAGGCGTTCAACCACCTGGACAAGGCGGACACGTTCCCCGTGGACGAGGTGGTGGGCGAGGCCTCGGCCGAGTCCTTCGGCGGCCTGGTGCTGCCGGGCGGCGTCGCCAACCCGGACTTCCTGCGCATGGACGAGAAGGCCGTGGCGTTCGTCAAGGACTTCTTCGAGCAGGGCCGTCCGGTGGCCGCGATCTGCCACGCGCCGTGGACGCTGGTGGAGGCGGACGTGGTCCGGGGCCGGGTGCTGACCTCCTGGCCGAGCTTGAAGACGGACATCGAGAACGCGGGCGGCACCTGGGTGGACGAGCAGGTCAAGATCTGCGACCACGGCTCCAACCAGCTCGTGACCAGCCGCAAGCCGGACGATCTGAAGGCGTTCTGCGAGGCGTTCCTGCGCGTGTTCTCGGGCGAGGCCGGCTGACCGGACCCGCGGAGGCGGAGGGCCGGCCCGTCACGGGCCGGCCCTCCGGTGTGCCGGGGCGCGGCGGGGCCGCGCCGGCCGCCGGGCCGGTCAGGTGCCGGAGGTCCGCGGGGCCGCCGCCTCGCCGCAGCGCCGCTCCCGGGCGCCCTCGCGGGTGCGGGCCGCGCTCACCAGGCGGCGGGGGTTGCGGCGCAGATACTCGCCCTCCAGCTGTGCCATCCGCTCGTTGTGGGCCCGCAGTGCGTCGTTCGAGCCGTACAGGAGTGTGTCGTGGCGCGTGCGGTGGATCGTCTCCAGCTCCTTCATGAGCTGCTGGTCGTCCAGCCGGCCGGGGTCGACTCCGGTCATGGTGGTGCCCCGCTCGTCGTGTTCGTTCATGGGCCACGAGTACCCATCCGGCGCGCACCGCCCCCGAGCGGTGTCCGGGAGGAATCCGTGGAGTTCGCTGTCCTGGGGTCCACTGTACGAACATCCGGGGTACCGGGCCTCCGCGCGGCCCGGTCCTGCCCGGTACGGCGTGGCCCGGCCCACCCGTGGCGCGCCGCGGCAGGGGCGGTCAGCGGGCCCGCTCGACCCGCCGTTCGTCCCAGACGGGTTCCGGGGTCTCGCGGACCCGGCCGTCGCTGCCGAAGACCAGGAAGCGGTCGAAGGAGCGGGCGAACCAGCGGTCGTGGGTGACCGCGAGCACCGTGCCCTCGAACGCCTCCAGGCCCTCCTGGAGGGCCTCGGCGGACTCCAGGTCCAGGTTGTCGGTGGGCTCGTCCAGGAGCAGCGCGGTGACGCCGGCCAGCTCCAGCAGCAGGATCTGGAAGCGGGCCTGCTGTCCGCCGGAGAGCCGGTCGAAGCCCTGCTCGGCCTGCTGGGTGAGTTCGTAGCGGCGCAGCCGGGACATCGCCGCGCCGCGGTCCTGGGCGTGCTCCTTCCACAGGATGTCCAGGAGGGTGCGGCCCATCAGCTCGGGGTGGGCGTGGGTCTGCGCGAAATGGCCGGGCACCACCCGGGCGCCCAGCTTCCACGCCCCCGTGTGCGCGACGTCCTCGCCGGCGAGCAGCCGCAGGAAGTGGGACTTGCCGGAGCCGTTGGAGCCGAGCACGGCGACCCGTTCGCCGTAGAAGACCTCCAGGTCGAACGGTTTCATCAGACCGGTCAGTTCGAGGTTCGCGCAGGTCACGGCCCGTACGCCGGTACGGCCGCCCTTCAGCCGCATGGTGATGTCCTGCTCGCGCGGCGGCTCCGGCGGCGGGCCGGCCTCCTCGAACTTGCGCAGGCGGGTCTGCGCGGCCTGGTACCGGGACGCCATCTCGTGGCTCACCGATGCCGCCTGCCGGAGGTTCAGCACCAGCTTCTTGAGCTGGGCGTGCTTCTCGTCCCAGCGGCGGCGCAGCTCCTCGAAGCGGGCGAAGCGCTCGCGGCGGGCCGCGTGGTAGGTGGCGAAGCCGCCGCCGTGCACCCAGGCGTCGGCGCCGGCCGGGCCCGGCTCGACGGAGACGATCTTGTCGGCGGCGCGGGAGAGGAGTTCGCGGTCGTGGGAGACGAAGAGCACGGTCTTGCGGGTCTCCCGGAGCTGCTCCTCCAGCCACCGCTTGCCCGGAACGTCGAGGTAGTTGTCCGGCTCGTCCAGCAGCAGCACCTCGTCGGTGCCGCGCAGCAGCGCCTCCAGCACCAGCCGCTTCTGCTCGCCGCCGGAGAGGGTGCGCACCTGCCGCCACTGGGCGCGTTCGTAGGGCATGCCCAGGGCGGCCGTGGTGCACATGTCCCAGAGGGTCTCGGCCTCGTAGCCGCGCGCCTCGGCCCAGTCGGCGAGGGCCTGCGCGTACCGCATCTGGGCCGCCTCGTCATCCACGGTCATGAGGTCGTGCTCGGCCTCGTCGACCGCCTTCGCCGCCTCGCGGACGCGCGGCGGGGCGACGGAGACGAGGAGGTCGCGCACGGTCGTCTCGTCCCGGACCGAGCCGACGAACTGGCGCATCACGCCGAGGCCGCCCCCGACGGTGACGGTGCCGCCGTGCGGTTTCAGCTCGCCGGAGAGCAGCCGCAGCAGGGTGGTCTTGCCCGCGCCGTTCGGGCCGACCAGGGCGATGGCGGCGCCCTCGCCGACCCGGAAGGAGACATCGCCGAGCAGCGCCCTCCCGTCGGGGAGGTAGTACTCCAGGTGCGCGACTTCCAGATGTCCCATGGGCAGGCATTCTCCGGGGCGGCCGGTACGGGAGGCAAACCCTTATGGCCCGGCGCCCTCCCCGGCGCGCCGGTCCGCCGCTCCCAGGCTCTCCCCCGCCGGTCCGCCCTCGCCCGCCGGTGCCACCACGGCGCCCTCCCTGGACAGGGCCCGCCGGCCCGCGGCCGGCGAGCCCTCCAGGATCACCACGCCGGTGTCCTCCGGCGGGCGGGCCGCGGCGCCGGCCACGTCGGCGTCGGCGGCGCGGGCGGCGGTCCACACCCGGATGGCGGCCCCGTGGCTGATCACGACGGCGGCCCGGGCGCCGCTCCCGGCGGCCTCGGCGATCACGGCGAGCACGGCGTCGGACCGGCCGAGGGCCTCCGCACCGCTCTCCCCGCCGGGCATGCGCAGCGCGGGGTGTCCCCGGCCGCCCGGGCGAACGCCGTGCGCGGGCACCGCTCGCCCTGCGGGGTGTGCCCGGGGAGCATCTCCAGGTACCCGCCGGACAGCTCGCGGATCCCGTCCCGGTGGGTGCGGATCGGCGTGGAGGCGTAGAGCGCGTCGATGTCCTCGCCGGCCGGTGCCGCGGGCAGGGCCGCGGCCCCCGCCTCGCCGAGCGGGGTCGGCCCGCGTCCGGGCACGCCGGTGTCCGGCAGGTGGCCCAGGTCGGACGGGGTCTGGCCGTGCCGGACGAGGAACAGGCGCATCCGGGGGAACTCCTTGCGCGCCGGGGGGCGAGGACACAAGCGACGGGCACTTCAGGGTATGCGCATCCCATGAGCCCAGACCTGGACCTGACCGCCGCGTCCGCCGCCCGGAGTCCGCTGCGCACGCTGCTCGACCTCGACGGCCGGCTGTTCGAGACGGCCGCCACCCGGCGCTGGCCCGGTGCCGAACGCGTCCTGCCCCATCTGAGCCGCAGCGCGAACCACGGCGTGCTGTGGTTCGCGACGGCCGCCGCGCTGGCCGCGAGCCGCACGCCCCGGGCCCGGCGGGCCGCGGTCCGGGGGCTGGCGTCGCTGAGCCTGGCCTCGCTGACGATCAACACGCTCGGCAAGCGGTCGGTGCGCCGGGCCCGGCCGGTGCTGGACCCGGTGCCCGTGGTGCGGCGGCTGAAGCGGCAGCCGATCACCACCTCCTTCCCGTCCGGGCACGCGGCCTCGGCCGCGGCCTTCGCGACCGGGGTCGCCCTGGAGTCGCCGGCGTGGGGCGCGGCGGTGGCCCCGGTGGCGCTCTCGGTGGCGGCGTCCCGGGTGTACACGGGGGTGCACTTCCCGAGCGACGTGCTGGCCGGGGCCGCCCTCGGTGCGGGGGCCGCGTTCCTGGTCCGGCGGCTGGTGCCGACCCGGGCGCAGATCTGCCCGACCGCGCGGCCGCGCGCCGAGGCGCCGGCGCTGCCCGAGGGCGAGGGCCTGGTGGTGGTGGCCAACCGGTCCTCGGGCACGTCGGACCGGGTGAAGGCGCTGCACGCCGCGCTGCCGAAGGCCGAGATCGTCGAGTGCGCGCCGGAGGACCTCGGGGACGAGCTGGAGAAGGCGGCGGCCCGGGCCCGGGTGCTCGGGGTGTGCGGCGGCGACGGCACGGTGAACGCCGCGGCCGGGGTGGCGCTGCGGCGCGGCCTGCCGCTCGCGGTGCTGCCGGGCGGCACCCTGAACCACTTCGCCTATGACCTCGGCGTGGAGGACGAACGCCCGCTGGCCCGGGCCGTCCGGCACGGTGAGGCGGTCCGGGTGGACGTGGGCCGGTTCGTCTCCGGCAACCACGAGGGCCTGTTCCTCAACACGCTGAGCCTCGGTGTGTACCCGGAGCTGGTGCGGGCCCGGGACCGCTGGTCGCACCGCATCGGCGGCTGGCCGGCCGGGCTGCTCGGCGCGCTGCGCGTGCTGCGCGCGGACCGGCATCCGCTGGAGGTGGAGCTGGGCGGGAAGCGGCGGCCCCTGTGGATGCTCTTCGTGGGCAGCGGGATGTACCACCGGATGGGGCTCGCGCCGGGCCGCCGCACCGATCTGGCGGACGGCCTGCTGGACGTGCGGGTGGTGCACGGCAGCCGCAGGCCCGCGCTCCGGCTGCTCGCGGCGGCGGCCGCGGGCCCGCTGACCCGGTCGCCCGCGCACGCCGCGGTGCAGGTGCACCGGCTGCGGCTGACCGGCCTGGCGACGGGCACCCCGCTGGCGTACGACGGTGAGGTCACGGCCGTGTCGGGCGAGGTCACGCTGGAGAAGCTGCGGGAGGCCCTGACGGTCTACCGCCCGCTGGGACCGGGCGACTGACGGTGCGCCAGTCATTCCTGACGAGCCCTCAGCTCACATGGTGAAACGCGTATCTCATCATTCGGCACGCGCGCGTACGGTGGGGCCGTGCCGGCGGGGCGGGTCCCGCCGGTGCGCCGACCAGAGGGCGAAGGGGTAGAGCCATGCCGGAAGCGCGGGAGAGCGCCGTCTACACGCACGGGCACCACGAGTCGGTGCTGCGTTCGCACACCTGGCGGACCGCCGCCAACTCCGCGGCCCACCTGCTCGGCCGTCTGAAGCCCCACATGACGGTCCTGGACATCGGCTGCGGGCCCGGGACCATCACCGCCGACCTCGCGGAACTGGTGCCGCAGGGCCGGGTCACCGGCCTCGACCGGGCGCCCGGGGTCCTGGAACGGGCCCGGGCCACCGCGGCGGCCCGCGGCCTGGACAACGTCGACTTCGCGGTCGGCGACGTGCATGCCCTGGACTTCCCCGACGACACCTTCTGCGTGGTCCACGCCCACCAGGTGCTCCAGCACGTGGGCGACCCGGTGCGGGCCCTGCGCGAGATGCACCGGGTGACGAGGCCGGGCGGGCTGATCGCCGTACGCGACGCGGACTACGCGGCGATGACCTGGTACCCGGCGCTCCCCGGGCTGGACGACTGGCTGGACCTGTACGAGCGGGTGGCCCGGGCCAACGGCGGGGAACCCGACGCGGGCCGCCGGCTCAAGAGCTGGGCGCGGGCAGCAGGACTGACCGTCCTCACCGCCGGCTCCAGCACCTGGACGTTCACCACCGAGCAGGACAGGGCCTGGTGGAGCGGCCTCTGGGCGGACCGCACCCTGGCCTCCGCCTACGCCGACCGGGCCACGCGGGGCGGCCACGCGACGCCCGAGGAGCTGCGGGCCGTGTCCGAGGCGTGGCGCACGTGGGGTGGCTGCGAGGACGGCTGGTTCGCCGTCCTGCACGGGGAGATCCTGTGCCGCAAGGAGGCCTGAACCGGTCGCCGTGACTCAGTCGCGGGGAAGCAGCGGTCCGAGCGGCCCGAGGTCCAGGTTCAGGTCCTCGGGCCGCAGCCCGTAGCGGTCCCTGAGCTGGGCCATCCGGTCCTCCAGCAGCATCAGGGTGAGCCCGATGCGCTCCTCCTGCTCCTCGGAGAGGTCGCCGGTGTCGAACCGGCGGACCGCCTGCCGCTCCATGAGCTGACGCAGCAGTTCCACCACCGTGAGCACGAGTTTCACCAGATCCCGCTCGACCGTGTCGGGTTCGAGCTCGATCCGCTTGCGCTGGCCGGGCGGGGTCATCACGGCTCCTCGAAGGGTGAGGGGACCTGCTCGTTCACGGAGCTGATCAGGGCGTTCAGGTCGATGCGCACGAGGTCGACATCCGCGATGCGCAGCGTGAGGTCGCCCGTGATGACCACGCCGCCCGCCAGCAGCCGGTCGAGCAGGTCCACGAGCGCGATCTCACGGCGTTCCACGACGGTCAACGTTCCGTCCCCCTCATGATCCCTCTCCGGATGATTCCTCCCCGGTGAACGAATAGGCCGCCCAGGGGCCGGTGAGCTCCACCCGGATCCCGGGCTCCTCGTCCTTCGTGCGGTCCACCATCTCCACGAACTCCTCGGAGCGGCGCCGGGGCACCAGGTAGGCCGCGTTGAGGACGTTGCGGCCCGGCGCCGTGGAGAGCGCCGAATTCTGCGGGGCGTGGATTCGGGAGTCCTCGGCCCGCGCGGAGAGCCGCTCGTGCAGGGAGTGCGCGAAGCGCTCGGCGCGCTGCCACTTCTCCTCGTGCGCGTGCGTGCGCTCACGGCGCCGGCGCAGGTAGTCGCGCCCGCTGCCCGGCCGGGCCTCGACCGGCCCGGGCACGGCCGCCTCCGGCTGCGCCTCGGGTTCCAGGTAGATCTTCACGCCCCACTCCACGCGGCCCTGCAACCGGTCCAGGACGCGCCGGAAGTCGTCCTCCCGGGCCTCGATCATCGCGCGGACCCCGCTGCAGTCGCGGAACACGGTCGCGAGGCGCAGCGGCAGCGGGGTGGTCACCGTGGCGAGCGCGTCGATCACGCCCTGGTGGGCGCGGGCGGTCGCGGCCAGCCAGTCGAGGTCCTCCAGGTGCGCCTTCAGCGCCTCCTCGGAGAAGTCGGCCTCCGGGACCGTGCTGACGACGGCCACCAGCCCGTGGTGGTGCAGCACCGCGGGCGGGGCACCGCCGACGCCGGTGAGCTGGGACTGCAGGGGCAGCTCGAACGGACGGCAGACGGCGTACACGTACCGCAGGCCGGTCATGGTGCCTCCTCCCGCGGGACCCGGTGGCCCGTCTCCAGTTCCTCCAGCCGGGCGAGCCGTTCCCTCAGCTCGGCGTTCTCGCGGGCCAGCTCGTCGCGGCGGGCCCGCGAGGAGAGCGCCGGGTCGCTCTCCCACCAGTCGATGCCCATCTCCTTGGCCTTGTCCACCGAGGCGACGATGAGCCGCAGCTTGATGGTGAGCAGTTCGATGTCGAGCAGGTTGATCCTGATGTCACCCGCGATGACGACACCCTTGTCGAGCACCCGCTCCAGGATGTCGGCGAGGTTCGCCCCCGAGCCCTGCTGTCCGTAGGGCTCGGGGAAACGACCGGGTGTCGTCATCGACGGCTCCCGCGCTCGGCGTGCTCGGGTTCCTCGGCCTCGTCCTCGTACTCCTCGTCCTCCGCGGGCTCCTCCTCCCCGGGCTCTTCCTCCTCGGCCTCGTCCTCGTACGGGCCCTCTTCCTCGTCCTCGTACTCGCCTTCCTCGGCCTCGTCCTCGTAGGGCTCCTCCTCGCCCTCCTCGGACTCCTCCTCGTCGGCCTCGCCCCGGGGCTCCCGGGATCCCTCCTCGGGCTCCTCCTCGCCCTCCTCGGGCTCCTCCTCGCCTTCCTCGGGCTCCTCTTCGCCTTCCTCGGGCTCCTCTTCGCCCTCCTCAGGCTCCTCCTCGGACTCCTCCGGCTCCTCCTCGGACTCCTCAGGTTCCTCCTCGGACTCCTCGGACTCCTCGCCCTCGGCTCCCTCGGTCTCCTCGCCCTCCTCGGACTCCTGGGCCTCCCGTTCCTCCTCCTCCACGGCGTCCTCGTGGCTGCGGACCAGCTCGCCGTCGCGGATCTCACCGCGCCAGCTGTCCTCCGCCTCGCCCTTGAGGGTGATGAAGCGGGCGAAGTTCTTCAGGTCCAGCCTGGCCCGGCGGCCCTGGGCGCGCCAGATGTTGCCGGTCTTCTCGAACAGGCCCGTCGGGTAGTACTCGATGACCAGCAGGACCCGGGTGAGGTTGTCCTCCAGCCGGTGGAAGGAGACGACGCCCTTGGTGGTGCCCTTGGCGCCCTCCGACGTCCACTGGATGCGGTAGTCGGGGATCTGCTCGGTGGTCTTCGCCTTCCAGCTCCGGGTAGACCAGAAGATCTTGGCCTGCCAGTCGGAGTGGGTGTCGTCCGCGCGGCTAGCGCTCTTGACGCCCTTGGCGAAGCTGCTGAAGCTCTGGTACTGCGTCCACTGGTCGTAGGCCGTGCGCAGCGGCACGCCCACGTCCACGGACTCCAGGATGACCGTCGGCTTCTTGCCGGCGCCGCCCTTCTTGCCCTTGCTGCCGCCCAGGCTTCTGACCGCTGACATCACCTTGTCCTTGGCCCGGCCGGCGCCCAGCTCCATCGCCGTGCGCGCCGGGCCCTTGCCCTCGGCGAGCTTGCGGCCGCCCTCCAGCGCCAGCTTGGCAAGGCCCGGGCTGTTGCCCTCGGCGATGTCGGTGAGCTTGCCGGTGGCCTGGCCCAGCTTGCGGCCGACGCCCGTCAGCAGCTTGGTGGCCTGCGCGGCCATGAATTCCTGCGCCTCCGCCTTGAGGCGGTCGGCGGCCTCGCTGTGGGCGAGGTCGCCCAGCGGGCTGCCCTTGCCCCCGTCCGTGGCCTTGCGCGCCGCCGAGCCGGCGGATCCGAGTGCCTCGCTCATCGGTCATCGCCGCCCTTCGGCCGGCCGCCGGTGGCACGCCTGGCGGCGCCGCCGGACGCGGCAGTGTTCTTCGCGGCCGTCTTGCGGGCCGCGGTGGTCTTCTTGGCCGCCGTCTTCTTCGCCGGTGCCGTCTTCTTGGCCGCGGTCTTCTTGGCGGCGGACTTCTTCGCCGGGGGGCCCTCGCGCCGCGGCTCGTCCCGGCGGGACCCGCGGTCGTCGCCGCGGTCCCCGTCCTCGCGGTCCTCGCGGTCCTCGCGGTCCTCCTCGGCCCGGTCGTCCCGCGCCTCGTCCTCGTCCCCGCCGGCCGACGACGCGCCGGACAACTGGTCGCGTACCGCCGCGGTGCGGCCGTGCAGGCGGTCCGCGAGCGAGTTCATCTGCCGCTCGACCATCGCGCCCGTGGCGGCCTTGCCGACACCGCGCAGGTCCTGGCGGAGCTGGCCGCCGATCTCCGCGAACTGGGGGTTGTTCTTGAGCTGCTGGTTCACCAGGTCCGCGAGCATCTTCGGACTGAGGTTGAGCTTCTTGCCGGCCACCATGGAGCCGACGGCGAGCGCCAGCTTCAGCTTCTTGGTGCGGCCGAGCATGTATCCGGCCCCTACGGCGAGGCCCAGTGTCGTTCGGTTCATCATCCCGTCCCGTTGCCTGGGGTGGTGCCGGAGCGCAGGGCGGTCTCCAGCCGGTCGAGCAGTTCGTCCTCGGTGCGGTCGAACTCCTCCTCGGTGATCTCGCCCGCCTCCAGCCGTTCCTCGAGACGGGCCAGTTCGGCCCGTACGGTGGCGGGGTCGTAGTAGATCCGTTCCGCCTCGCGGAGCACCTGCCTGACGGCCCACGCGCTACCGCGCACGGGCGCGAACGGCAGCATCAGCACTTCACCGATCAGTCCCACGGTGGTCTCCTTCCGTCCGGGCCGGAACCTCTACTGCGCGCCCGCGTCCGCGCCCGCCGCACGGCCCGCGGGCTGCGCGGGGCCGGGCTCGACGAAGCTGTACGGCGGCAGCGGACCGTTGATCCGCACGTCGACGTGGGGGTGGTCCTGCCGGACCTGTTCGACGAGCGCGATGAAGCGCTCTGCCTCGTCCCGGGGGACCAGGAGCGACACGTTCAGCAGCCAGCCGGTGGACTCGGGGCCCACGCTGACCGCCCAGCCGCCCGGCGTCAGCAGGCGCTCCAGCTCGCCGGCGTCCTCGGCCTCCTTCGCCTTGACGGCGGCGGCGACCATCTCGCCGAGGCGGATCTTGTCGTCGTAGCTGCCGCCGCCCGAGCGCCGGTTGGCCTCGGCGAGGGACCGCACGTCGGCGTTCTCGGCCATCACCAGATGCAGGACGGCCTCTTCGACGTGGGTGGCCTTGACGTTGTACTCGACCTTGCCGTCCAGCTCGCGCAGGCGGTCCGTGTAGTGGTCGGCCCGCTCGCTCAGCACCTGCACGACGGAGTCGTCGTCGGTGGCGACGCTGCCGAAGCGCATCGGCAGCACGCAGCCCGCGGCGCCGGCCTCGGCGAGCACGTTCTGGTGGGCGAGGAGGTCCCTGCGCTTGGGCCGCAGGTCCTCCGGGGCGTCGCTGACCACGGCGGCCAGGTCACCGGCCGTGAGGACGCGCACCGTGCGGGCCGGGTCGCCCACGCCGGTCATGCCCTCGGGCAGGGCCGGGTGCGACCGGGCGGTGATCCCGTAGACGTAGGTGCTCACTCCTGCTCCTCCTTACGACGCGCCGGAGCCTTGCGGGCACGCGGACGGGACTCCTTCTCCCCATCGCCGTCGCGGCCCTGGTTGAAGGCGTCGGATATCGTCTGCGCGGCACCGGAGAGCGCGCCCTTGGACTTGCCGCGGGCGCCGGACTCGGTGACCTCGCCGACGAGGTCGGGCAGACCGGGGCTCTTGTGCGGGCCGGACTCCAGGTCGAGCCGGTTGCACGCCTCGGCGAAACGCAGGTAGGTGTCGACGCTGGCCACGACGACGCGGACGTCGATCTTCAGGATCTCGATGCCGACCAGGGAGACGCGGACGAACGCGTCGATCACCAGGCCGCGGTCGAGAACCAGCTCGAGGACGTCGTAGAGGCCGCTGCTGCCGCCTCCGCCTCCGGACTGCTGTGCCGGGACAACGGTCATGCCGGCGATTCCTCCTCGTGTGTCGGGTGCGCGGTCTGCGCGGGTGCCGTCGCGGACGGTGGCTCAGCGGCCACCGCGGGCGTCGGCCCTCCCGCGCTCGTAGCGGCGGGCTTTGCGGTACCCGGTGAGCTGGCCCTGGAGGTCCAGTTCGACCTGGTAGGTCGCCATCAGGCTCATGGTGTCGGGCACCCTCTCCAGTTCGAGGACCTCGACCTCCAGCGCCCACCCCTGCTCCGTCTGCTCGAACGAGGACACCGACTCCGGAACGAGTCCGGTGAGTTCCGCGAGCTGGGCGCGCGCCTCGCGCAGCACCTGCATCGGAGTGGGACGCTTTTCGTCCGCCGCCTGCCTGTCTGTGCTGTTCTGGTCTTCCCCGGATTCCTCTTGCAGTTCGTCTTCCGGTTCCTCGGAATCGTGTGATTTCCGTGAACTCTGTGATTGCGATGTGTTTTTTGCGTTCGACATGGCCACCTCTCCCCTGCGTGTGGCCGCCACGACCCCGGCCAAACCTCAGGAGCGGAACCGCGTGTCCCGGGAACGCCGTCGTCCCCGGTCGGAGGGGGTACGCGGGCCGGCCGCGCCGTACCGCGAGGCGCGCGGCGCGCCGGTCCGGGGGCGATGCACGCCTGGTCCGGGACGTCGAGCGGGGACCGGCGACGGGCGTCGGGGCCCGGATCGTCCACCTGCTCCCAGGTTAGGTGCCCCGCCGGTTCCGCGCCCGGGCGGCGCGGAACCGGCGAGGGTGCCGGGCACGGCCGTCGCCGCGGCGCGGTGGGCCCGTTCACCGCACGACCGCCTCCTCGACCAGCAGGCGGGCCGCCGCCGCGATGCCCGCGGCGTCGATACCGGCCGCGTGCAGCTGCTCGTCGGGCGCGGCCGAGCCCGGCATGGTGCGCACGCCCAGCCGGACCAGGCGGGGCACCGGCCGGCCGTCGGAGAACGCCTCGGCGACGGCGTCCCCGAGGCCGCCCTCCGGGTGGTGGTCCTCCACCGTGAGCAGGCAGCCGGTCTCCTCGGCCGCCCGGCGCAGGGTCTCGGCGTCCACGGGCTTGACCGAGTACAGGTCGATCACCCGCACCTGGATGCCGTCCTCGGCGAGCCGGTCGGCCGCGGCCAGCGCCTCGAAGACGGTGGTCCCGGCCGCGACGAGGGTCAGCCGGTCGTTCTCGCCGGAGCGCAGCGTCTTGCTGCCGCCCACCGGGAACTCCTCGTCGGGCCCGTAGAGCACCGGGGACTTGCCGCGGGAGGTGCGCAGGTAGCGGATGCCGTCCAGGCCGGCCATGGCCGCGACCAGGCGGGCGGTCTGGTTGGCGTCGCACGGGTAGAGCACCGTCGAGCCGTACACGGACCGGAACATCGCCAGGTCCTCCAGGCCCATCTGGGACGGCCCGTCCTGCCCGATCGCGACCCCGGCGTGCGAACCGACCAGATTGATGCCGGAGCCGCTGATGGACGCCATGCGCACGAAATCGTGGGCGCGGGTGAGGAAGGCGGCGAAGGTGGAGGCGTACGGCAGCCAGCCGCGCGCGGCCATCCCGACGGACGTGGCGACGAGTTGCTGCTCGGCGATGTAGCACTCGAAGAACCGGTCGGGGTGGGCCTTGTGGAACTCCTCGGTCCGGGTGGAGTCGCCGACCTCGCCGTCCAGGGCGACGACGTCGCCGCGGGCGGTGCCGAGCGCGGTGAGGGCCGCGCCGAAGGCGTCCCTGGTCGCGACCTCGTCGCCCTCGTCGTAGCGCGGGAGCTGGACGGGTTCGCTGGTGAGCGAGCGCAGCGCGGCGGCGGCGCGCGGCTCGGAGACGCGGACGCGCAGGTCGCGCCGGCCGCCGAGTTCGGCGACGGCCTCCTCGGCCTCGGGCAGCGGCTTGCCGTGCAGGCCCTCGCGGTCCTCGACGGCGGCCACGCCCTTGCCCTTGAGGGTGCGGGCGAGGATCACGGTGGGCTGACCGGTGGTGGACAGCGCCTCCCCGTAGGCCCGGTCGATCGCGTCGACGTCGTGGCCGTCGATCTCGATGGTGTGCCAGTCGAACGCCTGGAAGCGGCGGGCGTAGGCGTCCAGGTCGTGGCCGTGCCGGGTGGGGCCGCGCTGGCCGAGCCGGTTGACGTCCGCGATGACGATCAGGTTGTCCAGGTTCTCGTAGCCGGCGTGTTCGGCGGCCTCCCACACCGAGCCCTCCGCCAGCTCGCTGTCGCCGCACACCACCCACACCCGGTAGCCGGTGCGGTCCAGCCGCTTGCCGGCGAGCGCGATGCCGACGCCGACCGGCAGGCCCTGGCCGAGCGAGCCGGTGGCCGTCTCCACCCAGGGCAGCCGCCGGGGCGTCGGGTGGCCCTCCAGCCGGCTGCCGAGCTTGCGGAAGGTGACCAGCTCGCCGTCCTCGATCGCGCCGGCCGCCTTGTAGGCGGCGTACAGCAGCGGCGAGGCGTGGCCCTTGGACAGCACGAAGCGGTCGTTGGCCGGGTGTTCGGGGCGCTCGAAGTCGTAGCGCAGGTGGTTGGCGAGCAGGACGGCCACCAGGTCGGCCGCGGACATCGAGGACGTCGGGTGCCCCGATCCCGCGGCGGCGGACGCCCGCACGCTGTCCACGCGCAACTGCTGGCCCAGTTCGGCGAGTTCTTCGGTGTTCATGGATCTCCTTCTCCTCGCGGTCGGTCGCGCTCAGTCGCGGGTGCCGGGGGGGTCGGTCCGCTTGACCGGGCCGGGGGACGGGTGCTCCCGGCCGCTCCTGGCGGGTTCGCCGCCCGGCTGGTTCTTCGCCGGTTCACCGCCCGGCTGGTTCCTGGCGGGTTCGCCGCCCGGCTGGTTCTTCGCTGGCTCGTGGCCCCGCCGGTTCTCCGGGTGCGGCCGTTTCGTCATGGGCTCGTCTCCTGTGTGTGCGGACGGCCGGTCCGGGCCGTCCGGTGTCCGCGCCGGTTCCGGTGCCGGTGCCGCCGTGGCCGGCCGGACCGGTCGGGCCCGTGGGGGCCCGGTCGGACGCCCTGGCGCGGGAGGACGGCGGCCGGTGGTGAGCCCCGGGTCGCGGTGGCGGCAGGGGCGGCCGGGCCGCGGCTGCCGGTTCCGCGCTCGGGGGCCCGGCAGCGGACCGTCCCGGTGTCCGGGGCCCCCGTCCGCCGCGCCCGGCACCGGGCGCGGCCCGGTGACCCGGCGCGCCTCCGCGACGCCTGCGGTGACCCGCGGGAGCGGCGGGTGCCGGACGCGGTCCGTCGGGGCGGGCGGCGCGGTTCCGGGTGGGCCGGGCCGGCGTGCGGGCGGCCCGGCACCCGGCGGAACCGGCACCGACGACCACGGCACGGGATCGGCTCACGGTGGCCTCCGGTGTGGCTCGTACGAGGTCTTCCGCGTAACCGGGGCCGGGGCGCCCAAACGCCGGGCGGGAGGCCCGGCCACCGGACCGGGCACCCGCACGCCACTCCCGTCCCGCGCGCCCGCACCGGCGTTTCGGCCGGTCGCGGCCGGTTACCCGGCCGGGGTCCGCCGCACCCCGCGCCCCGCACCACGACGGGCCCATGTCCGCACGGAGGTCTTCCGATGCCCGAGTACGGCTATTTCCTCGCGGCCGAGGAGCACGGTCCCGCCGCCCTCGTCGAACAGGCCCGGATGGCCGAGCAGGCCGGGTTCCAGGCGCTGTGGATCTCCGACCACTACCACCCGTGGAACGGCGCGCAGGGCCAGAGCCCGTTCGTGTGGTCGGTGATCGGCGCGCTCTCGGAGGCCGTCTCGCTGCCCATCGAGACGGCCGTGACCTGCCCGACCGTGCGGATGCACCCGGCGGTCGTGGCGCAGGCCGCGGCGACCAGCGCGGTACTGACCGGCGGCCGGTTCCGGCTCGGGGTCGGCACCGGGGAGGCGCTGAACGAACACATCCTCGGCGACCACTGGCCGCCCGCGCACGTGCGCCTGGAGATGCTGGAGGAGGCGGTCCAGGTGATGCGCCGGCTGTTCACCGGCGAGGAGGTCAACCACCACGGCACCCACTACACGGTGGAGAACGCCCGCCTCTACACCGTCCCCGACGAGCCCGTCCCGATCGACGTCTCCGGCTTTGGGCCGAAGGCGACCGCGCTGGCCGCCCGGATCGGCGACGGCTACATCACGATGATGCCGCAGGAGGAGATGGTCACCCGGTTCCGCAAGGGCGGCGGCGGGACGAAGCCGGTCAGCGGCGGCACCAAGGTCTGCTACGGCACCGACCGCGAGAGTTGCGTCCGCACGGTGCGCGAGCTCTGGTACAACGAGCTGCTCCCCGGTGAGCTGGGCCAGGTGCTGCCCTCGCCGCGCCACTTCGAGCAGGTGCGGGAGCTGGTCACCGAGGACATGGTGCGGGACCAGGTGGTGTGCGGCGACGACGCCGACCGGCACGCCCAGGCGCTGCGGGAGTTCGCCGACGCCGGGTTCGACCGGGTGTACGTCAACCAGATCGGCCCGGACCAGCGGGGGTTCTTCGACTTCTACCGCACGAAGGTGCTGCCGCAGCTCGGCCGGTGAGGCCCCACCGGCCGCTCGCCGGATGCACCCAAGGGGTTCGCTCACCCGGCGGGCGCCGGTGCGCCACGGCGGGTGGCAGGAGTGCCGTGCGCGTGCCCGGCGGGCCCAACTAGGCTCGCCCGCATGGAGATTCTGGGCGCCTCGCTGCGCATCTGCGTCGACGACCTCGACACCGCGGTCCCCTTCTACGAGAGCCTGTCGGGCGGCAGGGCGCTGCGCTTCCGGCGCGGTGACGTGGAGGTCGCCGCGGTCGGCTCCTTCCTCCTGATGAGCGGCCCGGAGTCGGAGCTGGAGGTGCTGCGCAAGGTGGCCGCGACGATCGCCGTCCAGGACGTGGACGAGGCGCACCGGCTGCTGACGGAGCTGGGCGCCCACGTCGTCGCGGGCCCGGTGCCGACCCCGGCGGGCCGCAACCTGCTGGCCGTGCATCCGGACGGCTCGGTCTTCGAGTACGTCGACCAGCGCGGCGACCAGTCCCCCCAGCCGGCGTCCGGCCGCATCCGGGAGTCGTAGCGGGCGGGCAGCGGCTCGTCGGTGAGGCGGCTCCGGAGCCGTCCGACGTCCTCCGCGCCCTCCCGCAGGTCGGCGATCTCGAACCCGGCGCCGAAAACGGCCCGCGCCGCGGCGCCCCGGCCCTCGGCGAGGAACAGTCCGGCGAGCAGCGGCCGGAACCGGCCCCGGTCGCGGACGGCGTCGGGCGGCCGTTCCCACACCATGCGGGCCTCGGCGGTCCGCCGCACCCGGAGCAGCGCCTCGCAGCCTCCCGGCCGAGCGCGGCCGCGGCGTTCCCCTGGTCCCGCCGGTCGCGGCACAGGGCGTCGAAGGCGTCCGCGTACCGGTCGGCGGCCCGTCGTGGTGGCCGGCCTCCCGGTCGGCGACGGCCAGGCAGCGCAGCGGCGCCCAGGGCGCGGACGCGTGCAGCAGCGCGCGCTCCCAGCTTCGGACGGCCCGCGCGCGGTCCCCGGCGTGCCATTGCGCGACGCCGAGGCGGTACTCGGTGTGCGCGGCGGCCGGGGCCGACTCCAGCAGCTCCCGCCGGGGCGGGGCGACCAGGGGCGGGCCGGGCGGGCGGCCGGGCTCGGGTTCCGGCAGGGCTCCGATGCGCGGCAGGTGCCGCCGGGGCTCCTGGGCGGCGGCGAGGGTGGTGTCGGACAGCGGGTTGTCGGGCCCCGACTCGGCGGCGGGGAGGGTCGGCACGTCACGTCGGATCCTCGTCACGGTGACCACGGAACCCGGCGGCAGGGGACCCGGCCGGGGGAGCCGCCGGTCAGGATCGCGCGAAGGCGTCCGCCCGCCGCGCCCGCACGGCCGGGGCGGGGGTCAGCGGCCGGGGCGCATCTCGGCGGTGAGCGCCCAGCGTTCGTGGTCGCGCCAGGCACCGTCGATGTGGATCATCTTCGGGGAGAACCCCTCCAGCCGGAACCCGGCGCCGCGGGCCAGTGCGATGGAGGCGGTGTTGCCGGGCTGTGCGTTGATCTCCAGCCGGTGCAGGCCGAGCGGCCCGAAGGCGTACCCGATCACCAGCTCCAGCCCCTCGCGCATCAGGCCCCGCCCGGCCGCGTGCGCGAAGGCGCCGTAGCCGAGGGCGCCGGACCGGAAGCCGCCCCGCACGATGTTGTTGATGTTGATGAAGCCGGCGATGGCCCCGCCGTCCTTCTCGCACACCAGGAAACCGGCCCGGGCCGGATCCTCGATCAGCCGGCCCGCGTAGTCGGCGTACGCGGCGTCGGTGTCCGGCGGGAACAGCCACGGCCGGTGCAGGTCCTTGCTCTCCCTGGCCCGGGCGGTGAACTCGGGGCCGTCGTCGAGGGCGAAGGCGCGGACGGCGACGCGGGGGCCCACGGCGAGCCAGGGCGACGGAGGGTGCGGCATCCGGCCAGCCTACGGCGTCCCCGACCGGGGCCGCCCGAGGACGCCCCGCGCCGGGCGGGGTCAGCGCAGCGCCGGCTCGTCCAGGGTGAGCGTGCCGGCCTCCGTGTCGAGTTCGGCCGCCACTCCGAACGGGACCGTCGACGCCCCCGCGCAGTGGCCGAAGCCGGTCTCCTCGGCGACCGGGACGCCGAGTCCGCCGAGCCGGTCGGCCAGCACCGGCCGCAGTTCGGCGTAGTCCGCGCAGCCCTCCCAGGAGCCGAGGAGCACCCCGCGCACCCCGTCCAGCCGGCCGGCCCGCAGCAGTTGGGTCAGGTACCGGTCCAGCCGGTACGCCTCCTCGCCCACGTCCTCCAGGCAGAGCAGCCCGCCGCGCGCCGCGGGCCGGGCGTGCGGGGTGCCGCACTCCGCGGCGAGCAGGCTCAGGCAGCCGCCGAGGGTGACGCCACGGGCCCGGCCGGGCACGAGGGACCGGCCGCCGAGGTCGAGGGTGCGGACCGTCTCGGGCGCGAAGAGCGTGGCCCGCAGGTGCTCCTGGGCGCGGGCGTTCTTGACGAAGTCGATGCCGGCCGCCATCGGCCCGTGCAGCGTGACCAGCCCCAGCCGGGCGGCGACGGCCTCGTGCAGGACGGTGATGTCGCTGAACCCGACGAGGACCTTGGGCCCGGCCGCCCGCATCGCGTCCCAGTCCAGCAGGTCCACCATGCGCTGCGCGCCGTAGCCGCCGCGGGCGCACAGCACCGCGTCCACGGCCGGGTCGCACCAGGCGCGCTGGAAGTCGGCGGCGCGGTCGGCGTCGGTGCCCGCCAGGTACCCGAACCCGGGGTGCCGGTCGAGGACATGGGCCCCGGCCACCGGGTCCAGGTCCCAGCCGCGCAGCACGTCGAGGCCCGCCTCCAGCCGCTCCTCGGGCACCGGCCCGCTGGGGGCGACGACGGCGACCCGGGCGCCGGGTGCCAGCCGGCGCGGGCGCAGGAGTTCCTTCACGGGGCCAGTTCTACCTTCGCGGTCGGCGGCGCCGGGTCCAGCCCGAACACCTGGGCGTATAGGGAGAGTTCCGCCTCCAGGGCGCGCACCATGGTCTCGGCCCGCCGGAACCCGTGCCCCTCCCCCGCGAAGGTGAGGTAGGCGTGCGGCACGCCGCGGCCGGCGACCCGGGCGAGGAAGCGCTCGCACTGGGCAGGCGGGCAGATGACGTCGTCCAGGCCCTGGAGCAGCAGGAACGGCACGGTGAGCCGGTCGGCGTGCGCGGTCGGCGAGCGCTCGGCGTACCGCGCCGGCACCTCCGCGAGCGGGCCGATCAGGGACTCCAGGTAGCGGGACTCGAAGTCGTGGGTCTCGCCCGGGCCCCAGGTCGCGAGGTCGAGCACCGGGTAGACGATGGTGCCGCAGGCGTAGACGTCGGTCGTGGTCAGGGAGGCGGCGGTGGTCCAGCCGCCCGCGCTGCCGCCCCGGACGGCCAGCCGGGCGGGGTCGGCGGTGCCCTCGTCGGCCAGGGCGCGGGCGACGGCCGCGCAGTCCTCGACGTCGACCACGCCCCACTGCTCGCGCAGCCGTTCGCGGTAGGCCCGGCCGTAGCCGGTGGAGCCGCCGTAGTTCACCTCGGCGACGCCGATGCCCCGCGAGGTGAAGTAGGCGATGGCCAGGTCCAGCACCAGCGGCACCCGGCTGGTGGGCCCGCCGTGCGCCCAGATCACGTACGGCGGCAGTTCGCCGTCGGGCGCGGTGCGGGAGGGGTGGTGCGGCGGGTGGACGTGGGCGTGCACCTCGCGGCCGTCCGGGCCGGCGAAGGTGCGGACCTGCGGCCGCGGGTAGTAGGCCGGGTCCACCGGGTCGCGGTGCCGGGCGCCGATCACGCGGGCGCGGCCGGTCGCGGTGTCCAGTTCGACCACCTCGTGCCCGGTGCGCGGGCCGGCGCCGACCGCGACGACGCGGGTGCCGTGGGCGGCCAGGGTGGCCGTGCACTCCGTCCAGGGGCCGGCGGCGTCGACGATCTCGCCGGACTCCGGGTCGAGTATCCCGAGCACGGCGGGCCCGCGGCCGTGCACGACCGCCAGCAGCCCGTTGTCCAGCGGCGCGAACCAGCGCAGCCCGAGCTGCCAGAGGGGCCCGCCGAACTCCTCCTCGCGCGGGCACAGCGGGGTGCCGTCGCGGTAGAGGTTCCACCAGCCGGTGCGGTCGCTGGAGTGGAGCAGGGCGCCGTCCGCCGCCCACTCGACCTGGGCGACGGCCTCCTCCGGTCCGCCGGCGACGGTCCGGGCGCCGGTCAGCAGGCCGTCGCCGCCGACCTCGGCGACCAGCAGCTCCGTCCCGTCCCACGGCATCCGCGGGTGGTCCCAGGCCAGCCAGGCGGCCCGCCGGCCGTCGGGCGACAGCCGGGCCCCGGTGACGAACCGGTGCCGGGCGGGGAGGAGTTCGCGGACGGCGGCCCGGTCGCCGGCGGCCGAGCCGTCCAGCGGTACGGCGGCCTGGACCCGCCGTACGTCGTCAGGGCCGTCCCCGGTGAACTCCTCCAGGACGCACCACACCTCGCCGCGGGCGAGGTCGATCCGGGGCTCGGCCCAGCGCAGGCCGCCGCCCACCGGTGACACGGGGGTCAGCGGCCGGGGCTCACCGCCCGGCTCGCAGCGGTAGAGCCGCTGGTCGGCGAAGTGCACGAACACCACGAGGGGCCGGCCGTCCGCCACCGCACCGGCCCAGGGGTGGCCGCCGTACTCGATGACGCGGCTGCGCACGTTCCACGGCGCGGGCAGCACCTGTTCCTCGGCGCCGTCGGCCCGCCGCCGCACCAGCGTCCGCCGGCCGCCCTCGGCCGGCCGGGGCTCGGTCCACCACACCTCGTCGCCGACGAAGCCCACCCAGTCGGGCCGTCCGTCGTGCGCGGCGGCCAGCGCCGCGTCGACGGGTGACGGCCACGATCCGTACGGCGCTTCCAGCATCCTCTCCCCCACCCTCTAGGCCGTCCGCAGGAAGCGGTCCAGCACCCGGACACCGAAGTGCAGCGCCTCGACCGGCACGCGCTCGTCCACCCCGTGGAACAGCGCCTGGTAGTCGAGGCCGACGGGCAGCCGCAGCGGCGAGAACCCGTAGCCGGCGATGCCGAGCCGGGAGAACTGCTTGGCGTCCGTGCCCCCCGACATGCAGTACGGCACCACATGGCCGCCGGGCGCGAACTCCGCCACCGCGGCCCGCATCCGGTCGAACAGCGGCACGTCCACCGGTGCCTGGAGGGCCGGTTCCCGGTGCGCGAACTCCCAGCGCACGTCCGGCCCCGTCAGCTCGTCCAGGGTGGCGGTGAACTCCTCCTCGGTGCCGGGCAGGAACCGCCCGTCCACGTAGGCGGCCGCCTCGCCGGGGATCACGTTGACCTTGTAACCGGCTTCCAGCATCGTCGGGTTGGCGCTGTTGCGGACGGTCGACTCGACCAGCTTGGCGGCGGGGCCGAGCTTCTCCAGCAGCGTGTCCACGTCCGCCGGTCCCGTCTCGACGCCGTACAGGGCGGCGAGGGCGTCGAGGGCGGCCCGCACGGTCGGGGTGAGCCGGAGCGGCCACCGGTGCTCGCCGACGCGGGTGACGGCCGCGGCGAGCCGGGTCACCGCGTTCTCCGCGTTCACCTTGGAGCCGTGCCCGGCCCGGCCGCGCGCGGTCAGCTTCAGCCAGGCGGTGCCCCGCTCCCCCGCCGCGATCGGGTAGATCTCGCGGCCGGCGCCGTCGTGGAAGGTGAAGGCACCGGACTCGCCGACGGCCTCGGTGCAGCCCTCGAAGAGTTCGGGGTGCCGGTCGGCCAGGAAGCCGGAGCCGTCCTCGGCGCTGGCCTCCTCGTCCGCGGTGAAGGCGATGACGAGGTCGCGGCGGGGCCGTACGCCCTGCCGGGCCCAGTTCCGGACCACCGCGAGGATCATCGCGTCCATGTTCTTCATGTCGACGGCGCCGCGGCCCCACACCACGCCGTCGCGGACCTCGCCGGAGAACGGGTGCACGCTCCAGTCGGCGGCCTCGGCTGGCACGACGTCGAGGTGGCCGTGGACCAGCAGCGCGTCGGCGGACGGGTCGGTGCCCGCGATCCGGGCCACCACGTTGGTCCGGCCCGCGGTGCGCTCCAGCAGCAGCGGCTCCAGGCCCGCACCGGCCAGCCGTTCGGCCGCGTACTCGGCGGCGGGCCGCTCCCGGCAGTCGCCGCCGCCCCGGTTGGCGGTGTCGATGCGGATCAGTCCGGAGGTGAACTCCACCACCTCGTCCAAGGCCAGCTGGTCAGCCATACTGCTCCTCCACGGCGGCGGAGACGATCGTGGTGACCGCCTTGAACGTCCTGATCCCCTCGTACATGGCGGCGCTCGTGTACGCCACCTTCCGCTCACCGGTGCGGACCACTCCGGGGACGACGGTGGCGGCCTGCGCCAGGTGCTCGGCGTCGAACTCGACGACGACGGTGAACGGCCCTGCCTGGACTGGCTGGTGACGGACCGCCAGCCGGGCCGCCTCCTTGGCCGCCGCGCGGATGTCGGCGGCGGTGCGGGCCGGGGTCCGGCACACGGCCGCGTACCGGGACACGTGGTCCTTGACGGCGACCTTCAGCGCCTCGGGGGCGTAGCCGAGGGCGTCCTCGCACGCCACGTCGTCACCGGTGACGAGGACGACGGGGGTGCCGTACTCGGCGACGACGTGCGCGTTGAGCAGGCCCTCGCTGGCGCGGACGTCGTTCAGCCAGACACCGGTGATCTGGTTGGCGAGGTAGGTGTGGGCGAGGACGCCCTCCATGCCGGCTCCCCCGTGGTAGCCGACGAACGCGATGCCGTCGACGTCGCCGTGCTGGACGCCCTCCACCATGGACAGCGCCTTGTGCCGGCCGGTGAGCATCTCCACGCGCTCGTCCAGGCGCTCCAGGAGGAGGTTGCGCATGGACCAGTGGGCCTCGTTGACGACCACCTGGTCGGCGCCGCCGTCGAAGAAGCCCTGGGCGGCGGCGTTCACGTCCGAGGTGAACATCGACCGGCACCGCTCCCACTGCGGCGTCCCCGGCAGCACGTCGGCAGGCCAGGTGACGCCCGTGGCACCCTCCATGTCGGCACTGATGAGGATCTTCATGCTGCGTCACGTTACGCGTCGGGCGGCGGACAGGCTACGACCCGGACACGGTGACCCGGTACGCAGCGGTGGCGCGCCGGGCACCGGGTCCGCCGGCGGGCCCCGAGGGGGCGCCGGGGGCCGCTCACGCCCCCGCGAGGACGAACCACCGGGCCGGCAGCTCTATGCGGGTGCCGTCCTTGAGGTGCTCGGTCTGCGGCAGGGTCGTCGCGCCGTCGGCCAGGACGGTGAGACCGGCCCCGGCGAGCAGCCGGGGGATCTCGTCATCGGCCGCGTCGGCGGGCTTGAGCCCGTGGTGGAAGACGCGCTGGAGCTTGGGTCCCGGGCCGCCCGGCTCGGACGCGGCGTGCGACAGGACGTCCCGGGAGGCGGAGGTCAGCTCGACCACGAAGGCCCGGCCCGCGGTGCCGATCAGCTCGGCGACCGCGGCGGCCACGGCGGGCCGCGCCGCGGGCTCGCTCTGGTGGATGACGGCCCGCATGTAGACGTGGGTGTCGCCGAGCCGCCGGTGCAGGTCGCGCACGGCCCCGGTGTCGGTGAGGTCGAGCTGCCGGAACTCGGCGGGACCGCCGTCCGCGGCGCGGCGGGCGTGCTCGACGGCCGCGTGCGAGAGGTCGACGCCTATCGCACGGGCGAACCGGGTGGCCAGGTAGCGGGTCTGCGTGCCGTTGCCGCAGCCGAGGTCGACGATCGCGCGGTCCGGGCCGGCGTGCGCGAGGAGCAGTTCGCTGTGCGGCGCGGCGGTCAGGGCGGGCTCGGCGTCCCAGATGGCCTCCCCCCGGCCGTCGGCGGTCTCCCGCCAGTAACTCTCCCAGTTGTCGCGGTACTTGTCCGAGATCTTCATGCGTGCTCCCCACGGTCGTCGGTTCCGTGATCGGGATACCGTGGCGGACCGCGGCGGGGCAAGGGCCGGGCGGCGGCCGCCTTCACGACACGGGGACGGCCTGTTCGAACCAGACGGTCTTGCGGTGCCCGGTGGCGCTGGCTCCCCACTCCCGGGCCAGCCGGCTGACCACGCGCAGGCCGCGGCCCGACTCGTCGTCCGGACCCGCGGTGATCATGGCGGGCAGGTCGGGGTCGTCGTCGGTGACCTCGAACAGCAGCGCGTCGGTCCGGACCACCCGCAGGCCGATCCGCTCGCCACCGGCGTGCCGGACGGCGTTGGTGACGACCTCGCTGACCAGCAGCCGGGCCGTCTCCACGGTCTCCGGCAGCCCCCACTGCCGGAGCTGGTCGCAGACCAGTCGCCGGGCCCGGGCCACCTCGCGCGGGTCGGCGTCGAGCCGCCACTCGGCGACGTGCTCGTCCGGGATGCCGTTGAGCCGGGCCATGAGGAGGGCGACGTCGTCCTTGCGTCCGCCGCGGGTGTTCAGCGCGCGGATGATGGTGTCGCAGGCGTCGTCCATGGATGCGGCGGGGTGCGCGGCGGACTCGCAGAGCGCGGCGAGGCCCTCGCCGATGTCGGAGCCGCGCACCTCGACCAGTCCGTCGGTGCACAGCACCAGCCGGTCGCCCGGCGCGACGTCGACCCGGACCGCCTCGAAGGGGACACCGCCGACGCCGATCGGGGCGCCGGTGGGCAGCTCCAGGAGTTCACTGCCGCCGTCCGCGGCACGGACCAGCACCGGCGGGATGTGCCCGGCGTTGGCGAGGGTCAGTTCGCCGCGGATCGGGTCGTAGACCGCGTACAGGCAGGTGGCGAGGTAGTTGTCGCCGAGCCGGCGGGCCAGGTCGTCGAGGTTGCGCAGGAGCTGGGCGGGCGGGGTGCCCAGGGCCGCCATGGTCTGCACGGCGGTGCGCAACTGCCCCATCATCGCGGCCGAGTTCAGGCCGTGCCCCATGACGTCGCCGACCACGAGGGCGGTACGGGAGCCGGGCAGCTTGATGGTGTCGAACCAGTCGCCGCCGATCCGGCCGAGCCGGGTGCCAGGCAGGTAGCGGGTGGCGGTGTCGCAGCCGGCCATCCGCGGGGTGACCTGCGGCAGCATGCTGTCCTGGAGGGTGTCGGCGACGTTCTCCTGGTAGGTGTACATGCGGGCGTTGTCGAGCACGAGGCCGGCGCGGGCGGCGAGTTCGGCGCCGGTGGTGCGGTCCATGTCGTCGAACCGGGCGCGGTCCGGGCGGCGCATCAGCACCATGAAGCCGAGGACGACGTTGCGCGCCTTGAGCGGGACGATCAGCAGGGACCGGCCGCCGATCAGCGGGCGCAGGTCGCGCTTCTCGAACTCGCCGGCGATGCGCTCGCTCAGCTCCTCGGTGACCTCCGGGACGACGACCGGTTCACCGGTGACCATGCACCGGTAGAACGGGGTGTGCTCGGGGAAGGCGAAGGACTCGCCGACCGGCACGGTGTCGTCCCAGCGGCCGGGCTCGTCGTTGTGCTCGACCCAGACGCGGAACATCACGGTGTGGGCGTCCGGCGGGCCGTCCGGGAAGCCCTCGCCCGCCAGCACCGCGGCGCGCAGGTGGGTGCCGGCGAAGTCCGCGAACCGCGGCACGGCGGCGCTGGTGACCTCGCGGATGGTCTCGCCGAGGTCCAGGGAGGAGCCGATGCGGGAGCTGACCTCGTTGAGGAACTCCAGCCGCTCCCGGACGGCGGCGTACTCCAGGTCCGTCTCGGCGCCGGACGGGACCGGGAGGGCGGCCGGCCGCTGCCGTGGGAGCACGGCCTCGGCGCGGGCCCGGCCTGGGCGGCGCGGCACGCCCCAGTACGGCGTGACGGGCACCCGCTCGAGCCTGCTGAACTCCAGGACCGGATAGCCGAGTTCCAGGACCTGCGAGACGATGCGGGCGCTGAGCCCCGGGCCCATGTTGGGCAGGATGTCGGGCAGCCGCCGTTCGAGGTCCTCGGGGGCGGGCAGCTCGGTGTGGCGGGCGAAGCCGGGCGAGACGCGTTCGGCGCCCTCGGCGCCCTCGGCGCCCTCGGCGTCGTAGCCGCGTTCCGCGCGCAGCAGGGTGGCGTCGGCGGCGAGCACGAGCAGCCGGGAGGGGTCCGGGCCGACCAGCGGGTAGGCCCACCAGAGCACGTCCAGCCGCTCGGCGCCGGGCGCCTGCCGGGGCGGGCGGAGGCGGGCCCGGCCGGCCGTGGCGTAGCCGGTGTGCCCGCCGAGCGGGGAGTCCGGGTGCGGGCCGGGGCCGTCGTAGGGCGGGTAGGCGTCGACCGGGTCGTCCAGGTCCCCGGGGAGGGCGCCGGAGACGGGCAGCAGGTCGGCCGCGGGGCGGCCGACGGCGTCCTGCCGGTCCACGCCGAACAGGCGCCGTGCGCCGCTGCTCCAGTGGGACACCAGGCCGGCGCGGTCGACGACGACCACGGCCAGCGGGATCCGGCCCGCGGCGGTGTCGCCGGCGCCGAGCCCGGGAGCTGTGTCCCGCTCGCTGCCACGGTCCATGGCCCAGGCCCTCTCTCCCCACGGCTGTACGCAAACGATCTGTGCCGCCGGCCACTACGGTAAGGCGGCGGCCGGTCGCGATGTGTGGCAATCCCGGAATTGGGTTCACCGGATGCCACCGGCGCACGGCCCGGCGCACGGCCCGCGCCGGGTCAGTCCTCGTGCCCCAGCTGGAGGTCGCGCTCGGTGCGGCCACCGCCCGCGACCTGCAACACCGTGGCGATCGGCGGGTAACCGGCGGCGATGACGGTGTACTCGCCGGACGAGAGGTCCACGAACCGGAACGTCCCGTCGGCGCCGGTGGTGAGGGTGTCGACGACGTTGCCCGCGGCGTCGAGCAGGGTCACCCGGGCGTCCTCCACGGCACGCCCGCCGCTCGCCCGGACGGTGCCCTTGAGCACGGCGCCGCCGGCGAGTTCGACGTCCTGGCGGGTCTCCCGGGACGCCTGCACGGTGACCGGGAGCGCGGCGGGCCGGAAGGCGGGGGCGCTGGCGGCGAGGGTGTACTCGCCGGCGACCAGTTCGGTGATGACGTAGCCGCCCTCGCGTCCGCTGCGGGTGGCGGAGACGACCTCGCCGTGCACGTTGGTGAGGGTGACGGTGGCGTCCCGGACGGGGCTGCCGTCGGCGGTGAGCACGTTGCCGGCGAGGCGGCCGGCGCCGCCGAGGACGACGTCGAGTTCGACGGGCCGTTCGCCGACGGTGACGGAGACGGCCTGCGGCTGGTGCCCGCCGGCCGCGGCGATCAGCACGTACGCCCCGGCGCCGGGGGTGCTGAGCGCGTACCGCCCGTCGTCCCCGCTGGCGCCGCGGCCGATCTGCTGTCCGGCGACGTCGATGAGGGTGAGCGCCGCGCGGGGCACCACGGTGCCGTCGGGGTGCTGCACCGTGCCGCACACGGGGACGCCGGCGGCGTGCGGCGCGCGGCCGGGGGCGGCGGCCGCCGCGGTCCGGGGGCGGGCGTGCGGGATGGCGGTGGTCGTGGTCCCGGGCTCGGTTTCGACGGTGTGGTGGGACACCAGTGGTTTCTCCTTGAGGAAGAAGGCGATGATCAGGCCGAGGACGAGCACCGGGACCAGGTAGAGGAAGATCCGGGGCATCGCGTCGGCGTAGGCGCGGACGTAGGCGTCGCGCAGGGCCGGGGGCAGCGCGTGGACGAGCTGCGGGGTGATCGAGTCGGCGTCGGGCAGCCCGGCGCCGGCGCGCGGGGGCAGCTCCCGGCGCAGGGCGCCGGTGAGCCGGTCGGCGAAGAGGGTGCCGAAGACCGCGGCGCCGACGCTGCCGCCGATCTGCCGGAAGTAGTTGTTGGCGCTGGTGGCGCTGCCTAGGTCGGAGGGGCGCACCGAGTTCTGCACGGCGAGGACCAGGACGGGCAGCACCATGCCGATGCCGGCGCCGAGCACGGCCATCCAGATGCTGTAGTGCAGCCGCGGGGTGTCGGTCTCCAGCCGGGACAGCAGCCACATGCCGGCGGCGGAGACGGCGCTGCCGAGCACGGGCCAGACCTTGTACCGGCCGGTGCGGCTGATGAGCTGGCCGCCGATGATCGAGGCGCCGACGATCCCCGCCATCATGGGCAGCATCAGCAGCCCGGACTCGGTGGCGCTGGCCCCGTCGACCATCTGGAGGAAGGTCGGCAGGTAGCTGGCGGCGCCGAACAGGGCGACGCCGATCACCAGGCCGACCAGGCCGCTGATGGTGAAGACCGAGTCCCGGAACAGCCGCAGCGGCATGATCGGTTCGGCGGCGAGGCGTTCGGCGACGAGGAAGAGGACGGTGGTGACGAGGGCGCCGGCGCCGAGGCCGAGGATCTGCCGGGAGTCCCAGGCGTACTCGGTCCCGCCCCAGCTGGTGAGCAGCACCAGGCAGGTGGAGGCGGCGGCGAGCAGCAGCGCGCCGAGCACGTCGAGCCGGGCGCGCACCCGCGGCCTGGGGAGTTTCAGCACGACGGTGACGACGGCCAGGGTGACCAGTCCGAAGGGAACGTTGACGTAGAAGCACCAGCGCCAGGAGAGGTGGTCGGTGAAGTAGCCGCCGAGCAGCGGTCCGGCGACGGAGGCGAGACCGAAGGCGGCGCCGATCAGGCCCATGTAGCGGCCGCGTTCCCGGGGCGGCACGATGTCGGCGATGATCGCCTGCACGCCGATCATGAGCCCGCCGGCGCCGACGCCCTGGAGCGCCCGGTAGGCGATGAGCTGGTCCATGCTGCCGGCCCGGCCGGCCAGCGCGGAGCCGACGACGAAGACGGCGATGGCGAACTGGAAGACGCCCTTGCGGCCGACCAGGTCGCCGAGTTTGCCGTACAGGGGGAGGCCGATGGTGGAGGTGAGCAGGTAGGCGGTGATCGCCCAGGACATCTTGTCCAGGCCGTGCAGCTCGCCCACGATCTTCGGCAGGGCGGTGGCGACGATCATCTGGTCCAGGGCGGCCAGCAGCAGCGCCAGCATCAGCCCGAGGAACACCAACCGGACCCGGCGGGGGGTGAGTTCGGCGGGGGGCGGCGGTGCGGCGGCCGTCCGTTCGGCCGCCGCCGCCTCGGCCGCCGCGGTCCCCGCGTCCGCCGCGCTCCCTCCGCTCGTCGCCGGTGGCCCGAGCGGCTCGTGCTCCACCAGTGTCGTACCGCCCACGAACCGCTCCCCTCGCCGCACCCGTCACATCTCCCGCGTGAGGCGAGAACTGCGGACGGCTGCGGCGGGTTACGGCGCCACGGGCTCCCCGGACGGAGATCCACCCGAACCGGTGAGGGCGTCAACCGATCGTCAACTGCCTTGCACCGGTGGGCACTTGAGCTACTTGCCGACCTCGGCGGCGAGGTTGTCGAGCACGGCGTCGTAGATCCGGCCGAGGCCCTTGGGCGCGAAGGTCCGCTCGAAGAAGCCGCCGATGCCGCCGGCGCCCTGCCAGGTGGTGGTGACGACGACGCGCGAGCCGCCCTCGCCGGCCGGGGTGACCCGCCAGGTGGTGACCATGGAGGAGTTGCGGTCCTTCTCGACCAGCTCGCCGTCGGTGGGCTCGCTCACCTCCAGCAGGCAGTCGCGGACCCGCTTGCTGGTGGCCTGGAGCTTCCAGTGGACGAGGGTGCCCTCGCCGTCGCCGCCCTCGCGCACCTCGTACTCGCTGAACTGCTCGGGCAGCAGCTTGCGCCGCGTGCCGCTGTAGTCGGCGAGCGCGTCGAACACCGTCTCCGCGTCCGCCGCGACGACCCGCTCCGTAGTGGCCTCGACCTGCGCCATTGCGTTCCTCCAGGACCTGGTTGCTCGGGGTTGGGACAAGCCAACCACCCCGGTGTCCGGCCCCCCAAATCGGGTGCGCACGATCATGGGAACAGATGTTCTATTGTGGGCCCAGCGCGAGCGAGGAGGCGTCATGCGCTGGGACAACCTCACGACGGAGCCGGCGGACCAGCCGGACCCGGCGGACCCGGCCGGGCACGGCCGGACCGAACACGGCCGGGCCGCCGACGCCGCGCTGTTCGGCGCGGACGCCGTGACCACCCGGACGATCGACGCGCCCGGGTTCCGCGGAATCACCTTCCACGAGGTGCGGGCCCGGTCGGTGCTGAACCGGGTGCCGGGCGCCTCGCGGATGCCGTTCGAATGGACGGTCAACCCCTACCGGGGCTGCACGCACGCCTGCGTCTACTGCTTCGCCCGCAGGACGCACGGCTACCTGGACCTGGACACGGGCATCGGCTTCGACACCCAGATCGTCGTCAAGGTGAACGCGCCCGAGGTGCTGCGCCGCCAGCTCGGCTCGCGCCGCTGGCGGGGCGACCACGTCGCGATGGGCACCAACGTCGACTGCTACCAGCGCGCGGAGGGCCGCTACCGGCTGATGCCGGGCATCATCTCCGCGCTCACCGAGCACGCGAACCCGTTCTCGGTGCTCACCAAGGGCACCCTGATCCTGCGCGACCTGGACCTGCTGGTCAGGGCGTCCGAGGTGACGGACGTGGGCATCTCCGTCTCCGTCGGCTTCCTCGACACCGAGCTGTGGCGCACGGTGGAGCCGGGCACCCCCGCGCCCGAGCGCCGGCTGGAGGTCGTCCGCACCCTCGGGGAGCACGGCATCGGCTGCGGGGTGCTGATGGCGCCGGTGATCCCGTTCCTGAGCGACCACCCGGACCGGCTGCGGGCCACGGTGCGGGCCGTCGCGGCCGCCGGGGCCACCTCCGTCACCCCCCTGGTGCTGCACCTGCGCCCGGGGGCCCGGGAGTGGTTCATGGCCTGGCTCGGACGGCACCACCCGCACCTGGTCCGCCGGTACGAGCGCCTGTACGCGGAGGGGGCCTACGCGCCCCGGTGGTACCAGCGCCACATCACCCGCCAAGTGCACGAACTGGCGCGGGAGTACGGCATCGGGCCCGCGCGCCCGGGACGGGCCCGCCGGATCGGCCCGGCCGCCGCGGGGCCGGAACCCGAACCGGGGCCGGTCCAGCTCAGCCTCATGTGAGCGCTTCCGGGGGCGTCAGGGCGCATCCGCCGACCCGATGGGGTCAAGTATCGCCGTGGCGCGTTCCCCGCGGCCCGGACTCCGGGACGATCCGGCGAGGACGGTGAGCCCCGCGGTCCGCCGGACCCCGCCGTCCCGGGAGGACGCCCATGAGGACACGCGCAGCCGCGCTGTGCGCGGCCGCCGCCGTGGTGGCGGGTTCGCTCGCCGCCGTACCCGCCCCGGCGGCCGCCACCGCGGCCGTACCGCCGCCCGCCTGGAAGAACTGCGGCACCCGCGACCACCCGGCCCTCCAGTGCGCATCCGTACGGGTGCCGCTGGACCACGCGAAACCCTCGGGCCGCACGATCACGCTCGCCCTGTCCCGCGTCCCGCACACCGCGCGGGCCTTCGAGGGACCGCTCCTGGTCAACCCGGGCGGTCCCGGCGGCAGCGGACTGGCGCTCGCCGGGGTCGTCGCCTCCTCGCTGCCGGGGAACGTGGCCGCCCGGTACGACGTCATCGGCTTCGACCCGCGCGGGGTCGGCCGCAGCGAGCCCGCGCTGACGTGCGCGCGCGGCCACTTCGCGGCGGGCCGCCCGGCCTCCGTGCCGGCCACGGCCGCGCTGGAGCGGGCCGGCATCGAGCGCGCGCGGTCCTTCGCCGCCGCCTGCGGCCGCAAGTACGCCGGCGTCCTGCCGTACATGGACACCGTCAGCACGGCCCGGGACCTGGACGCCGTGCGCCGGGCCCTCGGCGCGCCGCGGATCAGCTACCTCGGCTACTCCTACGGCACCTACCTGGGCGCGGTCTACGCGAAGCTGTACCCCGGGCACGTGCACCGCATGGCGCTGGACTCCGTCGTCGACCCGACCGGCGTCTGGTACCGGGACAACCTCCGCCAGGACTACGCCTTCGAGGACCGGCACCGCGCGCTGATGGCCTGGATCGCCGGGCACGACGCGCACTACCGGCTCGGCACGGACCCCGCCGCGGTCGGGGCCCGCTGGTACGCGATGCGGACGGCGCTCGCCGGTAAGCCCGCCGGGGGCAGGGTCGGCGCGGCGGAGCTGGAGGACACCTTCATGCCCGGCGGCTACCACGACGGCTACTGGCCCTACCTCGCCGAGGCGTTCGCGGCCTACGTCCGGCGCGGGACCACCGGGCCGCTGGTGGAGGCGTACGACAACTTCGGCGCGGTGGACGCCGCGGGCGACAACGGCTACAGCGTCTACACGGCGGTGCAGTGCCGCGACGCCCCCTGGCCCCGCGACTGGGACCGGTGGCGCGCGGACACCTGGGCGGTCCACAGCGCGGCCCCCCTCATGGCCTGGAACAACACCTGGTACAACGCGCCCTGCGCGTTCTGGCCGGTGGCGCCGCGGCCGCGGGTGAACATCGCGAACGGCAAACTGCCGCCGGTCCTGCTCCTCCAGGCGACCGAGGACGCCGCCACCCCCTACTCCGGCGCCGTCGCGGTCCACCGGCTGCTGGCCCGCTCCAGCCTGGTGGTCGAGCGGGGTGGCGGCAACCACGGCGTCACGCTGAACGGCAACGCGTGCCTGGACGGGTACCTGGCCGCCTATCTGGCCGACGGCACGGTGCCGCGGGGCACCGGGCCGGCCGACGCGGTCTGCGCGAGGTCGCCGGAGCCGGAGCCGCTGACGGCGAAGGCGGCGGCGCGGTCCCGCGTCCCGGCCCCGCTCGGGCCGCCGGCGTCCTCCCGCTGACGGTCCGGCGGCGTTCGGTGCGGCAGCGATACGGCGGCAGGGCCCTCCGGTTCGCGGTCCGACAATCACGGGCGGGCCCGGAGGGCGGCTCCCTAAAGTGCCGTCATGGACGACCGGTTCCCCCTCACTCACCCCCTCATCCGCCCCATGCGGCTCGCCGACTGCGGCCGCGTCTCCGAGATCCGGGTCGGCGGCTGGCGGCACGCCTACCGGGGACTCGTCCCGCGGACGTACCTGGACGGGCTCGACGCGGCCGCCGACGCCGAGCGGCGGCGGGCCCGGTTCGGGCGGGACGACCGGGTGGTGGACCTGGTCGCCGAGCGGGACGGCGAGGTGCTCGGCTGGGCGGCGGCCGGACCGTACCGGGACGGCGGGACGCGGACCGGGGACGCCGAGCTGTACGCGCTCTACGTCGACCCGGCGCACCTGGGCCGCGGTGTCGGGCGGGCGCTGCTCGCCGCGTCGGTCCGGCGGCTCCCGGCGTCCCCGCGCATGCTCCTGTGGGTGGTCGCGGGCAACGCGCCCGCCCGGCGCTATTACGAGCGCGCCGGTTTCCGCGCCGACGGCGCCGAGGAGCCCTTCGAGGCCGACGGCGTGTCCGTGCCCGAGGTGCGGTACGCCAGGAGCCTGCGCCCCTGACCGGACGTCACCCCGGCTGCCGCTGCGGTATCCGCGCCAGCGCGTGCACCGCCGCCTCCGCGAGCGCCGGGTGGGCCAGGGCCTCGGTCAGCACCCGCCGGGCGCGCGGGTCGCCGAGCGCGCCGAGGCCCTCCACACAGGCGAGGGCGACCCGCCGGTAGGGGTCGTGCGGGTTCAGCCGCCGCTCCAGGGTGGTGATCAGGGCGGGCACCGACTCGGGGGCGCGCAGGGCGGTCAGCAGCCGGACCGGGTGCAGGGCGTAGGCGACGCGGAGTTCGTTGGTGGCGAGGGCGGCGGCGGCCCGGGCCGTGCGCGGGTCGCCGAGACGGGCGAGGGCGTGCGCGGCGGAGGCGCAGCGCGGCGGGTCGCGGTGGTTGAGCAGCAGCACCAGCGCCTCGAAGGCCCGCCGGTCGCCGGCCCGGCCGAGGCGGAACGCGGCCAGCTCCCTGGCCCACAGCGGCTGGCCGGGCGCGGTGAGCACCTCCGCCAGTTCGCCGTGGTCCCCGGTGGCCAGCAGGCGGTCGAAGCCGGCCGAGCCGCCGGCCTCCCGCCGTAAGCGGTCCGTGAGCGAGCGCAACTCTTCGTCCACGAGGCCCAGCGTAGAGGGGTCGCGCCGGGCGGGCGAGATACATCACAAAGTCCGGGGGCTGGCGCGCTCGTTACCCGCCGGTTAGGCTCATACGAGCGAGTAACCCTCGCGCTCCCGCTGGCGACGGTCTGGTGACGCGGCCGTCGCCGGGGACAGCTCCCCCGCCCCCTGGGGCGTGGGAGAGTCTGTCGGTTCGGTGCCCTTGGTGCGCCGCAGTACGACCCGGCTCCGGGACAGGGCCGGTCGGAAGTTCCGCCGTTCCCGGGCGTGTGCGCGCCCGCGGCACCGGCAGCACCGGGCGTGTGCGCTCGCAGCCCGGCAACACCCGCACTCCTCTCCCGCACCGTGGTGCGCCCCTCGGCGCACCACGGCGCGTCCCTCGTCGTCACCCCTCATCCTGGAGTCCCGCGATGGCCACTCCCCTGTCCCACACCCCTCCGTCCCCGCTTAGGACGATCGCCGTCGTCGGCCTCGGCACCATGGGCACCGGTATCACCGAGGTCCTCGCGCGGGCCGGCCGCGAGGTGATCGGCATCGACGTCAGCGAGGTCCAGGCCGCGAAGGCGCTCGCCGCCCTCCAGGCCGCCACCGCCCGTGCCGTGGCCCGCGGCCGGCTCACCGAGGAGCAGCGCGCCGGGGTGCTGGCCCGGGTGCGCACCGCCACCGACCTCGGTGCGGCCGCCGACGCCGACCTCGTCATCGAGGTGGCCCCCGAGTCGTACGAGGTCAAGCAGCAGATTTTCCGCGAGCTGGACGGCATCGTCCGCCCCGGCACGATCCTCGCGACCGGCACCAACGCCCTGTCCGTGACCCGGCTGGCCGCCGACTCGGCCCGTCCCGAGCGCGTGCTCGGCCTGCACTTCTTCAACCCGGCGCCGGCGATGAAGCTGGTCGAGGTGGTCTCCTCGGTGCTGACCGCGCCGCAGGCCGTCGCCGCCGTCACCGATCTCGCCGTCGAGCTGGGCAAGGAGCCGGTCGCCGTCGGCGACCGGCCGGGCTTCGTGGCGGACGGGCTGCTGTTCGGCTACCTGAACCAGGCCGCCGCGATGTACGAGGCCCGGTACGCCTCCCGCGAGGACATCGACGCGGCCATGCGGCTCGGCTGCGGGCTGCCCATGGGCCCGCTCGCCCTGCTCGACCTGATCGGCGTCGACACCGCGCGCACGGTCCTGGAGGCGATGTACGCCGAGTCCCGGGACCGGCTGCACGCCCCCGCGCCGATCCTCAAGCAGCTCAGCGAGGCGGGTCTGACGGGCCGCAAGGCCGGCCGCGGCTTCTACACGTACGAGGCGCCGGGCAGCGGCACGGTGGTGCCGGACGCGGCGACCCCGGCGGCCGGCGGTGCGGCGGCCGCCGGCCGCGAGGTCCGCTCGGTCGGTGTCGCCGGGTCCGGCACCATGGCCTCCGGCATCGCCGAGGTCTTCGCCAAGGCGGGCTACCGGGTCGTGCTGGCCGGCCGCGGCGAGGAGAAGGCCCTGGCCGCCAAGGCCCGGATCGGCACGTCGCTCTCCCGCTCCGTCGACAAGGGCCGGCTGTCCGCCGAGGCCGCCGCGCAGGTCCTGGACCGGATCGTGCCGGCCGGGTCCTACGACGCCTTCGCCGACGTCGACCTGGCCGTCGAGGCGGTCGCCGAGGACCTGGAGGTCAAGCGGCAGCTCTTCCAGGCGCTGGACAAGGTGTGCAAGCCGGGCGCGGTCCTGGCCACCACCACCTCGTCGCTGCCCGTCGTCGCCTGCGCCCGTGCCACCTCGCGCCCGCAGGACGTGATCGGCATGCACTTCTTCAACCCGGCGCCGGCGATGAAGCTGGTCGAGGTGGTCCGCACGGTCCTCACGGCCGACGACGTCCACGCGACCGTCCGCGAGGTCTGCGGCCGGATCCGCAAGCACCCCGTGGACTGCGGCGACCGCGCCGGGTTCATCGTGAACGCCCTGCTGTTCCCGTACCTCAACAACGCGATCAAGATGGTCCAGGAGCACTACGCCTCGCTGGACGACATCGACGCGGCGATGAGGCTCGGCGGCGGCTATCCCATGGGCCCGTTCGAACTGCTGGACGTGGTCGGCCTGGACGTCTCGCTGGCCATCGAGAAGGTGCTGCACCGCGAGTTCCGCGACCCCGGTCTCGCCCCGGCGCCGCTGCTGGAGCACCTGGTCGCCGCGGGCTGCCTGGGCCGCAAGACCGGCCGCGGCTTCCGCGAGTATGCCCGCCGCTGACGGCGCCGGCGACCGGTCGCGGCCGGAGCGGGACTGGGGCGGGCTGCTCGGCCCGGGCGGCCCGCCTCCGTCCGCCGGACCCGGCGGTCCCCCGTCCCCCGCGGGCGGGGGACGCCCCGGACCTGCGCACCGGGCCGCGCGCATGCAGTACGTTCGGGTCATGTCCCAGCCCGCCAAGTCCTCACGTACCGCAGCCACCGACGCGCCGGAAAGTGCCGCAGGCAGTCGCGCCGCCGCCCAGCGGCTGAAAATGCGCCGGGAACTGGCGGCAGCAGCCATGGAGCTGTTCGCGACCAAGGGGTACGAAGCCACCACCGTCGACGAGATCGCCGCCGCCGCCGGTGTCGCCCGGCGCACCTTCTTCCGCCACTTCCGCTCCAAGGAGGAGGCGATCTTCCCGGACCACGACGACACCCTGGTCCGCGCGGAGGCGGTGCTCAACGCGGCGCCGGCGCACGAGCACCCGCTCGACACGGTGTGCCGGGGCATCAAGGAAGTCATGAAGATGTACGCGGCGCGGCCGGAGATCTCGGTCGCCCGCTACAAGCTCACGCGTGAGGTGCCCACCCTGCGCGAGGCCGAGATCGCCTCCGTGGCCCGCTACGAGCGGCTGTTCACCCGTTACCTGCTCGGCCACTTCGACGAGCACGCGCACGCCGACGACGCCAACGACGACCCGCTGCTGGCGGAGGTGGCCGCCTCGGCCGTGGTCACGGCCCACAACCACGTCCTCAGACGCTGGCTGCGGGCGGGCGGCCAGGGGGACGTGGAGGCCCAGCTCGACCACGCCTTCGCGATCGTGCGCAAGACGTTCGGCACGGGCATCGGGGCCGGCCGCGCCTCCGCCGCGCAGGCGGCCGCCCCGGCCGCCCCGGCCACGGCCTCCGCGCACGGCGAGGTGCTGGTGACGGTCGCCCGCACCGACGCCCCGCTGGCGGAGGTCATGCGGACCATCGAGGAGGCGCTGAAGGAGCGCTGACGCTCCGCCCCACGCTGCCGGCGGCCACCCTTCGGGGTGGCCGTTTCGGCATGTCCGGGGCCGTTTTCGAACCGTGTTCCGCCAGGTCACCGGGGCCGTTCGATCGATCATCGCTCATCTGTTACGTAAAGATTTCATCTGAGAGCAAGTTCTGGCACTCAGTGCCTTGTCACCTGACACGCGGTGTCATACTTTGAAGGAGTCCGAGCGGACGGCGAGCGGGAACCAAGCGTTCGCCGGCTGTCCCGGCAGGCCGACGGCCTGCGCGCCCGGACGCCTGCGTCACAGGCAACCTCCTGCGCCACAAAGCGCTGCCGGAACACCACCGAGCCGAACCGACGGCACCCAGAAAAACCCTCAGCAGCACGCAGCACAGCACCGACGAACCCCTCAGGCGCCCCTCCCTCAGGGCGCTCACCGCCGGAGGCAACACCGTGACCGTGAAGGACATCCTGGACGCGATCCAGTCGAAGGACGCCACGTCCGCCGACTTCGCCGCCCTGCCGCTCCCCGAGTCGTACCGCGCGATCACCGTGCACAAGGACGAGACGGAGATGTTCGCGGGTCTGGAGACCCGCGACAAGGACCCGCGCAAGTCGATCCACCTCGACGACGTGCCCGTGCCCGAGCTGGGCCCGGGCGAGGCCCTGGTGGCCGTCATGGCCTCCTCGGTCAACTACAACTCGGTGTGGACCTCGATCTTCGAGCCGCTGTCCACGTTCGGGTTCCTGGAGCGCTACGGCCGCACCAACGAGCTGGCCAGGCGCCACGACCTGCCGTACCACGTCATCGGCTCCGACCTCGCGGGCGTCGTCCTGCGCACCGGCCCGGGCGTCAACGCCTGGAAGCCCGGTGACGAGGTCGTCGCGCACTGCCTGTCGGTCGAGATGGAGTCCTCCGACGGCCACAACGACACGATGCTCGACCCCGAGCAGCGCATCTGGGGCTTCGAGACCAACTTCGGCGGCCTCGCCGAGATCGCGCTCGTCAAGTCCAACCAGCTCATGCCGAAGCCGGACCACCTGAGCTGGGAGGAGGCCGCGGCCCCCGGCCTGGTCAACTCCACCGCCTACCGCCAGCTCGTCTCCCGCAACGGCGCCGGCATGAAGCAGGGCGACAACGTCCTGATCTGGGGCGCGAGCGGCGGCCTCGGCTCTTACGCCACCCAGTTCGCGCTCGCCGGCGGCGCCAACCCGATCTGTGTCGTCTCCAGCGACCAGAAGGCGGACATCTGCCGCTCCATGGGTGCCGAGTCGATCATCGACCGCAACGCCGAGGACTACCGGTTCTGGAAGGACGAGAGCACCCAGGACCCCAAGGAGTGGAAGCGCTTCGGCAAGCGCATCCGCGAGCTGACCGGCGGCGAGGACATCGACATCGTCTTCGAGCACCCCGGCCGCGAGACCTTCGGCGCCTCCGTGTTCGTCACCCGCAAGGGCGGCACCATCACCACCTGCGCCTCGACCTCGGGCTACATGCACGAGTACGACAACCGCTACCTGTGGATGTCCCTGAAGCGGATCATCGGCTCGCACTTCGCCAACTACCGCGAGGCCTGGGAGGCCAACCGGCTCATCGCGAAGGGCAGGATCCACCCCACCCTGTCGAAGGTGTACTCCCTGGAGGACACCGGCCAGGCCGCCCACGACGTCCACCGCAACGCCCACCAGGGCAAGGTCGGTGTGCTGTGCCTGGCGCCCGAGGAGGGCCTGGGCGTGCGCGACGAGGAGACGCGCGCGAAGCACATCGACGCCATCAACCGCTTCCGGAACGTCTGAGGGCCGCAGATGACAGAGCGTCAGAAGGACCGTCCGTGGCTCATGCGGACGTACGCGGGCCACTCGACCGCGGAGGCGTCCAACGAGCTGTACCGGCGCAATCTCGCCAAGGGCCAGACCGGTCTGTCGGTCGCCTTCGACCTGCCGACCCAGACCGGCTACGACTCCGACCACATCCTCGCCCGCGGCGAGGTCGGCCGGGTCGGCGTGCCCGTCGCGCACCTCGGTGACATGCGCCGGCTGTTCCAGGACATCCCCCTGGAGCAGATGAACACCTCGATGACGATCAACGCCACCGCCATGTGGCTGCTGGCGCTCTACCAGGTCGTCGCCGAGGAGCAGGGCGCGGACGTCACCAGGCTCCAGGGCACGACCCAGAACGACATCGTCAAGGAGTACCTGTCCCGCGGGACGCACGTCTTCCCGCCGGGGCCCTCGCTCCGCCTGACGACCGACATGATCGCGTACACGGTCTCCCACCTCCCGAAGTGGAACCCGATCAACATCTGCAGCTACCACCTGCAGGAGGCCGGGGCCACGCCGGTGCAGGAGATCGCCTACGCCATGTCGACCGCGATCGCCGTCCTGGACGCCGTCCGCGACTGCGGGCAGGTGCCGCGGGAGCGCATGGGCGACGTGGTCGCGCGCATCTCCTTCTTCGTGAACGCGGGCGTCCGCTTCATCGAGGAGATGTGCAAGATGCGGGCCTTCGGCCGCATCTGGGACCAGGTCACCCGCGAGCGGTACGGCATCGAGGACCCCCGGCAGCGCCGGTTCCGCTACGGCGTCCAGGTCAACTCGCTCGGCCTGACCGAGGCCCAGCCGGAGAACAACGTCCAGCGGATCGTGCTGGAGATGCTCGCGGTCACCCTCTCCAAGGACGCACGCGCGCGTGCCGTGCAACTGCCCGCCTGGAACGAGGCCCTGGGCCTGCCCCGGCCCTGGGACCAGCAGTGGTCGCTGCGCATCCAGCAGGTCCTCGCCTACGAGAGCGACCTGCTGGAGTACGAGGACCTCTTCGAGGGCTCGAAGGTGGTCGAGGCGAAGGTGGAGGGGCTGGTCGACGAGGTCCTCGCCGAGATGGACCGCATCCAGGAGATGGGCGGCGCGCTGGCCGCCGTGGAGTCCGGCTACCTGAAGTCGCGGCTGGTCGCCTCGCACGCCGAGCGCCGGGCCCGGATCGAGTCCGGCCAGGAGAAGATCGTCGGCGTCAACGTCTTCGAGGGCACCGAGCCGAACCCGCTCACGGCCGACCTGGACACCGCGATCCAGACGGTCGACCCGGCGGTCGAGGCCCGCGTCGTCGAGTCCCTCGGGCGCTGGCGGGACACCCGCTACCAGCCGCCCTTCAACCACCCGCGCCCCTGCAAGGCGCTGGAGCGGCTGAAGGAGGCCGCCAAGGGCACCGACAACCTGATGGAGGCCACCCTGGAGTGCGCCCGCGCCGGCGTCACCACCGGCGAGTGGGCGGGCGCCCTGCGCGAGGTGTTCGGCGAGTACCGGGCGCCCACCGGGGTGTCCTCCGCGCCGGTGGCCGTCCCCGCCGAAGCCGGCTCGGCCCTCGCCGGGGTGCGCGCCAAGGTGGAGGCCACCGCCCGGGAGCTGGGCGTCGGACGGCTGCGCTTCCTGGTCGGCAAGCCGGGCCTGGACGGTCACTCCAACGGCGCCGAGCAGATCGCGGTCCGCGCCCGGGACGCCGGCTTCGAGGTGGTCTACCAGGGCATCCGGCTCACCCCGGAGCAGATCGTGACGGCCGCCCTCGCCGAGGATGTGCACGCGGTCGGGCTGTCGATCCTCTCCGGCTCGCACGCCCGGCTGGTCCCGGACGTCCTCGAACGGCTCCGTGTGGCCGGTGCCACAGACATACCGGTGATCGCGGGTGGCATCATCCCGAACGGCGACGCCGAGCAGCTCAGGGCCGCCGGAGTGGCCGCCGTCTTCACCCCGAAGGACTTCGACATCACCGGGATCATCGGCCGCATCGCCGACGAGATCCGCAAAGCGAACAAGCTCGACCCCCTGGAGGTCCCCGCATGACCAGCCCCGCTCCCCAGGTCAACCGACTGCGCCCGCGGCGCTCCTGCCTGGCCGTGCCGGGCTCGAACCCGCGCTTCCTGGAGAAGGCGCAGGGCCTGCCGGCGGACCAGGTCTTCCTCGACCTGGAGGACGCGTGCGCGCCGCTCGCCAAGCCCGAGGCGCGGCACACCATCGTCAAGTTCCTCAACGAGGGCGACTGGACGGGCAAGACGCGGGTCGTGCGCGTCAACGACTGGACGACCGAATGGACGTACCGGGACGTCGTCACGGTCGTCGAGGGCGCGGGCCAGAACCTCGACTGCGTCATGCTCCCGAAGGTGCAGAGCGCCGAGCAGGTCGTCGCCCTGGACCTGCTGCTGACGCAGATCGAGAAGAGCATGGGCTTCGAGGTCGGCAGGATCGGCATCGAGGCGCAGATCGAGAACGCGCGGGGCCTGAACAACGTCAACGCGATCGCCGAGGCCTCCCCGCGCCTGGAGACGATCATCTTCGGCCCGGCCGACTTCATGGCCTCCATCAACATGAAGTCGCTCGTCGTGGGCGAGCAGCCGCCCGGCTACCCGGCGGACGCCTACCACTACATCCTGATGAAGATCCTGATGGCCGCCCGCGCCAACGACCTCCAGGCGATCGACGGCCCCTACCTCCAGATCCGCAACGTCGACGGCTACCGCGAGGTCGCGCGGCGCGCCGCGGCGCTCGGGTTCGACGGCAAGTGGGTGCTGCACCCGGGCCAGGTCGAGGCGTCCAACGAGATCTTCTCGCCCTCCCAGGAGGACTACGACCACGCCGAGCTGATCCTGGACGCGTACGACTACCACACGTCCGAGGCGGGCGGGAAGAAGGGCTCCGCGATGCTCGGCGACGAGATGATCGACGAGGCCAGCCGCAAGATGGCCCTGGTCATCGCGGGCAAGGGGCGCGCCGCCGGCATGCGGCGCACCGGCACGTTCGAGATCCCGGAGGCGTGAGGCGCATGCGGTTCGGACGCACCTACGAGGAGTTCGAGGTCGGGGCGACGTACAAGCACTGGCCGGGCAAGACGGTCACGGAGTACGACGACCACCTGTTCTGCCTCCTCACCATGAACCACCACCCGCTCCACCTGGACGCCAACTACGCCGAGAAGACGACGGACTTCGGCCGGAACGTCGTGGTGGGCAACTACGTCTACTCGCTGCTGCTCGGCATGTCGGTGCCAGACGTCTCGGGCAAGGCGATCGCCAACCTGGAGATCGAGTCGCTCCGGCACGTGGCGCCGACCTTCCACGGCGACACGGTGTACGGCCAGACGACCGTGCTGGACAAGTGGCCGTCGAAGTCGAAGAACGACCGCGGGATCGTGCACGTCGAGACCAAGGGCTACAAGCAGGACGGGACGCTGGTCTGCGTCTTCCGCCGCAAGGTCATGGTGCCGACCGCGACGTACGTCAAGGAGCGCGGCGGCGAGCAGCCCGGCCGCCCGGAGCCGCTGGACGTGTCCCGGCGTGAGCAGGAGAAGTAGCCATGACCCGACTCGCCCAGACCGCCGGCCTCACGGACGTCCAGCGGGAGATCGTCTCCACCGTCCGCGACTTCGTCGACAAGGAGATCATCCCCGTCGCCACCGGGCTGGAGCACCGCGACGAGTACCCGCAGCAGATCGTGGACGGGCTGAGGGAACTCGGTCTGTTCGGTCTGATGATCCCCGAGGAGTACGGGGGGCTGGGCGAGTCACTGCTCACCTACGCGCTGTGCGTGGAGGAGATCGCCCGCGGCTGGATGTCGGTGTCCGGCATCATCAACACCCACTTCATCGTCGCGTACATGCTCAAGCAGCACGGCACCCCGGAGCAGAAGGACCACTTCCTGCCGAGGATGGCCGCCGGTGACATCCGGGGCGCCTTCTCGATGTCGGAGCCGGCCCTGGGCTCCGATGTGTCGGCCATCACGTCGAAGGCGGTCAGGGACGGCGACGAGTACGTCCTGAACGGCCAGAAGATGTGGCTGACGAACGGCGGCACGTCCTCCCTCGTGGCCGTTCTCGTCCGAAGTGACGAAGGACACCCCGAGGGCACGGCGCCCCACAGGTCGATGACCACCTTCCTGGTCGAGAAGGAGCCGGGTTTCGGCGAGGTCCGCCCGGGCCTCACCATCCCCGGCAAGATCGAGAAGATGGGCTACAAGGGCGTCGACACCACCGAGTTGATCATGGACGGCCTGCGCGTTCCGGCCGACCGGGTGCTCGGCGGGGTCACCGGCCGAGGTTTTTACCAAATGATGGACGGAGTCGAGGTCGGCCGGGTCAACGTCGCGGCGCGCGGCTGCGGCGTCGCCCAGCGCGCCTTCGAACTCGGCGTCCGGTATGCCCAGCAACGTCACACTTTCGGCAAGCCGATCGCCCAGCATCAGGCCGTCCAGTTCAAGCTCGCGGAGATGGCGACCAAGGTGGAGGCCGCGCATGCCATGATGGTCAACGCGGCTCGCAAAAAGGATTCCGGGGAACGAAACGACCTCGAAGCGGGGATGGCGAAGTACCTCGCCTCCGAGTACTGCAAGGAGGTCGTGGAGGACGCCTTCCGGATCCACGGCGGCTACGGCTTCTCCAAGGAGTACGAGATCGAGCGCCTCTACCGGGAGGCTCCGATGCTGCTCATCGGTGAAGGCACCGCCGAGATCCAGAAAATGATCATCGGGCGCAGGCTGCTCGAGGAGTATCGATTCGAGGGCTGATTGTCCGGATACGGGGTGTTTCTTCGAGAAGAAGATCACACCCCGTAGACGCTCTTCGGCCGCCGACTCGGCTTCCTGGCTTGCCCAGTTGTAGCCCGCGACCGGTACGATCCGGGAAAGCCGCCGTCCCCCGTCAGAGCGCGGCATCATCCGCTACGAAGGTCATCCATGCCCCACAGCCAAACCTCTGCACACCGCGACAGCCTGGTAGGCGCACGCCTCGCGCGCGGAGCATCGCCGTGGCTCCTCCCGACCGTCGCCACCGCAGCCCTCAGCCTGGCCCGCGCCCGACGCTCGGGAGCGGCCAGGGCCGTCGCCGTGCCCGCCACCGCGCTCGCCGCGGGCATGCTGTGGTTCTTCCGCGACCCCGAGCGCGAGATCGCTCCCGGCCGGGTCATCTCGCCCGCCGACGGCGTGGTGCAGAGCATCATGCCGTGGAAGGACGGCCGCACCCGCGTCGCGATCTTCATGAGCCCGCTCAACGTCCACGTCAACCGCGCCCCCCTCGCGGGCACGGTCACGTCCGTCGAGCACGTCCCCGGCGGCTTCGTTCCCGCGTTCAACAAGGAGAGCGAGAACAACGAGCGCGTAGTCTGGCATTTCGACACCGAACTCGGCGACATCGAAATGATCCAGATCGCCGGCGCCGTCGCCCGTCGCATCGTGCCCTACATCCCCCGGGGGACCAAGGTCGAGCAGGGCGAGCGCATCGGTCTGATCCGCTTCGGGTCGCGTGTCGACCTCTACCTGCCCGAGGGCGTGGAGGTCGCGGTCGAGGTCGGACAGAAGACCGTGGCTGGGGTGACTCGCATTGACCGTGATTGATCCGGAGACCCAGGCGGGCTGGGTGCCCGAGGCTGACGAGGTGCACGAAGAGGAGGAGATGCCCCTCTCTCTGCGCCTGTCGATAGCGGACACGCTGACGCTGGGCAACGCCACGTGCGGCTTCATGGCGGTGTACTTCACCACCACCGGCATCCTGATCCCGCACCTGACCGGCAGCCAGGAGACCGGCATGGCCCGCCACAGCGCGGCCACGGCGGTCATCCTGATGCTCTGCGCGGCCGTGTTCGACCTGTTCGACGGGCTGGTGGCGAGGAAGCTGCGCTCCTCGCCGATGGGGGCCGAGCTGGACAACCTGTCGGACCTGATCAGCTTCGGCCTCGCCCCCGCGTACTTCGTCCTCGTCTACGGGATGGTCGCGGACGACGCGCACCAGAGAGTGGCGGCGGTCGGCGGGATCGTGGTCCTGCTGGCGGTCGTGCTGCGCCTCGCGCGCTTCTCCTGCGTGACGATGAAGGACGGCGTGTTCCAGGGCATGCCCTCGCCGTTCGGCGCGCTGACCGTCGTCTCGATCGTGCTCCTGGAGCTGCCGTTCGTGGCGACGCTGCTGGCGATCCTCGGGACGGCGTGGCTGATGGTGAGCCGCGTGGAGTACCCGAAGCCGCGGGGCCGCCTCGCCGGCGCCATGCTCTCCTGGATCGTGCTGTCCATGGGGCTGCTCGCGGGCTGGGCCTTCGACGCCCCCAGCGGCCAGCTGCTGCTCCAGACGGGCTGCGCGCTCCAGCTCGTGATGGGCGCGGTGATCCCGCTGTTCGCGACGGCCCGGCGGGTGAACAACTTCCGCGACAACCGGCGCGAGTCCCGGGCGGCGCAGCTCCCGTAGCCCGGCGAAGACACGGAGAAGGGCCCCGAACCCGGGACGGGTTCGGGGCCCTTCTCCGTCCGGACGGTGCCGGCGGCTCAGCCCAGGCGGTCCTCGGCGATCCGGGCGGCGACCCGCTCCAGGATCGGTCCCGCGTTCGCGATGCACTCGGCCACGTCGGGCTCGACGGAGGTCAGCGGGTACGCCCGGGAGATCCCGGCGCCCGTCAGCGCCTCCTCCGACAGCGCCAGCCGCCCGCACACCGCGACGACCTCCTTGCCGGCGCTCCGGGCCGCCGCGGCGACCCCGGCCGGTGCCTTGCCGTGCAGCGTCTGCTCGTCCAGCGACCCCTCCCCCGTGATGACCAGGGAGGCCCGCTCCAGGGCGGGCGCGAAGCCCAGCACGTCGAGCATGACCTCGATGCCGGGGCGGAAGCGGGCGCCCAGGAGGAGGGCGCCGTAGCCGATGCCGCCGGCCGCGCCGGCCCCGGGGGACGCCGCGTACTCGGCCGCCCGCGGGCCCACCTCCGCCTCCAGCACCTTCGCGAAGTGGGCCAGCGCCGCGTCCAGGGCCGCCACGTCGTCCGGAGAGGCGCCCTTCTGCGGCCCGTACACCGCGGGCGCCCCCTTCGGCCCGGTCAGCGGGTTGTCGACGTCGCTGGCGAGCACCAGCTCGACCGAGGACAGCCGCGGGTCGAGCCCCGAGAGGTCGGCGCGGGCCAGCGCGGCCAGACCGCCGCCGCCCGGGGGCACCGGCACGCCGTCCCCGGTCAGGAACCGGGCGCCCAGCGCCGCCAGCATGCCCGCGCCGCCGTCGGTGGTGGCGCTGCCGCCCACCCCGAACACGATCGTGCGGGCGCCCGCGTCCAGCGCGGCCCGCAGGAGCTCCCCGGAGCCGTACGTCGAGGCCGTGAGCGGGGCGAAGACCCCGGCCGGCAGCCGCTGGAGGCCGCTCGCCTCCGCCATCTCCACGACCGCGGTGCCCTCGCGCAGCGCGAACGCGGCCGTCACCTCCCCGCCGAGCGGCCCGGCGACCCGGACCTCACGCCGCTCGAAGCCGGCCGCGACCGCCGCGTCCACGGTCCCGTCGCCGCCGTCGGCCACGGGCAGCGCCTCGACCCGCAGGTCCGGCACGACCCGGCGCAGCCCGGCCGTCACCCGCTCGGCGACCTGCACCGCCGTCAGCGAGCCCTTGAACTTGTCCGCGGCGATGAGCACCCGACGGGTCTCGTTCCCTGCAGCGTCCGCCACCTTGTCTTCCCCTTGCTCTCCGGGCCCCGCGCACGGCGGGGCCAGTCGCGCCGCTGTGACCATAACCGCAGGACACCCCCGGCGTCATGCCCCGCCCGAACCGTGGGAAGCCCCGCCTCACGCGGGCACACCCCTGCCATGAGCACCCGGCGCACCGGACCGGGCCTCGCCGACCGCGTCCACGGCGGCCGGCTCGGCCGCGTCGCGGGCGACATGCCCGGCAGACCCGTCGAGCGGGGCGAGGTGCGGACCCGCGGCCGCATCGACCTCGACCGCTGTCCGCGCCGGGCCGCGGCGCTGCCGCTGACCGGCTGCCTCCCCGAGCCCGCCGACGCCGACGAGGCCGCCCTGCTGCGCCCGGAGTGGCGCGCGTGCGTGCACGGCGGCCTGGACACCGACTCCGACGGGGCGACGGCCGGCTCGGTGGCCGACGTCGGCACCGGGGCGCGGGCCGTCCCGGCCCGGTGGCGGGACCCGCTGGAGGACACCGTCCGCAGCGCGGTGTCCGGCTCCGACGGCGTGCCGGTCAGCGCCCTGGCCGAACGGACCCTGCGGCTGGCCACGACCGGACGCGGGAACGGGACGGCTGGTTACCCTTCCCCCCATGACCACCACCTCTGACTTCGCCGCGTACATCGCGGGCCTGCCCCGGGTCCTGGCCGGTGCCGCCGTGCTCTTCCGGGACGCAACGGGGCGGGTGCTGCTCGTCGAGCCCAACTACCGCGAGGGCTGGGCGCTCCCGGGCGGGACCGTCGAGTCCGACACCGGGGAGACGCCGCGCCAGGGCGCCCGCCGGGAGACGCTGGAGGAGATCGGGCTCGACCGCCCGCTCGGCCGGCTCCTCGCGGTCGACTGGGTGCACGGCGCGGACCGGCCGCCGCTGGTGGCGTACCTGTACGACGGGGGCGTCCTCACCGAGACCGAGCTGGCGGCCGTCCGCCTCCAGGAGGAGGAACTGCTGTCCTGGCGCCTGGTCGCCCGCGACGACCTCGCCGCCCACCTCGGCGGCGCGCTGGGCCGCCGGGTGCTGGCCGCCCTGGACGTGCTGGCGGGCGGCTCGGGCACGGCGGAACTGGAGAACGGCCACCGGGTGTCCTGAGCCCGGCCGCCCGGCCCGCGGGCGCCGGGCGGTCCGTCCTACCCTCGGTGGCATGACCAGACCGCTCGTCGCCGTGTTCACCGGGGCCGGTGTCTCCACCGACTCCGGCATCCCCGACTACCGCGGCCCGAACGGGCTGTGGCGGCGGGACCCCGAGGCCGAGAAGCTCGTGACCTACGAGTACTACATGGCGGACCCCGAGATCCGGCGCCGGTCCTGGCGGATGCGCCGGGAGAACCACGCGGCGCGGGCCGAGCCCAACGCCGCGCACCGGGCGGTCGCCGAGCTGGAGCGGTCCGGCGTCCCGGTGCGGGTGATCACGCAGAACGTCGACGGCCTGCACCAGCTCGCCGGGATGCCCGCCCGCAAGGTGCTGGAACTGCACGGCAGCGCCCGGAGCACGGTGTGCACCGGCTGCGGGGCCCGCGGGCCGATGGACGACGCCCTGGCCCGGCTGGACGCAGGCGAGGACGACCCGGACTGCCGGGCGTGCGGGGGCGTCCTGAAACCGGCGACGGTGATGTTCGGCCAGCCGCTGGACCCCGTCGTGCTCGGCGAGGCCCTGGCGATCGGCAAGGCGTGCACGGTGTTCGTCGCCGCCGGCAGCAGCCTCCAGGTGCAGCCCGCCGCCGGCCTGGTCGGGGTCGCCGCGGACCACGGCGCCCGCCTGATCATCGTCAACGCCGAGCCGACCCCGTACGACGACCGCGCACACGAGGTCGTCCGCGAACCCATCGGCACCGCCCTGCCCCGCCTGCTGCGCGAGCTGGGCGGGGGGGCTGGCGGATAGGGGATGTCCCGGCCGACCGCCGAGCGCCCCTCCTGGCGGTACTCGGGGTGCTCGTCGTAGGACCGCGCCAGCACTCCGAGGGCGCACGCGAGCCCTGCGTGACGTGCGTCCGCCGGGTCCATCGCCTGGGCACGAGGTCGTCCATGGCCTGATCCTCGCGCGCAGGAGGAAGAGCCTTCGGGTGGATTCGTCGCTCCGGGAGGGGAGGACGACCGGCCGTGGCCTCGGCCCGCTCCCGATGAAGGGTCGCGGCCGGGAGCCGCCCGCCGGTCGTGCACCGCCGGACCGGATGCCCCCGCACCCGGGTGAGAAGCTACGCCCCGGGTGTTACGCCGGAGTTACGCCACCCGGGCTGACCTGCGCACTCCTGTGGCCAGCGGGTTCGGTGGACGAGCGGAGCGCTCCGCCGGTCTCGTCCGGCGGAGCGCTCCGCTCGCTGGTGTCCCGTGGGACTCAGAAGTCGTCCGCGCCGTTGCGGAGCTGCGGGGTCCAGTAGCCGGTGAGGGCCTTCGCCGGGTCGACGGCGATGCCGGCGCTGCCGGGCGCGCGGACGGCGATGACCGTGGAGTCGCCCTCCAGGACGACGGAGAACGCCGACACGGGCTCGTTGTCCTCGTCGACCCCGCCGTCCGAGAGCTTCACCAGGGCGTAGGCGGGGGCTCCGGCGGTGAGCACGACCGGGGTGGCCGGCTTGCTCTTGGCGACGACCGGGACGTCCTGCTTGTGGCTCTCCAGGAACTGGATGTGCGGCGCGCCCGCCAGGCGGCAGGACTGGCCGGAGGTGTTCTTCGCGGTGAGCACGATGTGGGTGTAGGGCGGGCCGCCCTGGAGGGCGGCGGTGACGGTGACGTCGCGCGCGGTGCAGACCCGGCCGGCGGCGGACGCCTGCCGGGCGGTGGAGCCCGCGGCGTCGCCGCCGCCCGCCGCCTTCGTCGGACGCGCGAGGATGGTCGCGCCGGCCCGGACGGTGGCGCCGGCCTGGACGGTGGCGCCGGCCTGGACGGTGGCGCCGGCCTGGACGGTGGCGCCGGCCTTGCCGGCCGCCTCGGCGTGCTCGCCGTCCGCGGCCCCGGCGGGCGCCGGGGCGGTGGCGGACGCGGTCGCGGAGGCGGTCGCCGAAGAGGTCGTCGCGGGCGCCGACTTGCTGTCCCCGTCGCTCTGGCAGGCGGTGAGGGACAGGGCGAGGGCGGTGCCCGCGGTGGCGAGCAGCAGGGTGTGGCGACGTGCGGCGTTCATGGAGAGTTCCCCCGTGAGTGGTGCGGGGCCGCGGCTCGGTGCCGACGGCCGACGTGGTCGTGACGGTGTGGTGCGGTGTGGTCCGGTGCGGCTCGGCAGCCCCTGCCGGCCGGTGGTGCGGCGGCGGGTGGACCCGCGTGCGCGGATCGGCGAGCGCGGACCGGAGCGGGCCCGAGGCGCCGTGCCGCCCGGGGGGCGGACGGGTGCCGGTGGGGCCCGTGTCGTGTGCGTGTGCCGTGTGGTGCTCGGTCTGTGCGGTCTCTTCCCCGTTCCAGCAGCCCCGCGGGTCCGCGGGGGCCGTGCGGCGGCGGGTGGTCGGTGCCCGCCCCATGCGGCGGGCGTCCCGCGCCTGACCTCAGTCCATCACCAACACCCCCCGCCTCCCAGGCGGTTCCACCGGCAGAAGTACCGTCCGCCATACTTCTGCCGGTGGCTCGCGCTGGACGGGCCGGACGATCGGGGACGTCGACGGTGCGCGGTGGCACGCCTTCCACTGAGGACTTCGGACAGCGGCTGCGCCTCCTGCGCGCGCGTGCCGGACTGAGCCAGGAGGCTCTGTCGCACGCGGCCGGGGTGAGCGTCAGGGCGCTGGCCGACATGGAACGCGGGCGGACCAAGGGGCCGCAGCGCCGCACGGTCCAGGCGCTGGCCGAGGCGCTGGGACTGGACGCGGACGAGGCGGCGGGCCTGGAGAGGGCCGCCGCGCTGGGCCGGCCGCGCCCTCGTCCGGCCGCCGGCCCGGACGCGCCCGCCGCCCTGTGCCTGCCCCGCGACATCCAGGACTTCACCGCCCGCGACACGGCTCTCGCCCGGCTGCTGGACCTGGCGCGGGACCCCGGCCCGGACCGGCCGGCGGTCGCCGTGGTCGCCGGGCAGCCCGGACTGGGCAAGACCTCGTTCGCGGTGCACGCCGCCCACCGTCTCGCCCCGTACTTCCCGGACGGGCAGTACGCCCTGGACCTGCACGGCATGGACGCGGAGCCGACCACGCCGCGGGACGCGCTGGCCCGGCTGCTGGCCGCCGTGGGGGTGGCCGACGCCGCGATCCCAGCCGGCACCGACGACCGGGCGGGCCTGTGGCGGTCCCTGGCCGGTGAGCGGCGGCTGCTCCTGCTGCTGGACAACGCCGCCGACGAGTCCCAGGTCACCCCGCTGCTGGCCGGCCCCGGCCCGTCGCTGACCCTCGTCACCAGCCGTCAGGCCCTGGCCGGCCTGCCGTCCGTGCACCGCTGCGACCTGACGCTGCTGCGGCGCGAGGAGGCGGTGGAACTGCTCACCCGCATCGTCGGCCCCGAACGGGTGCGGGCCGAGGCGCAGGCCGCCCGCGACCTCGCCGACCTGTGCGGGCACCTGCCCCTGGCCGTCCGGATCGCCGGGCAGCGGCTGCTCAGCCGGCCGCACGAGCGCCTGGGCAAGCTCGTCGCCCGGCTCGCCGCCGAGGGCCGGCGACTGGACGGCCTCCAGGCGGGCAGCCTGCAGGTGCGCGCCGCCTTCGCGCTGTCGTACCGTCAACTGCGGTCGGAATCCCGGACGTTCCTGCGCCGCGCCGCGCTGGCGGCCGGGGCGGACTTCAGCCCGGAGACCGGCGGGCTCCTGGCCGGGCTGCCCTACGACGAGGCGGTCGCCTGCGCCGAGGAGCTGACCGACGCCGGGCTGCTCCAGAGCGACCCCGCCGCCGAGCGCTACCGGTTCCACGACCTGCTCAGGCTCTACGCCACCGAGCAGGTCGAGGCCGAGGACGGCCCCGCGGTCCGCGAAGCCGCCCTCGACCGGACCGCGGAGTGGATGCTGCGCCGGGCCACCGCCGCCGCGCTGCACTTCGAAGCCGACCACGACCCGGACGCGCCGTCCTGCGACCCGGACCCGGACGCTGCGCCCGACGGCCGGGAGGAGGCGCGGGCCTGGCTGGAGGCCGAGCGCTCCCAGTGGCTCGCCGCGCTGCGCCGGGCCCACGACGCCGGCCGGCACCGGCAGGTCCTGGACACCGCGGAGGCGATGCACTGGTTCTCCGACCTCAACCTGCACTGGGAGCAGTGGGTGGAGGTGTTCCGGCGCTCCTCCGAGGCCGCCCGCGCGCTCGGCAGCCGGCGGGAGGAGGCGGTCCACCTCAACTACCTTTCCTGGGCCCACAACTCGTGCGTCCACGACCCAGGGGCCGCCCTGGTGGCCGCCGACGCGGCGCTCGTGGCGGCCCGCGACAGCGGGGACACGCTCCAGGAGAGCTGGGCACTCGGCTACGGCGCGGCGGCGCTCCAGCGGCTGGACCGGATGGACGAGGCCCACACGCGGCTGCGCGAGGCGGCCGTCCGCGTCGCCGCGGAGGACTCCCCGCAGGCGAGGCTGGCCGAGCTGACCACCCTCAACGCCCTCGGCACCCTGCTGCGCCGGCTCGGCCGGGCGGCGGAGGCCCTGGACATCCACCGGCGCAGCGAACGGATCTGCCAGGAGGGTGTCCCGGGCCGGGCGGACGAGCTGATCGGGCTGTACCACGCGGTCACCCGGCAGCACATCGGCAACGACCTGGCGGCCCTGGGGCGCTGGCAGGAGGCCGAGCCGTCCCTCCGGCGGGCCCTCGCGCACTTCGAGGCCGCGCAGATGCCGGCCTGGGCCGAGCAGGCCCGGCTCGACCTGGGCCGGACGCTCGCCGCCCTGGGGCACCCGGAGGCCCGTCAGACGCTGATCGCGGCCCGGGACGCCCTCGCCGCGCTGAGGAGTCCGCGCCAGGCCGAGGCCGTCGCCGCGCTCGCCGCGCTCGGCCGGGCCACCGCCGGCGGCTGAGACCCCCGGGCCCGCCCGGCGGGCCCCGGACTCATCCGGCGGCCCGCCGGGGCCCGCGGCCGGGGCCGTCAGAACAGGGCGCTGCCGCGTTCGAAGTCCAGCAGGCGGCGCTTGCGGTCCAGGCCGCCGCCGTAACCGGTGAGGCTGCCGTCGGAGCCGATCACGCGGTGGCAGGGGACGATGATGCCCACGGGGTTGCGGCCGTTGGCGAGGCCGACGGCCCGGGAGGCGCCGGGGCTGCCGAGGGCGCCGGCGAGTTCGCCGTAGGTGCGGGTCTCGCCGTACGGGATCCGGGTGAGCTGCTCCCAGACGCCGCGCTGGAACGGGGTGCCGTGCAGCCCGAGCCGGACGGTGAACTCCCGGGTCTCGCCCGCGAAGTACGCGTCCAGTTGCCCGGCCGCCTCGGCGAAGACGGGCAGCGAGTCGTCGCGCGGGCCGAAGGCCTCCTCGCCGGGGCGGTGCCGCTGCCCGGCCATGTACAGGCCGCACAGGGCGCCGTCGGCGTCGGCGACGAGGGTGAGCGGACCGTACGGGCTGTCGGTCGTGGTGTGCCGGTTCATCGGGTTCCTCATGCCGGAAGGAAGTTGACGGGGTGGCTGTCGGTCGCCCACAGGTACTGCACCGCGTAGGCCCGCCAGGGGCGCCAGCTCTCGGCGCGGGCGGTGAGCGCGGCCGGGGTGGACGGCAGGCCCAGCGTCCTGGCGGCGCGCCGGATGCCGAGGTCGGTGGGGAGGAAGGCGTCGGGGTCGCCCAGGGCGCGCATGGCGATGACGTCCACGGTCCACGGGCCGAAGCCGGGCAGCGCGAGCAGCCGCTCGCGGGCCTCCGCCCGGTCGGCGTCCACGCCGAGGTGCAGGTCGCCGTCGGCGAGCCGCTGGACGAGGGTGGTGAAGGTGGTGCGCCGGGTGCGGGGCATGGCCAGGCTCGCGGGGTCGACCGAGGCCAGCGCCTCGGGGGACGGGAAGAGGTGGGTGAGTCCGCCCTCGGGGTCGTCGAGGGGTTTGCCGTGCGCGGTGACCAGGCGGGCCGCGTGGGTGCGGGCGGCGGCCGTGGACACCTGCTGGCCCAGCACGGCCCGGACGGCGAACTCGGCCTCGTCGACGGTGCGCGGCACCCGGCGGCCGGGACCCTGGTCGACCAGCGGGGCGAGCAGCGGGTCGGCGCGCAGCCGCTCGTCGACGGCGACCGGGTCGGCGTCCAGGTCCAGCAGGCGGCGGCAGCGGCTGATGGCCACGGTCAGGTCGCGCAGGTCGCCGAGGGTGAGCCGGCAGGCGATGTGGTCGGGGCGGGGGGCGAGGGCGACGATGCCGTGTCCGTACGGCAGCCGCAGGGTGCGCCGGTAGGCGCCGGTGGTGGGGCCCTCCGGGCCGTCCGGGCGGCCGGGCAGCCACTCCTCCACGCCGGGTACGGCGGTGGCGGCGAGGTGCCCGAAGAGGTTGGACGGGTTGAGCGGGGCGCGGAACGGCAGCCGCAGCGTGAGCACGCCGGGGGTGCCGGGGCCGCTGCCGGGCACCCGGGCGCGCAGCTCGCTCGGGGACAGGGCGAAGACCTCGCGGACGGTGTCGTTGAAGGCCCGGACGGAGGCGAAGCCCGCGGCGAAGGCGATGTCCGCCATGGGCAGCGGCGTGGTCTCGATGAGCAGGCGCGCGGTCTGGGCGCGCTGGGCGCGGGCGAGCGCGAGGGGGCCGGCGCCCAGCTCGGCGAGGAGCTGCCGCTCCACCTGCCGGGTGCTGTAGCCGAGCCGGGCGGCGAGTCCGGGCACGCCCTCGCGGTCCACGACGCCGTCGGCGATCAGCCGCATGGCCCGGGCCACCAGGTCCGCGCGCCGGTTCCACTCCGGGGAGCCGGGGCTGGCGTCGGGGCGGCAGCGCTTGCAGGCCCGGAACCCGGCCTGCTGGCAGGCGGCGGCGCTCGGGTAGAACGTCATGTTCTCCGGCTTGGGCGGTACGACCGGGCAGCTCGGCCGGCAGTAGATCCGGGTGGTCAGGACGGCCGTGAAGAACCATCCGTCGAACCGTGCGTCCTTGGACCGGACGGCGCGCACGCAGTGTTCCCGGTCGGGGTGCGTCCCTGTCTGCATACGTCCAGCATCGGCCACCGGCCGCCCCCGTGGCTGGCGGGAATCCGACACGTACGTGGGTCTGGCCTGGGGCCCGGGCGGTTCAGGGCGTCCGGGGCGCCGGGGGGTGCCGCTGCCGGAACCGGGTGATCCACTCGGCGGTGGCCCGCAGCCCGCCGAACGTGTAGAAGTGCACCTTCACCGGGCCGTGCCGGGCGGGGTCGTACCCGTCGGCCAGGGCGTGCAGGAAGCGGTCCGGGCCGGCCGTGCCCACGAGGCCGGTCAGCGAGAACCCGTACTTGCGGGCGACGGAGGCGCTGGTGCCGACGCCGAACCGGGTGGCGTAGCCCAGCAGCCGGCGCACTCCGGCCGGTCCGGGGACGCCGATGCGGACGGGGAGACGCACGTCCCGGGCGCGCAGGGCCTCCAGCCAGGTGAGGACCGGGTCGGCGTCGAAGCCGAACTGGGTGATGACGTCGCCGGTGAAGGGGCCGGCCCCGATGGCGGCGGCCTTGTCCGTGAGCGCGGACCACAGCGCCTGGCCGGTGATCGCGGGGTGGCCCTCGGGGTAGCCGGTGATGCCGACGTGCCGGACGCCGTACCGGTGCAGCAGCCCGGTGCGCAGCACGGAGAGGGCGTCCTCGTAGGGGCCCTCGGGACGGGCGGGGTCGCCGCCGACGACGAACACGTTCTCGGCGGTGCCGTCGGCCGCCAGCCCGCCGAGGAACTCCTCCAGGGCCGGCCGGGAGGGCAGCCGGCGCGCGGAGAGGTGCGGTACGGGGACGAAGCCGAGCCGCTTCACCGCGCGGGCGGCCGTCCGGCGGGTGGCGGTGTCCTCGCCGGCGAGGAAGGTGATGTTGACGCGCGTGCCGGGCGGGATGCCGGGTGCCGCCTCCTCCAGCCGGGCCACGTCCTTGCCGGTCATCTCCAGGGAGAAGTCGTCCAGCAGCGAGGCGCCCCGCCCGGGGCCCCCGGCGCCGTCCGGGCGCGGGGCGGTCCCCTCGGGCGACTCGGTGAGAGCGGGGTTCATCGTGCTCCTCGTACGGCGGTGGTCCTGACCCGGGCCGATGATGCCACGCGGGCCGCGGCGGCCGCGGTCCAGGGGGCGTGGCCCGGGGTGGTGGACCGGTCGGCGGTTATGGACCGGTCGGTGCGAGCGCCTTTGGCTCTGTCCGGCGGGCCAAGGGCGGGGCAGTCTGGCCTTTCCGATCACCGAGGAGGTCCCGTTGAGCGTCCCGTCGAACCCAGGCGTGCGAGTGGTGGTGGCGTGAGCGTGCGATTCCGGCATGCGGACCCGGTCCGGGCCGCCCATCCCGAGCTGTCGGCCGGTGTGCTGTACGCCGCCGGTGTCGACGCCGCCGCGGACACCGGGCCGCGCGCCGCCGCGTACACCGCGCGGGCGCTGGCCCGGCTGGAGCGGGCGACCGAGGGCGAGTTCCCCGAGGTGCTGGCCTGGCGGCGGGCCTTCGCCCGGATGGGGGTGAAGCCGACGCAGTACCGGTCCGCCGCGGAGTCGCTGCTGCGCCGGCTGCGGAAGGAGGGGGCGCTGCCGGCCATCCATCCGCTGGTGGACCTGTGCAACGCGGTGTCCGTGGCGTACGCCGTGCCGGTGGCGGTCCTCGACGCCGACCGGATCGCCGGGCCGCTGCTGGAGGTCCGCCCCGCCCGCGGCGACGAGACGTACACGGCGTTCGGCGGTGGCGTCGAGCATCCCGCCCCCGGTGAGGTGACCTTCGTCGACTCCGCGGGCCGGGCGCACGCCCGCCGCTGGACCCACCGCCAGAGCGGCTTCTCGGCGGTCGGCGCGCACACCGGCCGGGTGCTGGTGGTGGCGGAGGCGATGCACGAGGGCGGCGCGGACGTCGTGCCCGAGGTCCTCAAGGCGATCGAGGAGGAGGTGACCGCGCACTGGCGGACCGTACCGGCGGCGGCCGTCCTCACCCGCGACGAACCCGGGTTCACGTTCGGGGAGTGAGGGGGCTGAGGGGGCTGAAGGGGGGCGGCGCGGGCACGGGGACGCCGGGACGCCGGGCACGGGAGGGGCGCGCCAGGGGTGGGGGCGGCGGGGCGCGTGACAGCATGGGCGGATGGCTGCGGAGGGGACGGCAAAGGCGGTGGGTGAGGCCGAGGGAGCGGGGCGTGGCTCCGACTTCCTCCAGCTCGCGGTGGCGGAGGTGCCCGCCGTCGGCAAGGCGGAGTGGCTGGCCGGACGGCTGCGGCAGGCGATAGCCGACGGCCGGCTGGTGGTGGGCAGCAGGCTGCCGCCCACCCGGGTGCTCGCCGCGGAGCTGTACGTGTCGCGGGGCGTGGTGACCGAGGCGTACCGGCGGCTCGCCGAGGACGGCCAGGTGACGGGCCGCCGGCGCGGCGGCACGGTGGTGGTCGCGGCCCCGTTCACCGCCTCCGCGCGCGACCGCGGCCGTACCGGGCGGGCCGCACCCGGCACGACGGGGCCGGCGGGCGGCCCGCCGAGGGGCACCGGCGACGGTGCCGGGCTCGCACGCGACGGCGTGCGCGCCGCCGGTGCCGGTGGCGCTGGCGGTGGCGGTGGCTTCGGTACCGGTGGCTCTGTTGCCGGTGGCGGGGGCACCGGTGCCGGTGGCGGCGGCTCCTCCGCCCGTGCCGTCGGCGCGGGTGCCCACGGCAGGGATGGCCGCGCCCCCGGCGCCGGCGGCGCGCGGGCGGCCGGCGGACCCGGTGGCCCCGGTACGGGCGCCCCGGCGCTGTTCACCGGGGCCCCGAGCGTCGAGGTCTTCGACGCCCTGCGGGCCGCCCCGGCCGCCGTCGACTTCACGCCCGGCCGTCCCGACCTCAGCACCTTCCCGCGCGCCGCCTGGCTGCGCGCCGAGCGGGCCGTGCTCGCCGGGCTGGCGGCCGAGCAGCTCGGCTACGGCGACCCGCGCGGCGCGCCCCGGCTGCGGCGGGCCGTCGCCGACTGGCTCGCGCGGGTGCGCGGGGTACGGGTGGTGCCGGACGACGTGCTGATCGTCGCGGGCACCGCGCAGGCGCTGACGCTGCTGCACCCGGTGCTGCGGGCGGACGGCGTCGACGCGGTCGCGGTGGAGGACCCCGGTTCGCTCGGGGCCCGGCAGCACCTGGCCAACGGGGACCTGGCCACCCCGCCCGTGCCGGTCGACGAGGAGGGCGTACGGGTCGACGCGCTGCGGGCGACCGGGGCGCGGGCGGTCCTGCTCACGCCCGCCCACCAGTTCCCCACGGGTGTCGTGACCAGCGGCGCACGCCGGCGCGAGCTGCTGGCGTGGGCGCACGAGGGCGGGCTGATCCTGGAGGACGACTACGACGCCGAGCACCGCTACGACCGCCCTCCGGTCCCCGCGCTGCGCGCCCTGCTGGCCGACCGGGTCTGCTACCTGGGCAGCGTGTCCAAGCTGCTCGCGCCCGCGCTGCGGATCGGCTGGCTGGTGGCACCGGCCCGGTACCGCGCCCCGCTGGTCGACGCCAAGCGCTTCAACGACCTGGGGAACGCCGTGCTGCCGCAGCTCGTCCTCGCCCGGCTCATGGAGTCCGGCGAGCTGGAACGGCACCTGCGGATGCTGCGCGGGCGCCACCGCGGGCGGCGGGACGCGATGATCGCGGCCCTCGCCGAACACCTCCCGGGCGCCCGCGTGCACGGCGCGGCGGCGGGCCTGCACCTGACGGTGACGTACGCCTCGGACGTGCCCGACACCGTGTTCGCGGCGGCCGCGCTCGCCCGGGGCGTCAAGTGCCAGCCGCTGTCCTGGCACCGGCAGTCGCCGGGGCGGCCGGGGCTGGTCCTCGGGTACGCCGCCACCCCGCCCGGTGTCGTCGCCGACGGGGTGGCGCGGCTCGGCAGGACGCTGCGCGCGCTGGGCTGACCGGAGCCGGTGCCGGCGGCCTCAGGCCGCCGCCGCTTCCTGCCGGCTCGCCAGGGCCCAGATCACGAAGACGTCGATCGCGATCAGGACCAGCGACCAGACGGGCGAGTACGGCAGGAACAGGAACTGGGTGATCAGGCTCAGCGCGACGAAGAACAGACCGGCGAAGCGCGCCCACGTCATGTCCATGAGCAGGCCGACACCGGTCAGCAGGACCAGCGCGCCGAGGATGATGTGGATCGTGCCCCAGCCGGTGAGGCTGAACTCGTAGAGGTACGCGCCGATGCGGAAGTACACGTCGTTCTTGGCGACCGCGGCGATGCCCTGGAGGAGGGCGAGGACGCCGCTGCACACCATCAGGACTCCGGCGAACGTGACACCGCCGGTCACCCAGCCGCTGCTCCGGGCCGCGGACTGGTGCGGCCGCCCCGGGCCGCCCGGGGAAGCCGGTCCGGTGGGCTGTGCTGCCTGGCTCATGACTGTCTCCTCCCTGCCTCCCCCGTGTGGGGCACGCGCGTCCTTGCGGCGCGTACCGCTGTGTCGAGGGTCGGCCCTACGGCGTCCGGGCGCACCGCGAAAGACTCCGTTCGGGTGAATTCGGCGCACCGGTTCGACGGCCACCGGGTCGTCGGCCGGATCCCTTGGCGGCCCTTGGCGAGGCGGGCGGAGCGCTCGGCGGGACGGGCGGGGTGTCCGGCGGGACGGGCGGGGTGTCCGGACCGCGGGAGCGCTCGGCGGGACGGGCGGACCGCTCGGTCCGCGGGAGTGCGCGGTGGGCGGCTCAGTCCAGCCGCGCGGCGAACGCCTCGTACGCCCGGTCGTCGAAGAGGACGAAGCGCACCTCTTCGACCGCCGTCGGCGTGTCCCGGACCGCCTCCACCGCGATCCGGGCCGCGTCCTCCATCGGCCAGCGGTAGACGCCGGTGGAGACGGCCGGGAACGCGACGGTGCGGGCGCCGAGTTCACCGGCGAGGCGGAGGGACTCGCGGTAACAGGAGGCGAGCAGGTCCGAGCGGTCCTCGCTCCCGCTGTACACGGGGCCGACGGTGTGGATCACCCAGCGGGCGTCCAGCTCGCCCGCCGTGGTCGCGACGGCCTGCCCGGTGGGGAGGCCCTTGCCGTACCGGGAGGCGCGCAGGGCGCGGCACTCCTCCAGGATGGCGGGGCCGCCGCGGCGGTGGATCGCGCCGTCCACGCCCCCGCCGCCGAGCAGGGAGGAGTTGGCGGCGTTCACGATGGCGTCGGCGTGCTGCCGGGTGATGTCGCCCCGGACGAGGGTGATGGTGGTCATGTCTGCCTCAGTCTCCGCCAGACGGCCTTGGCCGCGTTGTGCCCCGACATGCCGTGGACGCCGGGCCCGGGCGGGGTGGCCGAGGAGCAGATGAAGACCGCCGGGTGCGGGGTGTGGTACGGGAACAGGGAGAGCCGGGGGCGCAGCAGGAGCTGGAGGCCGGAGGCCGCGCCGCAGGCGATGTCACCGCCGACGTAGTTGGCGTTGCGGGCGGCCATCTCGGCGGGTCCGGCGGTGGCCCGGGCGAGGACACGGTCGCGGAAGCCGGGGGCGAAGCGCTCCAGCTGGCGTTCTATGGCCTCGGTGAGGTCGCCGGACCAGTTGTTCGGCACGTGGCCGTAGGCCCAGAAGACGTGCTTGCCCTCGGGGGCGCGGCCGGGGTCGGCCACGCTGGGCTGCACGGTGATCATGAACGGCTTGTCGGGGGCGCGGTCCGTGCGGGACGCGGTGTGCAGGGCGGCGCCGATCTCGGCCTTGCTCGCACCGATCTGGACGGTGCCGGCGACGCGGGCCTCGGGCGCGGTCCAGGGCACCGGGCCGTCCAGCGCGTAGTCGATCTTGAAGACGCTGGGGCCGTAGCGGTAGTGCGCGTAGTAGTCGCCGAAGCCGGCGATGCGGGCGAGCGCGGCGGGCGAGGTGTCGAAGACGTAGGCGCGCGCGGGCGGCAGGTCGTCCAGGCGCTTGACCTCGTAGTCGGTGTGGATCTCGCCGCCGAGGTCCCGCAGCAGCGCGGCCAGCGCGTCGGAGATGGCCTGGGAGCCGCCGCGGGGCACGGGCCAGCCGCGGGCGTGGGCGGACAGGGCGAAGACGAGTCCGATGGCGCTCGTGGCCAGGCCGCCCAGGGGCGCCATCACATGGGCGACCAGGCCGGCGAGGAGCGCCTTGACCCGTTCGTCGCGGAAGCGGCGCATCAGCCACGTGGACGGCGGCAGGCCCGCCAGGCCGAACCGGGCGAGGGTGACGGGGTCGCGCGGGAGCGCCGTCAGCGGCAGGGACATGAAGTCCCGCACCAGGGTGTCCCAGTGGGCGAGCAGCGGCTCGACGAGTCTGCGGTAGGGGCCCGCGTCGCGCGGTCCGAAGGAGGCCGCGGTCTCGGCCACCGAGCGGGACAGCACGGCCGCGCCGCCGTCCGGGAAGGGGTGGGCCATGGGCAGCGGGGCGTGCAGCCATTCGAGGCCGTACCGGTCGAGCGGCAGGGCGCGGAACGCCGGGGAGTTGATGCCGAGGGGGTGGGCGGCCGAGCACGGGTCGTGCCGGAAACCGGGGAGGGTCAGCTCCTCGGTGCGGGCCCCCCCGCCCACGGTGGACTTCGCCTCGAACAGGGCCACGGAGAAGCCGCGGCGGGCCAGCTCCACCGCGGCGGTCAGTCCGTTCGGTCCCGCACCCACCACGACCGCATCGAGCATCGACGGCACCTTCGGTCCCCTTTGTCAGCCGACGGCCATTCGGGATCAGGATATGCCGGGGGACCGCCACTCCCCCGGCCCGGGTGACCCCGGAGGTTCAGGAGCCGGTGCCCAGCAGCCCGGCCACCCGGCGGGCGGTGGCCGCGTCCCGGGCGGCCGTGAAGGGCAGGGCGTTGCCCCCGGTGACGCGGAACGGCTCGCCGGTCAGGGTGAGGTGCGTGCCGCCCGCCTCCTCGACCAGCAGCAGGCCGGCGGCGTGGTCCCAGGCGGCCTCCCAGGAGAACGCCACGGCGTCCAACTCGCCCCGGGCGACGGCCAGGTACTCCAGGCCGGCGGAGCCGCACGGGCGCGGGGCGAGGCCGTCCGTCCACAGGGCGCGCAGCGCGCGCTTCTGGGCGTCCGTGGTGAAGTCCGGGTGGGAGGTGGCGACGGCGAGGTCCCGGCCGGGCTCGGGCGGGCCCGCGAACAGCCGCTCGCCGTCGAGGAAGGCGCCCCGGCCGCGGACGGCGGTGGCGAACTGGTCGCGGGCCGGGGCGTAGGTCCAGGAGGCGATGACGTCACCCCGGTGGGCGAGGGCCACCAGGGTGCAGAAGCCGTCGTCGCCGTGGACGAACTGGCGGGTGCCGTCGACCGGGTCGACGATCCAGACCGGCGTGTCGCCCTGCAGCGCCTCGTACACCGCGGGGTTGGCGTGCACCGCTTCCTCACCGACCACCAGGGAGCCGGGCAGCAGGGCGCCGAGGTCCTCGGTGAGCCGCAGCTCGGCGAGGCGGTCGGCGTCGGTCACCAGGTCGTGCGGGCCGCTCTTCTGGTCCACCTCGTCCGCGGCGAGGCGGCGGAAGCGGGGCAGGATCTCGGCCGCGGCGGCCTTGCGGACCGCTTCCTCCACGTCGGCCGAGCAGCGGGCGAGAAACTCGTCGATGGTTTCCGTCTCTTCGTTCATGCCTCCCATGAGAGCACGTCCCACTGACATCCCCCGCCCCGCGGGTGTACCCGGGGTGGATTCCCGATGAAGAACGGGGGCCGGCGCGGGGGTCAGCGGCCGACGGCGTACCCCTGCATCCCGCGCGGGTTGGCCGCCGCCGACAGGACGCCGGTCTCCGGGTCCCGGGCCACCGCGCACAGCCGGCCCTCGGACCAGGCCGGGCCGACGGTGACGTGGTGGCCGCGCCGCCGCAGTTCCGCGACCACGGCCGGGTCCGTGCGGGACTCCACGGTCACGCTGCCGGGGCGCCGGCCGCGCGGGTGGAAGGAACTGGGGAAACCGTCGTTGTGCCAGTTGGGCGCGTCGACGGCGCCCTGGAGGTCGAGGCCGCCGCGCACGGGGGCGCGCAGGGCGGCGGCCAGGAAGAAGTGGAACTGCCACTGGTCCTGCTGGTCACCGCCGGGCGTGCCGAACGCCAGGACCGGCACCCCGTCGCGCAGCGCGAGGGACGGGGTGAGCGTGGTGCGGGGACGGCGGCCGGGGGTCAGGGAGTTCGGCAGGCCCTCCTCCAGCCAGGCCATCTGCAGGCGCGTGCCGAGCGGGAAGCCGAGTTCCGGCACGACGGGGTTGGACTGGAGCCAGCCGCCGCTGGGCGTGGCCGCGACCATGTTGCCCCAGCGGTCGGCGACGTCCAGGTGGCAGGTGTCGCCGCGGGTGGTGCCGTCGGCGGCGACCGGTCCGTCCCCGGCCGCCTGCGCCTCGCCGGTCACGTCCGCGAGGGGCGGCAGGCCGGGCAGCGGCGCGACGGTCGGCTCGCCGGCGCCCATCGGGTCGAAGCCGGGCCGCGCGCCGGCCGGCACCACGCGCGCGAGCGCCTGTGCGGGCAGCCGCGGGGCGCGCCCGCCGGGACTGCCGGGGCGCAGGTCCCAGGAGGCCGTGTCCCCGATCAGGGCGCGCCGCGCGGTGTTGTAGTCGTCCGACAGCAGGTCCGCGAGGGGCACCTCGGCCGCGTCCCCGTACCAGGCCTCGCGGTCGGCCATGGCGAGTTTGCAGCCCTCGATCAGCAGGTGGAGGTAGTCGGCGGAGCCGTGTGCGGGCAGCTCGGGCGGGAGCAGGGCGAGCTGCTGGAGGAAGGCGGGGCCCTGGCTCCAGGGGCCGGCCTTGCAGACGGTCCAGCCGTTCCAGTCGTGGGTGACCGGCGCCTCGTAGGCCGCCGACCAGCCGGCCAGGTCGGCCGCGGTGAGCGTGCCGGTGTGCCGCCGCCCGGTGGTGTCCATGGTGGGCCGCCCGGACTGGCGCACCAGGGCCTCGGCGATGAAGCCGGTGCGCCACACCTCGCGCGCGGCGTCGATCCGCGCCTCCCGGCCGCCCGCGCCGGCGGTTTCGGCCAGCAGCCGCCGCCAGGTGGCGGCGAGCGCGGGGTTGCGCAGCAGCGTGCCGGGGCGGGGCGCGCGGCCGTGCGGCAGGTACACCTCGGCCGACGAGGTCCACTCGGTCTCGAACAGCCGCCGTACGCTCTCGACGGTCGCGCCGACGTTCTCCACGGGCGGGTGCCCGTGCTCGGCGTACCCGATGGCGTACTTCAGCACGTCGTCCAGGGCCCTGGTGCCGTGGTCGCGCAGCAGGAGCAGCCAGGCGTCGAAGGCGCCGGGCACGGCGGCGGCGAGCGGCCCGGTGCCCGGTACGAGGTCCAGTCCGAGCCCGCGGTAGTGGGCGGCCGAGGCGCCCGCGGGGGCCACGCCCTGCCCGCACAGCACGCGCACGGCGCCGCCCGCGGGGGCGAGCAGGATCGGCACCTCGCCGGCCGGGCCGTTGAGGTGCGGCTCCACGACGTGCAGCACGAACGCGCCGGCCACGGCGGCGTCGAAGGCGTTGCCCCCGTCCTCCAGCACCGCCATCGCGGACTGGGAGGCCAGCCAGTGGGTGGACGACACCATGCCGAAGGTGCCCTGGAGGGTGGGCCGGGTGGTGAACCGCATCTCTCACCTCACGGTCGACGGGAGGACCGGTCAGGATCGTACGGTCGCGCACCGGCGCCGGGGGGCCGTTCTCCGCAGGCGGGCACACGACGTACGCGCCGGGGGGGCGTCCGGCCCGGTGCGGGGCGCCCGGGAACATCCCGGGCGGGGCGTACGTTGATCGAGTCCGGCAGGAACGGAGGCTCAGGCAGTGCACGGTGAGTACAAGGTGCCCGGCGGCAAGCTCGTCGTCGTGGATGTGGACGTCGAGGACGGCGTGCTGCGGCGGGTGCGCGTGGCGGGTGACTTCTTCCTGGAGCCGGACGAGGCGCTGGAGGCGGTGGACGGCGCGCTGGAGGGCGCGCCCGCGGACACCGACGCGGCGGGGCTGGCCGCGCGGATCGACGCGGCGCTCCCCGCCGGGACGGTGATGTACGGCCTGACCTCGGAAGGCGTCGGCATCGCGGTGCGCCGGGCGCTGGCGCGCGCCACGGACTGGACCGACTACGACTGGCAGCTGATCCACGAGGCGCCGCAGCCGCCCGCCCTGCACATGGCGCTGGACGAGGTGCTGACCGCCGAGGTGGCCGCGGAGCGGCGGCCGCCGACGCTGCGGGTGTGGGAGTGGGCCGCCCCGGCGGTGATCATCGGCAGCTTCCAGTCGCTGCGCAACGAGGTGGACCCCGGCGGCGCCGCCCGGCACGGCATCGAGGTGGTGCGGCGGATCTCCGGCGGCGGCGCGATGTTCGTGGAGCCCGGCAACACGATCACCTACTCCCTGTCGGTGCCCGAGTCCCTCGTGCAGGGCCTGTCCTTCCAGGACAGCTACGCCTACCTGGACGACTGGGTGCTGGGCGCGCTCGGCGACATGGGCATCCGGGCCTGGTACCAGCCGCTGAACGACATCGCCACGGACCAGGGGAAGATCGCGGGCGCGGCGCAGAAGCGGATCGTCGGGCCCGGCGGCGGCCCGGGTGCCGTGCTGCACCACGTGACCATGTCGTACGACATCGACGCCGACAAGATGGTCGAGGTGCTGCGCATCGGGCGGGAGAAGCTGTCGGACAAGGGCACGAAGAGCGCGAAGAAGCGGGTCGACCCGCTGCGGCGGCAGACCGGGCTGGCCCGTGAGGCCGTCATCGACCGGATGATCGACTCCTTCCGCGCACGCTACGGCCTGGCTCAGGGCACGGTCACCGACACCGAGATGGCCCGCGCGACGGAACTGGCCCGCACCAAGTTCGCGTCACCGGAATGGACGTCGAGGGTCCCGTAGCCCGGGTGGGGCGGTGGGGGCGGGGCGGGTGCCGCGGCGCCGGCGGACGATCCGGCGACGTACGGGGCGAATGGGGCATCCCGTGAGGGGGTGTGTCACCGGGTGGGGACGCTGCGAGTTTCCTCTTCCGCGCCACCGGCAGCCGTGTGACACTGTCGTCCCCGTCCACATCGTGGACCCTCCCCACCCCTCCCCCACGAGAAGTGCGCCGTGCGTTCCCTTCCCTTGCCGCTCGCGCTCACCGCGCGTCTGTCGCCGGTCGCGGTACTCGCCTGCGCCGGCTGGGCGCTGACGTCCGGGCCGGCGGCCCCGTCCGCGGCGGCCGGGCACCGGGCGTCCCAGAGCACCCCCGCGGAGTCCCCCGCCGCGAGCCCGTCCGGCGGCGCGGCGGCGCCCGCGTACGCCACCGCGCCCGCCCCCTGTTCCGCCGTGCCCGCCGCCGTCCTCAAGTCCCTGGTGCCCGGGGCGAAGACGGCCGGCAAGGAGATCCCGTCGACGGACACCACGCGGCGCCGCACCTGCTCCTGGAACGCGCTCAAGGGCTACGACTACCGCTGGCTGGACGTGTCGTTCGAGCTGACCGGGTCGGAGCAGGAGGCGACCGGCGAGTACCGGCAGCGGGTCGGGGAGAAGAGCGGCGGCGGGGCCGTGCCGGGGCTCGGGGACGGCGCCTACTCGGTCGTGCACCTCGTCACGGAGGACGGGCAGCAGACCCGCGAGGGCGTGGTGCTGGCCCGGGTCGCCAACGCCCTCGTCGTCGTCACCTACAGCGGCAGCGACTTCGAGACCAGGAAGGCCCCCGGCACGGACGAGATCAACAAGGGCGCCATCAAGGCGGCGAAGTCCGCGGTGGCGGCGCTGGGCGGCCGGGGCTGAAGCCGAGGCGGCGACCGCCCGCCGGTTCCGGCCGCCGGAGTACCGGCAGGGCGCGGACCGGGGCATGCCGCGCGGGCACCGGCCCCCTCCCCGGAGGCGGCGGGAAGGGGAGACCAGGGGGTGTGCGGGGGGCGCGGGCGGGGCTCAGGCGGTGAGGGCGGGGATGACCCGGCTGCCGTAGGCGTCGATGGTGGCCTCCTGCGCGTCGTGCATGTCGTACACCGCGAACTGGTCGACGCCCAGGGCGCGGAGCGCCTCCAGCTTCTCGACGTGCCGTTCGGCCGGGCCGATGACGCAGAACCGGTCGACGATCTCGTCGGGCACGAACCGGGTGTCGGGGTTGCCGCTGCGTCCGTGGTGGGCGTAGTCGTACTCCTGCCGGGCCTCGATGTAGCCGGTGAGTTCGGCGGGGACCTGGGAGGAGTGCTCGCCGTACCTGGCGACCAGGTCGGCGACGTGGTTGCCGACCATGCCGCCGAACCAGCGGCACTGCTCGCGGGCGTGGGCGAGGGCCTCGGGCGAGTCGTCCTCGGTGACGTACGCCGGGGCGGCGACGCAGACCGTCACCTCGGACGGGTCGCGGCCGGCCGCCGCCGCCGCGTCCCTGACGGTGCGCACCATGGACTCGGTCAGGTACGGGTCGGCTAGCTGGAGGATGAACCCGTCGGCCTCCTCGCCGGCCATCCTGAGCGCCTTGGGGCCGTACGCGGCCATCCAGACGGGGACCTCGGCGCCCTCCGCGATCCACGGGAAGCGGATCTTCGTGCCGCCGAGGTCGGCCTCCTCGCCCCGGCCGAGGGCGCGGATCACCTTCATGGCCTCGCTGATGCGGGCGAGGGTGTTCGGTCTGCGTCCCGCCACCCGCATCGCGGAGTCGCCGCGGCCGATGCCGCAGACGGTGCGGTTGCCGAACATGTCGTTGAGGGTGGCGAAGGTGGAGGCGGTCACCTCCCAGGTGCGGGTGCCCGGGTTGGTCACCATCGGGCCGACCTTCAGCCGCTCGGTGTTGGCCAGGATCTGGCTGTGGATGACGAAGGGCTCCTGCCAGAGCACGGCGGAGTCGAAGGTCCAGCCGTAGCGGAAGCCGTTGCGCTCGGCGCGTTGCATCAGGGCGACGACGCGGGAGGCGGGCGGATCGGTCTGCAGGACGAGGCCGAAGTCCATGGACGCCACTCCTAGTTCAGGAACTGACAGGTGGAGCGCGGGATGAAGACGCCGTGCCCGGCGCGGCCGGTGTACTCCCGCCGGTCGACGACGAGTTCGCCGCGCGAGAGGACCGTCTCGACGCGGCCGGTGACGCGCCTGCCCTCGTACGCCGAGTAGTCGACGTTCATGTGGTGGGTCGCGGCGGACAGCACCTGCTCGGCGTGCGGGTCGTAGACGACGATGTCCGCGTCGGCGCCCGGGGTGATGGTGCCCTTCTTCGGGTACAGGCCGAACATCCGGGCCGGGGTGGCGCAGGCGATCTCGATCCAGCGGCGGCGCGAGATGTGCCCGTCGAGGACCGCCTGGTGGAGCAGGTCCATGCGGTTCTCCACGCCCGGCAGCCCGTTGGGGATCTTCGAGAAGTCGCCGCGGCCGAGTTCCTTCTGGCCCGTGAAGCAGAAGGGGCAGTGGTCGGTGGAGACGACCTGGAGGTCGTCGGTCCGCAGCGCCCGCCACAACCGCTCCTGGTGGGTGCGGGGCCGCAGCGGGGTGCTGCACACGTACTTGGCGCCCTCGAAGCCCGGTTCGGCGAGGTTGTCGGTGGACAGGAAGAGGTACTGCGGGCAGGTCTCGCCGAAGACGTCCAGTCCCTCGTCGCGGGCGCGGGTCAGCTCGGCCACCGCCTCCGCGGCCGAGACGTGCACCACGTACAGCGGGGCTCCGGCGACCTGCGCGAGCCGGATGGCGCGGTGCGTGGCCTCGGCCTCCAGCAGGGCCTTGCGGACCTCGCCGTGGAAGCGCGGGTCGGTCTCGCCGCGGGCGAGCGCCTGCTCGACCAGCACGTCGATGGCGATGCCGTTCTCGGCGTGCATCATGATGAGCCCGCCGTTGCCGGCGGCGCGCTGCATGGCGCGCAGGATCTGGCCGTCGTCGGAGTAGAGCACCCCGGGGTAGGCCATGAACTGCTTGAACGAGGTCACGCCCTCCTCGACCAGGAGGTCCATCTCCTTGAGCGTGTCGGGGTTCACATCGGAGACGATCATGTGGAAGGCGTAGTCGACGGCGCAGTTGCCCTCGGCCTTGGCGTGCCAGGCGTCCAGGCCCTCGCGCAGGGTGCGGCCGGCCGTCTGGACGGCGAAGTCGACGATCGTGGTGGTGCCGCCCCAGGCCGCCGCGCGGGTGCCGGTCTCGAAGGTGTCGGCGGCGGTGGTGCCGCCGAAGGGCATCTCCATGTGGGTGTGGCCGTCGACGCCGCCGGGGATGACGTACTTCCCGGTGGCGTCGAGGACCCGGTCCGCGGTGAACGCCCCGGCGGCGGGAGTGCCGGAGGCGGCGAGGGCGGCGACGCGGCCGTCCTCGACCAGGACGTCGGCGTGGATCTCGTCGGACGCGGTGATCACGAGTCCACCGCGGATGACGGTTCGGCTGCTCATGGTCCCTCTCCTTGCGGGATGGCCAGGGTGGACGGTGCGGTCGGGGCGCGGTCAGCGGCGTGTACGCCCCCGGCGCGCGGTCGCGGCGGGAAGGAGCGTCCGCGACGGCGCGCCGGCCGTGACGAGGCCGGTCGGGGCGGTCCGTACGGCCTGCGACAGGCTGATCGGGGCGAACGTCCGCCGGACCGGCCGGGACCGCACCTCCTCCGTCGGCTCCGCGAGGGGGAAGGGCCGGTGTAGGACGACCACGGGCAGCCCGCACCGCTCGGCGGCCCGGCGCACCACCTCCGGCGGGGCGGGGAAGGCCCGGCCGAGCACGACGGCCGCCGCCTCCGCGCGCTGCGGGGACCTGGTGTACGCGGCCTGCCGGGACTCGTCCCCGGCGAGCACCCGCTCCAGGGCCGGCACCCGGCGCACGGGCAGCACCGGTCCGGGCGGCCGGGGCCCGGCGGGCCGGGACGTCGAGGTGGTGCCCATCGCCGTACCCCTCTTCTCTGGTGTTCTCTCGTGCCTGCTCCCCGGCGGCCGTCCGGGCGCGGCCCGGGAGGCGGCTCAGCCGCTCGCGTACGTGCCGCGCAGCGCGCCTTCCAGGATGGCCGCGCCCTCCTCCGCCTCGGCGACCGTCAGGGACAGCGGCGGGGCGATCCGGAGGGCGCTGGTGTCGTGGCCGCCGCCCTTGCCGATGAGCAGGCCGCCCTGGCGCGCCGCCTCCAGCACGGCGGCGGCGGCCTGCGGGTCGGCGTCGTCCGTGCCCGGCCGGACCAGCTCGATCCCGATCATCAGACCGCGGCCGCGCACCTCCCGCACCCCGGGGAGCCGGGCGGCGACCGTCCGCAGCCGCTCGATGAGCAGTCCGCCGACCCGGCGGGCGTTGCCCTGGAGGTCGTGTTCGAGGAGGTGACCGAGGTTGGCGAGAGCCGCGGCCATGGTGACCTGGGTCCCGCCGAAGGTGGAGATGCTGTTGGCGTCCAGGCAGTTCATGAGGTCGGCGCGGGCGATGACACCGCCGACGGACATGCCGTTGCCGATGCCCTTGGCGAAGGTGACGATGTCCGGCGGGCCGCTGCGGGCGTGTGCCTGCCAGCCCCAGAAGTGGTCGCCGGTCCGGCCCCAGCCGGTCTGCACCTCGTCGGCGATCCAGAGCACGCCGTGCTCCGCGAGGACCTCGCGGAAGGCGGCGTAGAGGCCGTCGGGCGGGGAGGTGAACCCGCCGACGCCCTGGACGGGCTCGGCGATCAGCGCGGCGGGCGGCCGGGTGTGGCCGAGCACGTCCTTCAGGTCGGCGACGCAGGCGTCGACGAAGCCGCGGTCGTCGAGGCCCGCGAACGGCCCCCGGGTGCGCACGCCGCCGTGGACGTACAGGGTCTGCAGCGGGGACAGGGAGGTCGGGGACCAGGAGCGGTTGCCGGTGATGCCGACCGTGCCGAAGGAGCGGCCGTGGTAGCTGTTGCGCATGGCCAGGACCGTGTTGCTGCGCCGGTGGGAGGTGGCGAGCAGCAGGGCGGTGTCGTTGGCCTCGGTGCCGGAGGTCGTGAAGAACACCCTGGCGTCCGGGATCCCGCTCAGCCGGGCGATGCGCTCGGCGAGTTCGACCATCGGCCGGTTGAGGTAGAGGGTGGAGGAGTGGAGGATCCGGCCGGCCTGCTCCTCGACCGCCTTGGTTACCTCGGGCAGGGCGTGCGCGGTCATCGTGGTGAGGATGCCGCCGAAGAAGTCCAGGTACCTGCGGCCGTCGGAGTCCCAGACGTGCCGTCCCTCGCCGTGGGTGATCTCGATCGGGTCGTCGTAGTACAGGGCGAGCCAGTCGGGCATGACGCGGCGGTGGCGCGAGTAGAGGTCGTTCACGGCCGCACCAGCCCTTCGTAGGCGTCGGGGCGGCGGTCGCGGTAGAACGCCCACTGCCGCCGCACCTCCTCGATGAGGTCGAAGTCCAGGTCGCGGACGACGAGTTCCTCGGCCCCGTCGTCGGCCACGTCGCCCACGAACCGCCCCCGCGGGTCGACGAAGTACGACGTGCCGTAGAAGTCGTTGTCGCCGTACTCCTCCCGGCCCACCCGGTTGATGGCGGCGACGAAGTACTCGTTGGCGACGGCCGCGGCGGGCTGCTCCAGCCGCCACAGGTGGGCGGACAGGCCCCGGTGGGTGGCGGAGGGGTTGTAGACGAGCTGGGCGCCGTTGAGCCCGAGCTGCCGCCAGCCCTCCGGGAAGTGCCGGTCGTAGCAGATGTAGACGCCGACCTTGCCGACGGCGGTGTCGAAGACGGGCCAGCCCAGGTTGCCGGGCCTGAAGTAGTACTTCTCCCAGAAGCCCGTGACCTGCGGGATGTGGTGCTTGCGGTACTTGCCGAGGCAGGTGCCGTCGGCGTCGATCACGGCGGCGGTGTTGTAGTAGACCCCGGACTGCTCGACCTCGAAGACCGGGACGACGATCACCATGCCGGTCTCCCGGGCCAGCTCCCGCATCCGGGTCACGGTCGGGCCGTCGGGCACCGGCTCGGCCCAGCGGTAGTGCTCCGGGTCCTGGACCTGGCAGAAGTAGGGGGCGTTGAAGACCTCCTGGAACCCGATGATCCTCGCGCCCCGGCGGGCCGCCTCGCGGGCGTGCCGCTCGTGCTTCGCCACCATGGACTCGGTGTCGCCGGTCCAGGTGGCCTGGACCAGAGCGGCGCGGACGACGTTGGCCATGAGCTGCTCCTTCGACACGACGTCAGAGCCTCTACGCCCGTAGAGCAGGGGGCGTAGAGGCACGAACGTAAGCCCCCGCGGGGCCCTTGCCAAGACCATCGTCGCCAAGCCGCGGAGTCGATCACGATTCACACTCCGGTGGGTGAGCGGCCCCCGGCCGGGCAGCGGACCGGGTGTCGGCGGCCGGTTCGCGGACGGGCCGCCGGGCGGAGCCCACCGGCTCGCGGGCATACCGCCGGACGACGCCCTCCGGCTCGCGGACGGGCCGCCGGGTGTCGCGCCGCGGGCGTCGCGCGCCTGCGCCCGGGCGCCGCGGGCGCGTCCGCAAGGCGGCGCCGGGCGCGGCGCGCGGCCGCCGCGGAGGGTGCTCCGGGCGTCCGCGGTCGGGTCAGACGGCCACCAGGGCGCAGCGGGTGACCAGCTCGTCCATGGACAGGCCGAGGGCGGCCGCCAGCGCCGCCACCGTGAAGAAGGCCGGCGTCGGCGCCCGGCCCGTCTCGATCTTGCGGAGCGTCTCGGCCGACACGCCCGCCTCGGCGGCGACGTCGGCCATGCTCCGGGCGCCGCGCGCCTCGCGCAGCAGCCGCCCGAGCCGCTCGCCGCGCTCGTGCTCTTCGGGGGTGAGAGGGGTGCGCACCATGTCCCCATTGTGCCCCGCGCGACCCCCATTTAAATACCGGTATAGTAATTGGCATGGTGGAACTGAAGACAGACGCGTCCATCGACGCGATGCACGCGGCCGGGCAGGTCGTCGGCCGGGCCCTGACGGCCGTACGGGAGGCGGCGCGCGTCGGCGTCTCCCTGCTGGAGCTGGACGAGGTCGCCCGCGAGGTGCTGCGCGAGGCGGGGGCGTCCTCGCCGTTCCTCGGGTACCGCCCCTCCTTCGCCCCGACCCCCTTCCCCGCGGTGCTCTGCACCTCCGTGAACGACGCGATCGTGCACGGCATCCCCACCCGGTACCGGCTGCGCGACGGCGATCTCCTCTCCGTCGACTGCGGGGCCGAGCTGGACGGCTGGGCCGGTGACTCGGCGATCAGCTTCGTGGTGGGCCGCCCGCGCCCGGACGACCTCCGGCTGATCGAGACCGCCGAGCGCGCCCTGGCGGCCGGTGTCGCGGCGGCCGTGCCCGGCAACCGCACCGGTGACATCGCGCACGCCGTCGGCCGGGTCTGCCGTACGGCCGGCTACGGCGTCCCGCAGGGCTTCGGCGGCCACGGCATCGGCCGCCGCATGCACGAGGAACCCGACGTCCCGAACGAGGGACGGCCCGGCCGGGGCTTCCCGCTGCGCGCCGGCCTGGTCCTCGCCATCGAGCCGATGCTGATCGCGGGCGGCGGCGACGGCTACGGCGAGGACCCCGACGGCTGGACCCTGCGCACCACCGACGGGTCCCGGGCGGCCCACGTCGAGCACACCGTGGCGATCACGGAGGCGGGCCCCCGGATCCTCACGGCGCGCTCCCCCGCCTGAGGGGCCGGGCACACCCTCCCGCGGCGCGCGCCCGGGCCCCTCGGACGACCGGGCACATGCGCGGTCGCCGGGCCCCTCGGAACGATGTGCGCGGTGCCGTCCCGGCCCCCCGGACGGTTGTGCGCGGGATGTCCCCGGCGGTCCCGCCACCAGGGCGCCGGACGGTCGGCGGACGCGGTCGCCGCCCCGATGGGCGGACATGCCCGCCCCCTCGGATCGTGTCATCGTGGGCATGAGCGACCCGCCCCCTGGTTACCCGGTCGCTCCGCATGCCGTCAGCGAAGGAACCCACGCCATGACCAACGGCTACCCTCCTGACCCCTTCGGTGAGTTCATGGCCCGCTTCTTCGGCGGGCCGCCCGGCGGAGCACAGGGACCGCGCCACATCGACATCGGCCGCCTGCTCAGCCAGCCGGCCCGGGACCTGGTCAGAGGAGCCGCCCAGTACGCCGCCGAGCACGGCAGCCGGGACCTGGACACCCAGCACCTGCTGCGCGCGGCCGTGTCGGCGGAGCCCACCAGGAGCCTGCTGACCCGGGCGGGCGCGGACCCCGACTCGCTCGCCACGGAGATAGACGACCGGGCGGGCCCGGTGCAGCACGCGCCCGGCGAGGCGCCGCCGCCGACCTCGCTGTCGCTGACCCCGGCCGTCAAGCGCGCCCTGCTGGACGCGCACGACCTGGCCCGGGCGAGCGGTACCGGCTACATCGGCCCGGAGCACGTGCTGAGCGCGCTGGCCGCGAACCCGGACTCGGCGGCCGGGCACATCCTGAACGCGGCCCGCTTCTCGGCGGGCGGCCTGCCGCCCGACGCCCCGGACACCGCGCCGCCCCGCCAGGAGCGGCAGCGGCCCACCGGCACGCCGACCCTCGACAAGTACGGCCGGGACCTGACCGACCTGGCCCGGCAGGGCCGGGTGGACCCGGTCATCGGCCGGGACACGGAGATCGAGCAGACCATCGAGGTGCTGTCCCGGCGCGGCAAGAACAACCCGGTCCTCATCGGCGACGCGGGCGTCGGCAAGACGGCCGTCGTCGAGGGCCTCGCCCAGCGCATCGCGGACGGCGACGTCCCGGACATGCTGGCGGGCCGCCGGGTCGTCGCCCTGGACCTCACCGGCGTGGTCGCCGGCACCCGCTACCGGGGCGACTTCGAGGAGCGGCTGAACAACATCGTCGAGGAGATCCGCGCCCACTCCGACCGGCTGGTCGTGTTCATCGACGAACTGCACACCGTGGTCGGCGCCGGTTCCGGCGGCGAGGGCGGCGCGCTGGACGCCGGGAACATCCTCAAGCCCGCCCTCGCCCGGGGGGAGCTGCACATCGTGGGCGCGACCACGCTGGAGGAGTACCGCCGGATCGAGAAGGACGCCGCGCTGGCCCGCCGCTTCCAGCCAATCCTGGTGCCCGAGCCGACGGCCGCGGACACCATCGAGATCCTGCGCGGGCTGCGCGACCGGTACGAGGCCCACCACCAGGTCCGGTACACCGACGAGGCGCTGGTCGCCGCCGTCGAGCTGTCGGACCGCTATCTCACCGACCGGCGGCTGCCGGACAAGGCGATCGACCTCATCGACCAGGCGGGCGCCCGGGTGCGGCTCGGCGCGCGGACCAAGGGCACCGACGTGCGCGCGATGGAGCGCGAGGTGGAGCAGCTCGTCCGGGACAAGGACCAGGCGGTCGCGGACGAGGACTACGAGCAGGCCAAGCAGCTCCGCGACCGGATCGCCGAGCTGAAGCAGCGGATCACCGAGGCCGGCGACGACGAGAAGGCCGACGAGGGACAGCTGGAGGTGACGGCGGAGGCCATCGCCGAGGTGGTGTCCCGGCAGACCGGCATCCCGGTCAGCCGGCTGACGCAGGAGGAGAAGGAGCGGCTGCTCGGTCTGGAGGAGCACCTGCACGAGCGGGTGGTCGGCCAGGAGGAGGCCGTCGCCGTGGTCTCCGAGGCGGTGTTGCGCTCCCGCGCGGGGCTCGCCAGCCCCCACCGGCCGATCGGCAGCTTCCTCTTCCTCGGGCCGACCGGTGTCGGCAAGACCGAGCTGGCGCGGGCGCTCGCGGAGGCCCTGTTCGGCAGCGAGGACCGCATGGTCCGCCTCGACATGAGCGAGTACCAGGAACGGCACACCGTCTCCCGGCTGGTGGGCGCCCCGCCCGGGTACGTCGGCCACGAGGAGGCCGGGCAGCTCACCGAGGTGGTGCGCCGTCACCCGTACTCGCTGCTCCTGCTGGACGAGGTGGAGAAGGCCCACCCGGACGTCTTCAACATCCTGCTCCAGGTCCTGGACGACGGCCGGCTCACCGACGCGCAGGGCCGTACGGTCGACTTCACCAACACGGTCATCGTGATGACCAGCAACCTGGGTTCCGAGGCGATCACCCGGCGCGGTGCCGGGATCGGGTTCGGGCCGGGTGGCGCGGACGCCGACGAGGAGGCGCGGCGCGAGCAGATCCTGCGGCCGCTGCGCGAGCACTTCCGCCCGGAGTTCCTCAACCGGATCGACGAGGTCGTGGTCTTCCGGCAGCTGACGGGCGAACAACTGCGGCGGATCACCGGCCTGCTGCTGGAGAGCACCCGGCGGCTGCTGGACGGCCAGGGCGTCGAGGTCTCCTTCACGCACGCGGCCGTCGACTGGCTCGCCGAGCGCGGCTACCAGCCGGAGTACGGCGCCCGGCCGCTGCGCCGCACGATCCAGCGCGAGGTGGACAACGCGCTGTCCCGGCTGCTGCTGAACGGCACCGTCTCCAAGGGCAGCCGGGTCACGGTGGACGCGCGGGAGGGGCGGCTGGACTTCCGCACCGAGGAGGACCGGCCGCCCGTCGCCGAGCCGCAGCACTGAGTGCCCCGGGCGCCCGCCCCTCACCCGGGGCCCGGGCGCCCGCCGGACCCGGGCCGGGGGTCGTGGCCCCCGGCCCGGTTCCGGTCACGGGTACGGCTGCCGCTACGGCGCCGGGTTCACCACCATCGCCGAGCCGCCTCCGCGCCGTACCTTCTCGGCCGCGGCCAGCCACTTGCCGTTCGGCAGGCGCTGCACGCCGGTCGCCGCGCCGATCTCCGGGTTGGGCTTGAAGCTGTGCCCGATGGCCTCGAGCCGCTGCCGCAAGGCGCTGTCGTACAGCGCCGGTTCCAGCTCGGTCTGGGCCGCGTTGCGCTGGCTGGCGCGGGGCGCGGCGATGGCGTCGACCAGCGGCAGCCGCCGGTCCAGGAACCCGGTCAGGGTCTGCAGGACGGTGGTGATGATGGTCGCGCCGCCGGGTGAGCCGACCGCCACCACCGGCTTGCCCTGCCGGTCCAGGACGATGGTCGGGGAGAGCGAGGAGCGCGGGCGCTTGCCCGGGCCGGGCAGGTTGGGGTCGTGCACGGCCGGGTTGGCCGGGGCGAAGGAGAAGTCGGTCAGCTCGTTGTTGAGCAGGAAGCCGCGGCCCGGGACGGTGATGCCGCTGCCGCCGGTCTGCTCCAGGGTGAGCGTGTAGGCGACGACGTTGCCCCACTTGTCGGCCACCGTCAGGTGGGAGGTGTTCTCGCCCTCGTAGGTCGTCGGGGCCGCCGTGCCGCCCTTGCCGCAGGCCGCGGGGTGGCGCGGGTCGCCCGGGGCCAGCGGACTGGTGAGCACCGCGTCGTCCTTGATCAGGCAGGCCCGGGAGTCGGCGAACCGCTGGGACAGCAGTTGCCTGGTGGGCACGTTCTCGAAGGCGGGGTCGCCGACCCAGCGGCCGCGGTCGGCGAAGGCGATGCGGCTCGCCTCGATGAAGTGGTGCAGGTACTGCACCTCACCGGCCTTCGGCAGGTCGGTCCCCTCCAGGATGTTGAGGGCCTCGCCGACCGTCGTGCCGCCGGAGGAGGAGGGCGCGATGGAGTACACGTCCAGGCCGCGGTACGCCGTCCTGGTGGGCGCCTGGAGCTTGGCGCGGTAGACGGCGAGGTCCTTCTCGGCCAGCTTGCCGGGGCGGGCGTTCCAGCCCGAGGCGGGGTCAACGGGCGGCCGTTCGACGGCCTCGACGATGTCGTCGCCGATGTCGCCGCGGTAGATCGCGCCGGTGCCCTGGCGGCCCAGTTGCTCGTAGGTGCGCGCGAGGTCCGGGTTCTTGAACGTGGAACCGACGGCGGGCAGCCGTCCGTTCGGCAGGAACAGCTTCGCCGTGTCCGGGAAGTAGCGGAACCGGGTCTCGTTGGACGCGGTCTGCGAACGGAACGTGTCGTCGACGGTGAACCCGTCACGGGCCAGCCGCTCGGCGGGCCGCAGCACGGTGCCGAGCCGTTGGCTGCCCCACCGGTCCAGGGCCGTCCGCCAGGTGGCGGGGGTGCCCGGGGTGCCGACGCTCAGGCCGCTGCTGACGGCGTCGGCGAAGGCGAGCGGCTTGCCGTTCTCCGTGAACAGGTCGGAGTCGGCGCTGAGCGGCGCGGTCTCGCGTCCGTCGATGGTGTGCACCGTGCGGGACCTGGCGTCGTAGTAGACGAAGTAACCGCCCCCGCCGATGCCGGCGGAGTAGGGCTCGGTGACGCCGAGCGCGGCGGCGGTGGCCACGGCCGCGTCGACCGCGTTGCCGCCGCGCCTGAGCACCTCGATGCCGGCGGCGGAGGCGTCCGCGTCGACGCTGGCCACCGCGCCGCCGTAGCCGACGGCCACGGGTACCTTGCCAGCCGCCCCGCCCGCCGTCGCGGCGGGCGGCGCCGCGGCCCCCACCGACACCACGGCGGCCGAGACCGCCAGAACCGCCAGTTTCCGCGTACCTGGACGAGCCATGCGTACCTCCGGTCGGGACAAGTGCGCGCAGCGTAACCAGATCGGTGCAGTACCGACAGTACGCCTGCGGATGCCGCCACACGACCGTCACACGTCGAACACCGGTACGCACGCCGGCCCCGTGGGGCCGCTACCCTGCTCGGCCATGAACGACGACGTGCGCAACCTCGTCCTGGGCGTGCCGGCCACCGGCGTCTCCGCCACGCTCGGCCGGCTGTCCCGCACGTACCTGTGGAAGCGCCGGCTGCGCCGCAGGCAGGCGTTCTTCGGGCTGCCGGACCACTCCGAGTCGCTGCTGGTGGTCAACCGCAACGCGGGCGGTCCCGAACCGGCGGTGATGCGGCACGACGTGTTCGCCCTGCTGGAACTGGCCGCGCTCATCAAGGACTGCGACGCCAACGCCCAGGTCGTGGCGCACGACGCCGCCCGCCAGGGCTTCGGCGAGCGCACCGAGTTCTGCCTCGGCGGGCCGGTGTCGAACCGGCGGATGGAGGCTCACCTGGCGTCCCTGCTGCCGGGTGTGCGCGTCGACAGCGAGACCGCCGCGGGTCCGCGGGCCGGCGCCCTGCGGACAGGCGGGCAGGAGTACCGCGTGGACGGCGGGCGGAGCGAGTACGTGCTGCCGGCCCGGCTCACCGCGGGCGACCGGGCGGACAGCCGGCCGGTGTTCCTGTTCTGCGGCCAGCGGGCCATCACCAACCAGGCCGCCACCCGCTACCTCGCCCGCCACCACGAGCGGCTGGCCCGCAAGCACGGCGACGGCTCCTTCGTCCTGCTGCTGAAGGTGGTCAACTCGCACGCGTACGGGCCCGATGTGGTCGAACTGGTGGCGGACGTGACGCGGGCCGCGCGGACTCCGCCGCCGGAGCCGGCCGCGGCCGGTGCCGTCTGACGGGCCGGACGCCTCGCGCGGGCGGACGCCCGGCGGACCGTGCGCCGAGGCCGTGGACCCGTACCCCACGGCCTGCGACGTCCCCGCCGGGCACCGCCTCGCGCCGGTGGCCGACACCGTCGGCCCGCTCTGCCCCGAGCACAACCCGTCCGGCGCGCAGCTGACCTTCCGCTCGCCCGCGAACGGCCCGTCATACGTCCGTCCCGCTCGGCGAGCAGTGATCTCCGGCTGCCGCCGGACGAGCCTGGCCCGTGTGAACTGCCGCCCCCCTTGCGGTTGCGGGGCCATGGGAGGCTCCCCACCCGGCAGCGCCCCGGGGCCGGCCGTGGCGGCCGCCACGGTCCCGGTCTCGGGGCTGTGCTGCTCGGGCGGGACACCCGGCCGGCGAACCGCGAGAGCAGCGTGCTCATCCCGGTGCGGTTCGGCGCGATCACCATCACCACGGGGATGAACCGCAAATCGTAGTCGAGGTTGGCGGCGGCGGGTCTCCCGGCATGGGGGAACTCGTGCCGCCGGGGCCGCGCCTGACGTGGTGCGGCGACGGCCGGCGCCGGGTACGGCGTCGGCGTCCCGGCCCGCGGCACCGCCCAACGCCTCGCCTGGGGTGCCGGGTTGACGACGTCGTCCGGCCGACGGCACCGGGTCCGCGGGGGCTCCGGTGGGGTGGCCGGTGCGGCCGGTGCCGTCCCCTGGCGACGTCGGCCGGGACGGCACCGAACCGGCCACCGGGCGGCGGGCCTTGCCCGTGGGCGCCGGGTCTTGCCCGCGGGCGCCGGGCCTTGCCGGCGGGCATACCTCGACGTAACGGGACGGCAGCGGGGGCGGGTCCGGCCGGGTCAGGTCTCGGCGGTCTCGGCGTAGAGCTGGGACAGCTCGGGCACCCCGTTCGCGGCCCACTCCTGCCCGGCCGGCACCACCTCCACCACCCGCCCGGAGGGGAGCCGTACGACGGGCTCTCCGTCGGCGCGGATCCGCCAGGCGGCGCCGGTCACGGTGCGCACCACGACCGTGCCCAGGTACAGCCCGGCGTCGTGGCCCAGCCAGGGCAGGGTCTCGGGGTCGTCCCGCCAGCGCGGGACCATCTGGTCCAGGGCCTCCAGGGAGGCCGGGGTGTCGTCGAGGCGGACGCCGGCCCGGGTCGCGTGCGAGCGCAGCAGCTCGCACTCGGACAGCAGCCCGGCGACCGCGTCGGGATCGGCGGGGAACTCCCCCGCCCCCGGCCGCCGGCCGCCCGGCTTCGCCGGCGCGGGAGGCGCCCCCGCCGCGGGGTCGCCCGCGCCCTCACGCTTCTTGTGGTGCCGGGCGCCGGGGAACGGAAGCTGCATGGCCCCAGCGTGGCATCACACGTCCAGGTCGACCACCACCGGCGCGTGGTCGGACGCGCCCTTGCCCTTGCGCTCCTCGCGGTCGACGTAGGAGTCCTTGACCGCGTTGGCGAACGGCTCGTTGCCGTACACCAGGTCGATGCGCATGCCGCGGTTCTTCGGGAAGCAGAGCTGGCGGTAGTCCCAGTACGTGTACGGGTGGTCGTACTTCAGGGGGCGCGGCACGACGTCGGTCAGGCCCGTCTCGCGCAGGGAGGCCAGGGCGGCCCGCTCGGCGGTGGTGACGTGGGTGGAGCCCTCGAAGGCGGCCGGGTCGAAGACGTCGGCGTCGGTCGGCGCGACGTTGTAGTCGCCGAGGACGGCGAACGGGCGACCGCCCCGCGCGTCGTCCCGCACGGCGGCCCTCAGCGCCTCGAACCACTGGAGCTTGTAGGCGTAGTGCGGGTGGCCGACCTCGCGGCCGTTGGGCACGTACACCGACCAGACGCGGACCGGGCCGCAGGTGGCCGAGACGGCCCGCGGCTCGGTCGCGCCGTCGTACCCCGGGTCGCCGGGCAGGCCCTTGACCACGTCCGCCAGGCCCACCCGGGAGAGCACGGCCACGCCGTTCCACCGGCCGGTGGCGTGGACCGCGGCCTCGTACCCCAGCTCGCGCAGCGGGTCGAACGGGAACTGCTCCTCGGCCAGCTTGGCCTCCTGGATGCAGAGCACGTCGGTGCCGCTGCTCTCCAGCCAGGCCAGCAGCCGGGGAAGGCGGGCGGTGATCGAGTTCACGTTCCAGGTGGCGATGCGCATGTCCCCCAACCTACCCGGCGGGGGTGACAGCGCGGGTCCGCGCGGTCAGAGGTCCGCGGACGCCCCGGGGGCGAGCCGCTGGTGGTCGGTGCCGCCCAGGGCGCCGATCTGGCGGTCGTAGATCGGCCGGGCGAGGTCGGTGAGCAGCGCGTCGTGGACGTCGTAGGCGCGTCGCGGGCCGACCTCGCGGACGTAGTCGATGACCTCGGAGATCTTGTTCCAGGGGGCCATCACCGGGAGCAGCAGGGTCTCCACCGGGTGGTCCGGGACGGTCAGGGCGTCGCCGGGGTGGAAGACCTTCCCGCCGTCGATCAGGTAGCCGACGTTGGTGATGCGCGGGATGTCCGGGTGGATGACCGCGTGCAGCTCGCCGTGGACCTGGACGTCGAAGCCGGCGGCGGTGAAGGTGTCGCCGTGGCCGACGGTGTGCACGCGGCCCGGGAAGGCCGCCGCGATCCGGTCGGCGACGGCCCGCAGCGTCCAGATCGCGGCGGCCGGCTTCGCCTCCAGGGCGGCCCGCAGCCGCCCCTCGTCGAAGTGGTCCGGGTGCTCGTGCGTGACCAGGACGGCGTCCGCGCCGACGGCGGCGTCCTCCTCGGAGTACCCGCCCGGATCGATGACGAGGGTCCGCCCCTCCTTGGTGAGGCGGACACAGGCGTGCGACTTCTTCGTGAGTTCCATGACTCCCCATCCTGCCGCCGCCGGCCGCCCCGCGCGGCGCGGACGCTACCCGGCGGGTGTCGTCTCCTCCCGGATGACCTGCTGGGCGACCCTGAACGCGCTGTTCGCGGCCGGCATCCCGCAGTAGACGGCCGCCTGGAGCAGCACCTCCCGGATCTCGTCCGGTGTCAGCCCGTTGCGCAGGGCGGCCCGGGTGTGCGAGGCCAGTTCCTCCGTGTGGCCGCCCGCGACCAGCGCGGTGAGGGTGATGCAGCTCCGGGTGCGGCGGTCCAGGCCGGGGCGGTCCCAGATCTCGCCCCAGGCGTATCGGGTGACGAACTCCTGGAAGTCCCCGGAGAACTCGTCGGTCTGCGCCAGGACCCGGTCCACGTGCGCGTCGCCGAGCACCTCGCGGCGGATCTTCAGCCCGGTCCGGTACCGGTCGGGCTCTCCCGCGTCCTGCGCGGGCACGGCGGCCGGGGCGATCTCGGCGACCGGCGCGGGCTGCGGCGGGACGACCGGGGCGGGCGGCGCGGCCGGCAGGGCCGAGGCCGTCGCGGCGGCCGGCAGCGCGGTCTGCCCGGTGTCGAAGGGCTGCTGCCAGGCGGTGGCGAAGTGGTGGACGAGCAGGTCGGTGACGGCGGCGGGCTGCTCGACCGGTACCAGGTGGGAGGCGCCGGGGACGACCGCGAGCCGGGCGTCCGGGATGCCGGCGACCAGGGTGCGGGCCTCGGCGGGGCCGGTGACCTGGTCGTCGGAGCCGACCAGCACCAGGGTCGGGACGCCGACCCGGCCCAGCTCGGCCCGTACGTCGAAGGCGGCCAGGGCCTCGCAGGCGGCGATGTAGCAGCCCGGGTCGGTGGTGCGGACCATCTGCACGGCCCACTCGGTGATCGCGGGCTGGGCGGCGGCGAACCCGCCGGTGAACCAGCGTTCGGGCGCGGTCCGGGCGATCGGGTCGAGGCCGTTGGTCCGGACGACCACTCCGCGCTGCCGGAACTCGTCGGCGGTGCCGAACCGGGACGAGGCCGCGACCAGCGCGAGTGAGGCGAGCCGCTCGGGGTGGCGCAGGGCCAGCTCGATGCCGATCGCGCCGCCCAGCGCGCAGCCGGCGTAGCCGAAGCGCTGCACCCCGAGCGTGTCCAGGGTGGCCAGCAGCCGGCCGGTCAGCTCGGCGACCGAGCCGGCCGGGTGTGCGGGGGCGCCGCCGTGGCCGGGCAGGTCGAACCGGAAGATGCGCCACTGCTCGGCCAGCTCCGGCACCTGCCGGTCCCACATGTGCCAGGTGGTGCCCAGTGAGGGACCCAGGACCAGGACAGGGGCGTCTTCTCGCCCGTCGAAGCGGTACTGCAGGGTGTTCGGTGGTGTCTCGCTCACGCCCCAGACCCTCTCACGTCTCACGACTGCCCCTATAACGGAGGTGACGACTGCACAGGTCTGACCAGGTGGAAGGCCTCCCGGGCCGCGTAGCGCTCGAGGCTTCCAACTGTCTCGCGCCGGGTTTGCGGGCAGTGGGGCGTCGCCCTGACGAGCGCCGGTCGGCACTGCCTGGCGCACGGCACGTACCCTCCCCGCGGATCACGCCCGCGGAAGACCCAGGCCCCCGGTCGACGGCCCCAGTCAGCCCGAACTCAAGCCCTCCCTCACAGCCCCGCGTGACGTTCACGGAGCAGCCGTTACAGGAGCTCGCGGAGGCCGGCGGCAGGATCGTCAGGAGCGGCAGCGGTCCCGGCGGTGAAACGGCTGGTCCTGGGAACGATCAGTGCTTACGGACGGGCATCTCCACTCGCCTACGCGCAAGGATCGCCGATGCTTCCTGAGGTCCGCCCTTACGTATCCACCGCGCTCGCAGACCAGTTGGAACACCCATTGGACCTGGCCTCCGCATCGCGAGGCGGGCCAGCTCGATGTGGAGGGCGTCGCCGGCGTCGCAGTGGTCGCGGCGGCGTTTCGCCGGCAGGAGAGGGAACTGCCCTGGCCCGGCAGATCCTCTCGGCCGTCGATGAGATGACCCCCGCCCCAGCGCTTCGCGGCCGGGGAGGTGATCGGTCAGGCCCTCGTCGAGTCCGACCATCTGCCCGACCTTGAGACGCAGGTCATCGGAGAACTGTGGCTCCGAGATCTCGAGCTCACCGCCTGGCGCGTCCTGCACGCGGACCACAGGTCGGACGATCCGGCCGGACGGAAAGCCTTCCTCGACGCCTGGACGAGCGTCTGACCGTCCGCTCCTCCGAGCCGCACGGCAGCCGCGCCAGACACGCGGCTCCCGTGCCCGACGACGCTTGCAGCGACTGAGGTCAGGAAGGTTCAAGCCGAAGCGGCAGCGGCGCTGGGCCTCCACAGATCAGGGGGCCGCGCAGCCGTTGCTGCGCGGCCCCCTGATCCTGCACGGGCGGCGGCCGCCTGATGCGGCGTGCGCGATCCCCCGGGCGGGTCTGCGAGGTCAGACCAGGTTGATGTTCTCGGCCTGCGGACCCTTCTGGCCCTGGGTGACGTCGAACGTCACGGCCTGGCCCTCCTGGAGCTCACGAAAGCCGGTGGAGTTGATCGCGGAGTAGTGCGCGAAGACGTCCGGGCCGCCGCCATCCTGGGCGATGAAGCCGAAGCCCTTCTCCGCGTTGAACCACTTCACTGTTCCCGTTGCCATGTCTTATGCCTTCCAGTCGATGAACGCCTCCCACTCCATGTGGCAGACGGAGGTGATCGCCCTGGTTCCTGCGGCACAGCACAGCAAAACGCCCACACCGAAGGCGTGGGCAAGAGGGAATTCCGAACCACGACAGCTGGCCCAGACGTTACACGCCCACACACCGGGTCACCACAGGAAATGATCACGCCGCACACGAGACCTTGCGTGCGGTGCCCGCCGACGCAGACGGGCACGCTCATCTCATGCTGCTGCCGTCGGGTTCGCCGATTCGGTGGCGCGGCGGTATTCGGCGTTGAGGCGCTGGGCTTCCTCGAGCTGGTCCTCGAGGATGACGATCCGGCAGGCGGCCTCGATGGGGGTCCCGCGGTCGACGAGTTCCCGGGCGCGGGCGGCAACGCGCAACTGGTAGCGGGAGTAGCGGCGATGTCCGCCCGCGGAGCGCAGCGGGGTGATGAGGCGGTGTTCGCCGATGGCCCGGAGGAAGCCCTGGGTGGTGCCGAGCAGTTCGGCGGCCCGGCCCATGGTGTACGCGGGGTAGTCGTCGTCATCCAGACGGCCGAACGTGTCGTCTGCTGTCATCGCACCTCTCTGTGGAACGCGTGGAGGGGCCCTGGCGCCGTACCGGCACCAGGGCCCCGAAGGAACTACTACACCATCTGCCGGCCCTGATACTGCACCGGCCTTCTGTTTCCGCAGACCCGGCCGAGACGCTGCCGGGGGCGCGGGGATCGCGGTTGCTTGACCGGAGACCACCTCACTATCGATGTCCTGCGGTACCCGGGTCCAAGACTTCCGCCCGGGCGATCCTGATGGCGCTCGGCTCCTCCGTTCTTCCCTCTTGATCAACTACTCACTGACGGAAACTGCGAATTGCCGGTACTGCAAACTGCTGGTGGCCTCGAACAGCGCCACCCTTCGGCAGCCGGCCCCGTCGCCCGTCCTGCGTCTGCCGGCTTGGAACCCCACTGCCGAATCACCCGGTGCGCGCGCCCGCAGCCGACGCCTTCACCGAGGTACTGCTCCATGACCTCACTGCTGGGTACTGCGAACTTGCACTTGCGGGTACTGCCACTGCGGTACTGCTCATGGCGGCCCCTGATCACTGCGGGCCACCCGGTCCGGTCGTCAGTCCCGTCACCGTCCTGCAACCGCTCTGGCTTCGGAACTCCACCACCGCACCGTCCTACGAACTGCAACTGCTGCACTACCGACCGGCAGTTCATGTCTGCCGGGCCTCGCTCGATCTCGACTACGAGAGAAACCTTAACCACATCACAGTCCAATGTCTACTCTGGCCGAGATAGATTTTCGCGCGCTCGAAGACGAGGAAACCCGCCTCGACCGGTCCATGGCTGGTCCGAATCCTTCCGCCGTGGTGCCGCGAGTCACCCAAGGTCAGCGAGGTCCTTCCTCTGCTCTACCCTCACGCCGCTTCGGCGTGGCCTGCTCTCCGTTTCCGCCGCCGCCGTCGCCTGGGGCGCAGGCGGCGCGGCAGCAGCCGAACTCTTCCGCACCAGCGGCCTCGGCCCCATCGCCGTGTCGTTCTGGCGCTTCGCCATCGCGGCCGCCGTCCTGACCGCCCACCGCTTCCGGCAACCTGCCGACGTCCGGCCCACGCCATGCCGACGCACCGCCGTCTTCACCGGCCTCGCCCTGGCGGCCTATCAGACGGCCTACTTCGGCGCCGTCCACGACGCCGGGCTCGCCCTCGGCACCATGGTCACCCTCGGCGCGAGCCCGATCCTGGTCAGCGCCGGAGCCCACGTCCTTCTGAAAGAGCGGCTCACCAAGCGCGGCACCGCCGCGATCGGGACCGCGCTGCTCGGCCTGCTGCTCCTGATCTCGCGCCCAGTCTCCGGGCCCCGCCCCTATATGGGCATCGCGCTGGCCCTGCTCTCCGCCATCGGCTACAGCGCCGTCACCCTGCACGCCCGCCACACCGGGAAAGCAACCTCAGACGCGACCACCTGGAGTGCGGGGGCACTGTGTCTGCTGCCCTTGGCCTTTACCCAGGGAACCTGGCCCCGTGCTGAACACGTCGCCGAATCCACCGGCTGGCTCATCTTCCTCGGCGTCGTGCCGACCCTGCTCGCCTACCGCTGGTACTTCAACGGGCTGACCACGGTCCGCAGCACTACTGCGGCCGTGCTCGTACTCCTCGAACCCGCCACAGCCGCGTTCCTAGCCGTCTTGCTCGGCGAGCAGATCAGCACGCTCCTGGTATTCGGGTCGGTCCTGCTGCTGACAGCCATCGTCGTCCTGGCACGCGACAAATCCTGAGCCCTCGGCCCTCGCCCGCGCTCTAAGCCCCGCCCGGAACGCGCGCACGGGCATGCGCACGTCGCGGGCCACTGCACGGGACGCGCGAGTGGACAGCGCGAGTGCCGGTGAAGCGGTCAGATCGCGGGACTCATCGGCTCAGCCGCCGCTCTTGCGCCTGAACGACCGCTGGCTCGCAGCCGGGCCGTGCGCCGAACGCACCTTCGATGCATCGGACTTGGCGGCGGTATCAGCGGCGTCCGCCTGCGCACCGCGCTTGCGCGCCAGGGCTTCGCGGAACTTGCGCTTGAGGTCGTAGTTGCCGTCGCTGTCCGGCTCCAGAGAGGACGTCTCCGGGGCAGCCGGCTCCGAACCTTCCGTAGATACGGGCTCTGCGGTCATGGTGACCTCCTGGGTTCGGGGGTGGGCAAGCACAGCTTGTCATGCTGGGCGCAGTGCGAGGCGCCCACAACATCATTCTGCTCCGTCTCGACGGGTGTCCCTCTCGCGGCCGAAGTCGTTGACTTCCACGCTGCCGGACTCACCGGCGCGGGCGGTGCGGCCCGCCCGGTGCACATGGTCCTGTCGCAGCTTCCGCGACCATGAACAGTCTGCGGACGAGAAGCCCGTGCGCCCCTCGGCGGGGGCAGGCATCGCCTCAGACGCCTCCCGGCGCGTCCGACTTCGCGGGGGCGAGGGCTATAACTGTTGGTCGCTCCTGATCCTGGGTCCCTCACTGGGCACCACTTGGCACAGGTTGCAGAGGCCGCTGTCCCCGGGTTCTCCTCCCTGCGCCCTCGCGTCGAGGGTCGAGGGGTGCCCGGGTCGGGCCGTCGCCCGGCGGTCCCGGCCCGCGCGGGTGGCCCGGCGTCCGGCTCGGGGCCGACCGGGTGGCGGTGGCGTGATGGTCCCGTGACGGCGCCGTGGACGCCGGTGCCAGGCTCCCTCGCGGTAGGGGTGCGTGGCGGTGTCAGGCGGGCGCCCGCGCGCCCTCCGCGCCCCCTTGGGAATCCGGCGGCGCCGCTGCCAGGAACTCGACGACGGCCAGCAGGAAGAGCAGGCACAGGGCGATGCCGACGACCACCCAGCCGGTGGGGTACGGCCACAGCAGGTAGGCCACCAGCGCCGCGACGACCAGGATCCAGGTGATCCAGGCGCGGTACCGGCGGACGAAGGGCCCGGCCGGGCCGGTGCGCAGCCCGGCGCGGCCGGCGGTGGCGCGGACCGCGCCGATGCCGGAGGTCCAAAGCCGTCGCACCAGGGCGGCGTGCCTGCCCGGGCCCGTCAGCCAGGCGGCCAGGGCGATGACCACGCCGACGGCCACGACCATGCGCACGGTGGTCCGCAGGAGGTGGGTCAGCGCGTCGTAGACCGCGCCGGCCGCCGCCGGGGAGACACCGGCGGGCAAGCGGTCGAGGTAGAACGCCCGGAAGATCCGCAGTCCGATGCCGAGGGCGGCGGTGGCGGCGGCGACGCCGAGGCAGCCCGCGACCAGGGCCCGGCGGCGGCGGACCGAGAGCAGCACACCGGCGGCCACCAGGACGGCGGCCAGCACCGGCAGCCAGTTCCCGGCGAGTTGCAGGAGCCGGAGGTAGGTCTTGGCCTTGCCGATCTGGTCGGACCTGACGAGGGTGAAGTCGGTGTGCACCGTGGGGATGCGGGCGGCGGCGCCGATCCCCGCGTCGACGAGCCGCTGCTTGAGCCGGTCCACCACGGGGGCCAGATCGAGCGTGACGGCGTCGTCCCGGAGCCGCACCGCGCCGCCGCCGCTCCCGGTGACGGCCTTGTCGAGGGCGCGGTGGATGCCCCGGTTGGCGTCGGTCCAGATGGTGCGGAAGGCGTCCGAGGCGGCGATCTTCCGCGCCTCGTCGTGGACGAAGCCGCGTACGGCCCCTTCGAGCGCGTCGCCGAGCCGGCCGCCCAGTGCCTTCTCCAGCCGGGGCCGGTCCCGCGGCGCCACGTCCGCGAGCAGGGTGGGCAGGTCGAGGTGGCGCATGAGCGCGTCGGTGGCCCGGTTCGCGACGGCGTTCTGCACGTCCGGGTTCGCGGCGAGCGGGGCGACCGTGGCCACGTAGCGGTCGGTGTCGTCCAGTTCGTCGGCGGCCCACGCGGCGACGACGGCGAGCGGGGCGAGCAGGCAGCCGACGACGATGAGCACCGCGGCGACGGAGGACCGGACGCGGTGCCGCGGCGGCCGGGCCCGTTCGCTCTCCAGGGCCGCGATCCGGGCCCGCAGTTCCCGCATCGTGGCCCGTTCCGCGGGCTCGTCCGCGCGTGCGCCGCCGTCCGCCACCCCTGCCTCCCGATCGATCGGTCCTCTCCCCGCAAGCCGACCCGGCGCGGGGCGGACGCGCGAGCGGGAGGGGGCCGTTCGGACGGCCGCCGGCACCGGACGGGCGCGGTGTGTGGCGGACGCGCCGGGGGCGGCTCGGAGCGGCGGCGGACGGGCGCCCGATCGGGCCAGCCCGGCTGGCCCCGGGTTCGGCGGGCCGCGTTGACTGTCGTACGACGGGACTGTCCGGCGGCGGGGCAGCGCACCGGCCGGGAGGCGGCATGTCGTGGACGGCGTGGCCGAAGCACCTGCGCGCCGCCGCCGAACAGCGCTTCCCGGTGGCCAGCGAGCTGACGGGCCGCCTGCTGTCCGCGAACCTGCTGGACGCGGCCACCAGACTGGCGGCCCAGGCGTTCCTGGCCTGCGTCCCGCTGCTGTTCGCCTTCGCCGCGTTCGCGCCGCGCGGGGTCCGCGAGCAGCTCTCCGACTCGCTCAGCTCCCTGTTCGGCCTGACGGGCGCCGCCGAGCAGCAGGTGCAGCAGGTGCTCGCACCGCCCCCGCAGGGCAGCCTCAAGCAGACGACGGGGGCCGTCGGGCTGGTGATCGTCCTGCTCTCGGCGACCAGTTTCAGCCGTGCCATGGCCCGGGTGTGCGAGCGGGCCTGGGGGCTGCCGCACGCCGGTACCCGGATCGCCGCCTGGCGCTGGGTGGTCTGGCTGCTGGCGCTGGTGGTGGTCGTCCTGTTGCAGGGCCCGGTGCGCGACGGCTTCGGGGTGGGGCTCTGGCTCGGCACCCCGCTCGTCTTCCTGGTGGGCATCGGGGTCTGGCTGTGGACGCAGCACCTGCTGCTGGCCGGCCGCGTCTCCTGGCCGCTGCTGCTGCCGGGGGCGCTGCTGGCCTCGGCCGCCATGGCCGGGCTCAGCCTGACCGCGCGGCTGTACATGCCGGGCGCGCTCAACCGGGCCCTCGGGGAGTACGGCTCCCTCGGCCTGGTCCTCGTCCTGCTGTCCTGGCTGATCGTGGTGGCCGCCGCGATCACCTTCGCGGTGACCCTCGGGGCGGTACTGGCCCAGGAACCGTCACTGCGCCGACGAGCCGGGCGTGAGGGGCGGCGGCGGCCCTGAGCGGGCCGGGCGGGGTGCCGCCGCCGGGTGCGCTCCGGCCGGTGACGGGTGTCAGGTGGTGCCTTCGGCCGGGGTCAGGCGCGCGGCCTCGCCGCGGCCCCGGCCGGCGCGGGCTCGCTGGGCGCGGGCTCTGCGGGCGCGGGCTCTGCGGGCGCGGGGGCCGGCTGGGTCGCGCGGGCGAGGAGGTCGGCCCGGGTGATGACGTCGGTGCGGGTCGACGGGACGGTGCAGGCGTGGGCCCCGGCGACCGCTCCGTACCGGGCGCAGCGCAGCGGCTCCTCACCGTTCAGCCAGCCGAGCAGGAACCCGGAGGCGAAGGCGCACCCGCGCCGTTGGAGTCCACCACCGGGGCCGGGGGCGCGACGGCCGGTACGTGCGTCAGCTCGCCGTCCGCCAGCAGGTGGGCGCCCTCGGCACCGGCGGTGGCCACGACGATCCGGGCCCGGCCGCGGGCGGCGACGTCCCGCATGGTGCGCTCCGGGTCGGCCAGCGCGGCGGCGGAGAGGAAGACGAGGTCGGCCGCCAGGGCGAACGACTCGTGGTACGGGTCGGCGCCGTCCCAGTCGTGCAGGTCGGTGGAGAGGGTGAGCCCGGCCTCGCGGAGCAGGGGCAGCGCCTGCGCGCAGGGGTGGGTGATGACGACGTGGGCGTGCCGGGCGCCGGCGGCGAGGGCGCGCAGCGTCGCCTCCGGCAGCCGGTCCTGTTCCCGGGAGCGCGTGTCGTCGTACAGGGACAGCCGCCGTCCGTCGGGGCCGACGAGGTTGACCGCGCGTTTGGTGCCCGCGGGCTGCGGGACGGCGGTGAGGGGGATGCCGTGGTCCCGGTGGAGGGCACGGACCAGGTCGCCCTCGGGGTCGTCGCCGATCATGTCGATGTGGTGGATCCGCAGGCCCAGGGCGGTGAGGCCGAGGGCGACGAAATCACCGCTCTGTCCCGCGCGGGCCGTGATGCCGGGGCGGATCATGTAGCTGTCGGCGAAGGGCAGCGGCAGTGCGGGGACGTGGACGACGGTGTCCACGCCCGCGCCGCCCAGGACCAGGACGTCGGTGCCGGGGGTCATCGGGTTCCTCTCGGGCCGTCGGGCCCGGCCGAGTCAACCAGCAGCCTCCCGGCGCGGCAAGAACTTGCTGAAAGTTCCGGCAAGTTCTTGCCCGGCCGCGCGGGGCTCGGTGCGGGAACGTTCCGGCACGGAACCGGCGTGGAGTCGGCGCGGGGCGTCAGCCCGCCGGTTCGGCCATCAGCCGTGCCCGGCGGTGCGCCGTCATCTCGGCGAGCACCCGCGTCCCGCGGTCGGGTCCGAATTCCAGCTGCGCGAAGACCACGGGCAGCGCGACGCTGGGCAGCGTGTAGGCGAAGAGGGACGCGATCCGCTCCTCCAGGTCGGCCCAGCCGGACGCCACCTCCGACACGACCTGGGCGCCGATCCACGAACTCACCAGGAAACGGCCCAGGTCGCCGGGGTCCACGTGCGGGTAGACCTCGCCGTGCCGCTTGGCGGTGTCGACCACGGAGGCGAACCGCTGCGCCCACGCCTCCCACGGTCCGCCGTCGGCGAGTTGCTGGAGCTGCGGGTCCATCGCGAGCCGGGCGCCGGCGCGCAGCATGATCTCCTGCGGCAGGCGGCAGGCGAGTGCCATGGCCTCGTCGACCAGTTCCTGGAGCTTGTAGGTGCGCGACGGATAGCCCTGCTCCGTCACCTGCTCGGCGAAGATGCCCTGCACCAGCTGCTCCTTGGAGGAGAAGTGGAAGTACAGGGCGCCCCTGGTGACTTGGGCCTTCTCCAGGATCTGCGAGATGCTGGCACCGTGGTACCCGTGCTGCGCGAAGACCTCGGCCGCCGCCTCCAGGATCACGGCTCGGGTCCGGATCGCGCGCAACTGCCGTGCCATGAGTTCGTCCTCTCGTCCGCACCCGCCACCCCTCCGGCCGGCGCGGACACCGTTCCCCGTCGTACGACAGCACTCCGGAGCCACGAAAAACCAGATGTCAGGTACTTTTACTTTATCAACGCCCCGGCCGCGCGGCCCCGGACCCGACTCCGGCCGTCACCAGGCTCCGGCGCCGCCGTCCACCGCCATGGTGGCGCCGGTGACGAAGCTGGCCTGGTCGCTGCAGAGCCACACCGCGACGCGGGCCACCTCCTCCGGATCGGCCACCCTGCCCTGCGGGTTGCGGCGGCGCATCCTCTCCTCCGCCGCCGGGTCCCGGGCGAAGACGCCCTCGGACATCTCCGAGCGGGTCAGTCCGGTGGCGAGCGCGTTCACCCGGACGCCGTGTCCCGCGTACTGCGCGGCGGCGGACTTCGTCAGCCCGAGCACGGCGTGCTTGGCGGCCACGTAGGGGGCCCCGGCCGAGGTGGCGCGGACCCCGGCGATACTGCTGTTGTTGACGATCGCGCCACCCGTGCCGGTGCCGAGCATGGCCTTGATCTGGTGCTTCATGCACAGCCAGACGCCCCGCAGGTTGACGTCCAGGACGGTGTCGAAGTCGGCGTCGTCCGTCTCGTGCAGCAGGGCCGGTACGGTCGTCGTCCCGGCGTTGTTGAAGGCCGCGTCGAGCCTGCCGTACCGGTCGACGGCGAGCCGCACCGCCCGTTCCACATCGCCGGCCTCGGTCACGTCCCCGGCGGCGCAGGCGACTTCGGCTCCGCCTTCACGCAACTCGGCCGCCAGCTCGTCGAGTCGGCCCGCGCGCCGGGCCACCAGCACCAGCGCGGCGCCCTGCCGCGCGGCCACCCGGGCCGTCGCCGCCCCGATGCCGCTGCTCGCGCCGGTGACCAGCAAGACCTTACCGGTCAGCAGTCCTTCGCCGCCGCTCATGCCACGGCCTGCCCCGGGGCCGCGTCCCACAGCGTGCCGGCCCGCGCCTCGGCGTCGACGGTGCGCAGCAGGCGCTCGTCGATCTCGCCGAGGGAGCCGACGACGTGGCGCGCCCCGGCCTCCGCCATGAGCTGCCGCTGGAAGCCGTGCGCGAAGTCGCTCGGGTGGCCGACGAACGGGACGCCCAGCTCCCGCGCGGACTCGGCGACCCGGGCCACGTCGTCGACGAACAGCACCTCGTCCGGGGCGAGTCCGGCGATGTCGACCGCGATCTCGCGCAGTCCGGGGCGGATGTCGTTGGTGCAGACGTACCGCGGCTCGTCGAACAGGCCGGACAGGTGGCCGAGGTACCGGTCGAAGTGGGAGGCGTCGAGCCCGCCGTAGCAGACCGTCCGCAGCCCCAGCGCGCGGAGCCGGTGCAGCAGGTCCACCGCGCCGTCGAGGAGGTGCACCGGGTGCTCGGCGAGGTAGCGCTCCCGCTCCTTGAGGTAGAGGGCGATCGTCTCCGCCGGGGAGAGGGGCAGGCCGCAGGCCTCCGCGAGCAGCCTGCCCGCGACCGCCCGCGGCTGGGAGAAGATGCGGCGTTCGAGGTCGGCGGAGTACACGGCACCCCGGCTGGTCACGAAGTGGTGGATGACGGGGCTGAACGAGTCGTTCAGCAGCACTCCGTCGATGTTGAGCGCGGCCATGCGGAGCTTGCCGAACTGCTCGGTCATGGATGTCCTCTCCCCTCCGTGCGGTGCGCCGTGCGCGACACGCGGCGGCGGACCGGCGAACCTGATGACCGGAACCAGATCTTCACACGCCCCCCACCGGATGACCAAGGAGGATGTTCCGGCGCCCGCGCCGGGGGCAGACGGCATCCACCGGATGCGCGCGGTGTCGACCCAACGCCCGCGGGGCCCGGGCCGGTTGGAAAAAAACCGGTCAGTCCGTACAGTTATGCCGTCGCGCACCGCTCGCTCCACCCGAGCCCTCGGGGCTCGCCCTGCGTTCCTGGCAGCACTCCGTTCTCAACTGCCCTGGGGGAGAGGCACATGACCACGTTCGCGCCCATCGACGGCACGACCACGGGCCTCCGGGCGGCACGGCCCGCGCCGGCGCCCGCGGGACTGACCAGCTGGACGACGACCGTCCCCAAGGAGTTCGTCCACCGCTCGGTGGTCACCGAGGTGTTCCTCACCGGCTGGCGGCAGACCGGCGCGCACACGTGCACCGTCACCGCCCAGTGGCCGCGGGCCCACTCGTTCTACGGCCCCGCCGAGGGCTTCCACGACCCGCTGCTGTTCAGCGAGACGCTGCGGCAGACCGTGCCGCTGCTGTCCCACGCGGTGCACGGTGCGCCCATGGACCACAAGCAGATCTGGCGCGACCTGCGCGTCTCGCTCGACCCGGCGGCGCTGCGCGCCGGGACCACGCCCGCCGAGCTGGAACTGCGCATCCGGTGCGCGGACGTCGAGCGGCGGGCCGGTGTGCTGCGCGGGATGCGGATGGAGGTGACCGCCACCCGTGACGGGCAGCACCTGGCCACCGCGTCCACCACGTTCAGTTCGCACAGCGGTGCGCTGTACCGGCGGCTGCGCGGGCCCTACGCGGACGCGGGACAGGCGATGGCCGACGCCGTCGAGCTGCCGCCGCCGCTCCGCCCCGACCTGGTCGGCCGGGACCGAGCGCACGACGTGGTGCTCTCGTCGCGTGGCACGGACGGCCGCCGGCGGCTGCGGGTGGACACCCTGCACCCGATCCTCTTCGACCACCCGAACGACCACGCCCCCGGCATGCTGCTGCTGGAGGCCGCCCGCCAGGCGGCCCGGCACCACCTCGCACCGGTTCCCGTCCTGGCGACGGGCCTGGAGGCGGTCTTCCACCGGTACGCGGAGCTGGACGCCCCGGCCCACGTCGCGGCGGAGTCGCTGGAGGACGGCCGGGTCCGGGTGACCGTCGAGCAGCACGACGCGCTCGTCTTCGAGTGCGCGGTGACCACCCACCCGGCGGTGGCCTGAGAGCCGCTCCGTCTCCGGCCTTGGGGAGCGGGGGCGGCGCGGTCCGGCAGGGCCACCGTCCGGCCGGGCGGCGGCGAAGAGGGTGCGGGCGTCCGTGACACCCCACGCCGGTCACCCGTTCCCGGTCGCCGATCACTGGTCGGGGAGCCGTCGCGGGGCCGCGCCGACGCGGGCCGCCGTCGATCCGAGCCGCCCGTCCCCGCAGCGACGAGCAGAATACGAGCGTCCACGGCCGCCGCACACCGGACACCCGCATCCGGTGACCGATCACCGTCGCCGGTCGCCGAGCACGAGCCGCTGCCAGGCCACCGCCGACACAGGTCCTACGACGCGGGCCGCCGCCGACCTGAGCCGCCCGTCCCCGCAGCGACGAGGAAAGTGCGGGCGTCCACGGCCACCGGACACCCGCCACCCGCATCCGGTGACCGATCGCCGTCGCCGGTCGCCGAGCACGAGCCGCTGCCGGGCCGCCGCCGACACGGGCCCCTGTCGGTGCGGGCCGTCCCCGATCTGAGCCGTCCGTTCACGCCGCGTCGTCCGCCGGGGCGGTGAGGGCGGCGCGGGCGTGGTGCTCCGCTTCGGCGGGGGTCAGGGCCGTCCCGCGCCCGAAGGACTCGTCGAACGCGCGCCCGCCCAGCACCGAGCGCGCCGCCGCGGTGACGCGGTCGACGTCGCCGCGCTCGGCGGGCGGCAGGGGCGCGCCCACGCTGTCGCGCGCGCTGTGGGCCGCGCCGAGCAGCAGGGCCGCGCAGATCGCGCCGGAGCGGTGTCCGCACAGGGTGGCCGCGCCGGCGAGCCCCTCCAGGGAGAGCGCGAGGGCGCGCGGTTCGCCGAGGGAGCGGGCGATCCTGAGGCCGCGCAGGTGGTGGGCGGCGGACCGGGCCGCCTCGCCGCGGAGTTCGGCGACGAAGCCGAGTTCGGCGTGGAGCAGGTGGTCACCGGCCGGGGAGGAGACACCGGCGTGGTCGGCGCGGATGCGCAGCAGGTGCGCCTCGGCCGCGTCGACGTCAGCGGCGCGCCGCGCGCCGAGGGCCAGCCCCATGTCGGCGTGGATCTCGCCGTACTTGTAGCCCTGTTCGACGGCCAGGCGGCGGGCCCGCTCGTGCAGGTCGCGGGCCCGGTCGAAGTCGCGGTCGAGCAGGGCGAGGCGGCCGAGGCCGGACAGCCGGGCCGAGACCTCGGCCCGGAGTCCCAACTCCTCGGCGAGTTGGAGCCCTTCGTGCTGGAGCCGGGCCGCCTGCGCGTACTCCCCCCTGATCTCGGCGAGCGCGGCCAGCGGTGAGACGGTCTGGAGTCCGCCCCAGCGGTCGCCCAGTTCACGGAAGAGGGCGCGGCTGCGCTCGCCGTCGCGGGCCACGACGGCCAGGTCGCCGCGGACCAGGGCGAGCGCGGCCCGCACGGCGAGCGCGGCGGCGATGCCCCATCGGTCGTCCGCGGCCTCGAAACGGTCGAGGGCGCGGGCGTTCCAGGTGTGGCTGCCGGCCAGGTCGCCGACGCCGAACCTGCCGTAGGCGTTCAGCCACAGGGCCCGGGCCCTGCGCCCGGGGTCGGACACGGCGTCGGCGCCGGGGGTTGCCACACGTTCCCCGGTCAGCAGCGTGAACGCGTCGTGCAGCAGGGCGAGTTCGGGGTCGGGTTCGCTCCGGGTGGCCGCGAGGACGGCGGCCAGGCCGCGGCGGGCCTCGGTGAGGCGGCCGCGCAGCAGCCACCACCAGGACAGGGCGGTGGCGAGCCGTACGGCCTCCTCGCCGCGGCCCGCGGCGGCCCGTCGTACCGCCTCGTCGAGAGCGGCGCGCAGGTTGCCGGCCTCCAGGTCCAGCCGGGCGAGCCAGTCGCGCTGGAGCGGACCGCGCAGCCGTGGCCCGGCGTGTTCGGCGAGCGCGCGGTGGTGGCGCAGGTGCCGCTCGCGCGCGGCGGGCTCCTCGCCCGTCGCGCGCAGCCGCTCCAGCGCGTAGGCCGCGACCGATTCCAGGAGGCGGTACCGGGGCCCCGCCGGGCCGTCCGTGACGACGACGAGGGACTTCCCGACCAGCCGGGTGACGACGTCGAGCACCGCGTCGCGGGGCACGCCGTCGCCCGCGCACACCGCCTCCGCCGCGTCGAGACCGCAGCCGTCGGCGTGCACGGCGAGGCGGCCGAGGACGAGGCGTTCGGGCTCGTCGAGCAGTTCCCAGCTCCAGTCGATCATCGCGCGCAGCGTCCGCTGACGGGCGGGCGCCCCTCGGGGACCCGAGGTGAGCACCCGGAACCGGTCCCCGAGCCGCGCCGCCAACTCCCGTACTCCCAGGGCGCGTACCCGGGTCGCCGCCAGTTCCAGGGCGAGCGGGATGCCGTCGAGGCGGCGGCAGATCTCGGCCACGGCGGCGTGGTCGGCCCCCTCCCCCGCGCCGGGGCCGGCGGAGGTGTCCGGGCCGAGCCGGAAGCCGGGCGCACCGGCTTCGGCCCGCTCGGTGAACAGGCGGACGGCGTCGGGCATGCCGAGCGGTTCGACCAGGAACACGGTCTCGCCGGCCAGCGCGAGCGGTTCCTGGCCGGTGGTGAGGACCCGCAGCCGGGGCGCGCCGCGCAGCAGGCGTGCAACCAGTTCGGCGGCGGCCTCGACGACGTGTTCGCAGTTGTCCAGCACGAGCAGGGCGCTGCGGTCGCGCAGGGCGGTGGCCAGCCGGTGCACGGCGGACGCGGCCACGGCGGGGACGGCCGGCGGGACGGAGAGGGCGTCGTCGCGGATGCCGAGCGTCGCGGCGACGATCCCGGCGAGGTCGTCGGCGGTGGCGTCGCGGACCCCCGCCCACTCGACGAACCAGACCTCCTCGGGGCCGCCCGCGGCCGCCGTGCCGGAGGCGGTCTCCCACGCGGCGGCGACGGCCAGGCGGGTCTTGCCGACACCGCCGGGGCCGGTGAGGGTGACCAGCCGTTCCCGGGCGAGGAGCCGGCGGAGCCGGCCGAGGGCCCGCTCGCGGCCGACGAGGGCGGTGAGGGGCACGGGCAGGCTCGCGGACGCCGCGGGCGCGGGAAGGGGCCGCGGCGACGGGGACTGCGGCGCCGCGGCGGAGGCGGGCGCACAGGGGACGCAGGGGGCGTTCAGGGAGGGGTCCTGACGGAGCATCGCCTCGTGCAGTGCGCTCAGTTCGGGGCCGGGACAGGCGCCCAGCTCGTCGGCGAGGCGGCGGCGCAGGTCCTCGTACGACGCCAGGGCCTCGCCCTGGTGACCCGCGCGGTACAGCGCCCGCAGCTGCACGGCGCGCAGCCGTTCGCGCAGCGGGTGCCCGGCCACGAGGGCGGCCAGCTCTCCGACCAGCGGCAGGTGCTCCCCCGCGGACAGCCGGGCCTCGGCCCGCTCCTCCAGCGCGGAGAGCCGTTCCTCCGTCAGGCGCCGCACGGCCGCCCGTGCGAACTCCTCGTCGGCGAAGTCCGCGTAGGCCGGGCCCCGCCACAGTCCGAGGGCCTCGGTGAGCAGCGCCGCCCGCGCCCCCGGGTCCGGGACGGCGCGGGCCTCGGCGACCAGGCCTGCGAACCGTACGGCGTCCACCTCGTCGGCGGCGTCGAGCCGCAGCCGGTACCCCGGCGGCTGCCGCAGCAGCCGGCCGTGCCCGACCACCCGGCGCAGCAGCGAGACCTTGGCCTGAAGGGCGCCCGCCGGACGGCGGGGCGGGCCGTCGCCCCACAGGTCGTGGACGAGCCGGTCCGCGGAGACGGGGGCGCCCTCGTGGGCGAGCAGGACCGCCAGCAGCGCCCGCACCTTGGTCTCGGGGACCCGCACCGGCTCCCCTCCGTCGTCCCATACCGCGAGTGGTCCGAGCACCCCAAACCGCATGGGCTCAACCTACCCCGGGCCGGTGCGGCGCCCGGCCGTCCGGCACCGGCCCGAGGCGTCCCCGAGGCGTCCCCGAGGTTTTCCGAAGCGTTCCGGAAGCGGCCGGGCGCACAGTCGTGGCACCGGACGGTCCCGGCGGACGGCGACAGGGCCGTCCGGCGCGGCCGTGTGCGCCGCCCGGGCACGGCCGCCTGTCCCGCCAGGCACAGCCGCGCGCCCGCCGGGCCCCGCCGTCGGCCCCGGCGGCATCGCCGACCCCGACGGCACCGCCGAGGGAGCCGACACCCAGAGAGTCCGCACCCCCCGAGAGATACGGAGTCCACCTCATGAGCGCCTCGACCGACACGGCCGCCGTCCCCGGCGGGGAGTCCGGCACCGCGCCGCCCGCGGGACGGGACGGCGCGGGAGGGCGGCAGGGGCTCCCGCTGGCGGCTCTCCTCGCGCTCGCCACCGCGGTGTTCATCACGAGCCTCACCGAGACGCTCCCGGCGGGGCTGCTGCCCGGGATGAGCCACGACCTGGGGGTGGGCGAGTCGGCGACCGGGCAGACCGTCACGGTCTACGCCGTCGGCACCGCGCTCACCGCGCTGCCGCTGACGGCGGCCACCGCGGGCTGGCGGCGCAAGCGGCTGCTGCTGACCGCCGTGGCCGGGTTCGCCGTGGCCAACACGGTCACCGCCGTGTCCTCCTCGTACGGCCTGACGATGGCGGCCCGCTTCCTCGCCGGCGTCGCCGCCGGGGTGGCGTGGGCACTGCTCGCCGGATACGCCCGGCGCATGGTGCCGGTCCCCCTCCAGGGCCGGGCCATCGCCGTCGCCATGGCGGGCATCCCGGTGGCGCTCTCCCTCGGCGTGCCCGCCGGGACCTTCCTGGGCCGGGCGTTCGGCTGGCGGGTGGCGTTCCTCGCGATGACGGCGCTCACGGTGGTGCTGCTGGTGTGGATCGTGGCCGCCGTGCCCGACCACCCGGGGCGGCCCCGCGGCGAACGGCCCCGCATGCTGCGGGCGTCGAGGGTCCCGGGGGTGCGCCCGGTGCTCTTCGTGACCCTCGTCTTCGTCCTGGCCCACACGGTCCTGTACGCCTACATCGCCGCGTTCCTGGACGACCTGGAAATGGGCGACCGCACCGGCCTGGTGCTGCTCGTCTTCGGTGTCACCTCGCTGCTGAGCATCTGGATCGTGGGCGCCCGCATCCACCGGCGGCTGCGCGCGCTGACCGTCGCCGCCACACTGCTGGTCGCTGCCGCCGCCGCCCTGCTGGCCCTGGCCGGCGACGGCGGGGCCCCGGTGTACGCCGCCGCCGCGCTGTGGGGGCTGGGCTGGGGCGGGCTGCCCACGCTGCTCCAGACCGCTGTCGGCGACGCGGGCGGCGAACACGCCGACGCCGCGCAGGCCATGCTCGTCACGCTCTGGAACGTGGCCATGGCCGGCGGCGGCGTCCTGGGCGGCGTCCTGCTTGACGCGGCCGGCAGCGACTCCTTCCCCCCGACCGTGCTGCTGCTCCTGCTGCCGGTCCTCGTCGTCGTCCTCGCCGCCCGCGCCCACGGCTTCCCGTCCCGGCGCACGGAGGGGTGACCGGCCTTCCGCCAGGCGTGGCGGGCGGGCACCAGCCCGGGCCGCCGCCCGCGGCCCGCCCGCCCGCCCGTCGGTGACCGGTTCCCGGCCGCCGGGGTCAGAGGTCCGCGGCCGGGGCCCCGGCCGCCGTGGTCAGGGGTCAGAACTCGTCCGGTACGCCGAGACCGGTGAGCGCTCCCACGGGATCGAGGTCCGGGGTGCCGCGGGGCCACCAGTCGTCCTGGCCGGGCTCCGACTCGTAGGCGTACCACAGGCCCTGCTGGCCCAGCCGGAGCTGGACGTGGCCGCCGGGGTGGGTGAGGCGGTTGCGCCAGGGACGGAACGCGGGCAGGTCGGCGGCGAGCAGCAGCGGGCGGGCGCGGTCGAAGCGGCCGGCCGGCGGGTCCCACGGCTCCTCCAGTACGGCCAGCCCCGCCGCTGCGCCCTGCCGCCAGGCCGCCACGGCACGCGCGAGGTCGGCCGGGGTACGGCCGGCCGCGTCGGCGAGGGTGGCGTACAGCGTGCGGGTCGCCGCCGTCAGCCCGGAACCCGGACGGGCCGCGGCCAGCCGGACCGCGTCCTGCCACAGGGTCAGCGTGCCGACCGGATCGCGTCCGGTGCCGAGCAGGGCGTGGGCGCGGGCGGCGGCGTCGGTCGCCAACTGGTCCAGCGCGAAGGGGTCCGGGCCGCCGGGCGCCGACGGGTACACCGGCGGCTGCCCGGGGTGCGACGGGACCGGCAACGGCGGTGGCGGCGGCGGGAGTCGGCGGGGTGCCAGGACGTCGGCCGCCCGCACCCCGGGCAGGGCGTCCGGCTGCCGCTCCCGCGCGGCGCGGGCCGCGTGGGCGGCGCTGCGCCGGGACAGGGCGTCGAGCAGTTCCCGCTCGCCCCGGCCGCGCAGCAGAAGCAGTACGAAAGGATCGGCGTCCAGCAGACGGGCCGTCTGGTAGCAGAGGGCGGCCGCGTGCTTGCAGGGGTGGCCGGAGTCGGGGCAACTGCACCGCGGGCCGAGGTCACCGGGGCCGGGCAGCAGGCGGACGCCGCAGTCGGCGAAGGAGTGGGGCAGCTCCCCGTCGAGCAGCGCCGCGATGTGGCCCGGACGGTCGGCCGCGGTGTCCAGGAACCGCTCCCAGTCCGCGTCCTCCAGTGTCCGCACCCGTACCTGCACCCGGTACGGCCGGGGCCGGCTGCCCCGCACGTACGCCAGCACGAGCCCCGGGGTGACGGTGATGGCGTCCACGTGCCCCTGGTCGGCGTAACCGCGGCCCCGCGCCAGCCGCTTGGGGTCGAGCGCGCCCTGCTCCAGCGCCCGGACCCAGGCGTCGCCCCACCAGGTCCCGGCGAACGCCCCGTCCCCGGCGCCGGCCCCGCAGGCCGCGAACGCCGGGAAGGTGCGCCGCAGATCGCCGTCGCGGTGCGGGCTGGCCATGGTCGGGGGCAGGGCCGGCGGCACGCGGGGCCCACCGGCCCCGGCCCGCGCGACGGCAGACGCGGAGGGGGCGGCCGGCGTAGGAGCGGGAGGGAGTGCGGAGGACACCTGGGACGGCTCGGCGGGCGAGGGCCCGGGCACGTCATGGGACGGCTCGGCGGGCGAGGGCCCGGGCACGTCATGGGACGGCTCGGCGGGCGGGGGTGTGGCGGAGGCGGGTTCCTCCGGCCGCTCCGGCTCGTCGGGAGTGTCCGGCCACGTGGGCATGCGGAAGGCGGTCGTCAGGTAGCGCCGCATGTCCTGCGCCGCCCTGACCCTGGCGGCCCCGGCCTCCTGGCCCGGGACGGACGCGCCGCGCGGCGTGGCGGCGCCGGGGCGCGTGGCCGCCCGCCGCTCGCGCCGCGGCCCGGCCGTCTCCGTGCCCGGCGCATCCCGGCGGGCCGCGCGCAGCGCCTCCCGGGCGACATCGCCGGGCCGCCGCTCCCCGGCAGCACCGGCGCCGGCGCTCGCCGAGCGGACCCCACCGGCTCCGCCGTCCTCACCGGCCCGCCCGGCCTCCGGAACGGCACCGGCACCAGGAGCCGCGCCCGCCGCGGGAGGCGCCGGGTCCGGGGCGGCCTGCGCCGAGGGGCCGGCCTCCGGCGCCGGACCCGTGTCCGGGGCGTCGTCCGGCACGTGGTCTGCGACCTCGTCCGGCACCCGGCCGGCGGAACCGCTCCGGGCACCCCTCAGGGCGGCCCGGGCCAGGTCCCCGGGCCGCGGCTCCGCGCCGCCGGTAGCGCCGTAGGCATCGCCCGGCCCATTGCCGGCAGTGTCGCCTGACTCACCGTCGGCCGGACTACCGGTCGTGCGGTCGGCGGGGCCGCCCGGCGCGCCGGACGCACCACCCGGCGTGTCGTCGCCCGCACCGCCTGGCTCACCACCAGCCGCGCCACCGGCCGTACCCTCCGCTGCGCCGCCGGCCACACCGCCTGCCGTGAAACCCCCCGGGGCGTCGGCCGAGCCGTGAAGCGCGTCCGGTCCCGGGTCGGCGGTGGGGCCGGGGGCGCGCGGGGCCTCGGCCGGGTCGGGGCGGGTCACGTCCGCCGTGTCCTGCCCCCGCTCGGCCTCGGCTCGCCGCCGCGCCGCCCGCAGGGCCCGGCGGGCGGCGTCACCGGGGCGCGGTCCGGCGCCGGTGCCCGTCACGGCGTCCTCCGCAGGGAGACGAGGTCGGACAGCTCGCGGTCGGTCAGTTCGGTGAGCGCCGCCTCGCCGGAGCCGAGGATCGCGTCGGCCAGGGCGCGCTTCGCCGCGAGCATCTCGGCGATGCGGTCCTCGACCGTGCCCTCGGTGACCAGCCGGTGGACCTGGACGGGCTGGGTCTGGCCGATGCGGTAGGCGCGGTCCGTCGCCTGCTCCTCGACCGCCGGGTTCCACCAGCGGTCGAAGTGGACGACGTGGCCCGCGCGCGTGAGGTTCAGGCCCGTGCCCGCGGCCTTCAGCGAGAGGACGAGCACCGGCGTCTCACCGCTCTGGAAGCGGTCGACCATGCGCTCGCGCTCCGGTACCGGGGTGCCGCCGTGCAGCAGGTCGACCGGGACCGCCCGGGCCGACAGGTGGGCGGTGAGGATGCGGGCCATGCCGACGTACTGGGTGAAGACGAGCACGGAGCCGTCCTCGGCGAGCACGGTGTCCAGCAGCTCGTCCAGCAGGGCGAGCTTGCCGGAGCGGGCGGCCGCCCGGTCGGTGTGCGCGGCCTCCTTCAGGTACAGCGCCGGGTGGTCGCAGATCTGCTTGAGGGCGCCGAGCAGCTTCAGCACCAGGCCGCGGCGCGCCATGCCCTCGGCGGTCTCGATCGCGAGCATCGACTCGCGCACCACGGCCTCGTACAGCGCGGCCTGTTCCCGGGTGAGCGGTACCGGATGGTCCGTCTCGGTCTTGGGCGGCAGTTCCGGCACGATGCCCGGGTCGGACTTCCGGCGGCGCAGCAGGAACGGCCGGACCAGCCGGGAGAGGCGGTCCACGGCCTCCGCGTCCTCGCCGTTCTCCACCGCGCGGGCGTGCCGGGCCCGGAAGGACTTCAGCGGGCCGAGGAGGCCGGGGGTGGTCCAGTCGAGCAGGGCCCACAGTTCGGAGAGGTTGTTCTCCACCGGGGTGCCGGTGAGCGCCACCCGCGCGGGCGCCGGGATCGTGCGCAGTGCCTTGGCGGTGGCGGAGTAGGGGTTCTTCACGTGCTGCGCCTCGTCGGCGACGATCATTCCCCAGGGCCGCTCTGCGAGGTGGTCCGCGGCGGAGCGCATGGTGCCGTAGGTGGTGAGGACGAAGCCCCCGTCGACGCCGTCCAGCGTGCGGTCCTGGCCGTGGAAGCGGCGGACGGGGACCCCGGGCGCGAACCGGGTGATCTCCCGCTGCCAGTTGCCGAGGAGGGAGGCCGGGCAGACGACGAGGGTCGGCTCGGTGCGGGCCCGCTTCAGGTGCAGGGCGATGAGGGTGACCGTCTTGCCGAGGCCCATGTCGTCGGCGAGGCAGCCGCCGAGGCCGAGCGAGGTCATCAGGTCGAGCCAGGCCAGCCCGCGCAGTTGGTAGTCGCGCAGGGTGGCGTGCAGGCCGGGCGGCGGGGCCGCGGGGTGGAGGCCGGCGGTGAGCCGGTCGCGGAGCGCGGCCAGCGCGCCGACGGGGACCACCTCGACGCTCTCGCCGTCGACCTCGGCCTCGCCGGTCAGGGCCACGGACAGCGCGTCCACCGGGTCGAGCAGTCCGAGTTCCCGTCTGCGGGCCTTGCGGACCAGCGCGGGGTCGACCAGCACCCAGCGGTCCCGCAGCCGGACGACCGGACGGTGGGCCTCGGCGAGGGAGTCCATCTCGGCCTCGCTCAGCGGATCGCCGCCGAGCGCGAGCTGCCAGCGGAACCGGAGGAGGTCCTCGCTCTCGAAGAAGCCGGTGCCGTCGGTCGCCGAGCCGGGCGCCGGGCGGACCACGGCGGCGGCGGTCAGGTCGCGGGCGAGGTCGCGGGGCCAGTGCACGGCGACCCCGGCGGCGGCGAGCCGGCTCGCCGCCACGCCGAGGAGTTCCCCCAGCTCCTCCTCGGACAGGGCGAGCACGTCGGGGACGTCCTGTTCGGCGAGGCGGTCCAGGGGCGGCCACACCCGGGCGGCGCGCCGGACGGCCAGGGCCGCGTCCACGCGTGCGCGGGGACCGAACGCCGGGGCCGCCTCCCCCGCCCACAGGCCGGCCGCGTCGGCCACCAGGGTGGGGTCGGCGAGGCTGTGCACCTGTACGACGGCGGCGCCGGCGGCACGGGCGCCGCCGCTCGCGCCCGCGTCGAAGACGTCGGACGCGGACAGGTCGAGGCGGAGCGAGATCCGGACGCCGGCGTCCATTCCGGCGGCGACCTCGGCCGCCCACTCCCGGGCCGCGGGCAGGCTCTGCGGTTCCCGGGCGGCGAAGGGCCGGCCCGAGGCGTGGGGGGCGGCGGGGGTGCGGGGCAGGGTGTCGGCGACCGCGTCCAGGAAGGAGCGGACGAGGGCCTCCGGCTCGGGCACCCGGAGCGCGCCGGGACCCGGGAGGGGCACGGCATGTCCCTCGGGGGGCAGGGCGGCGGCGACGGCGCGCAGGTGGGCGATGTCACCGGGCTCCAGCGGGCCGGCGCGCCAGGCGTCGTGGCCGCCCGGGGTGAGGCCGGGGAGCAGCCGGCCGCGGGCGACGAGGTGCAGGGCGTGCAGGGCGGCGGCGCTCCAGCAGGTGGTGGCCGGGTGGGCGGCCGGGTCGTGCCGGGCGCCGACGAGCAGCGGCAGGGCCCCGGCGAGCGGCACGGTCAGCGCGGGCACCCGGTGGCGGCGCGCACCGGCGCCGTGCCGGCGTACGACGGTGAGTTCCTCCGCGGTGGTCCCGGGGGACGCGGGCAGCGGGTCGCCCGCGGGGTCCCAGAAGGCGAGGCGGCCCTCGCGCGGCAGGGGCGCGGGCAGGTAGACGCACGCGAGGCGCACCGGGACCGGGTGCCCGGTCCCGGTCTCCGGGGATCCCGCCGTGCGCTCGGCCACCGCAGCCGTGCCGCCCATACGTCCTGCCGCCTCCCGTCCCGCCCGTGTGCCGTGTCAGACCTCTCCGACTCTACGGGCGGGGTCTGACAACCGGGCCCGCGTCCCGGCCCGGGCCCCGGTCAGGGGATCGTGCGGGAGACGGCGAACACGTCCGGGTGCTCCGGGTCGGACAGGTTGACGACGACGTCCTGGGTGGGTGCCGGGTTCTTCGCCTCGTGGGTCAGTCCGTACCACGGGCCGGACCCGCCGAAGGTCCAGCCGCTGACCTTGCGGTCCCGGTCGCCGACCGCGATGTAGTCCTTCCTGAGCTGCTCCCTGCGCACGCCCATGCCCTGGAGGAAGCTGTCCAGGCCCGCGGGGTTGGTGCGGAACCGGACGTAGAGGCGGCTGGTCCGCCAGTTGTTCGTCTCGTAGTAGGCGATGCCGTCGGCCGGGTGCGGGACGGTCACCTGGTAGAGGCGGCGCTGCACCTTGGACGGCCAGCCCTCGGTGAGGCCGGTCGCGGAGTACTTGGCCTCCTTGTCCTTGCCGCTGTCCCGGCTCTGGTTCGCGGAGATCACCAGGTAGCCGGCCGGGACGCCGATGAGCAGGACGATGATCAGCAGGGTCAGCGCCCGGCGCCTGCTGCGGTGCCGCGGGTCCTCGGCGGGCCGGTCCGTGCCGTCCGGGGAGCCGGTCTGGTGGGGCAGCGACGTCGTCATGCGCTGTCCTGGTCGCGGCGGGCCTGGGCGTACCGCTCGTAGCGCTCGTGGCGCTCCACCCGGCGGCGCTTGGCGCGGCGGAACCGGCGGGCGACCAGGCGGGCCAGGTCGGCGGCGCCCACCATGCCCGCCTCGGGGCCGAGCTGGGCGCGGGTGATGCGCGCCTCGGGGCGGTAGCCGCGGCCGGTGAGGTGGCGCTTGAAGGCGTCCCGGGCGGGGCCGATGAGCAGGTCGTCGGCGGCGCTGACGCCTCCGCCGATCACGAAGCAGGACGGGTCGAGGGCCGCGGCGAGGTTGGCGATGCCGACGCCGAGCCACTGGCCGATGTCCTGGAGCAGCTCCACGCACATCGCGTCGCCCTCGCGGGCCAGCTCGGTGATCATGGGGCCGGTGATGTCGTTGACGTTGCCCTTGACGTGCTCGATGATCCCGTAGGCCACCGGGGAGTCCGCCGCGGCCAGCTCCCTGGCCTCGCGGACGAGCGCGTTCCCGGAGCTGTACTGCTCCCAGCAGCCGCGGTTGCCGCACGGGCAGCGGTGGCCGCCGGGTACGACCTGCATGTGGCCGAACTCACCGGCGACGCCGAACTTGCCGCGCTTGACCTGGCCGTCCTCCAGGATGGCGCCGCCGATGCCGGTGCCGAGGGTGATCATGACCAGGTGGTCCTCGCCGCGGCCGGCGCCGAAGCGCCACTCGGCCCAGGCGGCGGTGTTGGCGTCGTTGTCGACCAGGACCGGCACGGAGAGCCGGCTGGCGAGGCGGTCGCGCAGCGGTTCGTTGCGCCAGGACAGGTGGGGGGCGAACAGGACGCGGTTGCGGTCGGCGTCGACCCAGCCGGCCGCGCCGATGCCGACGGCGTGCACGTCGTGCCGGTCGGACAGGTCCAGGACCAGCTCGGCGATGGTGTCCTCGACGACCTCGGGGCTCTTGGACTTGTCCGGGGTCTCGGTGCGGAGCTTCTCCAGGATGTTGCCGTCGGCGTCCACGACGCCCGCCATGACCTTGGTGCCGCCGATGTCGATGCCGACGGTGGGGACGCGGGGGGCGGTCAGGTGGGACCGGCGCTCCCGGGTACCGACCGTGCGCAGGACGGGGGCTCGACGCGAGCCGATGGGGGCCGTGAGGTCGCGGTAGGTGCTCATCGGGCTCGATTGTGCCGCACGGCCGGGCCGAGTGCGGCCGTGGACGGGAGGCCGGGGCGCGCGGCCACCGCCGGGCGCGGGCCCGTGCCGGCCGGCCGCGCCGCGGTGGCGGGGCCGCCGGCCGCCGGCGCGGTCCCGCGCCGCTCAGCCACGCCGGAGTTCATGGCGGAGCTCCTCCAGGTCGGACCCGCCGGCCATCTGCCGGGTCAGCTCGTCCAGACTGATCTCGTCCCGGGTGTGGTGGCCCGCCATCGTGCCCCGGCGCAGCAGCACGAACCTGTCCCCCACGAGGTACGCGTGGTGCGGGTTGTGGGTGATCAAGACGACGCCCAGGCCCTCGTCCCGTGCCGCCGCCACATATTTCAGGACCACACCGGACTGCTTCACTCCCAGGGCGGCCGTCGGCTCGTCCAGGATCAGGACCTTCGCCCCGAAGTGGACCGCGCGGGCGATCGCCACGCACTGGCGTTCACCGCCGGAGAGGGTGCCGATGGGCTGGTCGACGTCCCGCAGGTCGATGCCCATGCGCAGCAGCGCCTCGCGGGTGGTGCGGCGCATCAGGCCGGTGTCCAGGCGCTTGAAGGGGCCGGAACCGGTGCGGGGCTCGGAGCCGAGGAAGAAGTTGCGCCAGACCGGCATGAGGGGGACGACGGCCAGGTCCTGGTAGACCGTGGCGATGCCCCGGTCCAGGGCCTCGCGCGGGGAGGCGAGGCGGGTCTCCTCGCCCTCGATGCGCAGGGTGCCCGCGTCGTGCGGGTGCAGGCCCGCGATGGTCTTGATCAGCGTCGACTTGCCCGCGCCGTTGTCGCCGAGGACACAGGTGATCTCGCCCGCGTGGACCTGGAGGGAGACGCCCTCCAGGGCGCGGACGCTGCCGTAGCGCTTGCCGACGCCGGTCAGCTCCACCAGGGGGGTGCGCGTCTGGGTCCCGGTCATTTCGCGGCCTCCGCCCGCTTGCGGACCCAGGCGTTGAGCAGGGTCGCGAGGAGCAGCATCGCTCCGAGGAAGAACTTGAACCAGTCGGGGTTCCACTCGGCGAAGACGATGCCCTTGCTGGTCATGCCGAACAGGAGGGCGCCGACGGCCGAGCCGACCGCGCTCCCGTGCCCGCCGGTGATCAGGCAGCCGCCGATGACGGCCGCGATGATGTAGATCAGCTCGTTGCCGACGCCCTCGCCGGACTGGACGGCGTCGAAGGAGAAGAGCAGGTGCTGGCCGGAGACCCAGGCGCCGAACGCGACGCCCATGTACAGGCCGATCTTGGTCCTGGCGACGGGCACGCCGACCGCGCGGGCCGCGTCCTGGTTGCCGCCGACGGCGAAGATCCAGTTGCCGGTGCGGGTGCGCAGCAGGATCCAGGAGGCGAGGGCGACCATGCCGAGCCACCACAGGATGGTGACCTTGATGCCGACGCCGCCGACGGTGAGCGTCGAGGCGAAGACGGCGTGGGCGCTGGCGAAGCCCTCCATGTCGCCGATGGTCTTGGTGGAGACCGTGCCGTCGATCAGCTTGGTGAAGCCGAGGTTCATGCCGGTCAGCATGAGGAAGGTGCCGAGCGTCACGATGAAGCTGGGCAGCTTGGTGCGGGTGAGCACGAAGCCGTTGAAGGCGCCGACGGCGAGGGTGGCCAGCAGCGAGACGCCGACGCCGACCCAGGTGTTCGCCGTCATCTGGTAGCTGAACATCGACGAGATCAGCGCGGAGGACGTCACCATGACGCCGGCCGACAGGTCGAACTCGCCGCCGATCATCAGCAGGGCCACCGGTACGGCCATGATCCCGATGGTCGAGGAGGCGTACAGGACCGTGCTGAGGCTGGAGGCGCGCAGGAACCCGTCGGCGACGAAGGCGAAGAAGACGAAGACGGCCAGGGCGCCGACGACCGAGCCCAGTTCCGGGCGGGCGAGCAGCTTGCGCAGCACCGGGGCCGGCGGCGTCCCGCCGTCGGCGGTCCCGCCGTCGGCGCGGGCCGGGGTGGCGGTCATCGGGTGCCCCGGTCGGTGTACTCCGCCAGCGCCGGCGCCTGGTCCTTGGTGATGATCTGCGGGCCGGTCAGGACCGGCTTGCCGCCGCCGAGGACGTCGCCGTTGTACTTGTACAGCCACAGCAGGTCGACGGCCTGGTAGCCCTGGAGGTACGGCTGCTGGTCCACGGCGAAGCCGAGGGTGCCGTCCTTCAGCGCGGCCGCCACCTTGGCGTTGAGGTCGAAGGTGTCGATCTCCGCCTTGCTGCCCGCGTCCGTCCGCGCCTTCACGGCGGTGTCGGCGTACGGGGCGCCGAGGGTGACGACGGAGTCGATGGACGGGTCGGCCTGGAGCTTGGCCTCGATCGCGGACTGCACGTCGGGCATGTTGGTGCCGTTGACGTAGAGCTTGCGCAGGGTGCCGCGGAAGGTCTCGGCGACACCGTCGCAGCGCTGCTCGTGGCCGACGTTGCCCTGTTCGTGCAGCACGCACAGGGCCTTCTTCCGGCCGCGCTCGTTCAGCTCGTCACCGACCGCCTCGCCGGCGATGGTCTCGTCCTGCCCGATGTGGGTGAGGGCGCCGAACGCCTTGGACTCCGCGGAGCCGGAGTTCACCGTGATCACCGGGATGCCGGCCTTCTCGGCGCGGGCCACGGCCGCCTTCAGGGCGTCCGGCTTGGCGAGGGTGACGATGATCCCGTCGACCTTCTTGTCGACGGCCGCGTCGACGAGCTGGGCCTGCTGCTGCGCCTCGTCGTCGTGCGAGTACAGGAAGTTGATGTTGTCCTTGATCGCGGCCTGCTTGGCGCCGCTCTGCACGATGTCCCAGAAGGTGTCGCCGTCGCCCGAGTGGGTGATCATGGCGAAGGTCCAGCGCGGGGTGTTCACCGCCGCCCTGCCCTGGGCGGCGGCGGCCTTGCGGGCGTCCTCCGCCCGCTTGCCTCCGGTGCTGCTGCACGCCGCCAGGGACACGGAGAGTGCCCCCGCCAGCGCTATGCCTACCCAGGTCCGAAACCGTGCCACGAGGCCGTGCCCTTCTTGCTGTGCTCTTGCTCTGCTCCGACGTGCGTGAGGGGCGGGTGACCCGGCCGCCGGTGGTTTTCCGGCGGTGGCCTCACCGGCCCCTGACACTCCAGTATCGAGCACGGCGAGCGCGTTGGACACGACCGGGGCACCGCGAACCGGTCACATTGTCCGGACAATGCGACGAAGACCGGGTGCGGTCAGGGGCGGGCGAGGAGCTGGAACTCGAAGGCGTAGCGGCTGGGGCGGTAGGTGTGGTCGCCGTACTCGACCGCGCGGCCGGTGTCGTCGAAGGTGGTCCGCTCCATGGTCAGCAGCGGGGCCCCCTCGGCCTCGGTGAGCCGCTCGGCCTCGGCGGCGGTGGCGCCGCGCGCCCCGATGGACTGGCGGGCGCTGTGCAGGGTGATCCCGGCGGCCCGCAGCAGCCGGTACAGGCCGGTGGCCTCCAACTGGTCGGTGCCGAGGTCGAGCAGGCCGGGCGGCAGGTGGTTGATCAGGTAGGCCATCGGTTCGCCGTGCGCGAGCCGGAGCCGTTCGACGCGGTGCACGTCGGCGCCCTCGGCGACACCGAGCGCGGCGGCGACCGCGGCGGAGGCCGGCACGACCGTGTTGACCAGCACCCGGGTCGCGGGGCGCCGGCCGGCCGCCTCCAGGTCGTCGTAGAGGCTGCTCAGCTCCAGCGGGCGCTTGACCTGGCTGTGCACGACCTGGGTGCCCACGCCCCGGCGCCGGACGAGGAGCCCCTTGTCGACGAGGGACTGGATGGCCTGGCGGACGGTCGGCCGGGACAGGCCGAGCCGCGCGGCCAGCTCGATCTCGTTGCCCAGCAGGCTGCCCGGCGTGAGGGTGCCCTGCTCGATGGCGGCCTCCAGCTGCTGGGAGAGCTGGAAGTACAGCGGCACCGGGGAACCGCGGTCCACGCGGAGGTCGAGCGGCACGGTCGGGTCCACATTCGGTTTCGGCACGGGCCCGAGCGTAGCCCCGTGCCTGGTTGACGGGAAGTCGTGTAGTCCGGTTGTCCGGACATGCACAGGGACAGGGTACGGCGCCGGCCCCGCCTGCTGACGCACCGAGGTCACCGGGGGCCCGGGCCGGCGCGGGGGAATCCCCTAACGCCCGTCGGCGCCCTCGGCGTCTTCCTCCAGGAGCCCCGCGTCGTAGGCGAGGAGCGCGATCTGCACCCGGTTGTCGAGGCCGAGCTTGGCGAGGACGCGGGAGACGTGGGCCTTGACGGTGGCCACGCTGATGAAGAGTTCCGCGGCGATCCCCGCGTTGGCGAGTCCGCGCCCGACGCCGACGGCGACCTCGCGTTCCCGGTCGTTGAGGACGGCGAGCCGCCGGCGCGCGCGGGCCTGCCGGTCGTCGGCGGCGCTGCCGGCCGCGTGCCGCATGAGCTGGCGGGTGACGGCGGGCGACAGCACCGGGTCGCCGGCGGCCACCCGGCGCACGGCGTCGACTATCTCCGCGGGCGGGGTGTCCTTGAGCACGAAGCCGGCGGCACCGGCCCGCAGGGCGTGCAGCACCTGGTCGTCGGCGTGGAAGGTGGTGAGCACGACGACCTGCGGGGCGTTCGGGCGGGCGCGCAGCCGCCGGGTCGCGGTGATCCCGTCCACGGACGGCATCCGGATGTCCATCAGGACGACGTCCGGCCGCGTCCGCCGCACGAGTTCCTCGGCCTGGGCCCCGTCGGCGGCCTCACCGACGACCTCGATGTCCTCGGCCCCGCCGATCATCAGCGCCAGCCCGGCGCGCACCAGGGGGTCGTCGTCGACGAGGAGGAGTCTGATCGGCGTCGCAGTCATGGGCTCACGTAATCACGGTCCGGGGAACGGGGGCGGGGTAATCGGCCGGGAGCGGCGGGCACGCGCGCGTGCGGGGGCCGGGGGGCTCAGGTCCGCGGCCACGGCAGCCAGCCCCGCACCTCGAACCCCCCGTCGCGACGCGCGCCGTGCTCCAGGCGGCCGCCGGCCAGCGTGGCACGTTCGGTGAGGCCGATCAGGCCCTGGCCGGAGCCGGGGACGGGCGGCACCTCGCCGGGCGGCGCGGGGTTGCCGACGGCGACCGTCAGGCCGTCGCCCGGGGCACCGGCGAGGCTCACCGTGACCTCGGCGCCCGGGGCGTGCTTGCGGGCGTTGGTCAGGGCCTCCTGGGCGATGCGGTAGGCGGTGCGGCCGACGGAGGCGGGGACGGCGGCCGGCTCGGCGACCCGGTGGTCGAGGCTGACCCGCATGCCGGCCTCGCGGCACTCGGCGACGAGCGCGTCCAGCGCGGCGAGCGTCGGCTGGGGACGCCCGCCGGTCGGCCCGTCGGACTCGCCGGCCCGCAGTACGCCGATGATCTCGCGCAGGTCCTGGAGGGCCTCGTGGGCACTCTCCCGGATCACCCCGGCGGCCCGGGCGACCTCCTCGCGGGGCGCGTCCGGCCGGAACTCCAGGGCGCCCGCGTGCACGCTGAGCAGGGTGAGCCGGTGGGCGAGCACGTCGTGCATCTCGCGGGCGATGGCCTCGCGCGCCAGTCGCTGCGCCTGCTCGGCACGGAGCCGCGCCTCGGTCTCCGCCCGGTGCGCCCGGTCCCTGAGGCTCAGCATCAGCATCCGCTTGGAGCGGACGAACATGCCCCAGCCGGTGATCGACACCTCGAGCAGCACGGCGAAGACGACGACGCCGAGGTAGGGCAGGTCGGGGTCGGGCCGCACCCAGTAGAGGAGGGGGACCAGCGCGAGGTCGAGGCCGCCGATCCAGGCGACGTACCGGAAGGGCCGGTGCACGGCGAGCGTGAACAGGGCGACCGCCGCCGCGCCGCCCGCGGTGTTGGACAGCAGGCCGACCGGGACCATCGCGACGGCGAGCCCGACCGGCCACCTGCGGCGCAGCCACACGGCGCCGCAGGCGAGCGCGCCCAGCGCCTGGTCGAGGACGGCCAGGGAGCGCGGCAGGCCGGTCTCCGCGGGCAGGGACTGCGCCGCCGCCAGGCCGATGGCGACGGCCAGGAGGAAGCAGGAGAAGTCGACGGCCCAGTCCCGTGCCGTGCGCCGGGGCCGCCGGCCCGCGGCGCCGGCGGGCGGGTCCAGTTGGTGCACCAGCGCGGACGGGAACAGCCAGCGGCGGCCCGTGAACTCCTTCGGCGCCCGCGCCTGCTCGTCATCGCTCACGGTCGGCAAATCTACGCACGGTCCGCGCCCCGCCGCCGCCCCGCACCCCCGATCGCCTACCGATCGCGCGGGATCACCGACCGAAGTCGCACCGCCGCGACTTTCGGCCGGGTCCGCCGCGCCGGACGCAGCCCTTCGGCACCGCGGCCCCGCCCGGCGGCCGATGCGCCGGGGAGCGCCGCGGCGGGAGGCTCGTGGCGTGAGACAGGTACTGGAGTTCCTCGGATTCATGGCACTGGTGCAGGGCGGGCTCGGTCTATTGCACGAGTTCACCGACTGGCACGTGGGCCTGGTGCAGCGGATCGGTTTCCTCGACGGCTACGGGGTCTACGCGAGCGTCGCGCTGGTGCTGCTCGCCTTCGCCCTGTTCGCCGCCGCGGAGAGCGCGGGGTCCGGCTGAGCCGGGCGCGTGTGGGGGCCGTGTGACGACGGCGGGGTCCGTGTGAACGCCCGGGGAAGAGCTGGGACTTCCCGGGGAACCCTGCGTGATTGTCATTGACATGCCACGATCTACGCGCGTCATCATGACGTCATGAGAATCCCCCCGCGCACCACCCGCATCGGCGCCGCCGCCGCCCTGCTGTCCGCCCTCCTCGTGGGCGGCACCGTCTCCGCGACCACGGCGGACGCCGCCACCGCCGCCGTCGGCCGGATCTGCCACAGCGCGCTGCCCCCGCAGGCCGACGACACCCTGAACCTGATCGCGAAGGGCGGGCCCTACCCGTACGCGCAGGACGGCACCGTCTTCCAGAACCGCGAGCGCGTCCTGCCCAGCCGGAGCACGGGCTACTACCACGAGTACACCGTGATCACTCCGGGCTCCCCCACCCGCGGCGCGCGCCGCATCGTCACCGGCCAGGGACAGCGGGAGGACTACTACACGGCGGACCACTACGCCACGTTCGACCTGGTCGACTTCGGCTGCTGAGTCCCCCGCGGACCGGCACGGGGAACGGCGCGCACCACCGGGGGTCCGGCTCCGGGCGGGGCCGGGCCCCCGGCCCCGCCCGGCGGCGGCCGGTACCGGGCTCAGCCGGCGTGGGTCGAGAACAGGCCGCCCGTCGGGCCCTGCTTGTCGCCGCCCTGCGCCTTCTTCAGGGCGTTGGCCAGGCCCTCGATGGTGAGGGACTGGAGGATCACCCGCCCGGCGCCCTCCAGGGTGGCCAGCGACAGGCCCTCGCCACCGAAGACCGCGTTCATCAGGCCCTGGCGGTTCAGGCCGCCGACGCGCTGGACGCCGTACCGGATGCCCTCCTCGAAGGCGACCACGCAGCCGGTGTCGACCTCGATGCGGCCGCCGAAATCGGCGGGGTCGAGGTCGATGAAATTGCCCGCGCCGGCGATGACCACCGTGCCGTGCCCGGTGAACTTCTCCAGGACGAAGCCCTCGCCGCCGCTCATGCCGGTACGGCCGCCGGCGAAGGCGATGCCGAAGTCGACGGTGGACTCGGCGGCCGCGAAGGCGTCCTTCTCGGCGAACCACGCGCGCGTGCCGTCGAGCTCCAGGGCGCGCATCTCGCCGGGCAGCACGCCCGCGAACCCGACCGTGCCCTCACGGCCCCGGGCGGTGAAGTACTGGAAGGCCGCCGACTCGCCGGCCAGCACGCGCTGGCCGACCTGCATGGCGGTGCCCACGGCCTGGCGGAGCAGGCCGCCCATGCCGCCGCCCGGGCCGTCCTGCCGGCGCCCGTCGCCGGACGGGCCGGACAGCCGCGTCTCCATGGTCACGTTCGTGGTCTTGAACAGGAACTTCCCGGCCTCGCAGTAGACGGTCCGGCCGGGGTGCAGGTTGACGACCGCCATCTGCATGGCGTTGCCGACGATCTCTTGCCTGAGGGTCACGTGGAGGACAACGCGAAAAGCGGACGGAGAAGTTCCGGAGTCCTGGGCGGGCTCCGGAACGGATGACGTGAGGGGCGCCCCGGTGCTGTCCGTCCGGGGCGCCCCACGCGTGCGTGCGGGCGGGGATCAGCCGCCCAGCTCCTGGTGGCGGGCGGCGAGGCCGCTCGCGCCCTGCTCGGTCAGCGAACCGAACAGCCGCAGGCGGGAGATGCCGCCGTCGGGGAAGATGTCGATCCGCGCGTGGGTGCCGACCGCCGGCTCGGGCAGGACGAACCGGTGGTTGGTGTCGGGCTGGAGCCGGGTGCGCGGGAGGACCTCGGTCCACTCGCCGTCCTCGCCGTCCCGCACGGAGACCGACGCCCAGCCGGCGCTGTTGCCCTTGAGGTACGCCGTGTCGATCTCGACGGCGCGGATCTGGGACTGGGCGGCGAGCTGGTACCGGATCCAGTCGTTGCCCTGGTCGCGGCGGCGCCGGGTCTCCCAGCCGTCGTCCATCTTGCGGGAGCGGCCCGGCTGGATGGTGTTGGTCGCCGGGGAGTAGAAGAGGTTGGAGGCGTCCTCGACCTGGCCGCCGTTCTCCAGGGCCACCAGGTCGAAGGTGCCGAGGGCCGCCAGCCACTCGGGGTCCGGGACGACCTTGCCGTACACCCGCAGGCGGGCGATGCCGCCGTCGGGGTGCTGGTTGAGCCGCAGGTGGGTGAAGCGCTGCTCGGCCGAGACGGCGAAGCCGTTGGCCGCGTGGCCGCCGACCGCGGTGCGCGGGACCAGGGTGGTCCACTTGACGTCGTCGGCGAGCAGTTCCTCGGGCGAGGGCGAGCCGGGCACGGAGGCGCCCTGGATCGAGATCGCCTGCGGGTAGTTGCCGCGGAAGTGGGCGGTGTCGACGACGATCCCGCGAATCACGCCGGGCGCGCCGAGGCGGATCAGCGCCCAGTCGTGGTCCTCGGCGGTCGGCCACGGGTGCCCGGCGGAGACGCCGCGCCGGCGGCGCGTCTCCCAGCCGTCCATGATCTTGCCCTTGTGGCCGAAGTGCTCGGGGTCGAACTCGGCGCGCTCGGGCACCAGCAGGTTCTCCCGCTGGGCGAAGAACTCGTCGTTCGCGGCGATGACACCGGCGCCGAGCTGCCGGTCGGCAAGATTGGCGTACTGGGTGAAGGGGAAGTCGGCGGTGCGGTAGTCCGCGTACGGGTCGCCGCCTCCGTAGGGGTTCGCGTCGCCGGTGAAGCTCGGTATCGCCGTCACGGTGATCAGTAGGTCCTTTCTGGAGTCGGCCGGGGGAATGGAAGGTGGCTCATCAGGGGCGGGCGAGCAGCGTGCCCTTCGGCTCGGTGAACTCGCCGTCGGCGACGATGCGTTCGCCGCGCAGCCAGGTGGACTTGACGACGCCGTACAGGGTCCTGCCGGCGTAGGCGGTGACCCGGTTGCGGTGCTGGAGGCCGGCCGGGTCGACGGTGAAGGTCTCGTCGGGGGCGAGGACGGCGAAGTCGGCGTCGCGGCCGGGGGCGATGGCGCCCTTGTGCGCGTCGAGGCCGGCCAGCTCGGCGGTCCGCGCGGACATCCAGCGGACCACGTCCTCCAGGCCGTGACCGCGCTCGCGGGCCGCCGTCCACACGGCGGACAGGCTGAGCTGGAGGCCGGAGATGCCGCCCCACGCGGTGGCGAAGTCCTCGGTCTTCAGGTCGGCGGTGGAGGGCGAGTGGTCGGTGACCACGCAGTCGATGGTGCCGTCGGCCAGCGCCTCCCACAGCAGGTCCTGGTTGGCGGCCTCGCGGATGGGCGGGCAGCACTTGAACTCGCTGGCGCCGTCCGGGACCTCCTCGGCGGTGAGTGTGAGGTAGTGCGGGCAGGTCTCCACGGTGACGCGGACGCCTTCGGCGCGGGCGGCGCGGATCAGCGGCAGGGCGTCGGCGGAGGACAGGTGGAGCACGTGCACGCGGGCGTTCAGCCGCCGGGCCTGCGCGATCAGGCTCGCGATGGCCGTGTCCTCGGCGTCGCGCGGCCGGGAGGCGAGGAAGTCGGCGTACTTCGGGCCGCCGTGCTGCGGGGCCGCGGCCAGGTGGTGCGGGTCCTCGGCGTGCACGATGAGCAGCCCGTCGAACCCGGCGATCTCCGCCATGGACTGGGCGAGCTGCTCCTGGTCCAGGTGCGGGAACTCGTCCACACCGGACGGGGACAGGAAGGCCTTGAAGCCGAAGACCCCGGCGTCGTGCAGCGGGCGCAGGTCCTTGACGTTGTCGGCCAGGGCGCCGCCCCAGAAGCCGACGTCGATGTGCGCCTTGTCCCGGGCCACGTCCTGCTTGATCCGCAGGTGGTCGACCGTGGTGGTCGGGGGCAGGGAGTTGAGCGGCATGTCGATCAGGGTGGTGATGCCGCCGGCCGCCGCCGCGCGGGTGGCGGTCCAGAAGCCCTCCCACTCGGTCCGGCCCGGGTCGTTGACGTGTACGTGGGTGTCGACCAGGCCGGGCAGCAGCACGTGGTCCCCGACGTCCTCCAGCCGGGCCGCCGCCGGTACCTCGGCGTCGTACGGCAGGACGGCCGTGATCTTCCCGCCGGACACGGTGACCGCGGCGGCCCGCGTCCCTTCCGGAGTGATCACGCGCGTCGAGCGCAGCACCAGTTCAGCGTCGGACACCCGAACCCCTCTCTCTACCGTTGTCGCACGTCCAGGAAACGGGAGCTTCAGCCACGTAACGGACTTCAACGTTCTGTTGAAGGAGTCTTCACTCCCGCCCTCCGGCCGTCAAGGGCCCCACTTCGAGGCAGGACGGCAGGAACGCCCCCTCTAGACGTTTCCACAAAGCGGAATTAGAATTCCATCAAGCAGAACGTAGCTACGTACAAGCGGGGAGTCAACCGGCTGCCGGGTAGGCTTCTTCCCTCCCGTCAGCCCCGAAAGGAACGCGCCGTGCCGACGTCCAGCGCCAGCACCACCGACTCCGCCAAGCCCGCCGCCGCCGGCGGTGTGCAGTCCCTGGAGCGTGCCTTCGACCTGCTCGAGCGGATGGCGGACGCCGGCGGCGAGGTGGGCCTGAGTGAACTGTCCGCGACCAGCGGACTGCCGCTGCCGACCATCCACCGGCTGATGCGCACGCTGGTCGCCTGCGGCTACGTGCGCCAGCAGGCCAACCGGCGGTACGCGCTCGGGCCCCGGCTGATCCGGCTCGGCGAGTCCGCCTCCCGGCTGCTCGGCACCTGGGCGCGGCCCTACCTGGCGCGGCTGGTGGAGGAGACCGGCGAGACGGCGAACATGGCGCTGCTCGACGGCGACGAGATCGTGTACGTGGCCCAGGTGCCCTCGAAGCACTCGATGCGCATGTTCACCGAGGTGGGGCGGCGGGTGCTGCCGCACTCGACCGGTGTGGGCAAGGCGCTGCTCGCCGGGGTGCCGGACGCCGAGGTGCGGGCCCTGCTGTCCCGGACCGGGATGCCGGCCGCCACGGAGAAGACCATCACCACGCCGGACGGGTTCCTGGCGGCGCTGGACGACGTCCGGCGGGCGGGGTACGCCGTCGACGACAACGAGCAGGAGATCGGGGTGCGCTGCCTGGCGGTGTCCGTGCCGGACAGCCCGACGGCCGCCGCGATCTCGATCTCCGGGCCGGCCGGGCGGGTCACCGAGGCCGCCACCGACAAGATCGTGCCGGTGCTCCAGCAGATCGCCCTCGAACTGTCCCACGCACTGGCCAGCTCAGGCGCCTGACCCACACCGGCCTGACCCGCACCGGCCCGCGACCGCGCGGGGCACGGGCGGAGGTGTGTCTGCCCCGGCCTGCCGCGCGCCCGGCGGGCCCGGCTCAGGAGTGCCGGGGCGGCTGACCGAACAGTTCCACCGCCTCGCGTACGTCGCGCAGCCCGAGCGCCAGCGCGCTGACCGAGCCGATCGCGCCCGCGATCAGCAGCAGCGAGCCGCGCAGGCGCGGGACCTCCGGGAGGCCGCCCGCGGCCATCGCGGCCAGGGCCGCCAGCTCGTCCTCGGCTATCGCCCGGTCGGGGAAGTCCGCCGGCAGGGCGGCGAGTTCGCGGCGCAGCCGGGAGACCGCGGTCCGCAGCCCCACCACCCTCGGATCCTCGCCGCTGCCGGTCACCGGCCTCTGCCCCAAGCTCCGCAACACAGCCCTCCCCCTGGCACGCCGTCGTGCGCGGGTCAGTAAACGCCCTCCCGTGCGGGAGCGCCACAGCGCGAACCGAAATTCAGCCCACCGGAAACGGGCCGCGCGGAGGGCCGGTTCCGCCGCCGTCGGGTATGCAGGACCCATGACGGACAACCATGATCCACGGGGGGAAATCGCGGGGCTGCTGCTCGCCGCCGGCGGCGGCAGACGGCTCGGCGGGCGCCCCAAGGCACTGCTGACGCACCGGGGCCGGCCCCTGGTCGAACACGCGGTCGGCGTGCTGCGGGCGGCGGGCTGCACACGCCTCCACGTGGTGCTGGGGGCCGCGGCGGACGAGGTGCGCGAGCGCGCGGTGCTGGACGGCTGCGTCCTCGTGGAGAACCCGGACTGGGCGGAGGGCATGGGCTCGTCGCTGCGGGCGGGACTGGCCTCGCTCGCCGGCACCCGAGCGCGTGCCGCCCTGGTCGCCCTGGTCGACCAGCCCGGCATCGGACCCGCGGCGGTGGCCCGGGTGCTCGCCGCCCACGAGGACGAGAAATCGCTGGTCTCGGCCGCCTACGACGGGGTACGCGGCCACCCCGTGCTGTTCGGTGCCGCGCACTGGGCGGGCATCGCGCGGACGGCGACCGGGGACCGGGGGGCGCGGGCCTACCTCACGGCGCACCGGGCGGAGATCCGGCTCGTGGAGTGCGGTGACGTGGCCGAGGCGTACGACATCGACACCGAGGCCGACCTGAGCCACCTTGAGTGAGCGGGGTGGCACGGGGCGCCACCTTCCCTCGACCCAGAGAATCTCGACATCAACACACCTTGAAGTTCCACGATGAGGAAACTACTATCCACTGTTCAGAAGCGCCTGACCGCACAGTGGGCGCTGATGTCCTATTTCGTGCCACTTGGCACACGGTGCCACCGCTGAAGGAAGTGACAGCTCATGTCCGCACCAGCGTCCCCGCTGGCCATCGTCGACGCCGAGCCCCTGCCCCGGCAGGAAGAGGTCCTCACGGACGCTGCGCTCGCCTTCGTGGCGGAGCTGCACCGGCGGTTCACCCCGCGCCGTGACGAACTCCTGGCCCGCCGGGCCGAGCGCCGCGCCGAGATCGCCCGCACCTCCACGCTCGACTTCCTCCCCGAGACCGCCGCCGTCCGCGCGGACGACTCCTGGCGGGTCGCCCCGGCCCCGGCCGCGCTGACCGACCGGCGCGTCGAGATCACCGGTCCCACCGACCGCAAGATGACCATCAACGCGCTCAACTCGGGCGCCCGGGTCTGGCTCGCCGACTTCGAGGACGCCTCCGCGCCCACCTGGGAGAACGTCGTCCTCGGCCAGGCCAACCTGATCGCCGCCTACACCCGCGCCATCGACTTCACCGACGAGCGCACCGGCAAGTCGTACGCCCTGCGCCCGAACGAGGAGCTGGCGACGGTCGTCATGCGGCCGCGCGGCTGGCACCTGGACGAGCGCCACCTCGTCGACGCCGACGGCCGTCCGGTCCCGGGCGCCCTGGTCGACTTCGGCCTCTACTTCTTCCACAACGCCCAGCGGCTGCTGGACCTCGGCAAGGGCCCGTACTTCTACCTGCCGAAGACCGAGTCGCACCTGGAGGCCCGGCTGTGGAACGAGGTGTTCGTCTTCGCCCAGGACTACGTCGGCATCCCGCAGGGGACCGTCCGCGCCACCGTGCTGATCGAGACGATCACGGCCGCGTACGAGATGGAGGAGATCCTCTACGAACTCCGCGACCACGCCTCCGGGCTGAACGCCGGCCGCTGGGACTACCTGTTCTCCATCGTCAAGAACTTCCGTGACGGCGGCGCCCGGTTCGTCCTGCCGGACCGCAACGCGGTCACCATGACCGCCCCGTTCATGCGGGCGTACACCGAACTCCTGGTCCGCACCTGCCACAAGCGCGGCGCGCACGCCATCGGCGGCATGGCCGCCTTCATCCCGTCCCGCAGGGACGCGGAGGTCAACAAGGTGGCCTTCGAGAAGGTCCGCGCCGACAAGGACCGCGAGGCGAACGACGGCTTCGACGGCTCCTGGGTCGCCCACCCCGACCTGGTGCCGATCGCGATGGAGTCCTTCGACAAGGTCCTCGGCGACAAGCCGAACCAGAAGGACCGGCTCCGCGAGGACGTGCGCGTCGAGGCCGCCGACCTGATCGCGATCGACTCGCTCGACGCCAGGCCGACGTACGACGGCCTGGTCAACGCCGTCCAGGTGGGCATCCGCTACATCGAGGCGTGGCTGCGCGGACTCGGCGCGGTGGCCATCTTCAACCTCATGGAGGACGCGGCCACCGCCGAGATCTCCCGCTCGCAGATCTGGCAGTGGATCAACGCCGGCGTCGAGTTCGAGAACGGCGACAAGGCCACCCCGGAGCTGGCCCGCAAGGTCGCCGCCGAGGAGCTCGACGCCATCCGCAAGGAGATCGGCGAGGAGGCCTTCGCGGCCGGCCACTGGCAGGAGGCGCACGACCTGCTGCTGCGCGTGTCCCTGGACGAGGACTACGCCGACTTCCTCACCCTGCCGGCGTACCAGCAGCTCAAGGGCTGATCCCCGCGTCCTCCGGCCCTCGGGAGGAGCGGCCCCGGGTGGCCCCGGCATCCGCCGGGGCCACCCGGTCGCATGTGGGGGCACGGCCCGGCCGCCGCGGGGCGGCTCAGCCGAGGTGCGCGGACCAGTCCTGTTCCGCGGCCGGCTCGCCGTGCAGGTCGGGCACCCGCTTCAGCCAGGCCGGGCGGCCCGCCTGCGTGCGCGCCGCGCGGGCCGCCTCCTCCGCCGCGAGCTCCTCGCGGGTCGGGAAACCCGTGGGCAGCCACTGCGGCGAGAGCCGGACGCGGTCCAGCAGGTAGCCGACGTAGGCGTCACGGACGTCGTCGGGCGTGGCGAACCCGGCGTCCTCGGCGAGCCAGGCGTCCGGGACCTCGGCGACGATGCCGCGCAGCAGTTCCTCCGTCACCCGGGGCGCCAGCTCCGCGTCGGCGGCGCGCACGTCGGGGCCGTAGTGGCCGAGGGCGTGGTGGCGGAAGTCGTACCCGCGGCCCGGGGCCGTGGTGTCCCAGCGGTGGTGGAAGACCAGGGCGGCGCCGTGGTCGATCAGCCACAGCCGCGGGGGCACGGTGCCGAGTGTCGGCCAGACCATCAGGTTGGAGCTGTGCACCGTGCGGTCGACGTTGACGGTGAGCGCGTCCAGCCAGACGATCCGGCCGGCCTCCAGCGGGTCCACCGGGAAGGTCCCGGCGACCTCCGGGGTGAAGTCGCGGGCGCCCGGCAGGTGGTCCATGCCGAGGTTGACGCCCGCGCTGGCGCCGTGCAGGTCGCGCACCTCCTGGTGCGGCTCCGCGGCGGCGATGGCGGGGTCGAAGTGGACGAGGACCAGTTCAGGGAAGCGCAGGCCGAGCGCGCGGGCGAGTTCCCCGACGATGATCTCGGCGACCAGTGCCTTGTGGCCCTGCGCGGAGCCGGTGAACTTGACGACGTACGTCCCGAGGTCGTCGGCCTCGACGACCGCGGGCACGGAACCGCCGGAGCGCAGGGGCTCGACGTAGCGGGTCGCGGCGACTTCTCTCAACATCTCGGGGACTCCCCCACTCACTGGCCTTGCGTTCCACGGCCACGCCCAGGACGCTGCGGTTCGGGCGAACGTCCACGATCGGCCCCGGGGAGAGCCGTGCCCCTCTCTCCCCCGGCCTCCGGCATCAAGTGAGCATAGTAACCGGCAGTGACGGCACGCGCCGGTGTGGCCCCGGTCCCCCGGCACGCAGAGGGGTGAGAACGTCGGCCCCGCCAGTGGAAGAATTCCCAGAAGAGGCGAGAGGCAGATCGTGGTCCGGAAGTCCGTACTCGACGACACGGGGAGAAGCGTCGTCGGGGCGGAGTTCGACTACGTCGCCTACTACCGCGATCCGGAATTCGGTCCCGTCGGCGCGGTCCGCTTCAAGTCCGCGGAAGTCTCGACACCGGATCGGGCGGAGGTCCTCGGTGTCGTGGCGGAAGGGGTGCAGGAATTCGTCATGGACCATTACGTCACCGTCTGGCCCGTCTGCGACCGCCACTCCTTCGGTCTGCATGTGAATCATCTCCGTGACACCGCGGTGTGGGAATGCCATGGCGGGCCTGCGGGCGGTCATGTGGTGAGGGCGGTCGACCCTTCGGTCCGGTTGTAGCGCGGGGACCCCCGTCCGTCAGGTTCCGGACGGCGCGTGCTCCCCTCTCAGGGGGTTCGGCAGGGGCCGGTACCGGGCGTCCGCGCCGTCCGCCCCCGTCCAGCGCAGCAGCAGGTTCGTCTTGCCGGGCAGGGTGGGCGCGGTGAGCAGGGCGGGGATCTCGGGCAGGTGGTGCCGGGCGAGTTCGCGGCGGGCGGCGTGCCACGGGTCGAAGCCGGGGTGCCGGTCGGCGAGCGCACCGGCGATCTCGCTGAGGTGGTTGACGACCAGGCAGTACACCAGCCGCTCCCAGCCGGCGGCCCGGCCGGTGTCCGGCACCAGTTTCGCGCCCTCGGCGTCCCGGAACAGGGCCTGCACGGGCGTGCCGGCCGCGTCCACGGCGACGAGGGTGTTCTGCAGGTGGGCCTCCAGGACGACCCCGTGCTCGCCGAACGCGGCCAGTGCGGGCGGCACGACCTGCCGCAGGTACGCCTCCCACCAGCCGGCCGGATCGGCCGCGGCGGCCAGCGGGCTGCCCTCGAAGCCCTCGGCGAGACCGGCCGCGAGCAGCGGGGTGGCGCCCGGCAGCAGGTGGCCGCGCAGCCCGTCGCGGACCAGCACGGCCAGTTCCTCGAAGGCGTAGGCGGCGGTGCGGTAGCCGCGGTCGCTCAGCCAGGCCGCGGACGGGCCCAGCGCGGCGAAGGCGCGCCGCGCGGCGGTGTCGGTGCGGCGCAGCCGGAGCAGGTCGTGCCGCCACAGCCGGCGGACGTCGTTGGTGATGCGCACGTCCAGGCTGAACTTCAGGAACAGGTCGCGGCGGGGCTCGTAGACCGTGCGGACGGCGGCCGTGGGCCAGGCGGCGAAGGCGGTGGTGCCGAGCCGCAGCAGCCGGCCGTCGGCGAACGCGGGGGCGAGGTCGCGGGCGGTCAGGTCGAGCTGCCAGGGGTGGGCGGGCAGCAGCCGGTAGCCGGGCGGGGCCGTGCCGAGGGCGTCCAGGGCGGTGGTGTCGCCCTCCTCGACGACCTGGTCCTCCCGGACGCCGAGCAGCACCAGCGGGAAGCGGGCGTGCGCCTCGGGGGCGTAGGGCAGCCAGGACGCGACCGGGCCGCCGCCGCGCGCCTTGGGGGCGGGGTGGTGGGGGTGGCCGGTGAGCAGCGACTGCTCGGAGCGCAGATAGGGGTCCCCGGGGGCGGTGGCCCGGGCCCGGGCGGTGAGCAGGGCGGCGACCGCGTCCCGGCTGTCGATCATCTCGGCGGGCAGGTCGCCGCCGGGCAGGCCGGTGTGCCGGCGCAGTTCCTCGGCGACCAGTTTGACCAGTTCGGGGTGGCCGATGCGGCGCCAGGCCCCGTCCGTGTACAGCTCGGGGTCCGCGGGGCGCCGTCCGGCGCGCACCCGCAGCAGGCGTCCGCCCGGCAGCCGGTGGACGCGGCGGTCGCCGCCGGCGTCCGGCAGCGGCTCGGCGACCTCCCGCAGCAGGCAGTTGAGCAGGGGCGCGGCCGCGTACGCGTCGGCGCGGCGGCCGTCCTCGCCGGTGGGGGGTGTGAGGTCCACGCGTTCCATTCGTCCGTCGTCCAGGGCCCGCGGCCGTCCCCGCGCACGCCGGGTGCGCCGTCCGGGACCGGTGATGATCAGTATGGCTGCCGCCCCGGCAGTCCCCGACAATCGTGCCGTGCCCGCGTACCCGAGGAGTCCCGCCGTGCACCGTCCTTCCGCCACCGAGGCCGAGATCGCCGAGGAGCTGGCCGCCGTACGGCCCGGTCTGCTGCCCCGGTACGCGGCGGAGCTGCCGGGGGCCCACGCCGCCGTGCTGACCCGGCTGTGGCGGGCGCTGGCCCATGAGCCGCTGCCGTGGGTCGCGGCCCGGGTGCCGGGGCCGCACGGCCTCGCCCTGCGCCTGGCCGACGGCCGGACGCTGCACGGTCCGCACCCGGACCCGTACGCCACGAGCGCGTACGTGACGGCCGTACGCCTGGACCGGGAGCGGTACACCGAGCCGGCGCGCCTGACGGCCGCGCTCGGGGTGCCGCACGCGTCCGCCCTCGCGGTGGAGCTGGCCGGCAGCGTGGCCTCGCTGGCGCTGTCCCGGGCCGGCGCGGATCACCCGAAGGAGTGGCCCGAGCAGGACTGGGAGTGGGAGCAGCGGGTGGTCGACGGGCACCCGTTCCATCCGAACTGCCGCTCCCGGCCCGGTTTCTCGGTGGCGGAGCAGCTCGCGTACGGCCCGGAGCACGGGCCCGTCGTCGAGCTGGGCACGGTGGCGGTGCCGGCGGCGGACTGCCTGCTGTCCGGGGCGTGGCCGGACGAGCTGCGCTCGGCCGGCCGGCTGCTGGTGCCGGTCCACCCCTGGCAGGCCGCTCATGTGCTGCGGCGGCCGTGCGACGCCTGGCGTCCGGCCCGGCCGCTGATGTCGCTGCGCACCCTGGCGCTGTCCGGCGGGCCGCACGTGAAGACCGCGCTCAGCGCCCGGCTGACGTCGTCGGTGCGCGACATCTCGGGTTACTCGGTGCGGGCGGCGGCGCCGCTGTCCGGCTTCGCCGAGGACCTGGCGGCGCGCACGGGCGGGCTGCTGCACTTCACCCGGACGCTGGGGGCGGTCACGGCCCACTCCCCGGATCTGGCCGCGCTGCTGCGGGAGTCGCCGGAGGTGTACGCGGCTCCGGGCGAGCGGGTGCTGCCGGTGGCCGCGCTCGCCACCACGTCCCTGCCCGGTTCCCCCGCCTGGCTGGCCGCGTTCGCCCGGCTGGCGCTGACGGTGGGCCTGCGTCTGCTGGACCTCGGGGTGGCGCTGGAGGCGCACGGCCAGAACCTGCTGGTGGTGCTGTCGGCCGAGGGCGCCCCGCTGCGCCTGGTCTACCGGGACCTCGCCGACATCCGGATCAGCCCCGCCCGCCTGGCCCGGCACGGCATCGCCCCGCCCGCCCTCACCGGCCGGCTGGTCACGGACGACGTGACCGCCCTGCGCCGCAAGCTGTTCGGCTCCCTGGTGGCGGGCGCGCTGGCCGGCACGGCGGGCTCGGGCCCGGCGCTGGCCGCGGCCCTCGACGCCGTGCTGCCCGGACTGCCCGCCACCGCGGACCTGCGGGCGCTGCGCGAGGACCCGGTGCCGGCGAAGGCGCTGACCCTGATGCGGCTCTCCCCCGGCCGGGGCGGCGACCTCTGGACGGCCCTGCCGCGTCCTGGCACGACCGGTTTCCCGGCGGCGGACTGACCCCGCGTCACCTCCGCGGCGGGCGCGCGGTGCGGCGGGGAGGAGATCGCCGCCGGACGTTTTGGAGTCCGGCGCGTCCGGTCAATAGGATCCGGCGATGATCACAAGACAACGGCTGGCGGCGGGCGTCTGTGCTCTGCTCGCCGCCCTGACGGCCGGGTTGGCGTTCCCCGCCGGAGCGGCAGCCGACGAGACGGAGCAGGCCGCCCCGAAGGTCGAACTGGTGCTGGACGTCAGCGGCTCCATGCGTACCCGTGACATCGACGGCGGCAGCCGGATGGCCGCGGCGAAGCAGGCGTTCAACGAGGTGCTGGACGCGACGCCGGAGGAGGTGCGGCTCGGTATCCGCACGCTCGGCGCCGACTACCACGGCAACGACCGCAAGGAGGGCTGCAAGGACACCGCGCAGCTCTACCCGGTCGGCCCGCTGAACCGGACCGACGCGAAGGCGGCCGTGGCGACGCTGGCGCCGACCGGCTGGACCCCGATCGGGCCCGCCCTGCTGAAGGCGGCGGACGACCTCGACGGCGGGGCCGGCACCCGGCGCATCGTCCTGATCAGCGACGGTGAGGACACCTGCCGGCCGCTCGACCCGTGCGAGGTGGCACGGGAGATATCGGCCAAGGGCATAGGGCTGACCATCGACACCCTCGGCCTGGTGCCGGACGCCAAGACCCGCGCCCAGCTCAGCTGCATCGCGGACGCGACCGGCGGCACCTACACCGACGTCCGCCACAAGGAGGAACTGACGGACCGGGTGGGCGAGTTGGTGGACCGGGCGGCCGATCCGGTGGTGACGCCGGTGGCCACCGAGGGCGCGGACCGCTGCGAGCGGGCGCCGGCCCTGAAGTCCGGGCTGTACACCGACCGCGAGGAGTTCGGGCAGCAGCGCTGGTACAAGGTCGACGTCGAGCCCGGCCAGGAGCTGCGCGCCTCGGTGAGCGTGGCGGACGACCGGGCCGTCGACCCGAACTACGGCGTGCTGCTGCGGGCGGTGACCGTGCACGGCCGGGAGATCGTGCGCGGCGAGGCCGCGGGCACCGGCCGCACGGACGTCATCTCCACCGGCCTGCGCTACCCGAAGGCGGACAGCGACGACGAGTCGGCGCCCGCGGAGACGGTGTGCCTCCAGGTCACCCAGTCGTTCGCGGCCGCCGCGGGCGTCAAGACGACCCCGGGCCTGCCGCTGGAGCTGACCGTCGACGTGGTCGACGGGCCGTCGGGCCACCGCGACGTGGCCGCCTTCGGTCTCGGCCGCGGCTGGTGGCTGCTCGGCACGCTGGTGCTGATCGGCTTCCTGGCGGGTCTGCTGTGGGGCTGGCTGTCACGCTGGCGGGTCGCGGTCTGGAGGACGAACTGATGCGGATCACACGAGTACTGGGCACCGCGCTGCTGGCGCTGGGCCTTGCGGCCGGACCGGCCGCCGCCGGCTCCTCGCCCTCCCCGAGCGCCACGGGCGACGGCGGGTCGTCCACCCGGGCGGGCACCTCGTTCCGCACGGCCGCGGAGATCGAGCAGGGCGAGCGGGCCACCGCGTCCGGCTCCACCGGCGACTACCTGTACTGGTCCTTCCCCGCCGACACCGGGCAGCGCCCCACCGTCGAGGCGAAGGTCAAGCTGCCGGCCACGCACGGCGCGCAGACCTGGCAGCTCGACGTGTACGACGGGCTGCGGCGCCGCCAGTCCTGCCAGTACGGCGCCACCCCCCGCACCGCCGCCCAGGACGCCGCCTCGGTCGAACTGGCCTGTGTGATGCGCACGGTGCGTGGCTGGTCGGAGCCGTGGGCCGACGACCCGCTGCCGGGCACGTACTACGTCCGGCTCACGGTGGTCGACCTCCGCGCCGCCGACCTGGGGCAGCCGATCGGCGCCGAAGTACGCGTCGACTCCAAGGACATCGGCGGCGCGGCCGCCGTGGACGGCAGGCTGGGCAAGCCGCTGGTCCCCGGGATCGCGCTCAAGTCCGGTGAGGACGAGCAGAGTTCCAGGAAGGCGGTGCTGTCCAGCTTCGGCTCGGACGACGGCTGGTCCTCCGGCTGGTGGTCCGACCGCTGGGTGTGGACCGGGATCGGGGCCGTGCTGGCCGCGCTCGCCGGGATCGGCGGGTACGCGCTGACGCGGGGTTCCGGCCGGCCGTCCCGGGTGCCGCCGGGCGCCTGAGCCGTTCCGCCACCCGCGGCCCCGCGGCCGGAGGCCCGCCCTCCTCGGGGGCGGGCCTCCGGCCGTGTCACGCCTCCCGCAGCGCCTTGGCGAGGGCGCCGTCCCCCGTCACCGCCACCCGGCCGTCCCGTACGGCGTCCACCAGGGCCGACTCGCCGCGGGCGATGGCCTCGCAGGTCGCCGCGTCCATCTCCAGCCGCGCGTCGGCACCGCCGGGCGCGGGCCCGTCGCCGTACGCCGGACCGTCCTCGATCCCCAGCGCGAGGTGGAACTCGCCTTCCTCCAGGCCGACTTCGACGACCCCTTCGCCGGACAGGGCGCGCAGCAGCGGCAGCGCGAACCAATGCGCGCGGACCGCGTCGGTGGGCCGGCGCGCGCCCAGCTCCCCTTCGCCCCACTCGCCCAGCGCCTGCAGCACGGGCAGCAGTTCCCGTCCGCGCGCGGTGAGTTCGTACACGGAGGCCGCTCCCGGCGGCGGCAGGCGGCGCCGGGTCGCGAGGCCGTCGCGTTCCATGTCCTTCAGCCGCGAGGCGAGTACGTCGGTGCTCACGCCGGGCAGGTCCGCGTGCAGGTCCGTGTAGCGGCGGGGGCCGGCGAGCAGCTCCCGGACGATCAGCAGGGTCCAGCGGTCGCCGACGAGGTCGAGGGCGCGGGCTGCGGAGCAGTACTGGTCGTAGCTTCGGCGAGGTGGCATGCGACGCAGTCTAGACAACTTGTTGGACTTTCCAAGCTCACACTTGGTAAAACCAAGTAACACGAGTTCCCGGAGGGGCCCATGGAGTTCCGGCAGTCCAACAAGCTCAGCGAGGTGTGCTACGAGATCCGCGGCCCGGTGATAGAACACGCCGACGCCCTGGAGGAGGCGGGGCACAGCGTGCTGCGCCTGAACACCGGCAACCCCGCGGCCTTCGGCTTCGAGGCACCGGAGGAGATCGTCCAGGACATGATCCGGATGCTGCCGCGGGCGCACGGCTACACGGACTCCCGCGGTGTCCTCTCCGCCCGCCGCGCGGTCGCCCAGCGCTACCAGACCCTCGGCCTCGACGTGGACGTGGACGACGTCTACCTCGGCAACGGCGTCTCGGAACTGGTCTCGATGGCCGTACAGGCCCTGATCGAGGACGGCGACGAGATCCTCGTCCCCGCACCGGACTTCCCCCTCTGGACGGCCGTCACCACGCTGGCCGGCGGCAAGGCGGTCCACTACCTGTGCGACGAACAGGCCGACTGGAACCCCGACCTGGCCGACCTCGCCTCGAAGATCACCGACCGCACCAAGGCCGTGGTCATCATCAACCCGAACAACCCGACCGGCGCGGTCTACCCGAAGGAGGTCGTCGAGGGCATCCTCGACCTGGCCCGCCGGCACGGCCTGATGGTGTTCGCCGACGAGATCTACGACCAGATCCTGTACGACGACACCGTCCACCACTCGGCCGCGGCCCTCGCCCCCGACCTGGTCGTGCTCACCTTCTGCGGCCTGTCCAAGACCCACCGGGTGGCGGGCTTCCGCTCCGGCTGGCTGGTGGTCACCGGACCGAGGCAGCACGCCCGGGACTACCTGGAGGGCCTGACCATGCTGGCCTCCATGCGGCTGTGCGCCAACGCGCCCGCCCAGTACGCCATCCAGGCCGCGCTCGGCGGACGCCAGTCCATCGGCGACCTCACCCGGCCCGGCGGCCGGCTCCACGAACAGCGGACCGTCGCCTGGGAGAGGCTCAACGAGATCCCCGGGGTGTCCTGCGTGAAACCGAGGGGCGCGCTGTACGCGTTCCCGCGCCTGGACCCCAAGGTGCACCGCATCCACGACGACGAGAGGTTCGTCCTGGACCTGCTGCTGCGCGAGAAGATCCAGGTGGTCCAGGGCACCGGCTTCAACTGGCCCTCCCCCGACCACTTCCGCATCCTCACCCTGCCGCACGCGGACGACCTGGAGGCGGCGATCGGCCGGATCGGCCGTTTCCTCGGCGGGTACCGGCAGTAGCGCCCGGCACCCGCCCGGCCCCCCGTTCGCTCGCCTGTGCGAAGATCACCCGGCAACGACCGGGGAGCCGCGCCCGACGGAACGGCACACCGCCGCCGGCGCACGGCCGGCCGCCGCGCCGCTCCCGGTCCGGTTCCAGCGATGACCAGGGGGAGCTTCAGTGTTCTCGTACGGACGGCTGTCCTCGTACGGAAGACGTCGCGCGGCCGTCGCCGTGCTGTGCGCGGCGCTGCTCGCGGCCGCGGCGCCGGCCGCACGGGCCGGTACCGCGCCGCCCGCGCCCGCCGCGGGCCGGGAGGCGCGGGAGGCCGCGCGGTTCTGGACGGCCGAGCGCATGGCCGGGGCCTCGCCGCTGGACGCGGTGCGGCGCACCGCCGCGGCACCCGAGGCGCCGGCCGCCGCCGCGACCCGGCCGAAGGGCACCCTGTTCACGGGGACCCGGCTCGTCGGCACGTTCTTCGGGTCCGACGGACCGCGCGGCACCACCTGGCACTGCACCGGCAGCGTGATCAACACCCGGGCCCGCGACATCGTGCTCACCGCGGCCCACTGCGCGCGGAACATGAAGGGCGACTACGTCTTCGTCCCGAAGTTCGTCAAGGGCGCGGCGCCCGACCGGCAGCCGTACGGCATCTTCCACATCCAGCGGATCTTCATCGACCCGCGGTACACGCCCGACCCGGGCTCCTCGACCACCAAGAAGGTCTCGTCCGACCTGGACACGGCCTTCGCCCGGGTCTCGCCCAACCAGGCGGGCAAGTCCCTCCAGGACGCGGTCGGCGGCGGCCTGACCTTCACCCGGCCCGGCTCCTACACCCAGCGCGCCGTCACCGTCGTCGGCTACCCCTCCTACGCGCACAACAGCGCCGGGCGCGCGGTCAAGTGCACCGTCCCCACGACGCAGTTGCGCGGCTTCCGGCAGCTCTCGATGACCTGCGGCGGCTACTACGGCGGGGTGTCCGGCAGCCCCTGGATCACCGACTACAAGGACAACGCCCTCACCGGGCACGTCATCGGCAACCTCGGCGGCTACAACGGCGGCGGCAACGACGCCAACGTCGACTACGTCAGCTACGCCCCCGCGTTCGGCGCGGACGCCGCGAACCTGCTCGCCGACGCCGTGGCCGGCCAGGCGCCACCCACCGACCTGCCGGTGTACCGGGGCCTGAAGGGATCGCTGCCGGGCGGCGCGGCACGCTGGCGCAGGGCGGCGCTCACGGCCTCGGGCGACTACACCGGCGACGGGCGCGGTGACCTGCTCGTGGTCTGGTCCGACGGCGCGGTCACCCTGTACGCCGGTGACGGCAAGGGCGGCTTCGGCGCCGAGAAGGTGCTCCAGAGGGCCAACTCCGTCTGGACGCACGCCCGGGCCATCACCGGCGGCGCCTTCGCGGGCGGCAGCCGGTCCGGCCTGCTGGTGCGCTGGTCCGACGGCGAGGCCACCCTCTACCCGCAGCCCGGCCCCACCGGCCTCGGCCGGGAGATCCGGATGGCGCCGCCCCGCTCCGCGTGGAAGAACGCCGCCCAGCTCACCGCCGGGCCGTTCCGCGCCGACGGGGGCACCGCCCTGCTCGTCCGCTGGGCCGACGGCTCGCTCACCCTCTACCCCGGCGTCGGGACCGGCGGCTTCGGCCCCGCCACCCGGCTGCTCGCGGCGAACGCCACCTGGGCCGGGACCGCCCTGCTGACCGGCGGCGACTTCGGCGGCACGGCCACCGGGGACCTGCTGGTGCGCCGGGCCGACGGCTCGCTCGACTCGTACACCGACGTCTCCGCCACGGGGCTCGGCACCCGGTCGCGGCTGCTCGGCCCGAACGGCGTCTGGAAGAACGCCCAGGTGCTCACGGCCGGCGACTTCCTCCACGGCCGCTCGCGCGACGACCTGGTCGTGCGCTGGTCCGACGGGGAGACCACGCTGTACGCCGACACGGCCGCCCGGAGACTCGGCACCGAGCACACGCTGGTCCACCCCGGCACCTGAGCGCGCCCGCGGCCGGGCGGCGGCCGGGCCGCCGTCCGGAGCAGTCCCTCCTGCGGGCCGGGCCGCCCTGTGGCACCGTGCCGTCATGGGTGAGCTCCTTCTCGTCCGGCACGGGGAGACCGAGTGGTCGCGTTCCGGTCGGCACACCGGCTGGACCGACGTACCCCTCACCGAGCACGGGCGCGCGGAGGCACGCGGCCTGGCGCCGCTGCTCCGCGCGTACCGGGTCGGCGCCGCCTTCGTCAGCCCCCTGGCACGGGCCCGGGAGACCGCCCGGCTCATCGGGCTCCCCGAGGCGCGGGTCGACGCCGACCTGCGCGAGTGGGACTACGGCGGGTACGAGGGGGTGACCACGCCGGAGATCCAGCGCGACCGGCCGGACTGGTTCCTCTTCACGGACGGCGTCGCGCCCGGACCGCCGGAGCACCCGGGCGAGACCCCGGAGCAGGTCGGCGACCGCGCCGACCGGGTGCTGGCCAGGGCCGACGCCGCCCTGGCCGACGGGGACGGGGACGTCGCGCTGATCGCCCACGGCCACTTCCTGCGGGTGCTCACCGCGCGCCGGCTGGGCCTGGCCCCCCGGTACGGGGCCCTCTTCCAGCTCGCGACCGGGACGCTGTGCCGCATCGGCACCGAGCACGGGCGGCCGGCGCTGACCGGGTGGAACCTGCGGCCCCGGGAGGGCTAGGGCGTTGTCGGACCCGGGCCGTACCCTGCGCGAGAGGCCGGCCGTCCGGCGGGCCCGTGGAGCGACCGCGCCGGAAGGAGCCGTCCGTGAGCCGACCGCCGACCGCCGCGCAACTGCGGCTGATCGAGGCCGCCGACCCGGTCACCGGCCGGCTGCGCGGCACGGAGCACCAACTGGCGGCGCTGGTGGGACGGGGGCTCGCCTTCCGGCACCCGCGGCCCCCGCACGACCACTTCCTCACCCCGGCGGGCCACCGGCTGCGGGAGGCGCCGACCGGGGCGCCCGCACCGGCCGCACCGACCGCGGCGGCCGGGCCGTCCGAGTCCGGTACCGGGGTCTTCGCGGCCCGGGTCGGCGGCGAGGAGGAACCGCCCGTGTCCGGCCCGGCCCGGGACCGCGAGGTGCACAGCGCCTGGCAGGGGCTGCTGGAGCTGCGCCGGATGACGAACCGCGACGGCGCCGCCGACCGGCCGTGCGGCTGGGAGCGGACGCATCTGGTGCGGGCCGCGGCGCTCGCGCTGGAGGCGGCCGGGCACCGCCCGGCGGACGCGGCGGCGGACGGGTACCGGGTCCGGGCGACCCCGCAGCCGGAGGCGGTCGCGGTGTACGCGCCGGACGCCACGGCGCTGGGGGCCTGCGCGGCCACCCTGGACCGGGCGGGCTGGCAGACCGGCGAGTACACCGAGCCGCGGACGAGGGCGCGTTATCTGCTGGCCTCGCCGCGCCGGGTGTGACCGGCGTGTCAGGATCGGCCGGACGCCGGAGACGAACACGAGAGGGCGAGCAGTGACCGAACCGTTTTCCGTACGGGTGACCGTGCGCGGCTACGAGACCGACACCCAGGGGCACCTCAACCAGGCCGTGTACCTCAACTACGCCGAGCACGCCCGCTGGTCGCTGCTCCAGGCGGCCGGGATCAGCCAGGCGCGGCTGGTCGGCCAGGGCGTGGGCCCGGTGGCCCTGGAGACGAACATCCGCTACCTGCGCGAGCTGCTGGCCGGTGACGAGGCCGACGTCACGTGCGTGTTCGAGTGGGGCACCGGCAAGACCTTCCGGATCCGGCAGGAGATACGCAAGGCCGACGGCACCCTGGCCGCCGAGATCACCGCGGTGGGCGGCGTCATGGACCTCACGGCGCGCAGGCTGGTCGCCGACCCGCGGGACGTGTTCCGGAAGCTGGCGACGGACCTCACCCTGTTCGGCCTGTAGCCGGCCGGCGGTGACGGCACGGCCGGGGGCCACGGGATCGTCCCCGTGGCCCCCGGCCTCCGTCGTGGCGGCCGCCGTCAGCGGACGGCGGCGATCTCCTGTCCCGCCTCCATCGGGTGGGTGACGTCCTGGGCATCGCGGCCCCTGCCCAGGTGGTTGAAGATCACGTTGAGCAGCACGGCCGTGACGCAGCCCGTGGAGATGCCGGAGTCCAGGACGATCTTCGCGGTCTCCGGGAACGCGTGGTAGAACTCCGGGGCCGTGATCGGGATGATGCCGACCGCCAGGGACACGGCCACGATCAGGACGTTGTTGTCCCGGTCCAGGCCGGCCCGGACCAGCGTCTGGATACCGCTCGCGGCCACCGAGCCGAACAGGACGACCCCGGCGCCGCCGAGCACCGGGCGGGGCACGACCGCGATGAGCGAGGCGGCCACCGGACACAGGCCCATCAGGACCAGGAAGCCGCCGCCGGCCGCGACGACGAACCGGCTGCGGATCCGGGTCATCGCCACCAGGCCGATGTTCTGCGCGAAGGCACTGCACATGAAGCCGTTGAACAGCGGGCTGAGCGCGGAGCCCAGGGTGTCGGCGCGCAGTCCGGCGGCGATGGTCTTCTCGTCGGCGGGGCGGTCGACGATCTCACCGAGCGCCAGCATGTCGGCGGTCGACTCGGTCATCGAGACCACCATCACCACGCACATCGACAGGATCGCGGCGAGCTGGAACTGGGGCGTGCCGAAGTGGAACGGCGTCGGGAACCCGACCACGTCGGCGTCGGCGACGGGACCGAAGTCCGTGACGCCGAACGGGATGGCCACGAGGGTGCCGGCCACCAGACCGATCAGGACGGCCACCTGCTTGACGAAACCGCGGGTGAAGCGGCGCAGCAGCAGGACGATCAGCAGGGTGACGCCGGCCAGGGTGAGGTAGGTCGTCGAACCGTAGTCGTCCGCCTTGGGGTTGGGTCCCTGGGCCCAGCCGAAGGCCACCGGCAGCAGGGAGATGCCGATCAGGGTGATGACGGAGCCGGTGACGACCGGTGGGAAGAAGCGGACCGCCTTGCAGAAGACGGGGGCGGCGAGGAAGCCGAGGAGACCCGCGACGATCACCGCGCCGAAGATGACCGGCAGGGCGTCCGACTTGTCGGAGGTCGAGGCGACGATGGCGGTCATCGGGGCCACCCCGGCGAAGGTGACGCCGTTGACGAACGGCAGCCGGGCGCCGATCTTCCAGATGCCGAGCGTCTGGAGGAAGGTGGCGAGACCGGCGGTGAACAGGCAGGCGCCGGTGAGGAAGGTCAGGTCGGAGGCGGACAGGCCGATGGCCGCGCCGACGATGAGCGGTGGGGCGACGACTCCGGCGTACATGGCGGCGACATGCTGCAGGCCGCTGGTCGCCATTTTGAGGGCGGGGAGTTTCTCGTCAACTGGATGGGCGGCCACTGCGGCTCCTCCGAGCGGGTAACACGTCGTCGTCGACGTGGGTTTCATGGAGGTGGTGCGTGTGGTCGTGCGGGACCGTGACGGGGGTGTGGCGGTGAGCGGTGGGCGAGCGGTGTGGGGGGCGACCGTCTCCGGGGCGCGTGCGTCTTACACGAGCCCCGGAGACGGCATACCGTGGATCCCGCTCGGATCCACGGGTCCCGGCCGGGAGCCGTCCCTCCCGGCCGGAGTCTGTGGGACGAGGAGGCGGGTCAGCCCTGGGCGGCGATCCGGGCCAGGCGCCGGGCCTCCTCGCGGGTGCCGGTGGCGATGGCGTCCTCGTCGACGGTGAGCAGACGGCCGTTCTCGACGATCTGCCGGCCGTTGACGAAGGACGCGGTGACCGGGGCGGCCGCGCCGAAGACGAGCGCGGTCACCGGGTCGGCGATGGAGGCGTGGGCGAGGGTGTCCATCTTCCACAGCACGACGTCGGCCAGCTTGCCGGCCTCCAGCGAGCCGATCTGCCCGGCCCGGCCGAGCACCTGGGCACCGCCGTGGGTGCCGAGCCGCAACGCCTGGCGGGCGTTGAGGGCGGCCTCGCGGTGGGCGCCGAGGCGGTTGATGAGCAGGGCGTTGCGCAGCTCGGTGTGGAGTTCGCCGGACTCGTTGGAGGCGGTGCCGTCGACGCCGAGGCCGACCGGGACGCCCGCCTTCAGCATGTCGGGCACCCGGGCGATGCCGGCCGCGAGCCGGGCGTTGGACGACGGGCAGTGGGCGACGCCGGTCCTGGTGCGGGCGAACGCGGCGATGTCGGAGTCGGTCATGTGGACGCAGTGCGCCATCCACACGTCCTCGCCGAGCCAGCCGGTGGACTCGAAGTAGTCGGTCGGGCCCATCCCGAACAGCTCGTGGCAGAACTTCTCCTCCTCCACCGTCTCCGAGCCGTGCGTGTGGAGCCGTACGCCCAGCCGGCGGGCCAGCTCGGCGCCGTTGCGCATCAGTTCGGTGGAGACGGAGAACGGGGAGCAGGGCGCGACGGCCACCTGGGTCATGGCGTCGAAGGAGGCGTCGTGGTGCCTCTTGACGGTCTCCTCGGTCGCGGCGAGCGCGCCCTCCAGCGTCTCCACGGCGAAGTCCGGCGGCAGGCCGCCGTCCTTCTCGCTGCGGTCCATCGAGCCGCGGGCCAGCGTGAAGCGGACGCCCATCTCGGCGGCGGCCCGGATGATCGAGCCGGCCAGGTCGCCGGAGCCCTGCGGGAAGACGTAGTGGTGGTCCATGGCGGTGGTGACACCGCCGCGGGCCATCATGGCCAGGGAGCCCTGCGCCGCCGTGTACGTCATCTGCTCGTCGATGCGCGCCCAGGTCGGGTAGAGCGCGACGAGCCAGTTGAACAGGTTGTGGTCGGTGGCCAGGCCCCGGGTGATCCACTGGTAGAAGTGGTGGTGGGTGTTGACCAGACCGGGAGTGGCCAGGTGGCCGCTCGCGTCGATCCGGCGCACCACGTTCGCCAGCCCCTCGGGTGCCTTGCCCGCGCCGACCGACTCGATCCGGTTGCCGGCGAGGACGAGGTGTCCGGAGACGTACTCGGTGTCGTCCGCGTCCACGGTCGCGATCGCACAGTTCTCGATGACGATGCGCTGGTCTGCCGATGGTGCCATGGTGCTTCCTCGTCTTTCAGTGGCGGCCCGCGGACCGGAAGGGGAGTCCGCGGGGAGGGCACGGCAGGACCCTAGGAGGATTTGAGTGCCGGAGCCGGTTGCCCACTCCGGGTGCCGAGATGGTGGAAGAACAGGTTGAGCACGACCGCGACGAGCGCGCCGGCGCTGATGCCGGAGCCGAGCACGGTCTGCGCCCAGGCCGGGAAGTCCGCGTAGAAGGTCGGCGCGGCCAGCGGGATGATGCCGGCGCCGAGGGCGACCGCCACCAGGATGATGTTGGAGCTGTCGTCCAGGCCCGCCTCGGACAGCGTGCGGATGCCGCTGACGGCGATCGAGCCGAAGAGGACGATGCCGGCGCCGCCGAGGACCGGCATGGGGACCAGGGAGACGACCGCGCCGAGGACCGGGAAGGCGCCGAGGACCAGCAGGGCGCCGCCGGCGACGGCGACGACGTACCGGCTGCGTACCCGGGTCAGCGAGACGACGCCGACGTTCTGCGCGAAGGCCGAGGTGGGGAAGCCGCCGAAGACGGGTCCGAGCAGGGTGGCGAGGCCGTCGGTGCGCAGGCCGCGGGTGATGGTCCTGGCGTCGGCCCGGCGGTCGCAGATCTCGCCGAGGGCGAGCATGCCGGCGCTGGACTCGGTCATCAGCACCAGCATCACGATGCACAGCGAGAGGATCGCCGCGGGCTGGAACTCGGGGGCGCCGAAGGCGAAGGGGGTGGGCAGCGCGGCGACGGGCGCGGACTTCAGGCCGGTGAAGTCGGCCATGCCGAAGGGGATCGCGGCCAGGGTGCCGACGAGCAGCCCGAACAGCAGGGCTACCTGCTTGACGAAGCCCTTGCCGAAGCGCTGGATCAGCAGGATCACCGCGAGGGTGAAGCCGGCCAGTGCCAGGTGCCGCATGGCGCCGAAGTCGGCGGCGGTCCTGTCGCCGCCCTGTGCCCAGCCCACCGGGACGGGCATCAGCGTGACGCCGATCAGGGTGATGACCACACCCGTGACGAGGGGTGGGAAGAAGCGGAGCAGCCGCCCGAAGAACGGGCCGAGCGCCAGGCAGAAGGCGCCGGCGACCATCACCGCGCCGTAGATGGCGGGGAGTTGGTGGCCCTTGCCGTTGGTCTCGGCGATCGCGAGGATCGGTGCGATGCCGGCGGAGGAGGCGGCGTTGACGAAGGGCAGCCGGTTGCCGACGAGGCCCTTGACGCCGATGGTCTGCAGGATGGTCGCGATGCCGGCGATGAGCAGGCTCGCGGCGATCAGCCGGGTGCGGGCCGCGATGTCGAGACCGCAGGCCTGGCCGATGATGAGCGGAGGAGTGACGACGCCCGCGTACATGGCGGCGATGTGCTGGAGCGCGGCGGGGACGAGCCGCGAGGGGTGGAGCTTCTCGTCCACCGGGTGCACGGACGTGACGGCGTCCTCGATGTGCACCGGCGGGGTGGAACACGGGGCTGTGGCGGGCCCCTTCGCAGGCTGTGCCATTTTGTTCCCTCCGGTGTTGCGTGCCCCCGGCCCGGGTGCCGGGGCCGGGGGCACGCGTCCCGCGTCAGAGGTTCGTCATGTCGACCGGGATGAGCTGCTCGGCACCGTCCCGCAGGATGGTGGCCTCGATGAGGCCGTAGGGACGGTCGGCGGCGAAGTAGACGGCGCCGTCCTTGGCCTCGTTGTCGATCCCGAAGGGCGACAGGTCAGAGCGGAAGTGGTGCTTGTTGGGCATCGAGAAGCGGATCTCGTCGACCTCGTCGCGCGAGTTCAGCACCCGCACACCCATCTCGAAGAGGGTCTGCTGGAGCGAGTACGAGTAGGTCTCCGCGAACGCCTGGAGCGCGTGCTTGCGCACCCCGTTGTACGACCGGTCCCAGTCCGGGGCGTGCGAGTCGACGCCGTCCCAGTTGTGCCGCCACCAGGTGGAGACGGTGGTGGCCAGGATGCGGTCGTAGTCCTCCTTCAGGGTGGTGTACTTGTCCTTCAGGAAGCCGAAGAACTCGGAGTTGGTCGAGTTCAGGACGGTGAGGTCCTTGAAGCCGGAGAGCACCTGGATGCCGTGGCCGTCGTAGGTGATCTGCGCGACGCGGGTCTCCTGGCCCTTGCGGACGAAGGAGTGCGCGATGTCCTCGGCGCCGACGAAGCGGGCGCCGGACTGTGAGGTCTCGATCCGCTCCCAGGAGTACTCCTCGATGCGGATGCGGGCCCGGTGGATGGGCTCGTTGTTGTCCACGAAGTGCCGGGCGAGCTTGACGCCGAGGTTCTCGGCGCTCTCGATGCCGTGCTCCTTGGCGAAGGCGTACACCGTGTTCTTGGTGGTGTCGGTCGGCAGGACGTTCGTGTTGGAACCGCTGCGGTGGACGTCCTCCATGTCGCCGGAGAGGGCGACGGAGACGTTCAGGTCCTTGATGTGGTGCGTGTCGCCGTCACGCGTGATCTTGACAACGCGGTTCTCGGACTTGCCGTACTGGTTCTGTCCCAGGACGAAACGGGTCATTGTGTCGGTCAGCTCCCTCGATAAACGGAGTAGCCGAACGGGTTGAGCAGCAGCGGAACGTGGTAGTGCTCACCGGGCACCACCGCGAAGGCGATGGCGACCTCGGGGAAGAACACCGGCCGGCTGTTCTCGCTGTCCCGGAGCGCGGGGGCGTCCTGCTGGGCCGCGGCTTGTTTCTTGGCGAAGTACGTCTCGGTGTCGAAGTCGAGCCGTACGTGGGTGGTTCCTTCCGGCAGGGCCGGGAGGTCCTTGCACCGCCCGTCCGCGTCGGTGGCCGAACCGCCGAGCGGCTGCCACTCACCGTCGCGCCCGGAGCGGGCGGAGAGGTGGACGGCGACGTCCCCTGCGGGTCGGCCGGCGGAGGTGTCCAGGATGTGCGTGGACACCGAGGGCGTGGTGCTGGTGCTCATGGCTGCTGTCAGTCCTCTTCGACGAGTCGTGCCAGTCGGATGCGGTTGATCTTGCCCAGCTCGGTGCGGACGATCTCCCGCTCCTGCTCGGGCGAGTTCGCGATCCGCTCCTTGACGGCGTCCCGCATCTGCTCACCGGTCCTGCCGGTGGCGCAGATCAGGAAGACATGGCCGAACTTCTCCTGGTAGGCCAGGTTGAGGTCGAGCATCTCCGCCTTGAGCGATTCGGAGGCGCCGGCCATGCCGCGCTGCTCCCGGGCCGAGGTGGGGTCCCCCGGCTTGGGGCGGCCGATCGGCGGGTGCCCGGCCATGGCTTCCTCCAGGTCCTCCGCGGTCAGCTCCGCCATGGCGGCGTCGCTGGCTGCGTAGAGGTCCTCGGGAGCAGCGTAGGGGCGGGCGGCCAGCAGCCGCCGTGCCCATGCCGTGGAGCTGCACGCCTCATGGAGCGAGGCGAGCGCGGAGTCCTCCCCCGAGGCGTTGAAGCGGGCCAGGCCCGGCGGCGTGGAAGTCGAAGTCACGGGTGCCTCCGTGGCCTTGTGCTGAACGGGCTGCGGATAGCTAACGCCCTCCGAAACATGACGTCAACAGTTTGTTGAAAATTCGGAGTAACAAATACGAGGGCTTCACGAACAGGGCCGAACGGGCCCCGCACACACGCCGAGAGCCGCCGTCCCAAGGTGCCGGACGACGGCTCTCGAAGGGGACGGCCAGGGTCCGGTCAGGCCTCCTTCTGGCGGTTCAGGTAGTTGTAGACGGTGAAGCGGCTGACGCCCAGGGCACCGGCGACGGTCTCCACGCCGTGGCGGACCGAGAAGGCCCCGCGGGCCTCCAGGACGCGGACGATCTCCTGCTTGGCCCTGCGGTCCAGGTCGGCGAGCGGCACACCCTTGCGGCGCTCCATCGCGGCCAGGATGTGGTCCAGGGAGTCGGCGAGCTGCGGCAGGCGCACGGCGACGACCTGCGCGCCCTCCCAGCTCAGCACGACGTCGTCGGGACAGGCCTCGTCCGGCGGCACCATCTCGCCGCCGATCGCGTCGACCAGCGGCTTCACGGCCGCGATGAACGGCTCGTCCCCGGTGCCCGTCACTCGCTCTCCCCGATCACGTTGACCTGGAGGGAGATGCGGGTGGCGCCGGCCGCGAGGGATCTGCGCAGCAGCGCGTCCACCGCGGTGAGCACCGCCTCCGTACCGCCCTCCGCGGTGTTGCCGAACGGTCCGACGTCCACGGCGTCCAGTTCGGCAGCCTCGACGACCTCGCGGGCCACCACGGCGTGCGGCGGCGCCTCGTCGAGATCGAACGGCTCGGTCGTGAACTCCACTCTCAATCGCACGCGCTCAACCTAACGCCCGGCGGGCGCCTTTTCGCAGCCCCCGGACGGCGCCGGAACCGCCGTCCCGCCGACCCGCGCGGCAGGTCAGGGCCGTCCGCTGGACGGGCGCCCCTTGACAAGCGGCGACACACGGCGGCAATCTTCCATTACGCAGAAACGAACTTCCGCTATACGGAAACACGACCACGGAAGGGAGCGCGGCCCCCGATGGGATTCGCAGACCAGCGCTTCAACGTCAACCTGTCGATCCTCTTCACGGAACTCCCGCTCCTGGAGCGTCCCGCGGCCGCCGCCGCGGCCGGCTTCACCGCGGTCGAGCTGTGGTGGCCCTGGATCGACACCCCCACGCCCGAGCAGTCCGAGCTCGACGCCCTGAAGAAGGCGATCGAGGACGCGGGCGTCCGGCTCACGGGCCTGAACTTCTACGCCGGGCAGCTCCCGGGCCCGGACCGCGGCGCCCTGTCGGTCCCCGGTGCGGAGTCGGAGCGGTTCCGCGCCAACATCGACGTGGCCATCGCCTTCGCCGGCTCCCTGGGCTGCACGACGTTCAACGCCCTGTACGGCAACCGCGTCGAGGGCGTGGACCCGGCCGAGCAGGACGCGCTCGCCCTGGAGAACCTGGTCCTCGCGGCCCGGGCCGTCGGCCGGGTCGGCGGGACCGTCCTGATCGAGGCCCTGAACCGGCCCGAGTCGCCGAAGTGCCCGATCGTCAGCGCCCCCGCGGCGATCGAGGTCGTGGACAAGGTCAACGCGGCGACGGGCCTCGGGAACGCCAAGTTCCTCATGGACCTCTACCACCTGTCCATGAACGGCGAGGACCTGCCCGCGGTGATCGAGCGGTACGCGGCGCGGACCGGGCACGTGCAGATCGCCGACAACCCCGGCCGCGGCGCCCCGGGCACGGGCTCGCTCCCGCTGGAGGAGCTGCTCGACCAGCTCCGCAAGGCCGGTTACGACGGCTGGGTCGGCCTGGAGTACAAGCCGGGCGACCGCCCCAGCGCCGAGTCGTTCGACTGGCTCCCGCGCGAAGCCCGCGCCGCACGCTGAACCCTTCGACTTTGCAGAGCAGTTAGAGAGGCACCCCGATGAGCACTCTTCCCAAGATCGCGTGGATCGGCCTCGGCATCATGGGCTCCCCCATGTCCGAGAACCTGATCAAGGCGGGCTACCAGGTCACCGGCTTCACCCTGGAGCAGGAGAAGCTGGAGCGCCTGGCCGCCGCCGGCGGCACGGCCGCCGGCTCGATCGCCGAGGCCGTGCGTGACGCCGACGTGGTGATCACCATGGTGCCCGCCTCCCCGCACGTCGAGGCCATCGCCTACGGTCCGGACGGCATCCTGGAGAACGCGAAGCAGGGCGCCCTGCTGATCGACATGTCCTCGATCACCCCGCAGACCTCCGTCGACCTCGCCAAGGCCGCCAAGGACAAGGGCATCCGCGTCCTGGACGCGCCGGTCTCCGGCGGCGAGGCCGGTGCCGTGGAGGCCGTGCTGTCCATCATGGTCGGCGGCGAGCGGGCCGACTTCGACCAGGCCGAGCCGATCTTCGAGGCGCTGGGCAAGACCATCGTGCTGTGCGGCCCGCACGGCTCCGGCCAGACCGTGAAGGCCGCGAACCAGCTGATCGTCGCCGTGAACATCCAGGCGTGCGCCGAGGCCGTGGTCTTCCTGGAGAAGTCCGGCGTGGACCTGACGGCCGCGCTCGACGTGCTGAACGGCGGTCTCGCCGGCTCCACCGTGCTGACGCGCAAGAAGGACAACTTCCTCAACCGCGACTTCAAGCCGGGCTTCCGGATCGACCTGCACCACAAGGACATGGGCATCGTCACCGACGCCGCCCGCAACGTCGGCGCGGCCCTGCCGGTCGGCGCCGTGGTCGCCCAGCTCGTCGCCTCGCTGCGCGCCCAGGGCGACGGCGGCCTGGACCACTCGGCCCTGCTGCGGGCCGTCGAGCGCCTCTCCGGCGCCCAGGTCTGACCGGCCCCCGAGACTTCCGGGCCGCGGCGGCGCTGACACCTGTCCTGTCGCGCCCAGGCGTCGCCGCGGCCCGGAATCCACTCCTGTCCAAGTGTTCAACAAACCGTTGAAAAGCTCTTCAACAAACTGTTGACTCCCCTGGTCGGGCGTTCCTACGCTCTGTCCACCGTCACCAGGCCTCAGCAGCCCCCGTTCGGAAGGTCCACATGTCGAAGCCCGTGCTCACGACCGAGTCCGGCGCCCCCGTCGCCGACAACCAGAACTCCGCCTCCGCCGGCGTCGGCGGGCCGCTCCTGATCCAGGACCAGCAGCTGCTGGAGAAGCTCGCGCGGTTCAACCGCGAGCGGATCCCGGAGCGCGTGGTGCACGCCCGCGGTTCCGGCGCGTACGGCCACTTCGAGGTGACCGACGACGTCACCGGCTACACGCACGCCGCCTTCCTGAGCGAGATCGGCAAGCGCACCGAGGTGTTCCTGCGCTTCTCCACGGTCGCCGACTCCCTCGGCGGCGCGGACGCCGTCCGCGACCCGCGCGGCTTCGCGGTGAAGTTCTACACCGAGGAGGGCAACTACGACCTCGTCGGCAACAACACCCCCGTGTTCTTCATCAAGGACCCGATCAAGTTCCCCGACTTCATCCACTCGCAGAAGCGGGACCCGTTCACCGGCAAGCAGGAGCCGGACAACGTCTGGGACTTCTGGGCCCACTCCCCCGAGGCCACGCACCAGGTGACCTGGCTGATGGGCGACCGCGGCATCCCGGCGTCGTACCGCCACATGGACGGCTTCGGCTCGCACACCTACCAGTGGACGAACGAGGCGGGCGAGGCGTTCTTCGTCAAGTACCACTTCAAGACCGACCAGGGCATCCGCTGCCTGACGGCCGAGCAGGCCGCGGAGATTGCGGGCTCGGACCCCAACTCCCACCAGACGGACCTGCTCCAGGCCATCGAGCGCGGTGTGCACCCGTCGTGGACCCTGTACGTGCAGATCATGCCGGCGGCCGAGGCGGCGAACTACCGCTTCAACCCGTTCGACCTCACCAAGGTGTGGCCGCACCGCGACTACCCGCTCCAGCGGGTGGGCCGCCTGGTGCTGAACCGCAACCCGGACAACGTCTTCGCCGAGGTCGAGCAGGCCGCGTTCTCGCCGAACAACTTCGTGCCCGGCATCGGCCCGTCCCCGGACAAGATGCTCCAGGGCCGGCTGTTCGCCTACGCGGACGCCCACCGCTACCGCCTGGGCGTCAACCACACCCTGCTCGCCGTGAACGCCCCGAAGGCGGTCCCGGGCGGTGCCCGCAACTACGGCCGCGACGGCCTCATGGCGGTCAACGGCCAGGGCCGCGGCGCGAAGAACTACGAGCCGAACTCCTACGACGGCCCGGCCGAGACCGGCCGCCCGCTGTCGGCGCCGCTCCCGGTCTCCGGTCACACCGGCAACCACGAGGCCCCGCTGCACACCAAGGACGACCACTTCGTCCAGGCGGGCGAGCTGTACCGCCTCATGCCGGAGGACGCAAAGGCCCGGCTGGTCGCGACCATCGCCGGCGGCCTCTCGCAGGTCTCCCGCAACGACGTGGTCGAGAAGAACCTGGCCCACTTCCACGCCGCCGACCCCGAGTACGGCAAGCGCGTGGAGGAGGCGGTCCGCGCCCTGCGCGAGGACTGAGATCCAGGAAACAGAGCAGCGTACGGGATCTGACGGGAGGTCATGATCTCCGCACGCGGCCCGCGCGAACCGCCGCACGGCCCGGATGAGGGGTGGCCGGAAGGCGGGGGGCGCGGGCAGGGCGAGGACCGTGGCGGCGTGCGAGCCAGTGCGGTGGTGAAGGACCGCGTCCCCTTCTCGACCAGAGGGAAGGGCACCCGGCTCCGTCGCACCCGCCGCGGTCCCACCCAGCCCCCGCACGGGGGCCGCCCACTCCGTCCGGCGGCGCGAACGACCTGTCGCGCCCAGCCTCGCGCCGTCGGACGGTCACCATGTGACAGCGAAGCGCCCCCCTGGTCAGGGGGCGCTTCGTCGCGTTCCGGCCCCGGCGTGCGCGGCGCGGCCATCCGCAGGACGCTGATCCCATGGCCAATCCGACCCATTTCCCGCACATCGTGGTCCACTCCCCGGCCCTGGACGGGTCCCGGCGGGTCACCGAGGGGGACGTCACCCTCGGGATCGCCTCCCACCTGGACGACGTCGTGGAGATCCTGCGGCTCGCCGACCTGGACCGGATCGAGGTGGAGGAGAGCGACCTGATCGAGTGGCAGGGCGGCGGCCCGGACGACTGGCCCGGGCTGTCCGAGCACGAGCTGTGACGACGGCGCGTACGGCGGCGGTCGTAGCCCGGCAGCGCAACCCTCAAATCAACCTCTGAACAACGCCGCGGGGGCTTCGGCGGCGGCCCGCGCCAGGGCACAGTATCGGCACACGGGGCCCGCCGACACGGGGGCGGCGGGCCCCGCACGGGGGTGTCTCATGGGCCGTACGACGTCGATTCCGAATCCGCAGGCCCCTTGCGCGGTCGCCCTGCTGCGCGGGGGCGACCGCGCCGCCGTGACCGTCGCGGTGCTGGCGCTGCACCTGCGCGGCGGGGTCGTGGCGGGCCTGCCGGGCATCCTGTGCCGGACCTCGGTGGACGCCGCCGAGGCCTTCCGGCACCCTCTGGAGAAGGCGGTGCGCACCGGCCTCTACCGGCCCGCGGGACCGCGGGAGCTGCCCACCCGGGCGGTGGTGCGGCGGGCCCTGGCCCGGATGCGGGCCGAGCTGGCGGCGGAGGGACTGCTGCGCACGGCGCCGCCCGGCCGCACCCGGGCCGCCCGCCGCTTCCTGGCGGCGCTGCGCGAGCACCGTCCGCTCCCCCAGGGTCCCGAATGCCTGCCGGAGGAGGAGGTGCTGCTCGCCGTCGCGCTGTACGGCGAACGCGCTCTCACCGTCCTGGTGCCGCGTTTCGCCCGTGAGGCCCGGCTCACCGGTCCGGGCGCGCTCGCGGACGAGCGCCTGTTCCCGCTCGGCCGGGGCCGCGAACTGCGCCGCCTCTACGACGACGAGGCCGCGCGCGGCGGGGGCGGCGACGGCCACGGGGGCGGGGGCGGCGACCACGACGGTGGGTACGGCGGTGGCCACCACGGCGGTCACGGTCACGGCTGGGGCGGTGGCCACGACCACGGCGGTGGCTGCGGGGGCGGCGGGTTCTGAACCGCCCGCGGGCTCCGCGGACCGCGCGGCGGACATGCCGAAGGGGCGGCCCACCGGGTGGGCCGCCCCTCGTGCGTCAGGCGGGTCAGACCTTCAGCGTCTTGATCGACGTCGGCGCGTGGCCGGGCTCGGTGGCCAGGTCCTCGAACTCGGAGATGTCGCTGATGTCCATCGTGCGGCTCATCGAGATGTTGGTGATCCGCTCGAGGATCGCCTCGACGACGACCGGCACCTGGTACTCGGCGGCCAGCTTCTTGGCCTGCTCGAAGGCGGCGCCGAGCTGGTCCGGCTCGGTGACCCGGATGGCCTTGCAGCCCAGGCCCTCGGCGACCTTGACGTGGTCCACGCCGTAGACGCCCAGCTCCGGGGTGTTGATGTTCTCAAACTCCAGGTTGACCTGGAAGTTGATGTCCAGGCCGATCTGCGCCTGCCGGATCAGGCCCAGGTAGGCGTTGTTCACCAGCACGTGGACGTACGGGATCTTGTGCTGGGCGGCGACCGCCAGCTCCTCGATCAGGAACTGGAAGTCGTAGTCGCCGGAGAGCGCGACGACCGGGGAGTCCGGGTCGGCCTTGGCGACGCCGATGGCGGCCGGGATGGTCCAGCCGAGTGGGCCGGCCTGGCCGCAGTTGATCCAGTGGCGCGGCTTGTAGACGTGCAGCATCTGCGCGCCGGCGATCTGGGAGAGGCCGATGGTGGTGACGTACCGGGTGTCCGGGCCGAACGCCTTGTTCATCTCCTCGTACACGCGCTGCGGCTTCATCGGCACGTTGTCGAAGTGCGTGCGGCGCAGCAGGGTGGCCTTGCGCTCCTGGGTGGAGGCGACCCACTCGGTGTGGTCCGGCAGCTTGCCCGCGGCCTTCAGCTCCTTGGCCACCTCGACGAAGAGCTCCAGCGCGGCCCTGGCGTCGGAGACGACACCGTAGTCCGGCGGGAAGATCTTGCCGATCTGGGTGGGCTCGATGTCGACGTGGACGAACTTGCGGTCGCCGCGGTACACGTCGAGCTTGTAGCCGGTGTGGCGGTTGGCCCAGCGGTTGCCGATGCCGAGGACGAAGTCCGACGCCAGGAAGTTGGCGTTGCCGTACCGGTGCGAGGTCTGCACGCCGACCATGCCGGCGTTCAGCTCGTGGTCGTCGGCCAGCGCGCCCCAGCCCATCAGGGTGGGGACGACCGGGGTCTGGGTCAGCTCGGCGAACTCGACCAGCAGCTCGGTGGCGTCGGCGCCGATGATGCCGCCGCCCGCGACGATGACCGGGCGCTCGGAGGCGAGCAGGAAGGAGAGGGCCTTCTCGATCTGCGCGCGGGTCGCGGCCGGCTTGTAGACCGGGAGCGGCTCGTACGTCTCGGGGTCGAACTCGATCTCGGTGAGCTGGACGTCGATGGGCAGGTCGATCAGGACCGGGCCGGGACGGCCTGAGCGCATCAGGTGGAACGCCTGCTGGAAGACGCCGGGAACCTGCGCGGCCTCCAGGACGGTCACCGCCATCTTGGTGACCGGCTTGGCGATCGAGGCGATGTCGACGGCCTGGAAGTCCTCCTTGTGGATCACGTTGGTGGGCGCCTGGCCCGTGATGCACAGGATCGGGATCGAGTCGCCGATGGCCGAGTACAGGCCGGTGATCATGTCGGTGCCGGCCGGGCCGGAGGTGCCGATGCAGACACCGATGTTGCCCGGCTTGGTACGGGTGTAGCCCTCGGCCATGTGCGAGGCACCCTCGACGTGGCGGGCGAGGGTGTGGTTGATCCCGCCGCCCTGCTGGAGGGCCTTGTAGAAGGGGTTGATCGCCGCGCCCGGCACACCGAAGGCGTCGGTGACGCCCTCGCGCTTGAGGATCTCAACTGCCGCGCGGGCAGCGGTCATACGAGCCATCGAGTACTCCTGCTTCGGCTTCTCGGATGCGTACTCCCGGCGCGCCCCGCGGTGAGCACAGTCTCCCGATCGTCAAACTCCGCTACGTTTTCCGTATTGCGGAACTTACTTTCTACTATCTGGAAGCAATGTAGGGCGGAGGGCGAAGGTCGTCAAGAGCCGTCCGGACAGCGGAAGGACCGGACGGGAGAGGCGGCGAGGGATGCCGGGGGGCGGGGCCCGCGTCGGTCCGCGGGCGCGGGCACGTCCACACCGTGCCGGTGTGTCCGTACGCGTGCGGGGCGCCGGTCGCCCCGCGGCCGGGACGAGGAGTGGCTCGGCGTGGTGTGTGCCGCCCCGCGGGCGTCGGGTGACCGGCGGCGCCCGGAGCCGGGCCACCCGAGCGGCACGGGGGCCGCGACGGCGGAACCTGGGTCGGACGCGCGGCCCGGCGGGCGCCCGGGCCGGGCCGCGGGCGGGACGAGGGCCCCGGCCCCGCCGGGGAGCCGCCCCCGGCGGGGTGGCACGCCGTGCGCACCGCCCGGGACGCGGTCTCCGCGACCGCGCCGGCCGGCGCCCCCGGACGGCATCGGACTCGCGGCCCGCGGACGGCTCGCCCGGGTGGACACGGGCGCGCGGCAGGACGTGCGGTGCCTGTGGGCGACGGCGGAGTCGGCACGGTGCGCACTTCTCCATCGCCGGAATCACCGGCGGCGGCCGGGACCGCGCCGACGCGCTGGGCACCCCGCCGCACACGCCGACGACCGGCCCCGACACCGCCGCCCCGGCCCGCCAGGGCCCGGCCGGGGCCTCACGCCCCGTACTCCTCCAACGCCGGATCCACCGACGCCACCCGGCACCGCGCGGAAGCGTTGGACGTCCCACTGTTCACACTCGACCGGGCGGACCAGCCGCGACCGGTGAACGACGCCGCGGGCGCACCGCCGCCGGACGGCGGCGGCCGGGGCCTCACTGCCCGTACTCCTCCGTCACCGGAACCACCGACGCCGCCCGGCACCGCGCACGCCCGGCGCCCAGCGGGCGAGCCGCAACCGGTGGACGACGGCGCGGGCGCACCGCCACCCGCCGGCGGCTGCCGGGACGGCCCGGCCTGACACCGCCGCCCAGGGCGCCGGGACCCGGGGGCTCACGCCCCGTACGTCTCCCGCAGTTCGACCTTGCGTACCTTGCCCGACACCGTCATCGGGAAGGAGTCGAGGACGCGGAGCCGGGTGGGGACCTTGTAGTGGGCGAGCCGGCCGGCGCAGAAGGCCCGCAGTTCCTCCAGGGTGAGCGCGTCCGCGGGATCGCCCGGGATGACGCAGGCCATCACCTCCTCGCCGTACCGCTCGTGCGGCACCCCGATGACCTGGACGTCCCGGATCTTCGGGTGCGCGTGGAGGAACTCCTCGATCTCGCGCGGGTAGACGTTCTCGCCGCCCCGGATGATCATGTCCTTGATCCGGCCGACGATCTCGACGTACCCGTCCTCGCGCATCACCGCGAGGTCCCCGGTGTGCATCCAGCGGCCCGCGTCGATCACCTCGGCCGTCTTCGCCGGCTCGTCCCAGTAGCCGAGCATCACGCTGTACCCGCGCGTGCACAGCTCCCCCGCGCTGCCGCGGGGCCGGGTGACGCCCGTGGCCGGGTCGACGACCTTGACCTCCAGGTGCGGCAGGACGCGGCCGACCGTGCCCGTGCGGTGCTCCAGGTCGTCGTCCATCCGGGTCTGGAGCGAGACGGGGGACGTCTCGGTCATGCCGTAGCAGATGGAGACCTGCTCCATGTGCAGGTCGGCCATCACCCGCTTCATCACCTCGACCGGGCAGGGCGAGCCCGCCATGATGCCGGTGCGCAGGCTGGACAGGTCGTAGGAGGCGAAGCCGGGCAGGTTCAGCTCCGCGATGAACATCGTCGGGACGCCGTACAGGGACGTGCACCGCTCCCGCCGCACCGCCTCCAGGGTGGCCGCCGGGTCGAAGGACGGGGCCGGGATGACCACGCAGGCGCCGTGCGAGGTGGCCGCGAGGTTGCCCATCACCATGCCGAAGCAGTGGTAGAACGGCACCGGGACGCAGATCCGGTCCTGCTCGGTGTACCCGACCGACTCGCCCACGAAATAGCCGTTGTTGAGGATGTTGTGGTGCGAGAGGGTGGCGCCCTTGGGGAAGCCCGTGGTGCCGGAGGTGTACTGGATGTTGATGGGGTCGTCGCAGGACAGTTCCTCGAACTCGGCGCCGGGGGCGGCGCGCGCGAGCAGCGCGTCCCAGCCCGGGTCGCCGAAGTGGACGGTCTCCCGCAGCCCCGGGCAGGTGCCGCGGACCTCCGCCACCATCGCCCGGTAGTCGCTGCCCTTGTGGCCGAGGGAGGCGAAGAGGAAGGAGACGCCCGCCTGGTCGAGGACGTACGCGACCTCGTGCGTGCGGTAGGCCGGGTTGATGTTCACCATGATCGCGCCCATCCGGGCGGTGGCGTACTGGACCAGCACCCACTCCGGGCAGTTGACCGCCCAGATGCCGACCCGGTCGCCCTTGGCGACCCCGCTGGCGAGCAGGGCGCGCGCCAGCCGGTCGACGTCGGCGGCGAACTCCGCGTAGGTCCAGCGCCGTCCGGACGGCACGTCGACGAGGGCCTCGCGGTCCGGCCAGGCCGCGACGGTCCGGTCCAGATTGGCGCCGATGGTGTCCCCGAGGAGCGCGGTGGCCCCCGTCCCGTGGCTGTACGACGGCTCGGCGGTCACCGGAAGTCCTCCTCGCGGTACTCGTCCCGGGAACCGGCCGCCGTGGCCTCGCGCAGTTCGATCCGGCGGATCTTGCCGGACACGGTCTTGGGCAGGGCGCCGAACTCCAGCCGGCGGATGCGTTTGTACGGGGCGAGCACCTCGCGGGAGTGCTCGAAGAGGGCCTTCGCGGTGCCGGGGCCGGGCTCCCAGCCCTCGGCGAGGACGACGTACGCCTTGGGCACGGCGAGCCGCAGCTCGTCCGGGGCGGGCACCACGGCCGCCTCGGCCACCGCCTCGTGCTCCAGCAGCGCGCTCTCCAGCTCGAAGGGACTCACCTTGTAGTCGGAGGCCTTGAAGACGTCGTCACTGCGGCCGATGTAGGTGAGGTATCCGTCGTCGTCCCGGTGCGCGATGTCCCCGGTGCGGTAGTAGCCGCCGGCCATGGCCTCGGCCGTGCGGTCCGGGTCCCCGTGGTAGCCGGTCATCAGGCCGACCGGCCGCTCGGCGAGGTCGAGGGCGATCTCCCCCTCGGCCGCCCCCGGCGCGCCGGAGACCGGGTCGAGGAGTTCCACCCGGTAGCCGGGGCTGGGCCGGCCCATGGAGCCGGTCTTCAGCCGCTGCCCGGGGCTGTTGGAGACCTGCACGGCGGTCTCGGTCTGCCCGAAGCCGTCCCGGATGGTCACCCCCCAGGCCCGCCGGACCTGCTCGATGACCTCGGGGTTGAGCGGCTCGCCGGCCGCCACGACCTCGCGGGGCGGGGTCTGGAGCCGGCCGAGGTCGGCCTGGATGAGCATCCGCCACACCGTCGGCGGGGCGCAGAAGGTGGTGACGCCGGCGCGGTCCATCTCGGCCATCAGCCGGGACGCGTCGAAGCGGGTGTAGTTGTGGATGAAGACGGTCGCCTCGGCGTTCCACGGGGCGAACAGGTTGGACCAGGCGTGCTTGGCCCAGCCGGGCGAGGAGATGTTCAGGTGCACGTCACCGGGGGTCAGGCCGATCCAGTACATGGTGGACAGGTGCCCGATCGGGTACGACGTGTGGGTGTGCTCGACCAGCTTGGGGCGGGCGGTCGTCCCGGAGGTGAAGTACAGCATCAGCGGGTCGTCGGCCAGGGTCGGGCCGTCGGGGACGAAGTCGGCGGGGGCCGCGTAGGCGTCCTCGTACGGCTCCCAGCCCTCCTGGAGCAGCCCGCCGACCGAGATCCGGGTGTAGGCGCCGGGCACGCCGTCGAACTTGGCGGTGTCCCCGGCCCGGACGATCACGTGCTTCACCCGGCCCCGCTCCACCCGGTCCGCCAGGTCGGCCGGGCCGAGCAGCGGAGTGGCCGGGATGACGACCGCGCGCAGCTTCATCGCGGCCAGCGCGATCTCCCACAGCTCGGCCTGGTTGCCGAGCATGACGAGGACGCGGTCCTCGGCCGCGACCCCCCGGTCACGCAGCCACCGGGCCACCCGGTTGGAGCGCTCGGCCATTTCCGCGAAGGACAGCCGGACCTCGCTGCCGTCCTCCTCGGCGATGTGCAGCGCCGTGCGGTCGTTCCCGGCGGCGATCACGTCGAACCAGTCCAGCGCCCAGTTGAAGTGCTCCGGCCATGGCCAGCGGAACCCCTCGTAGGCGGTGGCGTAGTCCTCGCGGTGTTCCAGCAGGAAGTCCCTCGCCCCGCGGAACATCTCGGTCGCCGTCATCCATGTCCTCCTCAGTGCCGGACCATTGCCGGGCGGCTCTCTGGCATCGTCTACTCCGTGATGCGGGTCTCACCACCCCCGAACGGGGGTGGAACGGCCGGAGAGGCGAAGACGTGACGGCAGACGCGGTGGAGGCGGTGGAGATCGCGGGCGCGCTGGCCCGGCTGCGGCGCGCGACGGGACTGCCGGTCGCCTTCGGCGGCCTGGTGGAGTCGGGCCGCCCGCGGATCCGCATCAGCGAGCTGAGCGGCACGACCACGGCCGCGCTGCGCTCGCTCGCGGTGACCTCCGGCAGCGGGCTCGGCGGCAAGGCGGTGGCGCTGGCCCGGCCGTGCGCGGTGCCGGACTACTCCCGGTCGCGGCAGATCAGCCACGAGTACGACGTACCGGTGGCCGCCGAGGGCATCCGCGCGGTGCTCGCGGTGCCGGTCGTGGTGCGGCGCCGGGTGCGCGGGGTGCTGTACGGCGCCCTGCGCTCGGCCGGGCCGCTGGGCGACCGCACGCTGGGCGCGGCGGTGACGGTGGCGCGGGACCTGGAGCAGGCGCTGGTGGTCCGGGACGAGGCGCACGGCCTGCTGGCGGCGGCCCGGCCGGAGCGGACCGGCGCCGACCAGGGACGCGCCTGGGAGCAGGTGCGCGAGGCGCACGCGGCGCTGCGGGCGCTGGCCCCCCGGATCACCGACCCGGAGCTGCGGGCCGAGCTGCTGGCCGCCTGCGGCCTGCTGACCGCGCCGCCGCGAGCCGGGGGCGTGACCCTGGCGCCACGCGAGCTGGACGTGCTGTCCTGGGTGGCGGCGGGAGCCACCAACGCGGCGGTGGCCGAACGGCTGGGCATCGGCCCGGAGACGGTCAAGGGTTATCTGCGTTCGGCGATGCGGAAGCTGGGCGCGCGCACACGGGGGGAGGCGGTGACCGCGGCCCGCAGGACGGGACTGCTGCCGTAGTCCGGAGCCGGACAGGAAACTTTCCCAATCATCGGGCAACGCAGCACTTTGAATTTCCCTCCCCTTGACCCTTTGTCATTTACCTCACCGCTGCTTCCGTCCGCATTTCGGGGATCGTTGCCTATTATTTGGCCCGGACACGACACAGGAGGGGAGCGGTGACCGTGCGACGGGACTTCCAGGAGTCTGCCAGGTGCCGTTCCGACCTGGTCATCGGCCGCGAGGAGCTGTTCCCCGGTGCCCGTGGGCAACTGGCCGCGGGAGGCAGCCTGCTGCTCCACGGACCCGCCGGAATAGGGAAATCCACCGTCCTGCGGGCATTGGCCGAGGAATACGGCGCCACGGCCCGCACCGTGTTGCGCTGCTCCGCAACCGAGTCCGAATCCCATCTCCCCTTCCTCGCCCTCGCCGATCTGCTCGGGCTGGTCCTCGACGAGGTCTCCCCGCGCCTGCCCGCCGCCCAGCGCACCGCCCTGGAGTCGGCGCTCACCGGCCGGGGCGAGTCCAGCCTCCGGCGCGACGGCCTCGCCCTGCGCCTGGCGGTGCTCTCCGCGCTGCGCGCCCTCGCCGTCCACGGCCCGGTCCTGGTCGTCGCCGACGACCTGCAGTGGCTGGATCCGGCCAGCGCCGAACTGCTCGGCTTCGCCGCCCGGCGCCTGGAGGGCACCCCGGTGCAACTCCTGTGCGCGGTCCGCACGGAGGGGCAGGAGAGCCAGGAGTACGACCACCACCTGCGCGCCTGTCCGCCGGGCACCCTCGCGCTCCGGCTGGGCCCGCTCTCCCGCGTCCAGGTCGCCCGGCTCCTCGACCACCGCGGGCACGGCGGCCTGCCCCGCTCCACCCTCCGCGAGATCCACCGCACCAGCGGCGGCAACCCGCTGTTCGCGCTGGAGCTGGGCCGCGCCCTCGCCGACAGCCCCACCCCGCCCCGGCCGGGCGAGCCGCTGCCGGTGCCGACCTCGCTGCGCGCCCTGGTCCTCAGCCGCCTCGACATGCTCTCGGTGGAGGCCCGCCGCACCCTGCTGGTGGCCAGCGCGGGCGCGCGCCCCACCTCGGCGCTGCTGCACGCGGCCGGCCGGCACAACGCCGAGGCCGAGTGCGCCCAGGCCGCCGAACTCGGGCTGCTGGCCGGCCGGGCCGACGCGCCGGCCGTACGGTTCGCGCACCCGCTGATCTCGGCCGCCCTGTACGCGGAGGCGCCGGCGCACGAACGGCGCGCCGCGCACACGGCGTTGTCCACCGCCGCCTCCGACCCGATAGAGCGGGCCCGGCACCTGGCCCTCGCCACCACCGGCGCCGATCCGGAGGTCGCCGCCCGGCTCGCCGAGGCCGCTTCCCTCGCCCGGGACCGCGGGGCGCCGTCGGTCGCCGCCCAGCTCGGGCTGCTCGCCGCCCGGCACACCCCGGCCGACGGCGTCCCGAGCCGGGAGGAGCGCCGGCTCACCGCCGCCGAGGACGCCATCACCGCCGGCGAGGTCGACCTGGCCCGGGACATCGCCCGGGAGGTGCTGACCCGGGCGACCGTGCCCGCCGACCGGGTGCGCGCCTGGATCGTCGTCATCGACACCGCCGGGCACACCATGGCCGAGGTCGACGCCGTCTTCCCGCAGGCCCTCGCCGACGCCGGCGACGACCCCCGGCTGCTCGCCCTGGTCCACTACCAGCTCGCCTGGCGGGCGCTGATCGTCGAGGGCGACTTCACCGAGGCCCGGGAGGCCGCCGCGCACGCCGCCGGACTGGCCGCGCGCGGCACGGACCGGCGCACCGAGCTGCTCGCCCTCGCCTTCCAGGCGCAGACGGAGACCCTGATGGGCCATCCGGAGGCGCCCCGGACCATCAAGCGGGCCCTGCGGCAGCCGCAGGACCCCCGGGTGGCCTGGCACCACAACGGCGCGGGCAGCGCCCGGTTCCGCTGGCTGGTCATGGGCGACCAGCTGGCCGAGGCCCGGACCACGGTCACCGCGCTGCTGCGGGAGGTGCGCCGGCGCGGCTCGGTGGAGAGCGAGGTGCACTTCCTGCGCGGCCTCGCCGAGACCGAACTGCGCGCCGGATACTGCGGACGCGCCCTCGACCTGGGCCGCGAGAGCCTGCGGCTGGCCCGGGACTCGGGCATCGGCGAGACCGCCTCGGCGATGTTCACCTCGCTCGCGGAGGCCTCCGGCGGCGATGTGGACCGGGCGCTGGCACTCGCCCTGGAGGCCGTGCAGCACGCCGAGCGGGACGGCGACCAGATGTACCTCTCGCGCGCGCTGGGCGCCCTCGGGTACGCCCAACTGGTGGCCGGGGACCCGGCGGACACGGTGCGCTCGCTGCGCCGGGTGCGCACCCTGGAGCTGGGGCTCGGCATCACCGACCCGGCCCGGGGCCGCTGGCAGGGCGATCTCGCCGAGGCGCTCGTCCGGATCGGTGAACCCGACGAGGCCCAGGACGTCATCGACGCCAGCCGGGAGCACGCGCTGCGCCTGGGCCGGGAGAGCGTCCTCGCCGTGCTCGACCGGTCCGAGGCCCTGGTCCGCGCCGCCCGGGGCGACCTGGAGGCGGCCGTCGCCCAGCTGATGTCCGCTCAGGACCGGCTCGGCAAGCTCGGCTACGGCCTGGAGGAGGCGCGGGCCGCGTTCGCCCTGGCCCGGCTGTGGGGCAGGTACACCGCCGCCGGGGGCCGCCCGTGGCGGGAGCCGGAGCGCGCGGACGCCCGCGGGACCGGCCCCGGGCGGGCCGCCGCCGCGGGCCCCGGCGTGCCGGAGCCCCGGGCGGGCACCGCCTCCACGGCCGCCGACGAGGCGGCCCGGCTGTTCCGGCGCTGCCGGGCACTGCCCTGGCTGCGCCAGGTGGAGGAGGCCCTCGCCACCCCCGAGCCGGAACCGGTGCCGGCCCCGCCGAGGACGCTGGACGCCCTGGACACGCTCGCCGCGATGGAGCGTCAGGTCGCGGCGCTGATCATGGAGGGCGCCACCAACCGGGAGATCGCGGCCCGGCTGTTCATCAGTGTGAAGACGGTGGAGGCGACCCTGACCCGGGTCTACCGCAAGCTCGGGATCCGGTCGCGGGTGGACATCGTCCGATTGGCGGCAGGCCGGCGGGCGCACTGAGCCGGGCTCTTGTTGACTGGGCCGCACCGAGGGTTTTCCCTCACCCGACCGCCTAGGGGGTTCCCTCATTGGGAGCCGAGGGTTCAGGGTCCTAGCGTAAGCGGTGTGCCGCTCGCCCGGGCACACGGGGGTCGGTCCCGCGGCCTCCGTGCCTCACCCCCCACACCCGCGCGATCCCCCACCGGTGCAACCTCCACCTAGGAGACTGATGTTCGGGCCCAGACGTGCCAGAAGGACCGTCGCCACCCTGGTGGCCACCGCCGCCGCGGCGGCGACCGCGCTGCTCGCCTCCCCCACCGCGAGCGCCGCACCCCAGCCCATCGTCGGCGGTACGACCACCACGACGGCGTCGTACCCGTTCATGATGCAGATCACGGACGCGTCCCAGAACCAGTTCTGCGGCGGCACCCTGGTGGCGCCCAGGAAGGTCGTGACGGCCGCCCACTGCATGGCCGGGGAGACCCCGGGCAGCGTCCGCGTCGTCGGCGGCCGGACGTATCTGAACGGCAGCGACGGCACGGTGAGCCGGGTCAGCGGGATCTGGGTCGACCCGGACTACACGGACGCCACCAACGGCGACGACGTGGCCGTGCTGACCCTCTCGACGTCGATGCCGTACACCGCGGCGAAGTACGTCTCCCCCTCCCAGACGAGCCTCTACGCGGCCGGCACCACGGCCCGGATCCTCGGCTGGGGCACCACCGCGGAGAACGGTGGCTCCTCCAACCAGCTGCGGACCGCGACCGTCCCGGTCGTGTCCGACTCCGGCTGCCGTTCCTCCTACGGTTCGGACTTCGTCCAGTCCGACATGGTTTGCGCCGGATACACCTCCGGTGGCGTGGACACCTGCCAGGGCGACAGCGGCGGTCCCCTGCTCATCGGGGGCGTCCTGGCAGGGATCACTTCCTGGGGCGAGGGGTGCGCGGAGGCGGGTTACCCGGGTGTCTACACCCGGCTGACCACCTTCTCGAACCTGGTGACCGCACAGGTCAACTCGTGACCCGGAAGATTCCCCGAGCACCCCTCGGGTGACGACCAGGGGGCGGGGGGGGGGCCCCCCCCCCCCCCCCCCCCCCCCCCCCCCCAACCCCCCCCCCCCCCCGCCCCCCCCCCCCCCCCCCCCCCCCCCCCCCAAACAACCACCCCCCCCCCCCCCCCCCCCCCCAACCCCCCCCCCACCCCCCCACAATACAAAAAAAAAACCCCCCCCCCCCCCCCGGCCACCAACAACCCCCCCACCCCAACCCAGTGGGCGCCCCCCCCCCCCCCCACCCCCCCCCCGCCCCCCCCCCCCCCCCCGGGGGGGGCGCGCGGGGGGGGGGGGGCCCCCCCCCCCCCCCCCCCCCCCCCCCCCCCCCGATCCAATGCCGGCCCGCCGGAGCCTACGGCTTGCCGTCGCACACCGACGGGATCCAGGTCAGGCCGGGGCTGGAGCTGAGGGTGTCCAGGGAGCGCAGCAGGGCCTCCAGCCGCCCGGGATAGGCGAGGAATTCGATCACCGCCTCGGCGAACGCGTCCCGGACCACGGGCGGCATGGCGTCGGAGGCGTCGAAGCAGCGCACCGTCCCGGTGTCGCGCAGGGTGCCCGCCAGCGAGCGGTGCCAGGCGGAGCCGGCACCGTCGGCGCCGGGCTCGACCCCGGCGTGCACGGAGAAGCCGGACTCCTGGCTGTTCCAGGCGCGTTGGGCCTCGGCGGAGGCCAGGTAGCGGATCAGCGTCCTCGCCTCCGGGGTGTCGTGCAGCAGCGCGACGAGGTCCCCGGAGACCTCCCAGGCGCGGTTGTCGGGACGCCCGAAGAGCAGGCGAGCGGAGGGCTCGTACCGGCCGTCGGCGTCCTTCCAGACCCGCTCGCTGCGGATGAACGACGCCTGGTGCTCCAGTGTGCAGCCGCGCGGGATCGCGCCGACCCGCTGCGACGCCGTCCGGAAGGACGTCTTCAGGGCGAGCCGCACCCGGGCCTCGTCGCCGCCGGCGCCGACCAGCTCCTTCCAGGTCGTCCACGCCTTGCGCACCTGCGTGGACTGCCAGCGCAGTGCGCCGCTCACCCAGCGTTCGTAGACGTCCGGGCCGTACAGCTGGAGCAGGATGTCCTCGATCCAGTCGGTGCCGGGCCAGCCGCTGGTGGCTCCGGACCCCATGCCCAGGCACCACTGCGCGGGCTCGTGCACCGCCTTTCGGCGCTGCTGCTCGTCGACGCCGGCCGGGTACCAGACGACGCTCTTCAGATCGGCCTTGAGCGGGAACCAGTACATGTGCCCGTCCGTCAGCCGGGTGGCCCAGGAGGTGCCGAAGTCCCCGCTGTCGACCAGGTCGTCGAGCGCCACGAGGTGCTTCTGCCGGGCGTACTCGGCGAGTTCGCCGGGCCCGGTGAGCACCACCACGTCGGGTGGCGTCCCGGCCTCGACGTCGGCGCCGAGCACCTGGCTCTCCGCGTTGCTGCCCTGGTAGTCGACCTTGATGTGGTACTTGCGCTCGAACGGCTCGATGACCGCCCGGCGGAAGTTCCGCTCGTCCGTGCCGGTCCAGTTGGCCAGCAGCGTGACGGTCGGCTCCCGCCCGAAGGTGCGGACGGCCACCACGACGGCCGCCGCCAGCACGACCAGGCAGGTGGCCACCACGGTGGCGATGCGGACCGGACGGCGCGAGGCGCGGGGCCGGGTGCCGGGGGCGGCCGGCGCGGGGCCGCCGGGGTGCGCGTTCACCGGGGCCCGAACCGGTAGTCGGCGATGTGCCGCCGCAGGCCCGTCTCGGCCAGTGCCATGAGCAGGACGCCTCCCATCAGGATCCACACCGCCGCCGCCGCGCGGAAGCCGGTGCCGGTCAGGTACGTGGCGGTGCGCCGCCCCGCTGCGGGGATCTGCTCCCCGGGCACCGTGTGGCCGAGCAGCGCGCGGGTGTCCGCCATGCCCTGCTGGGTCCACACGGTGAACAGCACGGCGACCCCCACCCCGGCGAGCGTCAGCAGCACCGCGGCGAGGACCTGCCGGTTGTACCGGCGCCGGAAGCGGTGGCGCAGGAAGCGCTGGGTCTCCAGCAGCGCGGCGACGAGGGCGAGGGCGAGCAGCAGGGTCACGCTCCAGGCGAGCCACATCAGGGGGCCGAACGTGGTCTGCCGCACCACCGTGGCACGCTGCTGCTTCAGCAGCGTCGTCAGCCGGATCTGTATCCCGGCGTTCTCCTCCGCCAGGATGTCGTCGGCGTAGCTGAGGTACGCCTCGCGCAGCACGCTCCCGTCGGGCTCGAGCTGGGACTGCTGCACCTTGACGGAGTAGACGGTGATCAGCCCGGCGATCGTCTGGAGGGCCTGCCGGCCCGCCGGCCCGCCGATGTCGTCGTCGGCCGCGGCCGCCGCGAGGCTCTGCACGGCGACGGAGATCTGCTTCTGGAAGTCACTGGTCGGCGCCGGCGCCCGGGCGTCCTCCTCGGCCCGGTCGAGCGCGTACAGCGCGGTGTCGAGGGACAGGACGGCCGGGGCGCTGGAGTCGCGCAGCGGGTCGGCGTCGCCGTGCACGCCCTGGTACGACGCGAACAGGGACACCGTGAGGAGGACCGCCAGGGCCAGCAGCAGGCGGTGGCGGACGGCGAGGTCGCGGGCGGTCGTGCTGCCGCCCCGCTCCGGAGGCGGGACGGCGCCGGGGAGCCGTTCGAGCAGCCGGACGGGGAGCCGGGCGAGGCGGTGCGGCCACCGGCCGGGCACCCGCCGGTCCACGGGGCGCGGCCCCGGGCCGGACGAGGTGGCGGTGGGTGCGGCCGGGCCGCGGGGGGCGGAGGGGGCCCTGGCGGGAGTGGTGGGAGTGACCGGCGGGGCCGGCGGGCCGGGTGGCGGGGCGACATGGCTGCCGGGCCCGCCGTTCCCGGGGGCGCGCCCGCGCGCCGGACCGCCCCGGGCCCCCCGCCCGTGGGCCCCGCGGCCCTCGGCGGCCCGCCCGTGCGGTCCCCCGCCGCCCGCGCCCGGGTCATTGCCGGTGTTCATGCGGAGGGTCCCTTCAGCCGGCGTCCGCACGCGCCGCCGCAGAAGACGGAGTCGGCCGGGCCGCGCCACCCGCAGTCCGGGCACTCGATGAGTCCGTCGGGCCGCACGGGCAGGCCCGAGGCGGCGGGTCCGGAGGGGCCGGCGGCCTCGGCCGCGGCCGGACCGGGGCCCGCGGAACCCCGGGCGGGGCCCGCGCCGGACCGGGCGGCGCCGTCGCCGGGCGCGGCGGACGCGTGCGCCTCACCCGGCCCGGCCGGCGGCGGTGGGTCCGCGCACTGTTCCGACGGGGTGGCCATGGCGCTGGAGAGGATCAGGTGCTGCCAGTCGACGTCCTTCAGGCCGGTCCGGATCCGCCCGGTGCCCGGTGCCGCCTCGATCAGCCCGAGCGCACCGAGCAGCCGGGCGTCGCCCAGTTCGCCGGCCAGCACGAGGGCGCGGGCCAGGGCGCGGTCCGCGGTGTCCCGGCCGTCGGTGCCGCGCAGCCACGCCTGGTAGGCCGCGGCGACGGCGGCGCCCGTCTCCTGGTACAGCTCGTGCCGGCGCACCCCGGGATACACCAGTGAGGCGTCGCTCGGGTCGCTGGTCCAGCGCACCAGGATGGGACGCGGCCTGGGCAGCCGTACCGGCCACCGCGCATCGGGCACGACGATCTCCACCGCGGCCAGTTGCAGGGCCTCGTCCCGCTCCCGGCCGGCCGGGTCGGCGGACAGCACGACCTGGAAGTGCCGTACCTCGTCGCCCCAGGCCCGGGTGACGTACTCCGCGGCGCGTCCGCCCGGGGCGGTCTCGACGGCCCGGAGTTCCTGCTCGTTCGGCACCACCTGCTTGACCTGGCGGATGACGGTGCCGGGGGTGGGGGTCAGCCTGATGCGCAGCTCGGGCACCGCGGTGCCGAGCAGTCCGGCCATCAACTGCTCGTACTCGGCGACGAGTTCCGATTCCTCGCGGACGGACCGGGCACGGCCGTGCAGCCGTGCGGTGATGCCCAGCAGCAGGTCGGCGTCCCAGTCGTCGCCGATTCCCCAGGCGTCGCAGACGAACTGGCCGTCGCAGGCGTCGAGGACGGTCTCCAGCCGCGAACGGGACTGCTCGTCGTGCTCGTTGCGTCCGTCGGTGAGCAGCAGGACGTGCTTGACGGGCGCGGGATGGTCCTTGAGCAGCCGCCGGGCGAGCTCCAGCCAGGCGCCGATGGCGGTGCCGCCGTCCGCGTCCACGATGCGCACGGCGCGCTCGGCGGCCGCGCGTTCGGCGGGCCCGGCGACGGCCAGCACCTCGCGGCCGGGCCCGGGGTGGACCAGCTCGGCGTCGAACTGCCCGGCCAGTACGGCGAACGCGGTGCCGTCGGGCAGCATCCGGACGGCCGCGACGGTGGCGTCCTTGGCCGCGTGCAGCTTCGCCGCCGGGTGGAGCATCGAGCGGGAGGCGTCGATGATCAGCACCTCGGCGAGCACGGGTCCGGTGCCGGGCGCGGGCGCCGCCGTCCGCCCGGCGCCGTCCGGGCCGCGCACCCCGATCTCCAGGATGGCGTGCATCTCCTGCTCGGTGCGGCGCCCGGCCGCGTCCGGCACGGCGGGCAGGTCCATCTGCTGACCGATCTCGAGTGTCACCTCGGTCTCGTCGGCCACGGTCATCGCTGCCTCTCCCCCGGGCGTCCCGGGCGTCAGAAGGTGGTCATCGGGCGGACCGCGTGGGCCAGGTCGAGCAGCCGGCCGTGTTCGCCGGCGGTGCGGGCCTGGGCGGCCAGTTGCCGGAAGGAGTGCTCCAGGCGGGTGCGCAGGCCGTCCTCGTCCCCGGGGCCGAGGAGGTCCCCGGCGGGGAAGTCCGGTCCCCAGCCCTGGGCCGGCCGCGTGTGCAGGGCGTTCTCTCGGACCTCGGCGACCAGCCGGGCGCGGGATCCGCCGTCCGCGGCGCCGCCGTCCAGCCGCAGCCGGGGCAGCCGCCGGTCCGCGTCGCGCAGTCCGGCCGGGGTGGGCGGCTCGCCGTTCAGGATGCCGGCGCGGATCCGTACGGCCGCGATGCGGGCCGCGTCGTGGTGCCGGGAGGTGGCGGGGACCTCGTCGAGGACGTGGACGGCCGCGTCCCGGTCGCCGCCGGCGAGGTGGCCGCGGGCCAGGCCGAAGGCGGCGGCGGTGTGCGCGGAGTCCCGCCGCCAGACGGCCTCGTAGTACCGCATGGCCCGGGCCGGGCGCCCGTCGCCGCTCATGTGCTCGGCGCAGTGGCCGAGGGCCAGCTTGGGCACGTACTCGCCGGGCAGCGCCTGGTAGACCGCGTCGAAGCGGGCGCCGGCCAGCTCCACCTCGCCCCTGCTGAGGTGCAGGACGCCGCGGTGCCAGGCGATGCGCCAGTCGTGGGCGGCGGCGCGTTCGCCGAGCTGGGTCTCGGCCTCGTCGAGCCAGCTCTCCGCCGCCAGCCGCTCGCCCTTGCGGAGGTAGGCGCGGCACAGCCACAGGGCGGTCTCGGGGGTGCCGAGGCGGGATTCGCGGGGCCACTGCCGGGCGATCCGGTCGGGGGCGTCGGGCGGGAAGGAGTCCAGCAGCAGGGCGGCGCCGTCGTCGGGGTCGGGGACCGGCTCGGGCAGGGCGCCGGCCACCTCGGCGGCGGCGGGCGGGGAGACGCGCAGTCCGGCGGGGTGTCCGCCGGGGCGGCCGGTCCAGTGGTCCAGGGCGGGGATCGCGCCGAGTCCGGCGTCGAGGCTGGCGCCGGAGGGGCGGAACCGGGTGCTGGCCTCGGGCAGTTGCTCGCCGAACTGGAGCGAGCGGAACTCGCGCAGCACCTCCCAGAGCTGGCGGGACATCTCGGCGGCGGAGCGGAAGCGGGCCCAGGGTTCGGCATGGGTGGCGCGGGCGACGAGGCGGCGGAAGGAGTCGGGGGCGAGGCCGCGCGCGGGTTCGGTGCCGCGGGCCAGTGCCTGGAGGGTCAGGCCGACGGTGTAGAGGTCGCTGTCGACGTGCCAGCCGCGGCTGTCGATCTCCGCCTTGGGCGGGGCGAAGCCGGGCGTGTAGACGTAGGGGGAGGTGCGGTCGCCCACCGCGCGGACGGCGCCGAGGTCGACGACCTTGACGGCCCGGCCGAAGTGGATGACGTTGGCCGGCTTCATGTCGCAGTAGAGCAGGCCGCGTTCGTGCATGTACTGGAGGGCGCCGAGGATCTTGCAGCCGTAGGTGAGGACGTGGTCGAGGCGGGGCCGGCCCTGGAAGGTCCGCTCGACGTCGTCGGCGTCGAAGAGCTGTTGCAGGGAGCGTCCGGCGATGTAGTCCATGACCAGGTACCCGGCGGGCGGGCGGCCAGGGGTGCTGTGCCTGACGTAGGTGACGATGCGGACGATGTCGGGGTGATGGAGTTCGGTGAGGGACCGGCGCTCCTCCACGGCGGTGCGGCGGGCGAGCGAGTCCTGGTTGATCTGGTTCTTGAGGACGACCCGGTGGCCCTCGGCGCCCATGTCGGCGGCCAGGTGGATCCAGCCGACGCCGCCGTGGGCGAGGAAGCCGAGCACCTTGTAGCGGTTGTCGACGACATCGTCCTTCTTGAGCTGGGGCGTCATCCAGTAGGTGGCGCCGCAGCGGGGGCAGCGGCCGGTCTCGGGGGCGGACTGGCCGCCGTATCCGACACCGATGGTCATGGTGCAGCCCTCGACGCCGCAGCGGCGGCCGCCGGGGGGCGGGCTGGGGGCCTCGATCAGCACGTCGTCGTCGGGGGCGGGGACCTCGGGCAGGACCACCAGTCCGTGCTGGTCGAGTTCACCGGTCCCGGCGACGGCGTGCACGGCCGCGGGGCCGGGTGACTCCTCGGCGCTGCGGGCCTCGGGGCCGGACGGTGGTACGGCGTGCTGCTCGGTGTGCCGGTGGCCGCAGGTGTCGCAGTAGCCGGTGGCCATGATGCGGCCCGCGCAGCCGGGCCGGACGCACGAGGTCATGACGTGCCCTCCGCTTCGTCCGGGGCGGCGGAGCAGAAGCCGACGAACCGCTCGACGGCCGCCTCCGCGCCTTCGATGTCACAGGGGGACTGCCGCAGTCGCAGGGCGGCCTCCTCGTAGAGCCGGTAGGCGGCCATGACCCGGTCGCCCTGGGCGGCGGTCCGCCGCCGGCACAGCAGCCACTCCGCGCCGACGCGGCCGAGGAGTTCGTCGCGGCGGCGCAGCCGGGTGCCGAGAGCGCCGATGGCCTCCTCCAGGCGCCGCCGACGGCGTGCGACGGCCTCCTCGAAGGTGAACAGCGCGTCGGCGCGCCCGGGTTCGCGCTCCTGGCCCGAGGTGTGCGCGAGCCAGGCGCGCAGCATCTCCGTGCGGCGGGCACCGGCCTCGGCCCGGTCGATCAGGGAGCGGTCGCCCGGGGCGGGCAGCACACGGGCGCGGTGGAGGTCGAGGGCCGGGCCCAGCTCGTCGGTGATCCGGTCGACTTCGGCGCTCAGCCGGTTCCAGCGGTCGTGCAGCGGCCGGTGTACGAGGCTCTCGGCGGCCCGGGTGGCGCGCTCGCCCGGTTCGCGGAAGGCCAGCAGCAGCCGGGCGCCCTGTCCGGCGAGCCGGTCCAGCAGGCCGAGCAGGGCGTCGGGGTCGGCCGCCCGGTCCACGGCCACGAGTACGGCGGCGAGCGGGATGTGGAGGGTGCCGAGGCGTTCGGGCCGGGGGTCGTCGCGGAAGCCGAGGCGTTCGGCGATCCGGTCCATGACCTCCGCGACGGTCAGCCCGGTGACGTCCAGGGCGAGGTCGTGGGCGCCGGCGGGGGGCACGGTCTCGGGCGGGTCGTGGCTGACGGCGCTGGTGTTGCGGGGGGTGCGCAGTTCGCGGTCGGCGAGGGTGACGGCCCGTTGCAGGGTCCAGGCGCGGTCGCCGCTGGAGGGGACGACGGTGGCGAGGACGGGCCAGCCCTCGCCGCGGAACCAGGAGGCGAGTTCGGTGGCGAAGGGGACGTCGAGCCGGCCGCCGGCCGCGCCGGTGGCGGTGCGCAGCCGCGGGTCGACGGCCTCGGCCCCGTCGGTCCAGGCGGCGACCTGCGGCAGGTGGCTGAGGATGGTCTCGGTGGGGCTCATGTAGCTGAAGGCGGAGCCCGGGCCGTCGTCGACGCTGAGGACGATGCCGATGACCTGGTCGGTGGCGTGGTCCACGACACCGCCGCCGCTGAAGCCGGGGGCGGCGAGTTCGCCGGGGGTGACCGGGCGCAGTTGCACCTGGCTGTCCCGGCCGCGGGGGGCGACCAGGACGGCGCCGTGCCAGCGCCCGCCGTCGTCGCCGTCCGGGAAGCCGTACATGCTGACGGGGCCGTGCGGGGCGGCGAGCCGGTAGAGCCGGGTGGTGTGTTCGGCGGGCAGGGGCGCGGCCAGCCGGAGCAGGGCGAGATCACCGCTGCGGTCGCCGAGTTCCTCGCGCTGGGGGACGTGCTCGTGGGGGTCGACGGTGGCCTCGACGGCGCCGAGGCCGGGGACGGCGACGAGACGGACGGTGTAGCGGTGGCCGGGTCCGACGACGTGGCCGGCGGTGAGCACGCGCTGGGGTGCGAGCAGCACGCCCGCGCCGAGGACTTGGCCGTCCGGCGTCTCGATGCGCGCGATCCAGGCCGGCGTCCGTAATCGCGTTCCCCCGACTCGCTCCCCCGTGCGCGTCATGGACCCGAGGTTACTCCGCGTACCGGCCCGGTACCACTGGTGTGCAGGGGGTCGTGGCGGTGGTGCGCGCGGGGGCTCCGGCGGGTTCAAGGCCCGCTTCCGCGTCCGTGTCGCGGCGCCGCTCCCACCTGGGCATTCGAACGAATGCACTATACATGCAGTGTATAGTGCACGCATGCCTCTTCTGACCCACACGCACGCGACGCCGGACCACGCGACCAGGAAGACGCGCGGAACGGCCCGCGGGTTGCGCGGCTGGGCCCTCGCGTCCGCCGCGGCCACCCTGGCGCTCGCCATGTCCGGCTGCGCCCAGGTCGACACGACGGCGCCCAGCACCGCGCGCGCCGGGGCGGCGCACGGCGCACCGGGCTCCTTCGGCACCGTCGACTGCCGCCGGGCCAAGTGCATCGCGCTCACCTTCGACGCGGGGCCCAGCGAGAACTCGGCGCGGCTGCTCGACATCCTGAAGGAGAAGAAGGTGCCGGCGACCTTCTTCCTGCTCGGCAAGGGGCACATCGAGAAGTACCCGGAGCTCGTCAAGCGGATGGCCGCGGAGGGCCACGAGGTCGCGAGCCACACCTGGGACCACAAGATCCTCACCCGCATATCCGACGCGCAGATACGCGAGGAGCTGAAGCGGCCCAACGACGCCATCGAGCGGCTCACCGGCCGCAAGCCGACGCTGATGCGCCCGCCGCAGGGCCGCACCGACACCAACGTGCACGAGATCAGCAAGGAGCTGGGCCTGGCGGAGGTGCTGTGGAGCGTCACCGCCAAGGACTACACGACCGAGGACTCCGCGCTCATCACCCAGCGCGTCCTCGACCAGTCGTCCCGGGACGGCATCATCCTGCTGCACGACATCTACGCCGGGACCGTGCCGGCCGTGCCCGGCATCATCGACGCGCTCAAGGCGCGCGGCTACGTCTTCGTGACGGTCCCCCAGCTGCTGGCACCCGGCAAGGCCGAGCCCGGCGAGGTGTACCGCCCCTGACCCGGGACCCGGCGCCGCGCCGGGATCCGGCCGTCCGCTCCGGTGCGCCCGCCGCACGAGCCGGGCGACACGGGGCCGTGAACGGGCGGGCGGCCGGCGCCCCCTGCCTACGATCGTGCCGTGCCCACCTTCATCGTCGAACGCACGGTCCCGCTCCCGCCCGGCGAGGCGTGGCGCCGGCTCACCGAGTGGCCCCGCCACGCCGACGCCGTACCGCTGACCCGGATCCTGGTGCTCACCCCACCGCCGACCCACGAGGGCACGCGCTTCACGGCCCGCTCGGGAATCGGCCCGCTCACCGTCGACGACGTCATGGAGGTGACGGTCTGGCGCCCGCCGGGGGACGGCGGAGGCGGCCTGTGCCGGCTGGAGAAACGGGGGCGGGTGGTCCTGGGCTGGGCGGAGATCGAGGTGCGGCCGGGGCCCGGGGGCCGCAGCCGGGTCGTGTGGCGGGAGGAGGTGGGCGTCCGCTTCCTGCCCCGCGTCTTCGACGGCGTACTGGAACGGACGGCCCGCACACTCTTCGGCCGGGCCGCGGACCGGCTGCTCGCGCACACGTGAGCCGCTCGGGCACGCCTGAGCCGCTCGGACACGCCTGAGCTGCTCGGCCACACCTGACCCGGCACGGCGCCCCGGCCGGGTCCCCCTCCGCGCGCCCGGCGCCGGTCTTCCCGGGCCCCGCCGGTCCCCGCCTCGCTCGCGGTCGGTCCCCGCGGTCCGTCAGGGCGCGACCGTCACGCCCAGGCCGATCATCGTCAGACCGCCCGCCCCACCCGCCGCGGACAGCCGCCGCGGACAGCGGGCGAACCGGTCCCGGGCGGCCGAGGCGGTCGGACCCCGGACGGGGTCGCAGGCCACCGCGATGGCGTTGCAGACGAGCCCGAGCAACAGCGGCTGCGCCGGGGCGTGGCCCTGCTCCCGGTCCACTAACTGCGGCGGCACGGCGGCGAAGAAGACATCAGTCCCGGGGTTGGCCACGCCGACGGCGAACCCCTCCCGGAGGCTGCGGACCGCCGTGCGCCGGGCCGGACTCCGCGAACGCCCGCCGCAGCGCCCCGCGCCGCCGCCACGCCCTGACGCCCAGGTACACGAGGTAGCAGGCGCCCGCGAGTTCCAGCGCGGTGAAGACCGGGACGGAGCGCTCGACGACCGTTCCGACGCCGGGCGCCACGGCCACGACGAGCAGGTACGCGCCGAGCGTGTTGCCGAGGACCGTGGCCGGCGCGGCGGCCGTGGGCCGGGGCCCGGCCGGTCACGAACAGCGCACTGGGCCCGGGCACCACGGTCGGCGGCAGGGACAGCGCGGCGAAGGCCGCCGGCCGGTCGGGGGACACCATGGCCCCGTGCGAGCACGGCAACGGCCCCGCCCGGCACCGGATCTCCCGCGCCCCGCCCCGCCCGGAGCCCGGTCCCGGCGTCCCGGGGTCTCCCCCGGGCGGCGGCCCGCCCGGCGGCCGGGCCGATACCGGCAACTCCGCTGACACCGGCCGCCGTCGGCCCTACGATGCGGGGATGACGAGCCGTGGCCGCGTCCCAGGTCTGCTGGTCCGCCCCGTGGTGATGGTCGCGGTGGCCGTGGCCCTCCTGCGCGCCTCGCTGCTGGAGGAGGTCAGGCCCAATCCCTCGATGCACCCGCGGGTGCCTCCTCCCGCCGGTCTGCTGGAGAGGGAGAAGGAGTACCTGGACTGGCTGGACACCTACGTCCAGTGGGTGGTCCGGGCGGCCAGGTCGCACCAGCGGCGCTTCACGGCGCTCACCGTGACGGCGGGCCTCTCCGCGCTCGCCGTCACCTTCGCCGTGACCGTCCGGGCACCGGCCTGGATACCGGCCTTCCTGAGCCTGCTCACCGCCGCCTGCCAGTTCGTGGCGGCCAGTGGGCGGAACCAGAAGGAGTACCTCCTGCTGCACAAACAGTCCGTGCGGCTGCAACGGCTGCGCCGCGACTTCCGTTACGACACCGAATCGCCGCAGGACGGCCCGAGCATGCGCAGGCGCTTCACGGAGTTCCGCCGGGCCGTGGAGACGGTCAAGGAGGAGAGCGGGTCCGAGGTCTTCCAGATCAGGGGCGAGCAACCCCCGCAGCCACCGCAGCCGGCGGGGACCGCCTGACGACGCGGCCGCAGGGTCGCAAGGCCGCGCCGGTGCGGGCGGTGGACGCCGGGTTCCCGGGCCGGGCTCAGGCCACCGACCCGATCGGTCCCCGGGTCCGCGAGGTGGCGTCGTGGTGGATCGGGGTGTGCGCGCCGGTCAGCGACACCCCGCTGCCCCCGCGGCGGGCCGCGACGATCTCCGCCGCGATGGACAGCGCCGTCTCCTCGGGCGTGCGGGCGCCGAGGTCCAGGCCGATCGGGGAGCGCAGCCGGGCCAGTTCGAGGTCGGTGACGCCGACCTCGCGCAGCCGCTTGTCGCGGTCGAGGTGGGTGCGGCGGGAACCCATCGCGCCGACGTAGGCGACCGGCAGCCGCAGGGCCAGCCTGAGCAGGGGCACGTCGAACTTGGCGTCGTGGGTGAGGACGCACAGGACGGTGCGGCCGTCGACGGCGGTGCGCTCCAGGTACCGGTGCGGCCACTCCACGACGATCTCGTCCGCGTCGGGGAAGCGGGTCCGCGTCGCGAACACCGGGCGGGCGTCGCACACGGTGACGTGGTAGCCGAGGAACTTGCCCATCCGGACCAGTGCCGACGCGAAGTCGATCGCGCCGAAGACCATCATCCGGGGTGCCGGGACGGAGGACTCGACGAGGACCGTGAGCGGGGCGCCGCAGCGCGAGCCCTGCTCGCCGATCTCCACGGTGCCGGTGCGGCCCGCGTCCAGGAGGGCGCACGCCTCGGCGGCGACCGTGCGGTCCAGCCCCGGATGGGCGCCGAAACCGCCGTCGTACGACCCGTCGGGGCGGACGAGGAGGGCCCGGCCCCGCAGTTCCGCCGGGCCCTCGGCGATCCGCGCGACCGCCGCCGCCTCCCCACGAGCGGCGGCGGCCAGCGCGGCCGCGAACACCGGCCGGGCGGGACCGTCCGCCCGGACCGGTGTGACGAGGATGTCGATGACGCCGCCGCAGGTGAGCCCGACGGCGAAGGCATCCTCGTCGCTGTACCCGAAGCGTTCCAGGACGGTCTCCCCGTCCTCGAGCGACTGCCGGCACAGCTCGTACACGGCCCCCTCCACGCACCCGCCGGAGACCGATCCGATGGCCGTGCCGTCGGCGTCCACCGCGAGGGCGGCGCCCGGTTGGCGCGGGGCACTGCCGCCGACGGCCACCACGGTGGCGACGGCGAAGTCACGGCCCTGCTCGACCCACCGGTCGAGCTCCTCGGCGATGTCCAGCATCTGTCGGTCTCCTTAGCGGGGTGCGGGGGCGGGGCGGGGCGTCTAGTGGACGCCGAGCCAGCCCTCGATCGGATGAAGGGCGAAGTAGACGAGGAACACGACGGTCAGTCCCCACATGAAGGCACCGATCTCGCGGGCCTTGCCCTGGGCCGCCTTGATGACGACGTAGGAGATGACGCCCGCGGCGACACCGGTGGTGATGGTGTACGTGAACGGCATCAGGACGACGGTCAGGAACACCGGGATGGCGGTGGCGCGGTCGGCCCAGTCCACGTGCCGGGCGTTCATCAGCATCATGGCGCCGATGACGACCAGGGCGGCGGAGGCGACCTCCTGCGGGACGATCGCGGTGACCGGCGTGAAGAACAGACAGGCCGCGAAGAACAGGCCGGTGACGACGGAGGCGAGTCCGGTGCGGGCGCCCTCGCCGACGCCGGTGGCCGACTCGATGAACACGGTCTGGCCGGAGCCGCCCGCGACACCGCCGATCGCGCCGCCCGCGCCGTCGATGAACAGCGCTTTGGACAGGCCGGGCATCCGGCCCTTGTCGTCGGCCAGGTTGGCCTCGGTGCCGACACCGATGATGGTGGCCATGGCGTCGAAGAAGCCGGCGAGGACGAGGGTGAAGACGATCATGCCGACCGTCATCGCGCCGACCTTGCCCCAGCCGCCGAACTCCACGTGGCCGAAGAGCGAGAAGTCGGGCATCGAGACCGCGCTGCCGTGCAGTTCGGGGGCGCCGTTCGCCCATGACTTCGAGCCGATGACGCCGAGGCCGTTGAGGACCGCGGCGACGACGGTGCCGGTGACGATGCCGATCAGGATGGCGCCCGGGGTGTTGCGGGCCTGGAGCGCGAAGATCAGCAGCAGGGTGCCCGCGAAGAGCAGGACGGGCCAGCCGGCGAGTTCACCGGCGGGGCCGAGGGCGAGCGGGGTGGCCTTGCCCTGGTGCACGAAGCCCGACTTGTAGAAGCCGATCAGGGCGATGAACAGGCCGATGCCCATGGTGATGCCGTGCTTGAGCGCGAGCGGGATCGCGTTCATGATCATCTCGCGGAGGCCGGTGACGACCAGCAGCATGATGACGGCGCCGTACATGACGCACATGCCCATGGCCTGCGGCCAGGTCATCTCGGGGGCGACCTGTGAGGACAGGACGCCGGAGACGGAGAGGCCGGCGGCGAGGGCGAGCGGCACCTTGCCGACGAAGCCCATGAGCAGCGTGGTGAAGGCCGCCGCGAACGCGGTCGCGGTGATCAGCGCCTTCTGCCCCATGACGTCCCCCGCCGCGTCCTTGCCGGACAGGATCAGGGGGTTGAGCAGGAGGATGTAGGCCATCGCCATGAAGGTGGTGATGCCGCCGCGGACCTCGCGGGAGACCGTGGATCCTCTTCTTGATATGTGGAAGTACCGGTCGAGCCAGGACCGTCCTGCGGGAACGCGGCTGCCTTCGCCGGCATCCTCGGACGCGGTCCTGGGCTCCACTGACTGCTGGGTCATGGTGCCATCTCCCAAGGTTCACAGGGGCACCCGCCAACCGTCTTCACGGTTGCGGGATTTGGGGAATGGACGACCCGGGGGACGGCCCGAGACGAACGAGATTCCTGGTACTTCAAGGACCGCGAGCGGAGCGGAACTCAAAGGGTCCCCCGGGCGGCGCGGCGGAGGTTGTGACGTTCCCTGCGCCGCCCGGGGAGCTGCTGGTGCTACGCGGTCCCCGTCAGGTGCTCGGGCCGTACCGGAGAGCGGTTGAGCTCCAGCCCGGTCGCGTTCCGGATCGCCGCGAGGACGGCCGGCGTGGACGACAGGGTCGGGGCCTCGCCGATGCCGCGCAGCCCGTAGGGGGCGTGGTCGTCGGCGAGTTCGAGCACGTCGACCGGGATGGTCGGCGTGTCGAGGATGGTGGGGATCAGGTAGTCCGTGAAGGACGGGTTCCTGACCTTGGCGGTCTTGGGGTCGACGATGATCTCCTCCATCACCGCCACGCCCAGGCCCTGGGCCGTGCCGCCCTGGATCTGGCCGACGACGGAGAGCGGGTTGAGCGCCTTGCCGACGTCCTGGGCGCAGGCCAGTTCGACGACCTTGACCAGGCCGAGTTCGGTGTCGACCTCGACGACCGCGCGGTGGGCGGCGAAGGAGTACTGGACGTGCCCGTTGCCCTGACCGGTGTGCAGGTCGAAGGCTTTGGTCGGCCGGTGCCGCCACTCCTCCTCGACCTCCACGGTCTCGCCCTCCAGGACGTCGGCCAGGTCGCCGAGGACCTCGCCGCCGTCGGTGACGACCTTGCCGCCCTCCAGCAGGAGTTCGGCGGTGGCCCAGGCCGGGTGGTAGGAGCCGAACTTGCGGCGCCCGATCTCCAGGACCTTCTCCCGGACCACCTCGCAGGCGTTCTTCACGGCGCCGCCGGTGACGTACGTCTGCCGGGAGGCCGAGGTCGAACCCGCCGAGCCGACCTGGGTGTCGGCCGGATGGATGGTCACCTGGGTGACGCCCAGCTCGGTGCGGGCGATCTGCGCGTGGACGGTGACACCGCCCTGGCCGACCTCCGCCATCGCGGTGTGCACGGTCGCGACCGGCTCGCCGCCCACGACCTCCATGCGCACCTTGGCGGTGGAGTAGTCGTCGAAGCCCTCGGAGAAGCCGACGTTCTTGATGCCGACCGCGTAGCCGACGCCCCGTACGACGCCCTCGCCGTGCGTGGTGTTGGACAGGCCGCCGGGCAGCTGCCGTACGTCGGAGCCCTCGCTGGACTCCCACTGGCGCTCGGGCGGCAGCGGCATCGCCGTGATGCGGCGCAGGAGTTCGGCGACCGGGGCCGGGGAGTCGACGGGCTGCCCCGTCGGCATGATGGTCCCCTGCTCCATCGCGTTCAGCTGCCGGAACCGCACCGGGTCCATGCCGAGCTTCTTCGCCAGCTTGTCCATCTGCGCCTCGTAGGCGAAGCACGCCTGGACCGCGCCGAAGCCGCGCATGGCGCCGCAGGGCGGGTTGTTGGTGTAGAGCGCGACGGCCTCGATGTCGACGTCGTCGATGACGTACGGGCCGACGGAGAGGGAGGAGGCGTTGCCGACGACCGCCGGGGAGGCGGAGGCGTAGGCCCCGCCGTCCAGGACGATCCTGCACTTCATGTGCGTGAGCTTGCCGTCCTTGGTGGCGCCGTGCTCGTAGTGGAGCTTCGCCGGGTGGCGGTGGACGTGCCCGAAGAAGGACTCGAACCGGTTGTAGACGATCTTCACCGGCTTGCCGGTGCGCAGCGCCAGCAGGCAGGCGTGGATCTGCATCGACAGGTCCTCACGGCCGCCGAACGCGCCGCCGACGCCGGCCAGCGTCATCCGCACCTTCTCCTCGGGCAGGCCGAGGACGGGCGCGATCTGGCGCAGGTCGGAGTGGAGCCACTGGGTGGCGACGTACAGGTGGACGCCGCCGTCCTCCTCGGGCACGGCGAGGCCGGACTCGGGGCCGAGGAAGGCCTGGTCCTGCATGCCGAAGGTGTACTCGCCCTCGACGATCACGTCGGCCCGCCGGCGGGCCTCGGCCACGTCGCCGCGGATGATCGGCTGACGGTGGACGATGTTCGGGTGCGGGACGTGCCCGGCGTGGTGGTCGTCGCGGCCCTCGTGGATGAGGATCGCGTCCGGGGCGGTCGCGGAGGCCTCGTCGGTGATGACCGGCAGTTCCCGGTAGTCCACCTTGATCTTGGCGGCGGCGCGGCGGGCCGTCTCCGGGTGGTCGGCGGCGACGATCGCGACCGGCTCGCCGTGGTGGCGCACCTTGCCGTGGGCGAGCACCGGGGTGTCCTGGATCTCCAGGCCGTAGTTCTTCACCGCGGTGGGCAGGTCGTCGTAGGTCAGGACGGCGTACACGCCGGCCATGGCCAGGGCCTCGGAGGTGTCGATCGACACGATCTCCGCGTGCGCGACGGTGGAGCGCAGGATCTGGCCCCACAGCATGTCCTCGTGCCACATGTCCGACGAGTACGCGAACTCGCCGGTGACCTTGAGGGTGCCGTCCGGGCGGAGCGTGGACTCGCCGATACCGCCCTTGGTCTGCGAGCCCTGTGTGATCTTCGTAGGAGCGCCGTTGGTCGGCATGTCTGTCAGACCCCCTCGGACTGGCGGGCCGCGGCCAGGCGGACCGCGTCCATGATCTTCTCGTAACCGGTGCAGCGGCACAGGTTGCCCGACAGCGCCTCGCGGATGTCCGCGTCGCTCGGGTTGGGGTTGTTCTCCAGCATCTCGTCGGCGGCGACGAGCAGGCCCGGGGTGCAGAAACCGCACTGGACGGCGCCGGCGTCGATGAACGCCTGCTGGATCGGGGAGAGTTCGCCGCCCTCGCCGGTCTGCGAGTCGGTCCCCTTGGCCTGCCACTGCCGGGCGTCCTGGAGGGAGGTGCCGCAGGCGCCGCTCGCGCAGTCCTGCTCGGCGCGCTGCCGGGCGAAGTCGGCGAGGCCCTCGACGGTCACCACGTCACGGCCCTCGACCTGACCGGCGGCGACGAGGCAGGAGCAGACGGGCACGCCGTCCAGGCGCACCGTGCAGGAACCGCACTCGCCCTGCTCGCAGGCGTTCTTCGAGCCCGGCAGGCCGAGGCGCTCGCGCAGCACGTACAGCAGGGACTCGCCCTCCCAGACGTCGTCGGCTTCCTGCGGACGTCCGTTGACGGTGAAGTTGACGCGCATTACGCAGCTCCCTCGGTGGTGCGGCGGGTGCCGCGGTACGACTCCCAGGTCCAGGTCAGCGTCCGGCGGGCCATGACGCCGACGGCGTGCCGGCGGTAGCTCGCGGTGCCCCGGACGTCGTCGATCGGGTTGCAGGCGCCCGAGCACAGGTCGGCGAACTGCTTGGCGACCGACGGGGTGATGATCTTCCCGTTGTCCCAGAAGCCGCCCTCCTCCAGGGCCGCGTTCAGGAACTCCTCGGCGGCCTTGGCCCGCACCGGGGTGGGGGCGGCCGAGCCGATGCCGGTGCGCACGGTCCGGGTCTCGGGGTGCAGGGCGAGACCGAAGGCGCACACGGCGATGACCATGGCGTTGCGGGTGCCGACCTTCGAGTACTGCTGCGGGCCGTCGGCCTTCCTGACGTGCACCGCGCGGATCAGCTCGTCGGGCTGGAGCGCGTTGCGCTTGACGCCCTTGTAGAACTCGTCGATCGGGATGAGCCGGGTGCCCCGGGCCGACGACGCCACCTCGACCTCGGCGCCCGCGGCGAGGAGGGCGGGGTGGGCGTCGCCGGCGGGCGAGGCCGTGCCGAGGTTGCCGCCGACGCCGCCGCGGTTGCGGATCTGCGGGGAGGCGACCGTGTGCGAGGCGAGCGCGAGGCCCGGCAGCTCGGCACGGAGGTGTTCCATGATCTGGGTGTACGGGACGGAGGCACCCAGCCGTACGGTGTCCTCGCCGACCTCCCACTCGCGGAGGTCGCCGATGCGGTTGAGGTCGAGGAGGTACTCGGGCCGGCGGTGGTCGAAGTTGATCTCGACCATCACATCGGTGCCACCCGCAATCGGCACAGCGGTGGGGTGCTCGGCCTTCGCGGCGAGCGCCTCCTCCCAGCTGGCGGGGCGAAGGAAGTCCATGACCGGCTCTCTTCTTCGTCTCGTGGGTCGTTCAGATTGAGCCAATCCGTGTGCGGCGGGCCCGGCTCGTTCATGTCCTGTTAACGCGGAGTGGACTCAGTACACCGCTCCGTACTCCGGCGGGGTCAGTCACCGAAACCATGAAGGAGTTCGCTGGCCAGGCCGAGCATCTTGTAGATTCGTATGAACGGGGGTCATCGGCTGCCTCTCCGATTTCCCGGGGAAACGCGGGAAACAGCACGGAGACCGCGGAGCGCGGGCCCGGACGTCCGGTTCCGGGTGGGTTCCACCCCGTTTTCCAAGATCCATCGTAGGTTTCGAGACAAAGAACGGCGGCGACGAGATGCGGCTGCGCGCACTGCTGGACACCGACGCGCTGGGCCTGCGGCTGCTCGGCGGCGAGGACGAGCTGGACCGCGCGGTACGCGGGGTCATGACCACCGACCTGCGCGACCCGAGCCGCTACCTCTCCGGTGGCGAGCTGGTACTGACGGGCCTGGCCTGGCGCCGGGACGCCGACGACTCGGAGCCGTTCGTGCGGATCCTGGTGCAGGCCGGGGTGGCGGCGCTCGCCGCCGGCGAGGCCGAGCTGGGCGCCGTGCCGGACGACCTGGTGCGGGCCTGCACCCGGCACCGGCTGCCGCTGTTCGCGGTGCACGAGTCGGTGGCGTTCGCGACCATCACCGAGCACGTGGTGCGCCAGGTCTCCGGCGAGCGGGCCGGCGACCTGGCCGCGGTGGTCGACCGGCACCGGCGGATGATGACCTCCGGCCCGGCGGGCGGCGGCCCGGACGTGGTCCTGGACCTGCTCGGCTCCGACCTGGACCTGCGCGCCTGGGTGCTCTCCCCCACCGGCCGGCTGATCGCCGGTTCCAAGGTGGGCGGCCCGGCGCTGCCCACCGACGTCTGCGCCCGGCTGGCCGCCGAGCACCTGGCGGCCACCCGCACCGGCCGCCGCGGCCCGCACCGGATCCTGCTGGACGGCTCCACGTACTCGCTGTTCCCGGTCCGCTCCCCGGGCCGGTCCCCGCAGGCCGCCCGCGACGTGCGCCAGACCGTCCTGTCGGACTGGCTGCTGGCCGTGGAGGCGGACGCGGGCGACTGGCCCGGGGAGCGCCTGGACCTGCTCCAGGGCGTCACCCAGCTGATCGACGTCGAGCGGGACCGCCGGGACGCGGCCCGCACGGTCCGGCGCCGGCTCGCCCAGGAGGTGCTGGAGCTGGTGCAGACGGGCGCCGCGCCCGCCGAGATCGCCGCCCGCCTCCGGGTGGCGGCGCCGGTGCTGCTGCCCGGCCTCGGGGCGGCCCCGCACTGGCAGGTCGTGGTGGCCCGCGTGGAGTGGGCGGGCGAGCAGGTCGAGGGCGGCCCGGTCGCCCAGTCCCTGCTGGAGGAAGTGCTCGTCGACCCGCTGGCGACCGGTCCCGAGCCCGCGGACCGGATCGCCGTCGCGCACACCGGCGACGAGGCGATCGCCCTGGTCCCGCTGCCCGCGGTCGCCGCCGAGCACGACGGCTCGGAGACCGGCCTGCTCGCCGACTCGCTGCTCCGGTCGGTACGGGAGCCGCTGTCCGCCGGCCTCGCCGACGACGGCCGGCTCACCCTCGGCGTCAGCGCCGCCGTGCACTCGGCGGAGGGCCTGCGCGGGGCCCTGGAGGAGGCCCGGCACGCCCGCCGCGTCGCCGCCGCCCGCACCGGCCGGGTCTGCGCCGCCGGGCACCAGGAGCTGGCCTCGCACGTGCTGCTGCTGCCCTTCGTCCCCGACGACGTGCGGCGCGCCTTCACGGCCCGTCTGCTGGACCCGCTGAAGGACTACGACCGCCGGCACCGCGCCGAGCTGATCCCCACCCTGGAGGCGTTCCTCGACTGCGACGGCTCCTGGACCCGCTGCGCGACCCGGCTCCACCTGCACGTCAACACGCTGCGCTACCGGGTCGGCCGGATCGAGCAGTTGACGGGACGCGACCTGTCCCGCCTGGAGGACAAGCTGGACTTCTTCCTGGCCCTGCGCATGAGCTGAGGCCGGCGGGGGTGCGCGGCCGGGGCGTTCGGGTCACGGCCGCGCCCCACTACTTTGTGAATTTTTTCACCCATCCTCTTGGCCGGGCCCGCCGGGAGGTGCTGGAATGCCGCCACCACTCAACAGCTCGATGGCGTGCATGGGGAGGGCAACGTGGCGCATACCGCCATGTCTGGTAAGGGAACGACCGACGACGATCCACTCCAGACCGCGGTATGGCGGTTGCGCAGCCGGGCCTGCTGGGCCGACGCGGCGGCGCTGCTGCCGGCCGACCGCCCCGCCCCGGCGCTGCAGCGGGCCGTCCTGCTGGTCGAACGGTGCCTGTACACCGAGCGGGGCTGGGAGGACGCGGAGGACGCGCTGCGGACCGCGGAGGCGGTGGCGCACACCGACGAGGAGCGCGGCGCCGCCGCCTGCGAGCGGGGCCAGCTGGCGTACACGGCCACGCTGCACGGCGTCCGGGACCGCGCCGACGAGGCGCGGTCCGCGCTCGGCCGGGCGGCGGCCCTGATCCCCCCGGGGGCCGCGGGCCGGGCCCTGCTGGACTTCCGCCGCGGTCTGATCGCCGAGAACCTGGCCCGGTCCCCGCAAGCGGCCCGCGCCGCCTACCTCCGCGCCCACGCGGGCGCCACCGCGCACGCCGACCCCCTGCTGCTCTCGTTCACCTGGCGCCACCTCGCCGGTCTCTCGCTGCGCGACGGCGAGCTGGCCGACGCGCGGCACGGCTTCGCCGAGTCCCTGCGGATCCGGGAGGAACTGGGCTACCTGGTGGGCACCGCCCCGGCACTGGCGTCCCTGGCCGACACCGAGGACGAGCCCGAGGCGTCCCGGCTCCGCGAGGAGGCGCGGCGCCTGTTCCGGCTGCTGGGCGGCGTACCGACCTGGCTGGCCCGCCAGTTGGCGCCGCCCGCGCCGGGGGCGGCCACGGCGTGAGGACGCGGGCGGGCGGGCGGGCCGGGCACCCGGGACGGGCTTCGGATGACCGGCACCCAGGACTGCCGTCCAGATCCGCCATCCGGGTCCGCCGTCCAGATCCGCCATCCGGGTCTGCCGTCCAGGTCGGCCATCTAGGACAGGATCCGACCTCATTCGTCCCTAGCGTGGTCTTCACCGAGGCAACAGGACCACCGGAAGGCGGATATCCCATGACCGTGAACGAGCTGACCGACCGCGCCCCCGCCGGAACCCCGGCCGCCACCGGCGAGCGCGCCGACCTGCTGGACGTGCTGGCCAAGCACCGGCACTTCCTGCGCTTCACCACCCGCGACCTCGACGACGAGCAGGCCGGGCGGCGGACCACCGTCAGCGAGCTGTGCCTGGGCGGCCTGATCAAGCACGTCACCGCGGTCGAGCGGAGCTGGGCGGGCTTCATCCTGAACGGCCCGTCGGCGATGGGGGACTTCACTGCCATGACCGAGGCCGACTGGGCCCGGCGGGCGGACGAGTTCCGGCTGCTGCCCGGCGAGACGCTGGCGGGTGTGCTGGCCGACTACGCCGAGGCGGCCCGCCGGACCGACGAACTGGTCGCCGCGCAGCCCGACCTGGACGCCTCGTGGCCGCTGCCGAAGGCCCCGTGGTTCGAACCGGGCGAGCGGTGGTCGGTCCGCCGGGTCCTGATGCACATCATCGCCGAGACCGCCCAGCACGCCGGCCACGCCGACATCGTCCGGGAGGCCCTGGACGGCGCCAAGAGCATGGGCTGACCGCGGGTGCTCCGGGGTTCCACCCGTCCGGCGGGCCCGCCGGGCGGAACCCCGGAGCGCCGTCCCGGCCCCCGGTGCGCGCACGCGCCGCGGGCCGGGACCGATTGTCAGTGCCCCGTGCGACGGTGGGCCCATCGAGTCGGAACGAGGGGGACCCGCCATGTCCGGTAGCCAGAACTACATCAACCACGTCGCTCTCGTGCTGGATGCCAGCTCGTCGATGTCGCACCTGAGCAAGAAGGTCGTCGACGTCGCCGACCAGCAGATCGCCTACCTCGCGCGCCGGTCCCGGGAGTTGGACCAGGAGACCCGCGTCACGGTGTACGTCTTCGCGAGCCAGGTGGAGTGCGTCATCTACGACAAGGACGTACTGCGGATGCCGTCGCTGAGCCAGCTCTACCGGGCCGGGGGCATGACGGCGCTGCTGGCGGCCACGCTGAAGTCGCAGCGGGAACTGGCGCAGACGGCCCAGCTGTACGGCGACCACAGCTTCCTGACGTTCGTGCTCACCGACGGGCAGGAGAACGCCAGCCCCCACTGCCCGGACGCCCCCTCCCGCGACCCGCGCGCCCTGGTCCGGGCCGTGTCCGAGATGATCGAGACCCAGGACGAGAACTGGACGCTGGCCGTCCTCGTGCCGGACCAGATGGGCAAGCGCGAGGCCATGCAGTGCGGCTTCCCCAAGGACAACATCGCCGTCTGGGACGCCACGAGCACGCAGGGACTGCAGGAGGCCGGACAGGTCATCCAGGAGGCCACCGAGAAGTTCATGGTGGGCCGCACCAAGGGCATCCGGGGGTCGCGGGCCGTGTTCTCCACGGGCGCGGAGGCGGTCAACAAGGACACCATCGAGGCGGCCGGCCTCACTCCGGCGGACCCGTCGGGGTACGCGCTGATCCCGGTGGCGCGCGACGCCGCGATCCGGGAGTGGGTCGTCGAGTCCGGGCACACCTACCGGACCGGTGGCGCGTTCTACCAGCTGAGCAAGTCGGAGAAGATACAGGCCCGCAAGCAGATCGCGGTGCTGGAGAAGGCGACGGACCGGGTCTACACGGGGCCCGAGGCCCGGGCCCTGCTCGGCCTGCCGGACGCGGAGACCCGCGTGAAGCCCGACCACAACGACGACTTCACGATCTTCGTGCAGAGCACCAGCGTGAACCGGAAGCTCGTGCCGAACACCCGGCTGCTGCTGATGCTCTGAGGTGCCGTCAGGTTCGGACCGGCCGGGGTGCCGTCGTGCGCCCGGCCGGTCCGTCACCGCCGCCGCCTCCGTCGTAGGGTGCCTGGACGCCCCCGCCCCGCTTCCTCCCTGGAGAAGGTATGAGCAACGCGCTCCTGGTCATGGACGTCCAGCGGTCCATCGTGGACATCGTCGACGACGGCTCCGGTTACCTGCCGCGCCTGCGCCGGGCGATCGACGCGGCCCGCGCGGCGGACATCCCGGTGATCTACGTCGTCATCTCGTTCCGGCCCGGTTTCCCCGAGGTCGGCACCCGCAACAGGGCGCTCGGCGCCATCGCGCGGGCCGGTCTCTACGTCGAGGGCGACCCCGGCACCGAGATCCACCCCGAGGTCGCGCCCCGGCCGGGTGACGTGGTGGTCACCAAGAGGCGGGCGAGCGCGTTCTCGGGCAGCGACCTCGACGTGGTGCTGCGGGCGCGGGGCATCGACGGGCTCGTGCTCACCGGCATCGCCACCAGCGCCGTGGTGCTGTCCACGCTGTGCCAGGCGAACGACATGGACTTCGGTCTCACCGTCCTGTCCGACGCCTGCCTGGACATCGACCCGGAGGTGCACCGGGTCCTCGTCGAGCGGCTGTTCCCGCAGTGGGCGGACGTCGTCACCGTCGACGCGTGGGCCGAGGCGATCGCCACCCGGTAGCGGCAGCGTGGCACCGCCGGCGCCACGCTCCCGGCGTGGCACCGGCGGCTACCGGCCGACGCCGATCGGCCGGCGGAGCCCCGGTTGGCGGAGCACCGGCCGGGCGGTCAGCGGCGCTTGGCGCACAGGGACGCGTCCACCGCCTTCTGCAGGTGCCGCAGGCTCGCGCCCTCGGCCGCCCAGGTCGTGGTGTAGACGGTCACGGTGCCGCGGCCGCCCGTGGCCCGGCCGCCGCCCACCGAGTCGCCGGGCAGGTCCCCGCCGTGGCCCCAGTAGACGCCGCCGCAGCTGAGCGGGACCGAGGCGACGCCGTAGCCGTAGCGGCTGCCCGCCGGGTAGACGTCCCGGCCGCCGACGTCGCTGGTGTCCCCGGTCATCAGGCGCAGCGCCCAGCCGGGCAGAAGGCGGCCCCCGAACAGGCCGTTCCAGAAGGCGTTGAGGTCCGCGGGCGTCGCGACGAGCCCGCCGGAGGCGCCGAACTCGTACCCGGGGAGTTCGGTCACGTCCACCCGGCCGGCTTCCGGGTGCACCGGGTCGGTGCCGTAGTTGCGGGCGTGCGGTCCGCGCAGGGTCAGCTCGCCGGGCGCGGGCCAGTAGGTGTCGTCCAGGTGCAGCGGGCGCAGGATCGTGCGCTCGATGTAGGTGCGGAAGTCCGTCCCCGAGACCTTGTCGATCAGCATGCCGAGGACCAGGTAATTGGTGTTGGAGTAGCCCCAGTCGGTGCCCGGTTCGAAGACGGGCCGCTCCTTGAGGGCGAGGGCCAGGTAGTCCTCGGGGGTGCCGGGCCCTCCGCTCCAGTCGACCAGCGCGGAGTACTCGGGGAGCCCGCTGGTCTGCTTGAGCAACTGCCGTACGGTGATGCGGCGTTCGGCGAGCTGCGGCACGTAGGCGCCCGCGCGGTCGTCCAGCCGTACCCGGCCGTCCGCGACCAGGCGCAGCACGGCCGCCGCGGTGAACGCCTTGGTGTCGCTGGCCAGCCGGAACCTGCCGTGTGCGCCCGGCATCGCGCGGCCCGTCTCCAGGTCCGCGACCCCGGCGGTACGCGTCACCCTGCCGTCGAACGCCAGCGCCCCCGGCACTCCGTCCCGCTCGACGAGCAGGTCGAGCTGCCGCTGGACGGGGTCGTCGTGCCGGGCGGCCGTCGCGACGGGCGCGAAGACCCCGGTGAGGACTGCGGCGAGCGCCGCCGTGGCGGCGAGACGTCGGCGATTCATGGTTCTCCCCCTGATCGTGGCCCGGTGGGCACGGTCCGCTTCCGCGGCTCGCCGTCCACTCTGCCGCCGACTCCACGCAAGATCATTGCGACCGGCCCCCGTATCCCTGGGGTGGTCCACCCCCTTGACAGACCGGTGCCACCGCCGCAGCCGACGCCCCGGGAGCGCGGGCGACGCGGGTCACAAGCCGGCCCGGGTCACAGGGCGGCGGACCCTGTCGTCTCGGGTGTGCGGGTACCGACGACCGCGCGGAGCACACGATGGACGCACGACTGAACCACTTGTCCGCGGGCAGGGCGCTCCGGGAGTCGCCGCTGCCGAAGGCGACGCAGGAGCCGGTGGCGCTGCGCGTGAGCCAGATCGACGGCCGTGCCTTCCGCCTCGGCATGCACAGCAAGGAGGCCGCGGCCGCCGGTGAGAGCGCGGTGCGGCTGCGCCTGGTCGCCGCGTGGCGGGAGGCCACGGTCTTCAGCGAGGCGGAGCGGGCCCCCCTGGAGGCGGCGGAGCAGGCGACCGGATCACGGATGGAGCCGGCGGTGTCGGCGACGCGGTCCGGACGCGCGCGGCCGAGCACTACGACGAGGAACAGCTCACCGTGCCGGCAAGCCGGGTGGCACCCACGCCCCGCGACGGGCGTTCGCACCGGCCGGGCGGACGCGGGCCGGTGCGGCGTCAGGCCGGGGGCCGGGGCCGCGGACCGCGGTCCCGGGGCCTGAGCCCGCGGACCCGGGGCCTCAGGCCGCCGAGCGGCGGCGGACCACGGCGACCAGTACCGTGCCCAGCGCGAGGGCGAGGAGTGCGCCGCCCCCGAGGAGCAGGGCCCCGCCCGCGCCGGTCGTCGCGAGCCCGCCGCCGGAGGTACCGCCTGAGGCTGCCGAACCGTCTCCACCGGACGAGGCCGTGCCGTTACCGCCGGACGTGCCGGTACCGCCGGTCGAGACCGTGGCGGTGGGGCTGGGGGCGGGGACGGAGGTGGAGGTGGGGCTCGGATCCGCCGAGGGGCCGCCGGACCCGGGGTCGCCGGAGGTCCCCTGCGTGTCCCCGCCACCGTCCGTGGCGTTCAGGACGAGCCAGGCCGTGTTGTTGTCCTGGTTCGGTTCCCCCGGGTAGTCGAAGGGCTGCAACGCGATCCTGCCCCTGGCGTTCTCCACGACCTTGTCGATGCGCAGCCCGAACGGGAAGGTCACGTTCGCGTCCTCCCGGACCGGCGTGCGGACCCAGCACCCGTAGCCGTCCGAGCCGTCGTCGAGACGGCCGGCCCAGCAGTCCTCGGGGATCGTGGTCGCCGTCGTGCCGGGCGGGAGGGCGACGTGGACGAGCATCGGGTCGTCGTCCGGCGGTTCGAGGCCCCGGATCCAGGCGGGACCGAGATTGCGGAAGCCGACGTCCATCGTCACCGTGTCGCCCGCCGCGCCGCGCGCCGAGTCGCCGGTGATCCGGATGTCGTAGGAGTTGCCGGAGGGCAGCCAGGCCATGCCCTTGCCGGAGTACCCGCCGGCGGGGGTGGCCGGGAGCTTCCGCAGGGTCATCGGCGCGCCGGTGCCCTGGGTGTAACCGCCGTCCCCCGGGGAGGACTTCGCCGTCGGCGCGGTGGCGGGGGCGAAGCTGTAGGTGAACAGGTCGTTCAGCGCGAACGCGGCGGTCCCCACCTTCAGCGGCCCGGTCACCTCGTAGGCCGCGCCCGCGTCGTAGGTCCCGGTGAAGGTGCAGATCGCGTCGGTGCCCTGGTCCCGCAGCGGGCCGTCGGTGGTGTGCCGGTAGGCGCAGTTGCCGTAGCTGTCGGGGAATCCGAGGCCGCGGGTGCCGCGGAAGCGCAGGACGACGCCGTCGGCGGGCGCGCGGCCGGCGTTGCGGAAGCCGAGCGGGGCCTCCCAGGTGCCGCCCACGCCGACTCCCGGTGTGGGCAGTTCGTGGCTCACGATCCGCGAGTCGCTCACCACGACCTGGATGCGCAGCGGCTCGAAGACGACGCCCTCGCCCTCACCGGTGACCGTGATCTCGCCGAACCGCCTCGGCGCGCCGTCGGCGGCGATGTCGAGGCGGATGCCGCCGATCACATTGGACTTCTCCCCCGCGTGGATCCGGTCGCCCTCGCAGGTGGCCGTCCAGCCGCTGGCGGCGCAGGGCAGCTTGACGTCGGCGACGCGGGCGAGACCCCCCGCGTCGATCTTGATCTTGAAGTCGCCCTGGTGGACGACGGGCGTGTCCGGGCCGTCGCCGGGCTCGTCGCTCCCGGGCGCGGCGAGCCGCAGGGTGACCTGCGGCTCGGCCGGGTCGCCGTTGTCGCCCTGGAGTGACAGATCCACGCGGCTCTCGCCGGTGATCCGCACCGGCAGCGGGTCGCCGTCGGCGGCCAGCGCGGGCAGCGCGGCACCGGTGCCGGCGGCCAGGGCGGTGGCCGCCAGGAAGCCGAGCAGTGCGCGTAGGACGGATCTGCGGACGGGACGTCTCATCAACGCCTCCTTGTCGCATGTAGGACCCCGAGGAGGGTGCTCCGTGCGAGCACCCACCGGTCGGACACCCGGCGGACACGCTTCGTTGCCCCCGCGTACATCACGGAGCCGTCACGGACACCCGGCGCGCGCATCGCACCGCACCGCACCGCACCACATGGCAAGGCGCCGCATCGAACCGAACCGCAAGGCACCGCGCCGCCCGCCACCGTCCGGGAGCCCGCGGAACGGCGCGGCGCGGCCGCCCGGCTCAGCCCGCGCCCGCGAAGTGCTCCCCCACCAGCGACCGTGCGGACTCCAGGTCCCCCGCGGCCAACGCGTCGAGCAGCGCCAGGTGTTCCGCGGCGTCCGCCATCAGGCAGGCCCGCCCGTGCCGGACCGGTGGCCACTGCGAGCGGCGGTGCAGGTCCTCGGCTGTCCGCACCAGTTGCTCGTTGCCCGCCAGGGCGAGCAGCGCCCGGTGGAAGGCGCGGTCGGACTCGGCGTACGCCGCCGGGCAGCCGGTGGCCGCCGCCCGTGCCGTCTCCTCGGCGAGCGGCCGCAGCCCGGCCCACCGCTCGGCGGGCACCGTGTGCGCGAGCCGGAGCAGCACCGGCACCTCGATGAGCGCGCGCACCTCCGCCAGTTCGGCCAGCTCCCGCGCCCCCCGCTCGACCACCCGGAACCCGCGGTTGGGCACGACCTCCACGGCGCCCTCCAGGGCGAGCTGCTGCATGGCCTCCCGCACGGGCGTGGCCGAGACGCCGAAGCGCTCCCCGAGCACCGGCGCCGAGTACACCTCGCCCGGCTTCAGCTCACCGGTCACCAGCGCCGTGCGCAGCGCGTCCAGGACCTGCCCGCGCACCGAGGAGCGCTGCACCGGGGCCCGCGGCCCGGGGACCGGCCGTTCGCCGTGCGTGTGCTCGCCCCGCACCGCGCCGGGCACCGCGTCGTCCCGCTCCCGGTCCACGGCGGCTTCCGGGCGCCGCCGTACCGGCACCCGGGCGGCGGCCGGCATGCCCGGTGAGCCCTGCACGCCCTGCTTCACGGGTCCTCCTGGCGGCTTGTCGTACTTGGGGTCATTGACGTGGGGTTGTCGGTTGCCCGTCCAGCACGATAGGCGTACGGGGCGGCAGTTCAAACTCCCGGACGAATGGGTAAGGTAAGGCTTACCTCTGCAACCGGGTCCGTGCCCGCGGACGCGTCGAAGGACGGATGGTTCCGCCATGCCCGCTGCGGCCTCGCCGCTCACCGCCGCGTACGACCGCCTCGCCGCGGCCTTCCCCGGGCTCGCCGTGACGGAGCTGGGGCCCGGCGACCCGGCGCCGCGGGGCGCGGGCTGGACCGGTGCCGCCGGGCTCGCGGCGGGCGGCGCCGAGCTGGACGCCTTCCTCGCCTGGGACGAGGCCCAGGTGGTGCGGGACTACGGCCGGCCCGCGCGCCCGGACGTCGTCGCGAGCTTCGGCCTGCACCGGTACGCCTGGCCCGCCTGCCTGCTGATCACGGTCCCGTGGTTCCTGCACCGCCGCGTGCCCCGGCTGCCCGTCACACGCGTCTCCTACGACCGCACGACCGGCCGGATGGCCGTGCGCGGCCCCGTCGCCGTCGCCTGCCTGCCGGGCGACCCCGCCGCCGCGCTGCCCGGCGCCGTCGTCGTCCCGGACGAGGAGGCGCTGCGGGCCGAGGTGCGGGCGGCCGTGGCCGAGCACCTGGAGCCGGTGCTCGCGGCCTTCGGGCCCCGGATGCGGCGGCGCGGACGCGCGCTGTGGGGCATGGCGACCGACGAGCTGGTGGAGGGGCTGTGGTACGTCGCCGGGCTGCTCGGCGAGCGGGAGGCGGCGCGGGCGGTACGAGAACTGGAACTGCTGCTGCCGGGGGCGACGCGGCCGTACGCCGGATCGGCCGGGTTCCGGGAGCTGACCGGCCCGGACGGCGCGGCGCTGCCCACCCGGGACCGGGCGAGCTGCTGCATGTTCTACACCGTTCGCCCTGAGGACACCTGCGCGACGTGCCCGCGCACCTGTGACACCGACCGGATCGCCAAGCTCACGGCCGCCGCCGCCGCTTGAGGCGCCGTCAGGTACGGAACACGGCCGGGCGTCCGCTAAGATCACGCCGGCGGACCACCCGTCGGCGGACCGGCTCCCGAGCAGGTGATTCACATCTTCCTCACTTGTCACGGGAACTTTCCGCAGAACCGCTTGTACGGGTAGTCTTATTCGAACTCAACTCCCGCCCGTCATGCGGCAGTTCGAGCAGAACGCCGTCTTGGGCATCCCCCTGCACCACCTTGGCGGCCTCTTGCCCCGAATCCCCCTGAGGGCCGTCGGGAGTGGGCCACTATGGCGGGCGTCACGCCCTATCCCCATGCAAGGGACCCGTATGAGACTGACCGACATATCGCTGAACTGGCTGCTTCCGGGCGCCGTACTGCTCCTGGGCGTGCTGGCGGCGGTGGCGGTGCTCGCGCGCGGCAAGCGCTCCGCCGGGGAGAGCACGAGCGCGGACGACTCCTGGGAGCGCAGCGAGGAGCGTCGCAGGCGCAAGGAGGCCATCTACGGCACCGCCTCCTACGTCCTGCTGTTCTGCTGCGCGGCGGTGGCGGCGGCCCTGTCCTTCCACGGCCTCGTCGGCTTCGGCGAGCAGAACCTCGGGCTGACCGACGGCTGGCAGTACCTGGTGCCGTTCGGCCTGGACGGCGCGGCGATGTTCTGCTCCGTCCTCGCGGTGCGCGAGGCCAGCCACGGTGACGCGGCCCTCGGCTCCCGGATACTCGTGTGGATGTTCGCCGCGGCGGCGGCCTGGTTCAACTGGGTGCACGCGCCGCGCGGCATCGGGCACGCCGGCGCCCCGCAGTTCTTCTCCGGGATGTCGCTCTCGGCGGCAGTCCTGTTCGACCGGGCGCTGAAGCAGACCCGCCGGGCCGCGCTGCGCGAGCAGGGCCTGGTGCCGCGTCCGCTGCCGCAGATCCGGATCGTCCGCTGGGTGCGGGCTCCCCGCGAGACCTACCGCGCCTGGTCGCTGATGCTCCTGGAGGGCGTGCGCAGCCTGGACGAGGCCGTCGAGGAGGTCCGCGAGGACAAGCGACAGAAGGAGGAGACCCGGCAGCGGCGGCGCGACCAGCAGCGCGTGGAGCGGGCCCAGTTGAAGGCGATCAGCCGGGGCCACCGCGGCTTCGTCGGCCGGGGCGCGGCACGGCAGGTCGAGGTGCAGGCGGTGGAGCGCGGTTCCTCGTCGCCCACCGCGGAGCCTGCCATAGCGACCGCGGAGCAGTTGCCCGTGCCCTCTCGGCCCTCCCTCCAGCCGGTCCGCGGCAAGAGTGAGGCGGTGACCGTCGACCTCACCGCCGAGGACGACACCATGGCCCTGCCGCGGCTGGACTCCCTGGAGCGCAAGCTCAAGGACCTGGAGCAGCAGTTCGGCTGACCGTCGCGGCACGTACGACGGCAACGGGGCGGGGCGTGACCACACCGGTCACGCCCCGCCCCGTTCGCGTCGGCGGATCACGCCGCCTCGGCGCCCAGGTCGAACCAGACCGACTTGCCCACCCCGTGCGCCCGCACGCCCCAGGTGTCGGCCAGGGACTGCACCAGCATCAAGCCCCGGCCGTTGGTGTCCTCGGCCGTGTCCGGGACGCGCACCTCGGGTCTGCGGGCCACGAAGTCCCGTACTTCCACGTGCAGTCCGCCGGAGTCCACCACGGCCGTGAGGACGGCCTCGCGGTCGGTGTGGACGAGGGCGTTGGTGACGAGTTCGCTGGTGAGCAGCTCGGCGATGTCCGAGCGGCCCGGTTTGCCCCAGTGCCGCAGCAGTTCGCGCAGGGCCCGGCGGGCCTCGGGCACCGCTGCCAGATCGGCCCGGCCCAGCCTGCGCCTGAGCGCCTGTTCCGTGATGGTGTCGGTCTCTTGCCCGGTTGTCGAGAAGGCCCCCACGGTCACGGGACCGCCCCTTCGCGCCTGCCTGTTCATGGCCCCCGCCCGCACGCCGCCCGGTCCCTGCCCCTCCTGGTCGAACACGTTCACGGGGGGATGCTTGCCCAGCGGCATCCCGGACACTCCTGGCGCATGCCCGACGCCCGGTGGTTCGGCCATGTCCGCAGCCCGTTCCGGCCGGACGACGGGCCGTGCCGGGACGGCTCCCCGGACACCCCGGACACCCCGGGCGCCGCTGGACACCACGGACGCCCCGCGACGGCGTCCGGGCCCCCTCAGGCACCTTCGGCCGACGGACCGTCACGCCCGGTGAAACTGGCCGAAATGTGATCCTCCGCGGGGCGCACGCACACGGCGGGACGACGACCGCCGGCCTGCCACCGCCCCGTTCGCGACGGCCCCGGCCCGCCCATCCGCCTGCCTGCCGGTCGGCCCCCTTCCGGGAGCACCGCACGGATGCCCCGTTCGCGCGGGGCCAAGCCTCGCCGAAGGCGGGGTGCGTGGCGAGGAGACGGCCGCCGCGACACCGCGTACGGCACGCGCACCTCCGCCACCGCACGCCGGACCCACGGGACGAACCCGGACACCGGACCCGCGCGCCGACCCGCAGGGATCCGGCCGGGACACGGGCCGAAGGGGCGACGGACCCGGCGCCGCCGATGGTCCTGCCGCGCCTTCGGGCGGACTCGCGCCCTTCGGGGGTGCGGCCGCGCACGTACGCGCGTTCCGTGCCGGACATCGCGGCGAGGACGGTGCACACGGTCCCGGCAGGGTCGTGCGAGCCCTTCGGCTCGCCGGTGAGACACTCCGGGCCGGTGTGGCGCGCCGAGGGACTGCCGGGCGGTCGAGGCGATCGTCCGGAGAACACCCCGACCTGCGGGAGTACGCCCTGGACCGGGTGCGCCACCGCGACCACCACCTCGACCTGCGCACCCTGCCCGCCGCGGGCCGCACCTGGCTGAGCACCCTCCGCCCCACCTACGAGGCCGGCTCGTCCTTCAGAAAGGACCCGCTGCCCGCCCTCGCCATCACCCGGGCCTACGACATCCTGATCCACCTCAGCCAGGTCCACGCGGCCACCGGCCTCCGAGGCGCCGGGCTGATTCCGGGCTCCGGCCGGGGTCGGTGCGGTCCCCGGCAGCTCCGGCCAGATCTCCTCGACGGAAGTGAACTCCCAAGTAGCTCGTGAGGTGCGGTAGTTCACCTCGTACGGACCCTTGACCGGGCCCGGTTCACGACTATGGTCTAGACCTAATGAGTCAGGTCCGGACCAGCGTCGGCCCGGGGCGCGCCCACCCACGCCCGGGGCACGCGGCGCGCGGGCCGGCCAGGCCCGGCCCGGACGCGCGCGGCCATGGAGCACGCGGTGTCACGCTGCCGGCGGCGGGCCTTCGTCGGGAGGGGCAGGTCCGTGGAGACGGCACAGCCGGTGGAATCCTGGGCGGAGTTCGGGCGGCGGCTGCGGGCCCGGCGCAGACAGGCCGGGCTGACCCAGTCACAGCTCGGAGTGAAGGTGGGGTACCACCACAGTCTCATCAGCAGGCTCGAAGCGGGGCTGCGCGAACCACCGGCCGGGATCGTGGGCCGGCTAGACGCCGTCCTGGAGACCGACGGCGAGCTGGCGGCGGTCGTCGCCGCGCCGTGCGGGACGCCGTACCGCCCCGACCGCCCGCCGGCGGACCCCCGGCTGTTCGCCCTGGTGCCGGGCGGCGGGGAGACACCCGGCGGCCAGGACGTGCTGGACCCCGCGCTGTGGCCGTCGGAGCTGCCCGCCGAGGGGCTGGCGTGCCCGCTGCACGGCACGGTGGGCTGTGCGGCGCCCGGCCCGGCGGGGACACCGGACCTGCTGGCCGGGCTGACCGCGCCGCAGGACGGGTTCGACGGCCGCACGGGCGGCGAGCCGGAACTGCTGCACGCGCTCACCGCGGCCCTGGCCTGCCTGCTCCGCGGCGCGCTGCACCGGGGCTCGTCCGACGGCGTGACCACGGTGGAGCGGCTCTTACGGGCCCTGGTGGGATGGGCCGGGGCGGTGAACTCCACCGGCCGGCTGCCGTACGGGCAGCTCCGGCTGGCCGCCCAGTACGCCCAGGTCGCCGGGCGGCTGCGGATGCAGCGCGGGCAGAGCAGCATCGGCATGGCCTGGTTCGGCCAGGGCCTGGCCTGGGCGGGCGCGGTGCAGGACGTCCCGGCCCGGGCGACCCTGCTCAGTGACATGTGCACCCTGGTCCGGCTCGACCGGGACGCCGGGGCGGCCCTCGCGTACGCGGAGGCCATCGGCGCGGTGGACCCCGGGCGGCGGTGGGTGGTCACCCTCTCGCACCTGTACCGGGCCCGCGGGCACGCGCTCGGCCACGACGTCGCCGAGTGCCGGCGGCACATCGCCCTGGCACGGCGCGGGTTCGCCCGCCTCGGCCACCGGGACCGCCTGGAGGCGCCCTGGCTGTCCGGCGCCGAGGGCGAGATGCGGGTGGAGTCGGCGATCGGCGGGGCGCTGCGCGACCTCGCCGCCGCGACCGGCGACCGGATGACGGCGCGGCGCGCCGTCGACGCCACCGCGCGGTCGCGGGCACAGCTGCCGCCGCTGATGCGGGAGACCCGGCTGCTGCTCACCCTGCGCCTGGCCGACAGCTGGGCGTGCGCGGGCGACCCGGGCGCGGCGGTCGCGCTGGCGGCCCCGGTGCTCGACGCGGCGGTGTCCTCGCGGGAGTTGACGATCAACGCCGAGCTGCGCGGACTGCACGGCAGGCTGCTGGCCCACTGGGGTGACGTGCCGGAGGTCAGGGAGTACCGGGAGCGGCTGCCTGCCGCGGGGATCTGAGCGCGTTCCGCCGCCCCGGGCCTTTGCCGGTTTTTGACAGGACGGGACGGCGGGCCGCGATCCGTTGACCCGGGCGCGGGGCGGTGTGAGGGTTCGGCCAGCCCGGCGGCGTGGCAAGCCACCCCGGCGCGGAACGGGCGGAGACACCGACGTACCGCGGACACCGGTGGTCAGATTGGCATGAGCATGCCAATTCGGGCACCGGGTGAGCCTCACGACCTCTCACAAGGAGCAACAATGCTGAGAAAGCTGGCGGTGGCCGGGACATCCCTGGCCCTGACGCTGGGAGGGGTGGTGATGCCGGCCGCCTTCGCCTCGGCCGCGCCGCACGCCGCGCCCCCGGCGAGCAAGCCGGGACCGGCCCCCGTCGCCAGAGCCGTCGCGGCCGCCGACCAGGCGGCACGCAGCGGCCTCGACGCGCTCGCCAAGGGCCCCGACGAGCAGTACGACCGGCGGCAGGTCACCCCCTGGGTCAAGGGCCTGTACTCCGTCGCCTACGAGCGCACCTACCGCGGCCTGCCCGTGGTGGGCGGCGACGTGGTCGTCCTCGCCGACGGCGCCGGCCGGGTCCGCTCGGTCCAGTCCGCCACCAAGGCCAGGCTCTCGCTCTCCACCAAGGCCCGGGTCACCGCCGCGCAGGCGGTCCGCACCAGCCGCGCCGAGCTCGCGAAGACCGAGAAGGTCGACTCCCGGCGGCTGGTGGTGCGGGCCGAGGGCAACCGCGCCACCCTCGCCTGGGAGACCGTGCTGACCGGCCGCACCGAGGCGAACGTCCCCAGCCGGCTGCACGTCTTCGTCGACGCGCGCACCGGAAAGGTCGTCGACACCTACGACGACGTCCGGGCGGGCAGCGGCAACAGCAAGTGGAACGGCCCGAACCCGCTGACCATCGACACCTCCCGGTCGGGCACCAACTACGTGCTGCGCGACACCAACCGGCCCGGACTCCAGTGTTCGGACTACAGCGGCGGCCTGTTCACCAAGACGACCGACACCTGGGGTACCGGCAACCCCACGAGCAAGGAAACCGGCTGCGTGGACGCGATGTTCGCCGCGCAGAAGGAATCCGACATGCTCAAGAACTGGCTCGGCCGCAACGGGCACGACGGCAACGGCGGAAGCTGGCCGGTGCGCGTCGGCCTGAACGAGCTGAACGCGTACTGGGACGGCTCCACCATCACCATCGGCCACAACAGCGCGAACGAGTGGATAGCCGGGATCGACGTGGTGGGCCACGAGTTCGGCCACGGCCTGGACTCCTTCACGCCCGGCGGCGCCAACCACGAGAGCGGGCTGGGCGAGGCGACCGGCGACATCATGGGCGCCCTGACCGAGGCGTACGCCAACGAGCCGGCGCCGTACGACACTCCCGACTACACCGTCGGCGAGATGATCAACCTCCAGGGCCGCGGCCCGATCCGCAACATGTACAACCCCAGCCTGGTGGGCAACAACCCCAACTGCTACTCCGCGTCGATCCCGTCGACCGAGGAGCACGCGGCGGCCGGCCCGCTCAACCACTGGTTCTACCTGCTGGCCGAGGGCTCCAACCCCGGCGGCGGCAAGCCCTCCAGCCCCACCTGCAACAACTCCACCGTCACCGGCGTCGGCATCCAGAACGCGGGCAAGGTCTTCTACGGCGGCATGCTGCTCAAGACCAGCGGCATGACGTACAAGCGGTACCGCACCGCCACCCTCACCACCGCGAAGAGCCTCGACGCCAGCTGCACCCTGTTCAACTCCACCAAGGCCGCCTGGGACGCGATCAGCGTGACCGCGCAGACCGGCGACCCGACCTGCACGGGGGAGCAGACCGACTTCTCGCTGGCGCTCAGCCCCGCCTCGGGTGACGTCGACGCGGGCGCCTCGGCACGCGCCACCGTCAGCACCAGCACCGTCTCCGGCAGCGCCCAGCAGGTCTCGCTGACCGCCTCCGGCGCGCCGGCCGGGGTGAACGTCTCCTTCAGCCCGGCGACGGTCACCTCCGGCAGCAGCTCCACGATGACGGTCTCCACCTCGTCGGCCACGGCCGCCGGGACCTACCAGATCACGGTCACGGGCACCGCCGGCACGAAGACCCACACCGCCCAGTACACCCTGCGGGTGACCGGCGGCAGCGGCGGCAACCCGTCCACCCCGCCGGACGTCGACGTGGCCAAGGTGCAGGCGCACCTGACCCAGCTGAACACCATCGCCTCGCAGAACGGCGGCAACCGCCGCTCCACCACGGCCGGTTACCGGGCCTCGCTCGCCTACGTCAAGGACCGGCTCCAGTCGGCGGGCTACACGGTCACCGAGCAGAGCTGCACCTCCGGCTGCACCGCGGGAGCGGGCAACAACCTGGTCGCCGAGTGGCCGCAGGGCGACGCGAACAGCGTCTACATGTTCGGCGCGCACCTCGACGGCGTGTCCGCCGGGCCCGGCATCAACGACAACGGCTCCGGCTCCGCCGCGCTCCTGGAGACCGCGCTGACCCTGGCGCAGTCCAACCCCACGATGAAGAACCGGGTCCGCTTCGCCTGGTGGACCGATGAGGAGCAGGGCCTGAACGGCTCCAGCTTCTACGCCCGTTCGCTCTCCACGACCGAGCGCGCCCGGATCAAGGCGTACTACAACTTCGACATGGTCGCCTCGACCAACGCGGGTTACTTCATCAACAACCTGAACTCGGCCGCCTCGGCGCCGATGAAGGCCTACTGGGACTCGCTGGGCCTGGCCCCGCAGGAGAACGTCGAGGGCCAGGGCCGCTCCGACGACTACTCCTTCCAGCAGGTGGGCATCCCCACCTCCGGCTACGCCACCGGTGCCTCGGCCGTGAAGTCCACCAGCGAGGCCTCCAAGTGGGGCGGCACCGCGGGCCGTGCCTACGACTCGTGCTACCACTCCGCCTGCGACACCACCAGCAACATCAACGCCACCGCGCTGAACCGCAGCGCGGACGGGATCGCGTACACGATCTGGAAGACCGCCGTCGGTGACGCGCCCGCGCCGGCCAACGACTTCTCGATCTCCGCCAACCCCGCCACCGGCACGGTCTCCCCCGGCTCGTCCGCCACGGTGACCGTCGCCACCGCCACCACCAGCGGCAACGCCCAGACCGTCGCGCTGTCGGCGTCCGGCGCCCCGGCGGGCGTGAGCGTGTCGTTCAGCCCGTCCTCGGTGACCTCCGGCCAGTCCTCGACCGCCACCGTGCAGGTCGCCGCGGGCACGACCGGCGGCACGTACACGATCACCATCACGGGTGCCGGCGAGGCCACCCACACCACCACCTACACCCTCACCGTGTCCGGCGGCAGCGGTGACACCACCTGGCAGGTGGGCGCCACCTACGCGGCCGGCGACGTCGTGACCTACAACGGCGTCAGCTACCGGTGCCTCCAGGGCCACACCGCCAACCCGGGCTGGGAGCCGCCGAACGTCCCCGCCCTGTGGCAGCGCGTCTGACGGACGCACACGCACCGACGCACACCCCGGCCCCGGCCGGTCCCCGTGGCACGGGGACCGGCCGGGGCTCCGTCCTGCCCGGCTCCCCCTCCAGCCCGCGGACCGATCGGCCGCAACGCCTCAGGGCCGCGGCACGTTGCGCAGGTTGGAGCGGGCCATCTGGACCATGCGGCCGACCCCGCCGTCCAGCACCATCCTGGAGGCGGACAGGGCGAACCCGGTGACCATGTCGGCGCTGATCCGCGGCGGGATGGACAGGGCGTTCGGGTCGGTGACGACGTCCACCAGGGCGGGGCCCTTGTGCCGGAACGCGTCCTTGAGCGCCCCGGCGAGCTGCTTGGGCTTCTCCACGCGCACGCCGTGCGCACCGCAGGCGCGGGCGACGGCGGCGAAGTCGGGATTGGTGTTGGCGGTGCCGTACGAGGGCAGTCCCGCGACCAGCATCTCCAACTCGACCATGCTGAGCGACGAGTTGTTGAACAGCACCACCTTGACCGGCAGGTCGTACTGCACGAGCGTCAGGAAGTCGCCCATCAGCATGGCGAAGCCGCCGTCCCCGGACATCGACACCACCTGCCGGCGCCGGTCGGTGAACTGGGCGCCGATCGCCATGGGCAGCGCGTTCGCCATCGACCCGTGCGAGAAGGAACCGATGATCCGGCGGCGGCCGTTGGGCGAGATGTAGCGGGCGGCCCACACGTTGCACATACCGGTGTCGACCGTGAAGACGGCGTCGTCGGCGGCGACCTCGTCCAGCACGGCGGCCACGTACTCGGGGTGGATCGGGATGTGCCGGTCGACCTTCCGGGTGTACGCCTTGACCACGCCCTCCAGCGCGTCGGCGTGCTTCTTCAGCATCCGGTCCAGGAACCGCCGGTTCGTCTTCTCCCGCACCCGCGGGATCAGGCAGCGCAGCGTCTCGCGCACGTCGCCCCACACGGCGAGGTCGAGCCGGGAGCGGCGGCCGAGCACCTCGGGGCGCACGTCGACCTGGGCGATGCGCACGTCGTCCGGCAGGAAGGCGTTGTACGGGAAGTCGGTGCCGAGCAGGATCAGCAGGTCGCACTCGTGGGTGGCCTCGTAGGCGGCGCCGTAGCCGAGCAGGCCGCTCATGCCGACGTCGTACGGGTTGTCGTACTGGATGAACTCCTTGCCGCGCAGCGCGTGCCCGACGGGCGCCTTGATCCGGCCGGCGAACTCCATCACCTCGGCGTGCGCCCCGGCCGTGCCGCTGCCGCAGAACAGGGTGACCTTGCCGGCCGCGTCGATCATCTCCACCAGCCGGTCGATCTCGGCGTCGCCGGGCCGCACGGTGGGCCGTGAGGTGACCAGCGCGCTCTGCGGGGCCTTCTCCGGGGCGGGCTCGCCGGCGATGTCCCCGGGCAGGGACACCACGCTCACCCCGCGCTGCCCGACCGCGTGCTGGATGGCGGTCTGCAGCAGCCGGGGCATCTGCTTCGAGCTGGAGATCAGCTCGCTGTAGTGGCTGCACTCCTGGAAGAGCCGGTCCGGGTGGGTCTCCTGGAAGTAGCCGAGGCCGATCTCGCCGGACGGGATGTGCGAGGCGAGCGCGAGCACCGGGGCCATGGAGCGGTGGGCGTCGTAGAGGCCGTTGATCAGGTGCAGGTTGCCGGGGCCGCAGGAGCCGGCGCAGGCCGCCAGCCGCCCGGTGATCTGGGCCTCGGCGCCGGCCGCGAAGGCGGCGGTCTCCTCGTGGCGCACGTGGATCCAGTCGACGGAGGCGTGGCGGCGGACGGCGTCCACGACCGGGTTGAGGCTGTCGCCGACGACACCGTAGAGGCGGCGCACCCCGGCGCGGACGAGGATGTCGACGAACTGCTCGGCTACGTTCTGTCTGGCCATGCACCCATACAGGCACAGGGGCCGCGGTTACGCCTCCCACACGGCCGCCGCCGTACGGTCGTCGGCGTAGCCCTTCACCCGCACCTGGGCGTCGGCGAGGAACCCGGCGAGCCCGGGCGGGGTGCGGCCGGACCAGCGGCGGGCCAGGTAGGCGCAGAGCGCGGGCTCACCGCGCAGCGGGTCGGCGAGGCCCGCCGTGCACATCACCAGCGCATCACCCGGTCGGGCTACCGGGGCGCGGAACCGGAACGGCTCGGGGGGCGGCTCCGGGGCCGGTGCGGGGGCCGGTTCGAAGGGGCTCGGCGGGTCCGGGAGGCCGAGGTCCGCCGGAGTGCGTCCGTCCTCGGCGAGCGGCTCGGCGGGTGGGGCGGGGACGGCCCCCGGGGTACCGCCGGGCGCCGGGGCGGGCTCGACGTCCTGCCAGGTGCCGTCCCGCAGCAGGAACAGCCCGCCGTCGCCGACGCCGAAGAACACGCGGGTGCGGCAGTCCGGGTCGGCGGGCAGCAGCAGGCAGCGCAGGCTCGCCGTGTACTGCGCGGGGGTGACGCCCCGCTCGGCGGCGCTCGCCCGGAGCCTGCCGAGGCTGCGGTCGGTGAGCCGGTGCAGCCCCGACTTCAGCTCGCCCCGCCGCCCGGCCCTGATGTCCGCCACGAGCCGCTCGCGGCTGCGGCCCACGGCCCGCGCGATCCACCGGCACGCCTCGGCCGCCGCGAGGTGCGCGTCCGGGGCGCCCCGCACACCGGTCGCCATGGCGACGAGGAGCAGCGCCCCCTCCCCCGTCCCGAACCGCGCGGTGAGCAGCGAGTCCCGGCGCGGTTCGCCCCGGTACCGGGCGGAGTCCCCGCGCAGGGACACCGCCCGCAGCGTGCACGCCCCGTACCGGGCGCCGTCCAGCACGGTGTCCGCGACCAGCTCGCCGAGTCCGTCCGGGTCGGCGAGCGGGAGCGCGGTGGGCTCGGGATCGTAGGTGGGCGGACCGGAGCCCACGTGGTCGGCATGACCGGCCGGCGCACAGTCACCGACGACCACGGCCCCCTCCTCCTCGACAGCCGCCACCGGTTGCGCCGGGGACCCGGCAACGGGCGGGGCCGCCTCCGCGGGCGGGTGAACGGTGGCGGGGGCCGCCGCCTCTGCGGGCGGGGAATCGACCACGGGGAAGGCCGGCTCCGCGGGCGGGGGACCAGTGACGGGCGGGGCCGGGTCGGGCGGCGGGGACTGCGCCGCCCGCGGATCCGGCGCCGACGGTGGAACCGCCTCCCTCCGCTGCGGCGGCACCGACACCCCCGCGGGCGCCGGGGACCCGGCGACGGGCGGAGCGTCCTCCCTCGACGGCGACCCGGACACGGGCGGAGCGTCCTCCCTCGACGGGGGCCCGGCGACGGGCGGAGCGTGCTCCCCCGGCCAGGGTCCGGCGATGGGTGGGGTCGCCTCCGTCCGCTGTGGTGGCACCGGCGCTCCAGGGGGCGTCGGGGGCCGTTCCGTCACCGCGTTCCGTGCCGAGGCGAACCGGTCGTCCAGGGAATCGGGCGCCACCGTGGGACCCGTGTCCTCGGTGGAGTCGTCGTACAACTGCCCCCACCAGTCGTCGTCTTGACGGGCGGGTCGTCCCCCCTGCTGGCTCATGTTCCCGATTGTCCACCGCACGGGCCGCCGGGAAACGGCGCATCGGGAAATTCCGGCCCCGCCGGGCGGCCCCACCCCCCACGGGAGGACCGCCCGGCGACGCGCGGGCCGTGTTCCCAGGAACTCGGCCGTGAATCGTCCGCGCGGCCGTGCGCCCCGCGCCGCCGCCCTGGCGGGCCGGCGCGGCGGGTCACCGGACGGCTGGTCGCGGGGGCGCGGCCGCCGGTCGACCGGTCAGCGCCCTCAGGACGGTGTCGGCCACGGCGGCCATACCGGTGTCGGCGAAGTGCAGGTGGTCGCCGGGGTCGTAGGCGGGCCGGAGGCGGGCGTGGTCGGCCGGGTCGCGGAGGGCGGCGTCCGCGTCGGCGACGGCGTCGAAGGCACCGCCGGTGCGGATGAAGGCGTTCACCCGCAGCCGTACCGCCTCGCGGGCGGCGGTCCAGGCGGGATGGCCGCCGAACGGGGTGAGGGTGACGCCGACGACGCGGATGCCACGGGCGTGGGCCCGGGCCACCAGGGTGCGGTACGCGTCCGCGTAGGCGGCGGGGTCGTTCGCCCCCGGGGTGCCCTTGATGTCGTTGACGCCCTCCAGGACGACCAGGGTCCGCACCCCGGCCCGGTCCAGGGCGTCGGCGTCGAGGCGGGCGAGTGCGCGTGGTCCGGTGCCGTCGCGCAGCAGCCGGTTGCCGGAGATGCCCGCGTTGAGGACGCCGATCCGCCGGTCGAGCAGCCGCCGGGCGAGCAGGTCGGGCCAGCGGCGGTTGGTGTCGGGGGTGGAGCCGTTGCCGTCGGTGAGCGAGTCCCCGAAGGCGACGACGCCGCCACCGGTGACGCCCCGGACGTCGACGCCGGTGACGTAGTACCAGCGGCGGGTGGTCGCCGTGTACGCGCGGCCGTCCTCGTCGGCGGCGCGGCCGGCGCCGGAGCGGGCCAGGTAGCTGGTCTGCTGGGCGTCGCGGTGGTGGGTGGCGGGTCCGGAGTCGTCCGGGGTGTACACGGTGACGAGCAGGTCCGCGGCGGACGGTACGGCCAGCGGCACCGGATCGGTCACGGTGTCGGCGCCCGGCGGGACGGTCGTCTCCCGGGCGCCGTGGAAGGCGGCCGTGCGCACCGTGCCGGGTACGGCATCGGGGCCGGCCGCCCGGCGCAGCGCGACGGTGACCGTGCCGAGCCGCAGGGGCCGGGTGCCGAACCGGTTGCTGAGCCGGATCCGCACGGCGCTGCCGCCGACGCTGAGGTGGACGACGTTGCGGACGGCGGCCCCGGGCAGCGCGGCGGTGGTGCCGGAGGGCGCGGTCTCCCAACTGCCGGTCCAGGGCAGCGGGGCCGGTTCGGCGACGGCCGGTGCCGCCAGGCCCGGCAGCAGCACCGGGAGGAGGACCGTGAGGACCCGTGCGGCCCTGGCCATGCGCGCCCTCGTGTATGCCGCCGCGTGCGCCCCCAGGTGTGCCCCCACGTATGCCCCCATGTGTGCCCGTCCTTCCCCGTGACCGTCGGAGGCGACCGTGCCACACGGCGGGACCGCCGTCGCGCAATGTCGACGGCGGTCCACCCGCTCGGCGCAACGCGCCCCCCGGCGGGGGTGGGACGGGGCGGGCCGGGGCTCCGGCGGCCGGGCGGCGGGGGCCGCGCCACGCGCCGCCGCAGGCCCGGCCGCCGGGCGCCTCAGCCGAGGGCGCCCTCCAGGGTGAGCAGCCGGACCTTGCGCTCCAGTCCCCCCGCGTATCCGGTCATCGTCCCGTCGGCGCCGATCACCCGGTGGCAGGGCCGCAGGATGAGCAGGGGGTTGGCGCCGATCGCCCCGCCGACGGCGCGAACGGCCATACGGGACGCGCCGATCCGGGCGGCGATCTCCCCGTAGGTGGCGGTGGCGCCGTACGGCACCTCGTCCAGCGCGTCCCACACCCGCTGCCGGAACTCGGTGCCGGTGGCGCGCAACGGCAGCCTGAAGTCGCGGAGTTCGCCGGCGAAGTAGGCGGCGAGCTGGTCGGCGGCCGCGCGGAACGGCCCGGGGTCGGCCCGCCAGCCCTCCTGGACGGTCCGCCCGCCCTTCTGCCCGGGCACGGACAGCGAGGTGAGCACGCCGTCCGCGTCCGCGGTGAGCAGCAGCCGCCCGACGGGGGTCTCCACGTGGGTGCAGTAGACGGCGGTCATCGGATCTCCTCCCCCGCCACGCACAGGTGCCGGACCGCGTACGAGCGCCAGGGCCGCCAGCCGTCGGGGACGTCGGCGCCGGGCGGGGCGACGTCCGGGTCGCCGAGGGCGCGGATCCGGACGGTGGCGACGGTGGCCGGGTCCATGCCGGGCAGGGCGAGCAGGGCCGCCTCGGCGTCGTGCCGGTCGGCGCCGGGGTCCAGCCGTACGGTGCCGTCGGCGAGCGCGGCGGCCAGCGCGCCCAGCGGGCCGTCGGGCTCGGCCTCGGCGAGCACCCCGGGTTCGGGGAAGAGGTGGGTGAGGCCGCCGTGGGGCGCGTCGAGCACCTTGCCGTACCGCAGCACCAGCCGCTCGGCCGCCTGCCGTCCCACCAGGGCGAGCACGGCGGGCTCCAGCGGGTCGACGGCGCCGGGTGAGCGCAGGCCGGGGCGGGCGGCGACCAGCGGGGCGAGCCGCGGGTCGGCGCCGAGCCGCTCGTCGACGGCGTACGGGTCGGCGTCGAGGTCGAACAGCCGGCGCAGCCGCTGCACGGCGGTGGTGAGGTCCCTGGGGTCGGTCAGGTGCAGCCGGGCGTCGAGCCAGCCGCCCGGGTGGGTGCCGGTGCCCGGCCGCGGGGTGCGGGTGCGTTCCGCGACGGCGGCGAGCGCGGTACCGTACGGCAGCCGCAGGGTGCGCCGGTAGGTGCGGGCGCCGGGGACCCCGGTCACCTCCTCGACGCCGGGCACGGCCTCCCGGGCGAGCTGGTCGAAGACGGCGCCGGCCTGGTAGGGGCCACGGTGGGCGAGCCGGAGCGGGACGGCCGCGCCGGGTGCGGCCCGGCGGGCGGACCGGCCCCGGGGGGTGGCGGCCCGCACCTCGGTCGGCGTCGCGGCGTACGCCTCCCGGATGGTCTCGTTGAACTGCCGCACGCTGGCGAACCCGGAGGCGAACGCGATCTCGGTGACGGGCAGTTCGGTGGTCTGGAGCAGGACGCGCGCGGTGTGGGCCCGCTGGGTCCGGGCGAGGGCCACGGGTCCGGCGCCCAGCTCGGCGGTGAGCTGCCGCTGCACCTGCCGGGCGCTGTAGCCGAGCCGGTTGGCGAGCCCGGCGACGCCCTCGCGGTCCACGACGCCGTCGGCGATCAGGCGCATGGCCCGGCCGACGACGTCCGCGCGGACGTTCCACTCCGCCGAGCCCGGCGCGGCGTCCGGGCGGCACCGCCGGCAGGCCCGGAAGCCCGCGCCCTGCGCGGCGGCGGCCGTCGCGAAGAACCGCACGTTGTGCCGTCTCGGGGTCACGGCGGGGCAGCTCGGGCGGCAATAGATGCCGGTGGTCTCGACGGCGAAGAAGAACACGCCGTCGAACCGCCCGTCGCGGCTGCGCACCGCCTCGTACCTGCTGTCCTCGTCCTTCACAAGGTCCAGTGTGGGCCGCCGCCCGACCCCCGGGCCAGCGGAAATCGGACACGGCACTCCCGGGCACCGCCCCGGCACCGGTGCCGTGCTCGACACACCACCAGGACCGTACGCCCGCGCTGCCGTGGCCACGGCTTCCGAAAACGCCCCAAGCCCTGAAGACGTCCAAGGTCCCGAGCCCCGGCACTCCCGGGGCCCCCGGGCCGGGAGACCCAGGCCCGGAGACCACGAGGCGCAAAGGCCGGGAGACCCAGAGGCCGCGCAGCCCGGAGACCGCCAGGCCCGGGTGCCGGGAGACGCGGAGGCCGCGCGCCCCGAAGACCGCGAGGCCCGAAGGCCGGGAAACCGCAGGCCCGAAGGCCCGGAGACCACGAGGCCCAGTCGCCGCGAGGCCCAGTCGCCGCGAGGCCCGGAGACCACGCGCCAGGAGACCGCGAGCCCGGCGACCCGGAGGCCCAAAGGCCGGGAGACTGCGAGGCCGGAGATCCCGAGGCCCAAAGGCCGGGAGACCCCGACACCCGGAGACCCGGAGACCCCGAGGCCCGGGCGCTAGCGCCAACCGTTCCGCTTGGCCTCCATCGCCGCCTTGCCCTCCGCTCCCCTCCGCTTCCAGTCCTTCTTCAGTTCGGCGCGGAGTCGTACGTCGGTCTTGGCCACGATCCACTGGTTCTCCCGCACGAGCTTGCGGTAGCTCTCCAGCCGCCGGGCCGGGAGGTCCCCGTCCTCGACGGCGGAGCGCACCGCGCAGCCCGGCTCGGTCTCGTGGGCGCAGTCCTGGAACCGGCAGCCCCCGGCCAGTTCCTCGATCTCGGCGAACACCTGCCCGACCCCGCTCGCGGCGTCGAACAGGCCGACCCCCCGCAGCCCCGGGGTGTCGATGAGCGCCCCGCCCGAGGGCAGGGGGAGCAGGTTGCGGGTGGTCGTGGTGTGCCGGCCCTTGCCGTCGACGTCCCGGGCGGCCTGGACGACCATGGCGTCCGTGCCGACGAGGGCGTTGGCGAGGGTCGACTTGCCCGCGCCGGACTGGCCGAGCAGCACGCTCGTGCCCGCGCCGACGAGCGCGACGAGCACGTCGAGCCCTTCGCCGTGCGCGGCGCTGACGGTGAGCACGGGCACGCCGGGCGCGCTGGTCTCCACGTCCTCGACGAGGTGGCCGAGGGTGACCGGGTCCGGCACGAGGTCGGCCTTGGTGAGGACGACGACGGGCTGTGCGCCGGACTCCCAGGCGAGCGCGAGGAAGCGCTCGACCCGCCCGTGGTCGAGGTCGACCGCGAGCGACACGCAGACGACCACGTGATCGACGTTCGTGGCCAGCACCTGGCCCTCGGAACGCTTCGACGAGGTCGAGCGCACGAACGCGGTGCGGCGGGGCAGCAGGGCGCGCACGTAACGGGGCTGGGCGCCCTCGGGGTCGACGGCGACCCAGTCGCCGGTGCACACGACCTTCATCGGGTCACGGGGTACGACGAACTCGGTGTCGGCCCGGACGGTGCCGGCCGGGGTGACGACGTCGCACAGGCCCCGGTCGACGCGGACGACCCGCCCCGGTACGAGCCCCTGCGCGGCGTACGGGGAGAACTCTTCCTCCCAGTTCTCGTCCCAGCCGTAGGGGGCGAGAGGGTGTGCCGAAGCGGATGCAGCCTGGAGAGAGGCGAAAGACAAGGGAGAACCCTTCGAAAGGGCGGCCCCGGCGGCGCACGGTGTGCGCGGTGTGGTGGTGGGTCAGCCGGAGGCCACGGAGGTGAATCGGACGAACCTCTGGATGCGGGCAGCGCCCATCTCGACAACAGCCATCGGTCACACCTCCCATTTCTCGCCTGGTCCACGGCGGCCAACGACGGCCGCCGCACGAAGCACTCCACACCCTAGGGCGGCGGCCCCGCCCGCGCCACGGGTTTAATTCCCGCGCGTCCGCCCCGCCCGCCACCACGACTCGCCACATGACACGATTTCTCGGCCTTCATGCGGAGATCGCACAGCGGGCGCAGCACCCTTGACGCGCCAATGCGGCCGTCCATAGCATCGCCGCCGTTCAGCCCATTACCGGCAGGTACTCACTGGAGGTGGATATGCGTAAGCTCGCGCTCACCGGAGCCCTGTTCATGCGGCTCACTCGAAAGGACCGGCTGACCGCCCCGTACTCGTACTACTGAGTCGGCACGGAAAGTCAACGCCGGGGCGCATGGGCGCCGCCCGTGCACCCCGGCTCTTCCCGGACGGTTGAAGGCGGGGGCGAGGATGGCGACGAAAACGCTGGCTGACATTCCGGGACCGGCCGGCGGCCGCGTGCTGGGAAACCTGGAGCAATTCAGTACCGATCCGCTCGGTTTCCTCACCACGTGCGCCCGGGAGCACGGGGACGTCGTCCGCATCAGCCCCCGCAACGTGCTGCTCTCCGGCCCCGAGCACGTCGTGCGCGTGCTCGTCGACCGGGACACCGACTTCGTGAAGGAAGGCCCCGAGACCCGGCTCGCGGGACGCAGGCAGAGCCTGCCGCTGTCCACCATGAGCGCCGACGGGGACGCCTGGAAGGCCAAGCGCCGGCGCATCCAGCCCGCCTTCGGCCGGGAGATGTCCGCGGCGGCCGCGGACGCCGTGCGCGGGCAGGCCGAGCGGATGCTGGCGCGGTGGGCCCCGGGCCAGGTGCGCGACCTCCAGCAGGACGTGTCGGTGGTCACGCTGCGCATGGTCACGGCGCTGATGTTCGGCGAGGAGTACACCGACCGGCAGATCACCGAGGTGGCCCGGCTGGTGGCCCCGATCATGGACCTCTCCGCCTCGCCGGTGATCCTGCCCGAGTGGTTCCCCACCCGGCGCAAGCTCCGGATCCGGCGCAACCTCCGGCTGGTCGAGCAGACCCTGGCCCGCGTCACCGCCACGGCCCGCACCGCGGACCCGGACACCGCACCCGTGCTGCACGCGCTGTTCAACGGCACACCCGTGCCGACGCCGGCCGAGGCGAAGGACGAACTGGCCACCCTGCTCATGGCCGGGTACGAAACCACGAACGACGCCGTGGTGTGGGCCAGCGTACTGCTCGCCCGGCACCCGGAGGCGGCGGAAATCGTGCACCGCGAAGCGGAGAAGGCCCTCGCCGGCAATGCCACCGGAATGGCGCTGCTGGGTGAATTGCCGTACACCGACGCCGTACTGAGGGAAGCCCTCCGGTTGTATTCACCGGTCTGGATAACCAGCCGGGACGCCCGCGTCGATGTCGAGATCTCGGATTACGTGATTCCGGCCGGCGTCACGGTCTCGGTGAGCCAGTGGGTGAATCACCGCGATCCGCGGTATTGGAAGGACGCCGAGAAATTCCGGCCGGAGCGCTGGCTGGGGGACGAGCAGAAACAGGTTCCGCGCGGTTCCTACTTCCCCTTCGGACTCGGCCCGCGCACCTGCTTCGGCGCCAGTCTCTCGACGGTCGAGGCCGTCGGGCTGCTGGCCGCCGTCTGGTCCCGCTTCCGCCTGCGCCTCACCACCCCGGACTCCGTCCGCCCCCGCCCGGCCCTCGCCCTGCAACCGGTGAACGCGCGCTTCACGACCGAAACCTGGTGAACAGGTGTCAGCTCCGCGGTCCGAGGACACACGGCTCCCCGTCGAGGGTGAAGCCGGACGGCGTGCGGTTCCCGTCCCGAAGGCTCCCGAGGAAGCCGAAGGACAGGGTTCCGTGCGCGGCGACGGCCCGGTTGTAGTGGACCGCGGTGGCGGTGGCGCGCGCGCCGCGCTGCCGGACGGTGGCGTCCCAGCTCGGGCCGACCCGCTGGCCGTCGGGGAAGGTCCAGGCCACCTGCCAGCCGGTGAGGGCCCGCTCGGTGGTGACGGTGACGGCGGCCTGGAAGCCGTCCGACCACTGGCTGTCCAGGCGGTAGGAGACCCGGCAGCCCGCCTCGCCGGATGCGCCGGACGCCGCGGGCACGCCGGCGGGCCCGGCCCGGCGGGTGGCGGTCGCGGATGCGGAGGCGGTCGCCGAGGCGGTGGCGGTCACGGAAGGAGTGGCGGTCACGGGGGCGGGGGCGGTCGCGGTGCCCTGGGGTTCGGGCCCGGAGGCGCGCGGGCCGGGCACGCGCCCGCCGCCGGTGACGATCGTCGCGGACGGGGCAGCCGATGCGGACGGGGCGGCCGTCGCGGACGGGGCGGCCGACGGGGTGCGCGGGCCGGGCGTGGCGGGCGCGCCTGACGGGGTGGGGCGGGCCGCGGTGCGGGAGACCTCGGGGTCGGCGACCGGCTGCCGGCCGCCGCGGGCGGCGGTCTCCTCGCGGCCGTCGCCGAACGGCATCATCGACACCCCGAGGGCCAGCCCCGACAGCAGGACGGCGGTGACCAGCAGCCCGCCGCGCAGCGCGCGGCCGCGCCCCTCGCCCTCCTCCTCGGGGCCGGCGGGGCCGGAATCGGGACGGCCCGCGCCGAGGCGGACCTCGGCGGCGCGGCGGCGGCGCTCCAGGTAGGCGGGGCCGCCCCAGCCGACGGCGCCGCCCGCCAGGGCGGCGGCGAGGCCGCCGCCGTGCGGCCGCAGGCACGCGGCGGCCTCGGCGCACCGCGCGCAGGTGGCGAGGTGCCGGGCGAGATCATCGGGGACCTCTCCGACGGGCGAGCGGGTGACCGCGTCCAGCAGGCGGGCGTGACCGCGGCACTGCGCGTCCAGCGGGGAGTCGAGGTGGGCGCGGTGACAGCGGTCCCGGAACAGAAGGCGCACCTGGTCGAGCTCCTCGGCGGCGGTCGCCGGGTCCAGGCCGAGCCGGCGGGCGGCGGTGGGCAGCGGCAGCGCCTCCACCTCGGCCAGCCACAGCAGTGCCGCGTCCGTCTCCTGGAGGTCCCGCAGGCCGCGCAGCGCGACCGGGCGCCCCTGCGGCGGCCCGGTGAACCGGGCGGCGGCGCCGGAGTGCAGCCACAGCCGCAGCCCGGGGTCGAGCCGGTGCCCGTGGCCGTCGGCCTCCCAGCGGGCGGCGGTGTCGCGCACGGCGGTGAGCAGCGCCGGGATCGTCGGCAGCCGGGCCGCACGGCCGCCGGGCCCCCGGACGTGGGCGCCCGCGGCGGCGCGGATCTCCCGCACGCCGGCCTCGAACGCCTCCGTGGCGAGCTGGTGGGCCGTCAGGGAGCCGGAGGTGCACAGCTCAGCGTACGAGAGCACCGCGTCCCAGCACTCGGAGAACAGCGCGGCCTCGGTGTCGTCCTGGGGGATCGGCAGGTCGGGCATGGGACTCCTGCATCCACGAGCGAGGCCAACTCACCAAAGGAAGAGGGAAGTTGCGAATACCCCGCGGCAGTGCACAGAGCCTTTCACGTCGTCGACACAACTGACAAGCTGGCTGTCCACATCCGGTTACCGACGGTGGCCGCCCGCCCCCGGCCGGGGGCGGCTCACGCCCCGGCCGGCACCTCCGCCGGACCCTCCGGCTCGGCCGTCGGCGCGTCCGCGGGCAGGCTGTCCATGAAGGAGCTGACGGAGAAGACGGCGTTGCCGGGTCCGGGCGGGCCGTAGCCGGGCGGGGAGGACAGGCCGAAGTCGTCCATCGTCTGCCGGTAGGCCTGGAGCAGCCGGATGTGGTACTCCAGCGGGGCGCCCTGCGGGTTGGCCTTGCCGAGCGGGGTGGTGGGCTCCGGGCACCAGGTGGTGAAGCGCGGCGTGATGCCGTGCGACATGAAGAAGCGCAGGCCCTCGGTGGTGGAGGCGATGGCCTCGTCGACGGTGGTGAAGCCGAACGGCTCGGCCATCTCCACACCGGCCACGAAGTTCGGGATGACGTTGCGCGCGCCGAAGATCTCGGCGGAGTCCAGGATCCGCCTGTGCCACTCGTCCCGGCCGACGTAGCGCTCCTTGCCGGGGCAGTACAGCTCGAACAGCCGGCGGTCCCACACCTCGAAGTTGGGGTGGTAGATCTGCACGCCGTAGTCCTTGAACCGCTGCACGTCGTCCTTGGGCAGCGCCTGGGCCACGACCTTGCCGATCCAGCGGCCCGGGAAGCGCTCCTCGATGGCCTTGGCGTAGTGGCCGTAGAAGTCCGCCTCGTCGCGGCCCGCGACCTTCGAGGTGATGGCGCCGCCGGTGAGGGTGTAGGCGGTGGACGCCTTCTGGGTGTCGTACCGGTCGATGATCTCCAGGGCCTCGAGGACCTCGTCGACGTCCTTCACCCCGGTGTAGGGCCGCCCGGCCGCCTTGTGCTGGCGCCAGTTGTGGTTGATGTCGCAGTACTGGCACTCCTCCTTGGCGCCGAAGTACTGGCAGACCCGGAAGACGGTCAGGTAGATCAGGTAGCCCCACTGGATGGTCGGCGCGACCTCCATCACGGACTTCCCGTTGGAGAGGGTGTGCCGGTAGTACTCGGGCATCGGCGGCACCCCGACGTCGGCGATGCGCTTGCCGTCGAGGTACAGCCCGAGGAGCCCCTCCTCGTCGGCGGCGACCCGGTAGGGCGAGGCGGGGTTCACCCGGACGGAGACGACCGTGCGCCTCAGGTCGTACGGCCCACCGGTGAGGATGATCTCCTCCGGGGGCCGGCGCAGCGCGGCTTCGCCCAGTTCGGGCAGGGTGCCGTGGTCGAAGGAGAAGATGAAGTAGGACTTCGGTTTGACGTCCCCGTCCTCGTTGTCGCTCAGGGCGGACTCGTCGAAGGCGACACCGCCCCGGAGCAGGTCCTCCTTGAAGACGGCCTCCCGCGGCACCTCCGGGAACCGCTCCATCAGATCCTCGACCAGCGCGGTACGACTGCCCATCCGTCTGTCTCCTCCCGGCTCAGGCGTTCACCCCTCACCGTATGCCCCCGCCCCCGGCACGCCCGTGCCGGGTCCCCGCACGCCGCGCGGTACGGGCCGCCACGGCCGCGCCGGGCGGCGGCGCGCGACGCTGCGACGGGCGTCTCGCCGGGGCGTGCCTAGGCCATCCGCTCCAGCTCCGCGGGATCGACGGCGTGGCGCAGGGCGGCTCCGGACGCGAGCCGCTCGGCCTCCTCCACCACCACGCGGCCGAGGCGGGCCACCTCGTTGCCCTGCGAGCCGGCCAGGTGCGGGGTGACGAAGGCGTTGGGCAGGTCGTACAGCGGGGAGCCGGCGGGCAGCGGTTCGGGGTCGGTCACGTCCAGCACGGCGCTCAGCCGCCCGGCGCGCACCTCCGCGACCAGCGCGTCGTGGTCGACCAGGGCGCCGCGCGCGGTGTTGACGAGGACCGCTCCGGTGGGCATCAGGGCGAGTTCCCGGGCCCCGACGAGACGGTGGGTGCCGGCGGTGTGCGGTGCGTGCAGGCTGACGACGTCGCAGGTGCGCAGCAGCTCGTCGAGCGGCAGCAGGGGCACGCCGAGCCGGGCGGCCTCCGGCGCGTCCACGTACGGGTCGGCGAGCGTGACGGCGAGGTCGTGGTGGCGCAGCAGCCCGATCAGGCGGCGGCCGGTGCGGGAGGCGCCGACGACGCCGACGCGGCGGCCGTGGTTGCCGATGCCGGGGAGGACGCCGTCGTAGGGGAACGCGCGCCGTTCGCGCAGCCGGTCGCGCAGCGCGAAGGCGTCCTTGCCGGCCAGCAGGATCACGGCGAGCGCGTACTCGGCGACCGGCAGGGCGTTGGCCTCGGCGGCCGAGGAGACGGCGATGCCCCGCCGCCACACCTCGGGCGTGGTGAACCCCTTGACCGAGCCGGCCGCGTGCAGGACGGCGCGGAGTTCCGGGGCCGCGTCCAGGACCGCCGGGTCCAGGCGGGGGCAGCCCCAGCCGGTGACGAGGATCTCGGTGCGGGCGAGGGCCGCCCGGACCCGGGGCGCGGCGAAGTCGTCGGCCACCAGGGCGGGATCGACGTCCACGCGGGCGCGCAGGCGGGCCAGCAGTTCCGGCGGGAAGACGAGCGGCAGGTTCCGCGGTGCCATGGCGAACAGTGCCCGGGGTCGCTCGGTCAAGGGCGTGGCCTTCCGGCTCGGGGACGCGCGGACTGCGGACCGGTCCTCACCGTAGGCCGGTGCGGATGAGAGGGTCAACGGACAGGCACTCCCCGGGAGGCACGGGTGGCGGACGCGGCGCGGGTGATCGGCAACTGGGCGCGCAGCGTCACCTACACGGTCGGGGAGTTCCACCGCCCGCGGACGTCGGACGCGCTCAGGGCCGTGGTGGCGGGCAGCGCGCGGGTGCGGGTCCTGGGCAGCGGGCACTCCTTCAACCGGATCACCGACCCCGGCCCCGGGGGCACCCTGCTGTCGATCGCCGGCCTGCCGCCGCGGATCGACGTGGACACCGCGGCCCGTACGGTCCGGGTCTCCGGCGGCGTCCGGTACGCGGAACTCGCCCGGGCGGTGCACGCCCGGGGGCTGGCCCTGCCCAACCTGGCCTCGCTGCCGCACATCTCGGTGGCGGGCTCGGTGGCGACCGGCACCCACGGGTCGGGGGTGGCGAACGGCCCGCTCGCGGCGGCGGTGCGGGAGGTGGAGCTGCTGACCGCCGACGGCTCGACGGTGCCGGTGGGCCGCGGCGATCCGCGGTTCGGCGGGGCGGTGACCTCGCTCGGGGCGCTCGGCGTGGTCACCTCGCTCACCCTGGACCTGGAACCCGCCTACCTGGTCGAGCAGTGCGTGTACACCGGACTCCCGCTGGCCGGGCTCGACTTCGAGGCCGTCGCGGCGGCGGGGTACAGCGTGAGCCTGTTCACCGACTGGCGTGCGCCCGGCTTCGGGCAGGTCTGGGTCAAGCGCCGTACCGACCGGCCGGCCGCGGACTTCCCGTGGGCCCCGGCCGCCACCGGGGCGCTGCACCCGGTGCCGGGGATGCCGGCGGCCAACTGCACCCCGCAGCTCGGCGAGCCGGGGCCGTGGCACGAGCGGCTGCCGCACTTCCGGGCGGAGTTCACACCGAGCAGCGGGGAGGAGATCCAGTCGGAGTACCTGCTGCCGCGGCGGGCGGCGGCGGACGCGCTGGCCGCGGTCGACGCGATCCGCGGGACGGTCGCCGGGGTGCTGCGCGTCTGCGAGGTGCGCACGATCGCCGCGGAGACGCAGTGGCTGGAGCCGGCCCACGGGCGGGACACGGTGGCGCTGCACTTCACCTGGGTGCGGGACGAGGCGGCGGTGCTGCCGGTGGTGCGGCGCCTGGAGGAGGCGCTGGAGCCGTTCGGCCCGCGCCCGCACTGGGGGAAGGCGTACACGATCCCGGCGGCCGGGCTGCGCGGCCGGTATCCGCGGCTCGCGGACTTCCGGGCCCTGGCCCGGGAGCTGGACCCCCGGGGCACGTTCACCAACGCCTTCGTGCGGGACCTGCTCGGCGGCTGACGACGGGCGGGGACGGCGCGCGTGCGCCACCCGCGCCTGCCGCCCTTGTCGGCACTCGCCGAGGGCCCCTAGCCTGAGGTCCACGCCGAGCCGGCCGGCCTCCCCCGGCCGCCGGGTGGCCGCCCGCCCGGGCGCGCCGCTGCCCGCGGCGGTCCGCCGGGCCGTCGCCCGGCACGCCCCCTCCACCGGCCGCCGACCGCCCCCGACCTCCTCCTCCCCTTCCCGGTCCCCGCCGGCCCGGTGCCTCCCACAGGCTGAGCTAGGAGACTCATGTCGTTCCGCACCTCCCCCGGGCCCTCGGCCGACGCCGGGCCGCACACCCCTCCGTGCCGTTACGTCGAGGACGTCTCCCCCGGCTCCGGGACGCTGCCGCCCCGCGCCCGGTACGCGGCCTCAGACGCCAGGACCCTCCCGCTCGACGGCACCTGGCGCTTCCGGCTGTCGGACACGGCCGACGCCGAGGACGACTCCTTCGCGGCGCCGGGGTACGACGCCGGCGACTGGGCGGAGCTCACCGTCCCGGGCCACTGGGTGCTCCAGGGCCACGGCTCCCCCGTCTACACCAACCACCTCTACCCGTTCCCGGTGGACCCGCCCCGGGTGCCGACCGAGAACCCGACCGGCGACCACCTGCGCGTCTTCGACCTGCCCGCGGACTGGCCGGCGGACGGCGGCGCCGTGCTCCGCTTCGACGGGGTGGAGTCCTGCGCCCGGATCTGGCTGAACGGCACGGCTCTCGGCGAGTTCAAGGGGTCCCGGCTGCCGCACGAGTTCGCGGTCGGGCACCTGCTGCGGGCGGGCGGCAACGTCCTGGGCGTCCGGGTCCACCAGTGGTCGGCGGGCTCGTACCTGGAGGACCAGGACCAGTGGTGGCTGCCGGGCATCTTCCGGAGCGTCACCCTGCTGCACCGCCCGCCGGGCGCCGTCCTCGACTTCTTCGTGCACGCCTCGTACGACCACACCGCCGGTACGGGCACCCTGCGCGTCGACTCCGACGTGGCCGGCCGGGTGACCGTCCCGGAGCTGGGCGTCGACGTCGCGGCCGGGGAGCCGGTGACGGTGCCGGCCGAGCCGTGGACGGCGGAGACGCCGAGGCTGTACGACGGCGTGCTGGCCACCGAGGGCGAACGGGTGCCGCTGCGCATCGGTTTCCGCACGGTGGAGCTGGCGGACGGGCTGATCCGGGTGAACGGCCGCCCGGTGCTCTTCCGCGGTGTCAACCGGCACGAGTGGCACCCCGAGCGGGGCCGGGCGCTCGACGCGGCGACCATGCGCGAGGACGTGCTGCTGATGAAGCGGCACAACGTCAACGCCGTCCGCACCGCCCACTACCCGCCGCACCCGTTCTTCCTCGACCTCTGCGACGAACTGGGCCTGTGGGTGATCGACGAGTGCGACCTGGAGACGCACGGCTTCACCGGGCAGGACTGGCGGGACAACCCCGTCGACGACGACCGCTGGACCCCGGCGCTGCTCGACCGGGCGGCCCGCACGGTCGAACGGGACAAGAACCACCCGTCGGTCGTGCTCTGGTCCCTCGGCAACGAGGCCGGCACCGGCCGGGGCCTGACCGCGATGGCCGAGTGGATCCACCGCCGGGACCCGTCGCGGCCGCTGCACTACGAGGGCGACCGCGACTGCCGTGACACCCACGTGTACTCGCGCATGTACGCCGGGCACGACGAGGTCGAGCGGATCGGCCGCGGCCTCGACGGCGGCCCGCGCAGGCGCCGTGAACTCCCCTTCATCCTCTGCGAGTACGGGCACGCCATGGGCAACGGCCCCGGCGGGCTCGCCGACTATCAGCGGATCTTCGAGGCGCACGACCGGCTCCAGGGCGGCTTCGTCTGGGAGTGGATCGACCACGGCATCGCCCATCCCGAGCTGGGGTACGCCTACGGCGGCGACTTCGGCGAGGAGCTGCACGACGGCAACTTCGTCTGCGACGGCCTGCTCTTCCCGGACCGCCGGCCCTCCCCCGGCCTGATCGAGTACAAGAAGGTGATCGAGCCGGTCGGCATCGCGGGCACCGGGACGGACGGCACGGTCCGCGTCACCAACAAGTACGACTTCGCCGACCTGTCGGCGCTGGCCTTCTCGTGGTCGTACGAGGTGGAGGGCGAGACGGTGGGCTCCGGTCCGCTGCCGGTGCCCGCGCTGGCACCCGGCGCGTCCGCCGAGGTGGCCCTGCCCGGCCCGCCGCCCGGCGCGCCGCCCGGTGAGGCGTACTGGACGGTCCGCGCGGTGCCGGCGGCCGGCACCCCGTGGGCACCCGCGGGCCACGTGGTCGCCTGGGGGCAGGTCCGGGCGGCCGCGCGCCGGGCGCCCGAAGTCGCGGCGACCGCCCGGCCGGTGCCCGGCGACGGCGTGACCGGGCTCGGCCCCGGCGTCTTCGACACCCGCACCGGCGCCCTGCGCGGCATCGGGGGCGTCGCCGTCCGCGCCCTGCGCCTGGACGTCTGGCGGGCCACCACCGACAACGACGACGGGGCCGCCTGGCAGAGCGACCCCCGCGTCGGGCCGCTCTGGCGCGCGCTGGGCCTGCACCGGATGCGGCACCGCCTGGACGCGGTGGAGTGCTCCGGGGACTCGCTGACGGTCCGCACGAGGGTGGCGCCGGCCGGCCGGGAGACCGGGCTGACCGCGGTGTACCACTGGACGTCGGACGGCGACCGGCTGCTGCTGACCGTGCGCACCGCGCCGGAGGGCGACTGGACCGTGCCCCTCCCCCGGCTCGGCATCCGCTTCGGACTGGCGGCGGCCGACCGGGTGGAGTGGTACGGCGGCGGTCCGGGGGAGGCGTACCCGGACACCAGGGCGGCGGCGTCCGTGGGCCGGTGGCGGTCGACCGTCGCGGAACTGCAGACGCCGTACGTCCGTCCGCAGGAGAACGGCGCCCGCATCGACGTCCGCTGGGCGGAGCTGGGCGGGCTGCGCGTCGAGGGCGATCCCGTCTTCCACCTCACCGCGCGCCGCTGGACCACCGAGCAGCTGGACGCGGCGGACCACCGCACGGACCTGGTGCCCGGTGACACGGTCTGGGTCAACCTCGACCACGGCCAGCACGGCATCGGCTCCCAGTCCTGCGGCCCCGGCCCGCTGCCCCGCCACCACCTGCGGGCCGAGCCGGCGGAGTTCGCCTTCGTCTTCTCCGTGCCCGCCGCCGGTCCGGGCCCGCACCGGCTGCTCTAGGGTTCTGCCCAGGCATCCGAGGAGGTGGGCGCATGCCCCGGGCAGGGCTCAGCGCGGAGCGGCTGGTGGCCGGCGCCGCCGAACTGGCGGACGAGGTCGGCTTCGACAACGTCAGCGTCTCCGCGCTGGCGCGCCGCTTCGGGGTCAGGGACGCGAGCCTCTACTCGCACCTGCGCGGCCTCCAGGACCTGCGCACCCGGCTGGCCCTGCACGCGGGGGCCGAGCTGATCGACCGGATCGCGGCCGCCGTGGCCGGCCGGGCGGGCGCGGAGGCGCTGACGGCGTTCGCCGGCGCCTACCGGCAGTACGCCCTGGAGCACCCGGGTCGGTACGCGGCCACCCAGATCCGCGTCGACCAGTCCCTGATCGCGGACTCCCCGGAGCTGCGCCGCACCGCGGAGATCACCTACGGCATGCTGCGGGCGTACGGCCTGGCGGAACCGGACCTGACGGACGCGGTACGGCTGCTGCGCAGCACGTTCCACGGGTACTGCGTGCTGGAGAGCGCGGGCGGCTTCGGCGCGGACCGCGACGTGGGCGCCTCCTGGGACAAGGCCGTGGAGGCCCTCCACGTCACCCTCACCCACTGGCCGCGGCAGGAGGGGGAGCCCGCCGGCGAAGGCTGAGCCGCCGGGGCCGGCGCCGACGCCCTGCTCCCCGTCCCCGTCCGCGCCGCGGGCGGCGCCGGGAAGGACGGCCACTGCCGTGACCGGCGGGCGCGAAGCCCCTTGACCGGGCCGGCCGGGCCGGCCGGTCCGGCCGGTCCGACCGGTGGGCGGGCGTGGTGGGCGGTGTCGCGGTTCGGCTAGCTTCGGGGCATGACCAGCGCCAGCTCCCCCAGCCTCGCCGACGCCCTCGCCGCCGGGACGGTCGTGCTCGACGGCGGCATGTCCAACCAGCTCGCGGCGGCCGGGCACGACCTGAGCGACGACCTGTGGTCGGCCCGGCTGCTCGTCGAGCGGCCCGAGGCGGTCACCGAGGCGCACCTGGCCTACTTCGAGGCGGGTGCGAGCGTGGCGATCACGGCCAGCTACCAGGCCACCTTCGAGGGCTTCGCGAAGCGCGGCATCGGCCGCGCGGAGGCCACGCGGCTGCTCGCCCTCAGCGTGGAGCTGGCCCGCGCGGCGGCCCGCCGGGCGGTGGAGAGGGGCGCCGGCCGCCCGCTGTGGGTGGCGGCGTCGGCCGGGCCGTACGGGGCGATGCTCGCGGACGGCTCCGAGTACCGGGGCCGGTACGGGCTGACCACGGCCGAGCTGGAGCGGTTCCACCGGCCCCGGATCGAGGCGCTGGCCGCCGCCGGCCCGGACGTGCTGGCGCTGGAGACCGTCCCCGACGCCGACGAGGCCGCCGCGCTGCTGCGCGCGGTGCGCGGGCTCGGCGTGCCGGCCTGGCTGTCGTACACGGTCGAGGGGACCCGGACGCGGGCGGGGCAGCCCCTTGAGGAGGCGTTCGCGCCGGCCGCAGACGCGGACGAGGTGATCGCGGTCGGGGTGAACTGCTGCGCCCCCGGGGACGTCGGACCGGCCGTGGAGATCGCGGCGCGGGTCACCGGCAAGCCCGTCGTGGTCTACCCCAACAGCGGTGAGGTCTGGGACGCGGAGGCGCGGGCCTGGCGGGGACGCACGACGTTCGGTGCCGCGCGGGTCGCCGCGTGGCGGGACGCGGGGGCGCGGCTGATCGGCGGCTGCTGCCGGGTGGGCCCGGAGGGGACAGCCGCGATAGCGGGCGCGATCGGCTGACACCCGGGCCCCGCCCGTCCGTCCGGTTCAGCGGCGCAGCGCGGCGCCCAGTTCGGCGCCGGTGGCCCGCGGTACGGCGGCGGCCCCCGGAGGTGCGGGCAGGGCGGGCGCGGCCGACCACAGGCCGATGTCCGCGTCCCGGGGTCCGCACGCGGTGTACGGGGCGCCCTCGCCGAAGATCCGGACGGGGTGGCGGGCGTCCCAGGCCGCCCAGCCGGGGTCGCCGGACGTCACGAACCGCACCCAGGCGCCGTGCATCGCGTCGCGCAGTTCCCGGGGCGCGCCCTCACCGGCCAGTTTCCGCGACTCGGGCAGGTCCCCGGTGCCGAAGACGAACCCCAGTTCCAGCGCGTGGCAGGCGCCGAGGCCGGGGCGCCGGGACGGCCACGCGAACTCGTAGAGGTGGGAGGTGCCGGGGCGGGCGTCGGCGAGCCGGTGCAGGGGCACCCGCAGCAGGTGGTCGGTGACCATCTGGCCGACCGTCTCGGCCGTCCCGGCATCGGGGCGCAGGGCCCGGTAGCCGCGCGGGACGTCGTGGCCGGCGTGGCAGCGGGCCATGGCCCCGGCCAGGGCGACGGCGCCGAGCCGGTCGACGCGGTCCAGCAGGCCGCCGGGCACCAGCCACAGCCGGTACTCGTCCCGGGTCCAGCCCATGAGCAGGTCGGTGTCCCGGCCGGCGTCCCCGTCGGTCAGCGCCGCCAGCGGATCGCGGGGCACGAGGTCGCCGTCCACCACGATGCCGAACGCGGGACCGCCCAGCACCGGGCTGCTGAGCCGGCCGACCTCGGCCTGGGTGCGCAGCAGCAGGGCGCGGTCGACACCGGCGAACGCCTCGGCGGTGGCGGGCACCCGGAGCCGGGCGGCCATCCGGCGCACCATCCGCCGCACCTTCTCGCGCTCCGCGGCCTCGGGGGCCCCGCTCTGCAGCACCGCCCGCCGGATCAGGCCCTGTGCCGCGGGGGCGGCGAGCAGGGCACCGACGCTGATGGCGCCGGCCGACTGGCCGCACAGGGTGATCCGGCCGGGGTCGCCGCCGAAGGCCGCGATCGAGTCGTGCACCCAGCGCAGGGCGGCGAGCTGGTCCCGCAGGCCCGGGTTCGGGGGCGCGTCCGGGAAGAGCCCGTAGCCCTCGACGCCCAGCCGGTAGTTGACCGAGACGCAGACGACCCCGTCCCGGGCGAAGGCGCTGCCGTCGTACACGGGCACCGCCGAGGAGCCCCTGGTCAGGGCGCCGCCGTGCAGCCAGACCAGCACGGGCAGCCCGGCGCCGGGCCCCGGCTCGGGCGTCCACACGTTGAGGTTGAGGCAGTCGTCGCCGGGCACGACCGGGTCGGACAGGTACTGGGCGAACGCCTCGGAGTACGGCGGTTTCGGCGCGGTGGGCCCGAAGGCGCCGGCGTCGCGCACCCCGTCCCAGGGCTCGGGCGGCCGGGGCGGCCGGAACCGCAGGGAGCCGAACGGCGGAGCCGCGTACGGGACGCCCCGGAAGACCGCGACACCTCGCTCGTACCTACCACGCACCGCCCCGTGGGGCGTTCTCACCACAGGGCCCGTCCGGTCCGCCGTCATCGCCGCCAGCCCTTCGCCGCGCTCCCGCACCGCGCCGGTCACCCGTGCGTCGGCGCCGTGCACCGTCGACACCACAGCACCACACGGCGGCGGGGTATTCCGGCGCGGAGGGGCACGCCGGGCCGCTCGGCGTACTCGGCGGGATCGGGCGGCTCCCGGCCCGCCGGGCGGGAGCGGCTGCGGGGTGGACACGTCCGGGGCCGGTCCGAGGGCAGGCCGGTCCGGGGGACGAGGCCGGTCCGGGAAACGGGGCCGGTCCAGGGAACGGGGACGGCGGTGGCCGGGTGCCTCCCGCACGGGGTGCCCGGCCACCGCTCCGTTCCGTGGTCTCTTCCGTGGTCCCCGTTCCGTGGTCTCTTCCGTGGTCCCCGTTCCGCCGTCCCTCAGTCCTCGTCGTCCCGGTCGGCCCCGCCGACGAGGGCCTCGACCACGTCCACGGCGCTGCCGTCGTGATCGCTGCCCGCGGTACCGCTGCCGGCCTGCGCGTTGGCTGTGCGGTCGATCTCCAGGACCGAGTCGGTCTCCGAGTTGTCGGTGCCCGTCCGGGAGTTGTCGATCACGGTGACCAGCCCCCCGGAGGCGGCCGCGGGACCGGCTCCGGCACCCAGGAGGGCCGCGGCGATCACCGTGGCGACGCCGAGCCGGGGCACGGGACCGGTCACACGCCCACGCCCTCGGGGGCGAGCCGGTCACGGGCGATGTTGCGCTCCAGCAGGGTGGTGGACGCCTGCACGCCGACCCCGCTCGCGGGGTCCACCTCCGGCAGCCGGCCGTCGGCCTCCTTCAGGCCGGCGAGCGCGGAGTCCATCGCCTCGTGCGCGGCGAACAGGCAGGGGGTGCTGTAGATGGCGACGTCCACCCCGAGGTCGGACAGTTCACCGAGGGACAGCCGGGGCGACTTGCCGCCGGCGATCTGGTTGAACAGCAGCGGCTTGCCGCCGACGACCTCCCTGATCCGCTTGATCCACTCGACGCTGCGCACCCCGTCGACGAGCACCACGTCCGCGTCGGTGGCGGCGAGCCGCTCGGCGCGGTGCAGGATGTCCCGCTCGTCGGTGGCGTCGGTGCGGGCGACGACCACCAGGTCCCTGCGGGTCTCCAGGACCTGGTGCAGCTTCTCCAGGTACTCCTCCAGCGGCAGCACCTGCTTGCCGTCGGCGTGACCGCAGCGGCGGGGGCGCTTCTGGTCCTCCAGGATCACCCCGGAGGCGCCGATGCGCTCCAGCCCCTCGACGACGTGGCAGGCGACCTCGGGGTCGACGTACCCGTCGTCGATGTCGACCAGCAGGTGGTGGTGCGGGAACGCGCCCCGCAGCCGCTGGACGAAGGCCACCATGTCGGGCCAGGCGATGAACCCGATGTCCGGCAGCCCGTAGTACGAGGCCGCGAAGCCGAAGCCCGAGACGAACATCCCGTCGTAGTGCTTGGCCGCGATCGACGCGGAGTACATGTCGTACACGCCGATCAGCGGTGTGGTCCCGGGCCCGGCGATGCGCTCGCGCAGCTTCTTACCGTGAGACATGGTCCGGCTCCTTCTGTGGGGTGGACGCGGGACGGGGGTCCCTCGCGTCCCGGTGCTCTTTACCAAGACAAGAGCATCTCTAGGAGGTCACGTGACCATTGCCCTACGCGAGCTTTACTCACCCTGATGGGGGAACCGGTTCACCGCAGAAACGTCACTCGGCGCGGCCCGCCGTCCGTCCGAACCCGCCGTCCGGGTGACCCGGGAAGGCGCCCGCGGGTTCCGGGCCGGGGCCCGCCGCCGGTGTCCGATTCCTTCAAGACCGGCCGGCCGGCCGCCGCCTACGGTGGCCGTATGAGCGCACACATCGCCGTGATCGGCCTGGTCACCTCCGACCTGGCCGCCTCCCTCGCCTTCTACCGCCGCCTCGGGCTGGTCTTCCCGCCGGGCGCCGAGGACCAGCCGCACGTCGAGGCCGAGTTGCCCGGTGGTCTGGCACTCGCCCTGGACACCGAGGAGACCGTCCGCTCCTTCCACCCCGGCTGGCGGCCGCCCGCCGGCACCGGCCGGGTCACGCTCGCCTTCCGGTGCGCCTCGCCCGCCGAGGTGGACGCCCGCTACGCGGAACTGGTGGACGCCGGCCACCACGGCGAACTCAAGCCATGGGACGCCGTCTGGGGCCAGCGGTACGCCACCGTGCACGACCCGGACGGCAACGGGGTCGACCTGTTCGCCCCGCTACCCGTCCCCGGCGAGTAGCTCCCCGAGCGGCATCCCGGCCAGCTCCCGCACCTCCCGCGCCAGGTGGGGCTGGTCCGCGTAGCCCGCGCGGAGCGCCGCGTCGGCGTACGGCGTCCCGGAGCGGGCCAGCGCCAGGGCCCGCTGCAACCGCAGGATGCGGGCCAGGGTCTTCGGCCCGTAGCCGAACGCGGCCAGGCAGCGCCGGTGCAACGTACGCTCCCGGTACCCCAGTTCGGCGGCCGCGGCCGACACCGGGCGGCCCTCGTCCAGGCACGCCACCAGCCGGCGCAGCGCCGGGTCGGGGGCCCCGGCCTCCGCGGCCCGGTCCAGGGCGACGGCCTCCAGCGCCCGCGCCGGGTCGGCCGCCGCCGCGATCCGCTCGCTCAGCCGCCGGACCCGGGCGGCGGGCCAGAGGTCGGCCAGCTCCACCCGCAGGTCGCGCAGTTCGTGCGCGGGTACGCCGAGCAGGGCGGGCGCGGTGCCGGGGAAGAAGCGGACACCCGCCCAGGGGCGCGCCGGTCCGCCGGGGACATGCGCGCGGATGTCGGGGCCCGCGACCAGCAGCCGCCCCTCGCCCCACATCAGGTCCATGCAGCCGTCGGGCAGCACCGGCCGGGCATCGGTGCCGGCCGCCGGGGACCTCGTCCACACGACCGCGCCGGCCAGCCGTGCCCTCCGCTCCGCGTACACGGCGGTCAGCGTACGTGCCGTGCGGCGCCGGACGTCGGGACGGGAGGGCGGGAGGACCGGTGCCGTGGGACCGGACGCGGGGGCGGCGAGAACGGGCCGCCCCCTCCGGTCGTCACGGCCAGGGGTGCCCCGGGCCGTCTTCGTTCCCGTGACCGCCGTCCCCGGGGCCGCCCTGGGGATCGGTCCCGCCGCCGTCCCCGTTGGCCTTGTGCACGTGGTGGGGGTTCCTCGCGTGGCCGCGCAGGCGGGCCGTCACGTCCTCCGGGGGCAGGAAGCGCGACCAGCGCTCGGGGAACTCGGAGGGCATGTCGGGGTCGTCGGGGTCGGCCTCCCGGGCCGCGGCGGCACGGGCGACGTACTCGGCGACGTGCGCCTCCCGCACCCGTTCGTTGGCCTCGCGCGCGGCGGCCGTGGCCGCGGCCGGCCAGACCCGGTCGATGGCGGCGTTCACCGCCGCGCCGACGAGCACGGCGAAGGCGGACACACCGATCCACAGCAGGACGGCGACGGCGGCGGCGAGCGAGCCGTAGATCGTGGCGCCCTCGATGGTGTACGTGAGGTAGATGCGCAGCAGGAAGCTGCCCAGGACCCACATGGCCAGGGCGACCAGCGCACCGGGCACGTCCTCGATCCACGGGGAGCGGACCGGCACCGACACGTGGTAGAGCGTCGTCAGGAAGACGATGGACAGGACGATCACGACCGGCCAGTACAGGACCTGCACGACCGTCGCCGACCAGGGCACGAGCCCCATCACCGCGTCCGGCCCGGCCACCATCAGCGGCAGCGCCACCGAGCCGATCAGCAGCGCCACGATGAAGAGCAGGAACGCCATGATCCGGGTCTTGACGATGCCCCGGACGCCGTCGAGGCCGTACATCACGGTGATGGTGTCGATGAAGACGTTCACCGCGCGCGAGCCCGACCACAGCGCGAACAGGAAGCCTATCGAGATGACGTCGGGCCGGCCGCCCCGCATCACGTCGTTCAGGATCGGCTCGGCGATCTCCTTGACGCCCTTGTCGGACAGGACCGTGTGGGAGGCCTCCAGCAGGTTGGTCTCCAGGCTGGAGATCGTGTCGGCCCCGGTCCAGTCGTCGACGTAGCCGAGCAGCCCGATCAGGCTCAGCAGCAGCGGCGGCACCGACAGCAGCGTGAAGAACGCCGCCTCGGCCGCCAGGCCCAGGATGCGGTACTCCATGCAGGAGTTGACGGTGTCCTTGAGCAGCAGCCAGGCGGTCCTGCGCATGGAGACGTTCCGGTAGAGGGCCCTGGCCCGGTGGAGCCGGCCGGCCGGCCGCTTCGGGGGTTCACTTGCTGGCTGCACGAGCCAAAGGTATCCGCAGCACGGGACCGTACTCACCTTCCGGGGCCCGGCGGACCGGATCCGGCGCCCGCGCGGCCGGGGTGTGCCACTCTGGAGGCCATCACCGCCGCCTCCCCGGGTAGGTTCCCCTCATGGCAGGCACCCCCACCCACACCGTGACGAACCAGCCGCCGCCGCTGGCCGGCCACGACGTCTTCACCGCCGACCGCGCCCTGGCGGAGGCCGTCGCCCGGTACGCCGCCCCCGACGTCCTGGACGAGGCGCGCGAGGAGTTGTCCGGGCTCGGCCGGGCGGCCGGTTCGGCGCAACTGCACGAGTGGGCGGCGCAGGCGGAGGAGAACCCGCCGCGGCTGCGCAGCCACGACCGCTACGGCCACCGGATCGACGAGGTCGAGTTCCATCCGGCCTGGCACCGGTTGCTCGGCAAGGGCGTCTCCGCGGGACTGACCGGCGCGTGGACCCGGCCGTCCGGCCATGTCCGCCGGGCGGCCGGGATCGTCGTCTGGACGCAGGTCGAGGCGGGCACCTGCGGTCCGCTGTCGACGACGCACGCGGCGGTGCCCGCGCTCCGCGCCGACCCGGGGCTGGCCGCCGAGTGGGAGCCCCGGATCGCCTCCACGATCTACGACCGGGAGCTGCGGCCCGCCGGGCGGAAGCCCGGCGCCCTGTTCGGCCTGAGCCTGGCCGAGAAGCAGGGCGGCAGCGACCTCCGGGCCACGACCACGCGGGCGGAGCCGCTCGCCGAGGCGGGGACGTACCTGCTGACCGGGCACAAGTGGTTCTGCTCGGCGCCCATGTCGGACGCGTTCCTGGTGCTCGCCGAGGCCCCGGGCGGACTCACCTGCTTCCTGGTCCCGCGCGTGCTGCCCGACGGCGGCCGCAACGTCTTCCTGCTCCAGCGGCTCAAGGACAAGCTGGGCGACCGCGCGAACGCCACCGCCGAGGTCGAGTTCGACGGCACCTGGGCGCGCCGGGTCGGCGAGGAGGGCCGGGGGCCGCGCACGCTCGCCGGGGCGCTCTCGGCCATCCGGCTGGACTGCGCGCTCGGCTCGGCGGGGCTGATGCGGCAGGCGGTGGCCCAGGCGGTGCACCACTGCGCGCACCGGGCGGTGTCCGGCGGGAAGCTGGTGGACGAGCCGCTGATGCGCAACGTCCTCGCCGATCTCGCGCTGGAGGCGGAGGCGGCGACCGCGCTCGCGCTGCGGCTGGCCGCGGCCTGCGACGACGGTGGCGAGGAGGCCCGCGCCCTGCTGCGGCTGGCGGTGCCGGCCGCCAAGTACTGGATCACCAAGCGGTGTGCGCCGGTGACCGTGGAGGCCGCCGAGTGCCTGGGCGGCAACGGGTACGTGGAGGAGTCCGGGCTGCCCCGGCTGGTGCGGCAGTCGCCGCTGGACTCGCTCCGGGCGGGCGCGGGCAACGTCCAGGCGCTGGACGTGCTCGGCACGCTGCGGCGGGAGCCGCGGGCGCTGGACGCCTGCCTGACCGAGATCGGCCGGGCGCACGGCGCCGACCACCGGCTGGACCGGGCGGTGAAGGACCTGTTCGCCGAACTCGCCGACCTGGACGGGGCCGAGGGACGGGCACGGCGGCTGGCGGAGCGGCTCGCGCTGGTGCTCCAGGGCTCCCTGCTGGTGCGGCACGCGCCGCCGGAGGTCGCCGACGCGTTCTGCGCCTCCCGGCTGGGTGGTGATCACGGCGCGTCCTTCGGCACCCTGCCGACGGGCCTGGATCTCGAAGCGGTGGTGGACCGGGCCCGCCCGGCCGCCTGAGACGCCCGGGCGGTGCCGCCGGGAGGAGGGGGTGGTGCGTGGACCCGTCGCGCGCCCGCGGCCGGCCGCTGCGGCCCGGAGTGCCGGACCGCGCCCCGCCGCCCGCGGCGCGGAGGCCGGCGGCCGGGGGTGGTGCTGCGCCGACACGGCACCACCCCCGGAGGCTGGGCCCGTCGAGCCCACGGACGCGTCACGCGTCGTCGTCAAGTCTCGGCCACCCTCCGTCGGTTGACCAGGGTTGCAGGGGGTTGCAACTTACGGGGCGAGCTGTGCGGAGTCTGTGCCTCCGCCACGACCGGAGCGGCAGTGTGAGAGGCGCAGTCGGACCGGAAACCGCCGCCCGGGCGGCTTGACAAGGGTGTTCGACGTCTGTTTCGGGGAGGACCGCGATGGGGAACCCGCCGATGAACGTGGCGCGCCTGGCCGCCGTGGACGCGGCGCGGGCGGCGCGGGTGCTGGACGAGGTGCGTGAGGCGACCCTCGCCGGGCGACGTGCGCGGATCGCGCCCCGGCCGGTGATCGAGCAGTCGTGGGGGCGGATGAGACGCAGCGGCGTCGACCCCGAACGGGACCGCAGGTCCGGGCTGCTGCCCTCCGACGAGGTCCGCCGCCGGCGGGAGGAGTCGCCGCTGCGGCACGTGCTGCCGGTGCTGCGGGAAGGGCTCGTTTCGGTCGCGGACGTCGCCCAGCACATCATGGTCGTCGCCGACGCCGACGGCCGCGTGCTCTGGCGGGAGGGCGCGCCGCCGGTGCTCCGCAAGGCCGACCGGCTCGGCTTCGAACTCGGCGCGGACTGGCGGGAAGACGTCGTCGGCACCAACGGGGTGGGCACGCCGGCGGTGGTACGGCGTCCCGTGCAGGTCTTCGCCGCGGAGCACTTCGCCCGCTCGCAGACCTCGTGGACGTGCACGGGCGCCCCGATCAGCGATCCGCGCGACGGCCGGCTGCTCGGCGTGGTGGACGTCAGCGGGCCGCTGGAGACCATGCATCCGGCCACCCTCACCTGGGTGGACTCGGTGGCCAAACTGGCCGAGGCGCGGCTGCGGGAGGTGCACGGGGCCTCGTTGGAGCGGCTGCGCGCGGTCGCGACGCCGGTGCTGGCCCGGCTGGCCGGCCGGGCCGTGGTGGTGGACCGCGACGGCTGGACGGCCGCGGTGACCGGGATGCCGTACGTGCGGCACGTGACGCTGCCCAAGTCGCTCGCGCCGGGCCTCCGGTGGCTGCCGCCGCTCGGCTCGTGCGCGGTGGAGCCGCTGGCCGGGGGCTGGCTGCTGCGCGCGGAGGACGAACCGCTCGCCCCGGGTGCGCGCCGGATCGTGCTGGACCTGGTCCGGCCGGACCGCTGCACCGTGTCGGTCGCCGCCCCGGCGGGCTCCTGGTCGCGGAAACTGAGTCCGCGGCACGCCGAGTTGCTGTTCCTGCTCGCCGAGCACCCCGCGGGGCGCGGGGCGGCGGGACTGGCCGGGGACCTGTTCGGAGACTCCTCCAGAACCGTCACGGTACGGGCGGAGATGTCCAGGATCAGGCGGTACCTCGGCGAGTTGATCCAGCACCGGCCGTACCGCTTCCGCGCCGATGCGGAAGTCGAGGTGCTCCTTCCCGACGAACCCCGCGACCTGCTCCCCCAGTCGACGGCACCGGCCGTGACACGCAAGCGGAACGCCGTCCCGGCGGGCCGGCCCGGAGCGACCTGAACGGGGAGGAACGGCCGCGCCCCGCCCCTGTCGTGCGGCTCCCACCGCTCGTCCGGGGCGGATCAGGCGGTACCGGCCCTGTCCGGCCGGTTCCTGCCGTAGCATCCCGTACGGGTACGGGCCGCCCCACCTGTTCCTCGCGTCAATGTACGGACCGTGAGGCGCAGTTGGCCCGCCCTCTGGAGGAGAGATGAAGCATCGCGGCAGACACCGCCGGCGCAGACGGGGCGCGGCACTGCGCGCCGTCCTGACCGGCACCGCGCTGGCGCTCACCGCAGCCGCCACCCTGATCACCACCTCCCAGGCCGAGATCACCGAGGGCCCCGGCGCGCTCAGGCCGCTCACCTCCCCGGCGGACACCGGCCCGCTGCGCCTCCGGGAGCAGTTGGTCCCGGCCCGCACCCTGGACCGGCTCAGCGCCGCGATGGGCCGCCCGGTCGGCGTGGACGCCGTGCTCCGCACCGCCGACCGGCGGCTGGGCGCGTCCGCCGACTGCTCCGCCGACGACCGGGCGTCCCTGCCCGCCGGCCCGGCCACCACTCGCGCCTACTGCTGGGACCCGGCCGACACCGCCGCCGACGACTGGCGGCCGGCCTCGGTGACCACCCCGCAGGGGGCCGGCCGCGGCGGGACCGCGGACGGCCACCGGGTCGTCCTGGCCGGCTGGACCCACAGCAGCGACACCGGCCGCCCCGGCGAACGGGGCCTGGCCCGGATCGCCTTCGTCGACGCGGACGATCCGGCGCACCTCTCCTACCGCTGGGTGCTGCTGGTGGTGCCGGTGGACGGCGGCCGGGACTACCGGGGGCTGGCCTCCGACGTCTCCGGCATGGCCTGGTACCGGAACAAGCTTTTGGTCACCACGGCGGCCGGCAGCGCCGACGCGCTCTACGTCTACGACCTCGACCGCATCCAGCGCGCCACGGTCGACGGGCCCGCGGTAGGCCGGGTGCCCGGCGGCTGGTCCGCCGACGGCCACGGCTACGTGCTGCCCGCGGTCGGCTCCTACCGGTTCGCCGCCGGCCGCTGCGCCCCCGCCGGGCCGCCGTGCCCCGGCGCGCTCGCCGTCGACCGCGGCACGGCACCCGACAGCCTGGTCGCCGCGGAGTGGACGGCCCCGGGCGACGACCGCAGCGCCCGGCTGTGGCGCTACTCCTTCGGCACCGACCCGGCACGGCCGGGACCGCTGGCCACCGACGCCGCGGGACGGGTGGACGCGGTGGAGGCCTACCGCACCCGGGCGTCCGGGATCCGCGGGGTGCTGTCCCACCGGCAGGCCGGGGCGGACCGAACGTCCTGGTATGTGGGACGGCTGCCCGATGAGCGGGACGGTCACGGCGGGCTGTCGCGGCAGGACACCGCGGGCGCCCGGACGGCCCGCTGCGGCGCCGACGCCTCGGACCGCTGCTGGGCCGAGGGGGCGGGCTCCCTCTCCTACGGGCAGGAGACGGGCGAGGTCTGGTCGCTCTCGGACCGCATGCTGTTCACGCTGCCCCTGGCCGGCCTCGACCGCGCCCTGGACTGATCCCCGCCGGGCGCCGGCGCGACCCGGCCGATCGACAGACCCGGAGACGGGATGATTCCCTGGCCGCCATGAGCAGCGTTCCTGTCACCACCTGGTCCCTAGAGCAGACCTCGCCGTCCGACCTCCTGCCCGCCGCCGCCCCCGGCGGGGACGTCCGGATCGTCCGCGCCGAGGTGCCCTCCCCCGAGTTCAGCCGGTACCTGTACGCGTCGGTCGGCGGCGACATCCGCTGGACCGACCGGCTGGGCTGGAGCCACGCGCGGTGGCGGGAGTACCTGGAGCGGCCCGGCGTGGAGACCTGGGTGGCGTACGACCGGGGCACCCCGGCCGGGTACGTCGAAATGGAGGGGCATGACGAGGGAGTGGTGGAGATCGTCTACTTCGGGCTGATCCCCGCCTTCCGCGGCCGGCGCATCGGCGGCCACCTGCTGTCGTACGGCACGGCCCGCGCCTGGGACCTGGGCGAGCGGCTGCCGGAACGGACGCCGACCAAGCGGGTGTGGCTGCACACGTGCAGCAAGGACGGCGAGCACGCCATGGCCAACTACCAGCGGCGGGGCTTCAAGCTCTTCGACACCAAGGTGGAGCTGGAGCCCGAGGTGGCCACTCCGGGACCGTGGCCCGGGGCCTACCCCGCCTGATCCGCCCGGGACAAGCCCTCTCGGCGCACATGTGAGCGACGACACCCTTGTCCACAGTGTGGGACAAGGGTGTCCACATGACGGATAAAGCTGGACTGTGTCCAGAGCGCCGTGACACGCTTCCGTCATGTCCGGAACTGGAGTTGCCTTGGTGAGTCGGCGGCACGTCGACCTCGGCCGCATGTCCAGCGCCATCTGTCCGGCGAGCTGACGCCCGCAGCACCGCCGTTCTCCCCTGCACCTGCCCCCGTGTGCGCAGCGCCGCGCGCTCATGTCCGCATGCGCACGTACATGCAGGTCAGAGCCCTGTCCCCGTCTGTCCCGAAGGACGTATCAACCATGGCCGCCACCCCGCAGAACCCTGCCGCCTCAGCGCCGCGCCGCAAGGTGAGCCGTCACCGTGGCGAGGGCCAGTGGGCCGCCGGCCACTTCACCCCGCTCAACGGGAACGAGCAGGTGAAGAAGGACGACGACGGTCTCAATGTGCGGACACGCATTGAGACGGTCTACTCCCGGCGGGGCTTCGACTCGATCGACCCGAGCGACCTGCGCGGCCGGATGCGCTGGTGGGGGCTGTACACCCAGCGCAAGCCCGGGATCGACGGCGGCAAGACCGCGATCCTGGAGCCGGAGGAGCTGGACGACGAGCACTTCATGCTGCGGGTGCGCATCGACGGCGGGGCGCTGACCACGCGGCAGCTCCGGGTGATCGGCGAGGTCTCGCAGGAGTTCGCACGGGGCACGGCGGACATCACCGACCGGCAGAACATCCAGTACCACTGGATCCGCATCGAGGACGTGCCCGAGATCTGGGACCGCCTGGAGGGCGTGGGCCTGTCCACGGTCACCGCGTGCGGTGACACCCCGCGTGTGATGATCGGCTCCCCGGTGGCGGGCATCGCCGAGGACGAGATCATCGACGCCACTCCGGCCCTGGAGGAGATGAAGCGCCGCGTCCTGAACAACAAGGCGTACTCGAACCTCCCCCGGAAGTTCAAGACGGCCATCTCGGGCTCGCCGGTGCTGGACGTCGTGCACGAGATCAACGACGTGGCGTTCGTCGGCGTACGGCACCCGGAACACGGTCCCGGCTTCGACGTCTGGGTCGGCGGCGGCCTGTCCACCAACCCCAAGCTGGGCGTCCGGCTCGGCGCCTGGGTGCCGATCGACGAGGTCCCGGACGTCTTCGAGGGCGTCATCTCGATCTTCCGCGACTACGGCTACCGCCGGCTGCGCAACCGGGCCCGGCTGAAGTTCCTGGTCGCCGACTGGGGCCCGGAGAAGTTCCGGCAGGTGCTGGAGACCGAGTACCTCGAGCGCGAACTGGTGGACGGTCCCGCCCCCGAGCAGCCGGTGCAGCGGTGGCGTGACCACATCGGCGTGCACCGGCAGCGGGACGGCCGCTACTACGTCGGTTTCGCGCCGCGCGTCGGCCGGGTCGACGGCGCCACCCTGACGAAGGTCGCCGACCTCGCCGAGGCGCACGGCTCCGGCCGGGTGCGCACCACGGTCGAGCAGAAGATGATCGTCCTGGACGTCGAGCAGGACCGGGTCGAGTCGCTGGTCGAGGGCCTGGAGGCGCTGGACCTCACCGCCCGGCCGTCCTCCTTCCGGCGCGGCACCATGGCCTGCACCGGCATCGAGTTCTGCAAGCTCGCCATCGTCGAGACCAAGCAGCGCGGCGCGCAGCTCATCGACGAACTGGAGCGCCGCCTGCCGGACTTCGAAGAGCCGATCACCATCAACCTCAACGGCTGCCCGAACGCCTGCGCCCGCATCCAGGTCGCGGACATCGGCCTCAAGGGCCAGCTCGTCCTGGACGACCGCGGCGAGCAGGTCGAGGGCTACCAGGTGCACCTGGGCGGCGCCCTCGGACTGGAGCCGGGCTTCGGCCGCAAGGTGCGCGGCCTGAAGGTGACGTCGGACGAACTGCCCGACTACATCGAGCGGGTGCTCACGCGCTTCCAGGCCGAGCGCGCGGACGGCGAGCGGTTCGCCACCTGGGCCGCCCGCGCCTCCGAGGAGGCCCTGTCGTGACCGAACGGGCCGCGCCCTTCCACTGCCCGTACTGCGGAGACGAGGACCTGCGTCCGAACGAGCAGGGCCACGGCGCCTGGGAATGCGGGGCGTGCAACCGCGCATTCCAGCTGAAGTTCCTCGGGCTGCTGTCCCGGGGACTGCGGCGAGCCGACGACGGAGGGGATGACCGAGCATGACGACGGCTCAGGAACAGCGTACGGACGACGAGTCGAGGAAGCTGGCCGAGCAGGCGGGCCGCGATCTGGAGGACGCCTCCGCGCTGGAGATCCTCCAGTGGGCGGTGGACACCTTCGGCAGCGGCTTCTGCGTCACCTCCTCCATGGAGGACGCCGTGGTCGCGCACCTCGCCTCGCGCGTGCTGAAGGGGGTGGACGTCGTCTTCCTGGACACCGGCTACCACTTCCCGGAGACCATCGGCACCCGGGACGCCGTGGAGGCGGTGATGGACGTCAACGTCATCACCCTCACGCCGCGGCAGACGGTCGCCGAGCAGGACGCGGAGTACGGCCCGAAGCTGCACGACCGCGATCCCGACCTGTGCTGCAGGCTGCGCAAGGTGCGGCCGCTGGAGGAGGGGCTGAAGGGCTACCGGGCGTGGGCCACCGGCCTGCGCCGCGACGAGTCCCCGACCCGGGCGAACACCCCGGTGGTCGGCTGGGACGAGAAGCGGCGCAAGGTCAAGGTGTCGCCGATCGCCCGCTGGACCCAGGACGACGTGGACGCGTACATCGCCGAACACGGCGTGCTCGCCAACCCGCTGCTGATGGACGGCTACGCCTCCGTCGGCTGCGCCCCGTGCACCCGCAGGGTCCTGGAGGGCGAGGACGCGCGGGCCGGCCGCTGGGCGGGCCGCGCCAAGACCGAGTGCGGACTGCACGGATGACGAACGACCAGATTCAGGAGAGTCACGTGACGACCGGAGCCACCGTCTGGCTCACGGGTCTGCCGAGCGCCGGCAAGACCACCATCGCGTACGAGCTGGCGGACCGGCTGCGTGCCGGGGGCCACCGCGTCGAGGTGCTCGACGGCGACGAGATCCGCGAGTTCATCTCGGCGGGCCTCGGCTTCTCCCGCGAGGACCGGCACACCAACGTGCAGCGCATCGGCTTCGTCGCGGAACTGCTGGCCCGCAACGGCGTCAAGGCGCTGGTGCCGGTGATCGCGCCGTACGCGGACAGCCGGGACGCGGTGCGCAAGCGGCACGAGGAGAACGGGACGCCGTACCTGGAGGTGCACGTGGCGACCCCGGTCGAGGTGTGCAGCGTGCGCGACGTGAAGGGGCTGTACGCCAGACAGGCCGCGGGCGAGCTGACCGGGCTGACCGGGGTGGACGACCCGTACGAGGAACCGGAGACGCCCGACCTGCGGATCGAGTCGCAGGCCGAGACGGTCCAGGAGTCCGCGGCGTCGGTGTACGCGCTGCTGAGCGAGAGGGGACTGGCATGACCACGGTCGCCGAGGTGGAGGGCGGTACGGAGAGCCCGTACGCCCTGTCGCACCTGGACGCGCTGGAGTCCGAGGCGGTGCACATCTTCCGCGAGGTGGCGGGCGAGTTCGAGAAGCCGGTGATCCTGTTCTCCGGCGGCAAGGACTCCATCGTCATGCTGCACCTCGCGCTGAAGGCGTTCGCGCCGGCCGCCGTGCCCTTCTCCCTGCTGCACGTGGACACGGGACACAACTTCCCCGAGGTCCTCGAGTACCGCGACCGTGTGGTCGCCGCCCATGGGCTGCGCCTCCATGTGGCGTCCGTCCAGGACTACATCGACCGCGGTGTGCTCAGGGAACGCCCGGACGGCACCCGCAACCCGTTGCAGACCCTCCCGCTGACCGAGAAGATCCAGTCCGAGAAGTTCGACGCGGTCTTCGGCGGCGGCCGCCGCGACGAGGAGAAGGCCCGCGCCAAGGAGCGCGTCTTCTCCCTGCGCGACGAGTTCTCCCAGTGGGACCCGCGCCGGCAGCGTCCCGAGCTGTGGAACCTCTACAACGGCCGGCACGCCCCCGGCGAGCACGTACGGGTCTTCCCGCTCTCCAACTGGACCGAGCTGGACGTCTGGCAGTACATCGCCCGCGAGTCCATCGAGCTGCCCGAGATCTACTACGCGCACGAGCGCGAGGTGTTCCGGCGCGGCGGCATGTGGCTGACCGCCGGGGAGTGGGGCGGTCCGAAGGACGGCGAGACCGTCGAGGCGCGCCGGGTGCGCTACCGCACCGTCGGTGACATGTCCTGCACCGGTGCCGTCGACTCCGGCGCCGACACGATCGAGAAGGTCATCGCCGAGATCGCCGCGTCCCGGCTGACCGAACGCGGCGCCACCCGCGCCGACGACAAGCTCTCCGAGGCCGCGATGGAAGACCGCAAGCGCGAGGGGTACTTCTAAGCATGAGCACGACCACGACCGAGGCGCTCTCGGCCACCACGCTGCTGCGGTTCGCCACCGCCGGCTCCGTCGACGACGGCAAGTCCACGCTCGTCGGACGGCTGCTGCACGACTCCAAGTCGGTCCTCGCCGACCAGCTGGAGGCCGTGGAGCGCGCCTCCGCGAACCGCGGCCAGGACGCCCCGGACCTCGCCCTGCTCACCGACGGCCTGCGCGCCGAGCGGGAACAGGGCATCACCATCGACGTGGCGTACCGCTACTTCGCCACCCCGCGGCGCCGGTTCATCCTGGCCGACACCCCGGGCCACGTGCAGTACACCCGCAACATGGTCACCGGGGCCTCCACCGCCGAGCTGACCGTGGTCCTGGTCGACGCCCGCAACGGGGTGGTCGAGCAGACCCGCCGGCACGCGGCCATCGCCGCCCTGCTGCGGGTCCCGCACGTGGTCCTCGCCGTCAACAAGATGGACCTCGTCGGGTACGAGGAGCGCGTCTTCGCCGCCATCGCCGAGGAGTTCACGGCGTACGCGACCGAGCTGGGCGTCCCCGAGGTCACCGCCGTGCCGATCTCGGCGCTGGTCGGTGACAACGTGGTGGAGCCGTCCGCGAACATGGACTGGTACGGCGGTCCGACCGTGCTGGAGCACCTGGAGACCGTGCCGGTCAGCCACGACCTGGCGCACTGCCACGCCCGGCTGCCCGTGCAGTACGTGATCCGGCCGCAGACCGCCGAGCACCCCGACTACCGGGGCTACGCGGGCCAGATAGCCGCCGGCACCTTCCGGGTCGGCGAGGAGGTCACGGTCCTGCCCTCCGGGCGGTCCACGAAGATCTCCGGCATCGACCTGCTCGGCGAGCCGGTCGACGCGGCCTGGACGGCGCAGTCGGTGACGCTCCTGCTGGAGGACGACATCGACGTCTCGCGCGGTGACCTGATCGTGCCGTCGCAGGACGCCCCGGCCACCACCCAGGACGTCGAGGCGACCGTCTGCCACGTCGCCGACGCCCCGCTCACCGTCGGGCACCGGGTGCTGCTCAAGCACGGCACGCGCACCGTGAAGGCGATCGTGAAGGACATCCCGTCCCGGCTCACGCTCGACGACCTCTCCCTGCACCCGCACCCGGGGCAGCTCGTCGCCAACGACATCGGCCGGGTGACGGTCCGCACCGCCGAGCCGCTGCCCGTCGACTCCTACGCGGACTCGCGCCGCACCGGATCCTTCATCCTGATCGACCCCGCCGACGGCACCACGCTCACCGCGGGCATGGTCGGTCAGTCGTTCGCCGCTCCCGAGCCGGTTCAGGACGCCGCCGAGGACGACGGATGGGACTTCTGAACATGAACTCCACCGACTACTACGCAGAGTTCGCGAAGGAGGGCGGCCGCGTCGGCAGCGGTGCGCTCGGCAGCGGGCAGGGCGGGGTGGCGCGATGTGTGCGCTGACGTACGCGCACTGCCTGCGCGCCCTCACCCCCCACCGCCGTAAACGCAGACCTGCCGACCTCCCGGCCACGGCCTGAGACACCGTGACCGCCGGGCCGACGAGAGGAAATCCTCCCGTGCCTGCCTCCCGCTCCCCGTTCCCCCGCGGCCTGGCCGTGATCGCCGCGCTTCCCCTGCTGGCCCTCACCGCCTGCGGTTACGGTTCCGACTCCAAGGACGACGACACCGCGAAGGTCGCCGCCGGGGCCGAGAAGACCGACGGACTCGACTCCGTCAGAATCGGCTACTTCGGGAACCTGACCCACGGCACCGCCCTGGTGGGCATGCGCAAGGGCTTCTTCCAGAAGGAGCTGGGCGCCACCGTCGTCAAGCCCGCCAAGTTCAACGCGGGCCCGTCCGAGATCGAGGCGCTCAACTCCGGTTCCATAGACATCGGCTGGATCGGCCCGTCCCCGGCGATCAACGGCTACACCAAGTCCGACGGCAAGAGCCTGAAGATCATCGGCGGTTCGGCGTCCGGCGGCGTGAAGCTGGTCGTGAACCCGAAGAAGATCTCCTCCCTGAAGGACGTCGAGGGCAAGAGGATCGCCACCCCGCAGCTCGGCAACACGCAGGACGTGGCGTTCCTCAACTGGGTCGCGGAGCAGGGCTGGAAGGTCGACGCGCAGAGCGGCAAGGGTGACGTCACGGTCGTCCGCAGCGACAACAAGGTGACGCCGGACGCCTTCAAGGCCGGTTCGATCGACGGCGCCTGGGTGCCGGAGCCGACCGCGTCCAAGCTGGTCGCCGAGGGCGGCAAGGTGCTGCTGGACGAGGCCACGCTGTGGCCGGACAAGAAGTTCGTGATCACGAACATCATCGTGCGGCAGGCGTTCCTCAAGGACCACCCGAAGGCCGTCGAGGCGGTCCTGAGGGCCGCCGTCGAGACCAACAAGTGGATCAACGCCAACCCGGACGAGGCGAAGGCGGCGGCGAACGAACAGCTGGAGAGCGACTCCGGCAAGGCGCTGCCGGCGAAGGTCCTCGACCCGGCCTGGAAGTCCATCCAGTTCACCGATGACCCGCTGGCCGCCACCCTCGACGCCGAGGCCGCGCACGCGGTCAAGGCCGGACTGCTGGACAAGCCGAACCTCAAGGGGATCTACGACCTGACGATCCTCAACAAGGTCCTCAAGGCCGAAGGCGCGAGCCCGGTCGACGCGGCCGGCCTCGGCACCAGCTGACGCACATCCCGACGAGAACCCAGGAGGTGACGACCATGGCCACGCCCCTGACCGAGGCCGCCCCGTCGGTCGAGTACGCCGCACGCCTCGAGCACGTCTCGAAGTCCTTCGCGGGACCGGGCGGGCAGCAGCTCGTCCTGGACGACATCACCCTCGATGTCGCGCCCGGCGAGTTCGTCACCCTCCTGGGGGCCTCGGGCTGCGGCAAGTCGACGCTGCTGAACCTGGTGGCGGGCCTGGACCGGCCCACCGCCGGGTCCATCCACACCGGCGGCCGCCCCGCCCTGATGTTCCAGGAGCACGCCCTCTTCCCGTGGCTGACCGCGGGCAAGAACATCGAACTCGCCCTCAAGCTGCGCGGGGTGCCCAAGCCCGAGCGGCGCGAGAGGGCCGAGGAGCTGCTCGCGCTCGTACGGCTGAAGGGCGCGCACGGCAAGCGCGTCCACGAGCTGTCGGGCGGTATGCGCCAGCGGGTGGCGCTCGCCCGCGCGCTGGCGCAGGAGAGCGGCCTGCTGCTGATGGACGAGCCGTTCGCGGCCCTGGACGCGATCACGCGGGATGTGCTGCACGACGAGCTGACCCGCATCTGGGCCGAGACCGGGCTGTCCGTCCTGTTCGTGACGCACAACGTGCGCGAGGCCGTGCGGCTGGCCCAGCGGGTCGTCCTGCTGTCCTCCCGGCCGGGCCGGGTGGCCCGCGAGTGGGAGGTCGGCATCCCGCAGCCGCGCCGCATCGAGGACGCGCCCGTGGCGGAGCTGTCCCTCGAGATCACCGAAGTACTGCGTGGGGAGATCCGCCGCCATGGCCAGCACTGAGACGACCACCGCCCCCGGCACGGGGAGCGTGGAGGCGGGCCTCGACGCCCTGGAGACCGCGCAGTCGGGCCGTGCCCCGTTCCGCAGGACCCTCGTCGACAAGATCGTGCCACCGGTCATCGCCGTCGTCGTGGTGCTGGTGGTCTGGCAGGGCCTGATCAGCCTGAAGATCGTCGACGACCCGACCAGGCTGCCCACGCCGGCCGCGGTCTGGGACACCTTCCGCGACGCCTGGCTCCAGGGCAAGCTGCTCGGCTACATCTGGACCAGCGTCTCGCGCGGTCTGCTCGGCTTCGGCCTCGCGCTGCTGATCGGCACCCCGCTGGGGCTGCTGGTGGGGCGGGTGAAGTTCGTGCGGGCGGCCATCGGGCCGATCCTGTCCGGCCTGCAGTCGCTGCCGTCGGTGGCGTGGGTGCCGCCCGCGGTGGTGTGGTTCGGCCTGAACAACTCGATGATGTACGCGGTGATCCTGCTCGGCGCGGTGCCCTCGATCGCCAACGGCCTGGTGTCCGGCGTGGACCAGGTGCCGCCGCTGTTCCTGCGCGCGGGCCGCACGATGGGCGCGACGGGTCTGAAGGGCACCTGGCACGTGACCCTGCCGGCCGCGCTGCCCGGCTACGTGGCCGGCATGAAGCAGGGCTGGGCCTTCTCCTGGCGCTCGCTGATGGCCGCGGAGATCATCGCCCAGTTCCCCGACCTGGGCGTGGGCCTCGGCCAGTTGCTGGAGAACGGCCGCACCGCGAGCGACATGGCGATGGTGTTCGAGGCGATCCTGCTCATCCTGTTCGTCGGCATCGCCATCGACCTGCTGATCTTCAGCCCGCTGGAGCGGTGGGTGCTGCGCAGCCGCGGACTGCTGGTGAAGGGCTGACATGCGCGGGCCGGTACTCCTCGTCATCGCCCACGGCAGCCGCGATCCGCGGCACGCCCGCTCCGTGCACGCCCTGGTGGAGCGGGTGCGGTCGCTGCGACCCGGCCTGCGCGTGGAGACCGGCTTCCTCGACTTCAACGTCCCGTCCGTGCACGGGGTGCTGGAGTCGCTGGCGGCGGAGGGGGTACGGGACGTCGTCGCCCTGCCGCTGTTGCTGACCCGGGCGTTCCACGCCAAGGCCGACATCCCGGCCGTGCTGCGGGACGCCCCGGCGCGGCTGCGGATCCGGCAGGCGGAGGTGCTCGGCCCGTCGCCGCTGCTGCTGACCGCGCTGGAACGGCGCCTGTACGAGGCGGGGCTGTCGCCCGCCGACAAGTCCTCGACCGGGGTCGTGCTGGCCTCGGCGGGGTCCTCCGACCCGGAGGCGATCGCGGTGATCGCGGACATCGCGCGGGAGTGGTGGCACACCGGTTGGTGCGCCGTGCGGCCCGCGTTCGCCTCCGCGTCTCTGCCGCGTACCGAGGACGCGGTGCGCGAACTGCGGCGGCTCGGCTGTGCCCGGGTCGCCGTGGCGCCGTACGTGCTCGCCCCCGGCTTCCTGCCGGACCGCATCGCGCGCGGCGCGGCCGGGGCGGACGTACTGGCCGACGTGCTGGGCGCGGCCCCGGAGGTCGCACGGGTACTGCTGCGGCGCTACGACCGGGCCCGCCGGCCGGCACTGACCGCACTGGGCGCCTGACCCACGGCGGCCGGACCCGCCGGGACCCGCGCCGACGCTACGACCGGGCCCGTCGGAGCTCGGGGGACGGATCCGGCGGTCCGGCCGGTGCCCGGCCGGTCGGCGCACCGGGTACGGCGCCGGAGACCGAGCGGCCCGAGCCCGGACGACACGGCCGGATCCCCGCCGGACCGCGCGGGACGGGTCCGGTGGTCCGGGCGGTGCCGTGCGGCGGCCGCCGGGGCCCGTCGTTCCGGGTCGGCAACGCGGCGCGGCGGTTTCCCGGTGGGGCCGGGAGCGAGGGTGAGCCGGCGGGTGTGGCCGAGGCCGCCGGTGCCCGCGGACGCCGCGATGGCGCTCGTCCCCGGCGCGGCGGCGCCGAAGGGGTACGTGCCCCTCGCCGTCCTCGCTGCCGGGCCGGTGCCCGCGTCCGGGCCGGCCGTCGGGCGGCCGGGCCCATGGTCTCGGCGCGCCGTGCGGGTTCGTCGTGCAAGCCGCGTCGGACCGTGCACAAAGACAGGGCGTTCCGGTGGAACGCAGCAGGGCCGAAAATCGCCGTCAGCTGTCCGAGTGACCGGGGTCCGTCGACCGCCGGTGCCATGACGGCGGGACGCGGGCGGGGACCCGTGCCGCCGGCGGCTCGCGGGCCGCGGGTGCGGGTGCGGGGCACCGTCAGGGTCGTGGCGCCCGGCGCCATGGCGGCCGGCGGGCGCCTGCCCGGCCCGTCGGGTGCCGATCCGCCCGTCCCCCTCATCCGTCGTCTCCGGCCGTCCGCGGCCCCCACCCCGGGGGCGCGTCGCGGGGCTCGGTGAGCCGGCCCGGCGGGGGCTGGTCGAGTGGTATCGGCCGCCGCGGTCCGGCGTTCCCCTGTGACGTCGGACCGCGACGGCTCTCCCTTCTGCGCCGGAGGCGGGCCGCGCGTCACACGGCACCCGCGACAGCGACGGATATCGGCCATCGGGCCACCGCTCGGTCCACACGGGGAGGGGGTGCCGGAGGGCGTGCACCAGGGCGCGGGCCCGGAGGGCGGGAGGCCGGGCCGGAAGCCGTCGAGGGTCCCGGCCGGTTCGGGTCCGGCGGTGTGACCGCGGCGGGCCGCGCCGTCGTACGGGCCGGCCGGGGCCCTGACCGGACGGCGTCCGGGGGTGCGGCCGTCGTGCCCCGTGGGGGCGGGCACGACGGCCGCGGCCCGCTCCGGGGCGGGCTCCGCGAAACTCTGGCCGATGAGCGGTGCCCGGGGCAACCTCTGCGCACGGCTGTGACTTGTTCAACAAGGCTGCGTAATGACGAAGCGGCTCCCTGCCGGTCGGAACGGACACCGCGGGAGCGCGTCCGGCTCCCCCGTCCCGCCGGTGATCCCTGAGGCGTGCCCCCGAGAACCGGCGGTAGATGTAAGGGCCCGCCGTCCTCCCCAGCGGTGATCCGGGGTGCGCGCGGTTCACCGGGGAGTACGACGAGAGGGGCGGGGTGCGGCGCCTACCGTCGAAGCCGAGCGAGCGCGGGACAGGGCGGCAGGGGGCCGTCACCGCATACGAGGGGGCAGACCCGTCATGGGGAACACAGAGGTGCGGGTGCGGGGGCTGGCCGCACGGGCCGGCGGCTGGAGCGCCCGGCACCGCTGGGCGGCCGTCGGCATATGGGTGCTGTTCGTCGTCCTGGCCATGGGGCTGGGCTCGGCGGCGGGCCGGGTCGACGTGGCCCAGAGCGACCAGCTCAAGGGGGAGACGCACACCGCCGCGCAGATCATCGACGACGCCGGTATCAAGGAGCCGGCCGCGGAGACCGTGCTGATCCAGTCCGCGGGCGGCGCGGTCGAGGCCACCGGCGGGGAGTTCCGCGCGGCCGTGGCCGACGTGGTCGAGGCCGTCGGCCGCACCGGCGAGGTCACCGGCGTGACCTCGCCGTACGACACGCACGCCATCTCCCGCGACGGCCGCAGCGCGCTGGTCCAGTTCGAGCTGCGCGGTGACGCGGAGACGGCCGCCGACCGGATCGAGCCGGTGCTGAAGGCGGTCGCCGGGGTGCAGAAGCAGCACGCGGGCCTGCGGATCGAGGAGATCGGCGGCGCCAGCATGCAGAAGCAGTACAAGGACGCCTTCGGGGACGACTTCAAGCAGGCCGAGTACTCGGCGGTGCCGGTGGCGCTCGGCATCCTGCTGGTCGCGTTCGGCGCGCTGGTGGCCGCGCTGCTGCCGGTGGCCCTCGCGATCACCGCGATCATGGCGACGATGGGCCTGATGGGCCTGGTCAGCCACCTCCAGCCGATGAGTGACACCGCCAACTCCGTGATGCTGCTGGTCGGTATGGCCGTCGGCGTCGACTACTGCCTGTTCTACCTGCGCCGGGAGCGCGAGGAGCGGGCGGCCGGCCGAGACGCGGGCACCGCCCTGCGGATCGCCGCCGCGACCAGCGGCCGGGCGATCGTCGTCTCGGGTGTCACGGTCTGCGTGGCGATGGCGGGCATGCTGTTCACCGGCCTCGCCGAGTTCGAGGCGATGGGCCTGGCCTCGCTGATGGTGGTGGCGGTCGCCATGGTGGGCTCGGTGACCGTCCTGCCCGCGCTGCTCTCGCTGCTCGGCGAGCGCGTCGAGAAGGGCCGCCTCCCGTTCCTGGGCCGCCGGCGCCGGGGGTCGGGCGGCGACTCGGGCAGCCGGTTCTGGACGGCCGTGCTGCGGGGCGTGCTGGCCAAGCCGCTGCTGTCCGTCGTGGTGGCGGCCGGCGCGCTGTTGGCGGTCGCGGCGCCCGCGCTGGGCATGAAGACCCAGCAGCTCACCCTGGACCAGGAGTTCGGCGACTCGCTGCCGATGGTGCAGACGTACAACCACCTCAACGACGCCTTCCCGGGCGGCAGCGAGCCGGCCCGGGTCGTCGTCAAGGCCGAGGACATCAACGCCCCCGAGGTCCGCCGGGCGCTGGCCGGCTTCCGCAAGGAGGCGATCGCCTCGGGCGCCTCGCGCGGGCCGGTCGACATCAAGCTGTACGACGCCGAGAACGTGGCCCTGGTCTCCGTGCCGCTGGTCGGCGGCTCCGACCTGGACGAGGCGACGAGGAGCCTGGAGAAGCTGCGCGACGAGGTACGGCCCGCCACGCTGGGCGAGGTCGAGGGCGTGCAGGCGCCGGTCACCGGGCAGGTCGCGGGCAACCACGACTTCAACGACCAGCTCATGGGCTCGGTCCTGCCGGTCTTCGCGTTCGTGGTCGCCTTCGCCTTCCTGCTGATGCTGCTGTCGTTCCGCTCGCTGACGGTCGCGGTGACGTCGATCGTCCTCAACCTGCTGTCCGTCGCCGCCGCCTACGGCGTCCTCGTCGCCGTCTTCCAGCACGGCTGGGGCGCCTCGCTGGTGGGCGCGGAGGGGGTCGGCGCGATCGTCACCTGGCTGCCGCTGTTCCTCTTCGTGATCCTGTTCGGGCTGTCGATGGACTACCACGTGTTCGTGGTGTCGCGGATCCGCGAGGCCCGGATGCGGGGCCGCTCGACGCAGGACGCGATCCGGCACGGCGTGGTCACCACCGCCGGGGTCGTCACCAGCGCCGCGGTCATCATGGTCGCCGTGTTCGCGATCTTCGGGACGCTGTCCATGCAGTCCATGAAGCAGATGGGCGTGGGCCTGGCCGCGGCGGTCCTGATCGACGCCACGATCATCCGCGGGGTGCTGCTGCCGGCGGTCATGGCACTGCTCGGCGAGCGCAACTGGTACCTGCCGAAGTGGCTGCACCGGCTGCCGGACCTGACGCACGACGAGGTCCCCGAGGCCGTGGCCGGGCGTCCGGTGCGCGAGACGGCCGAGCGGCTGCCGGTCTGAGCCCGCCCGGTCCGCCGGGGCGAGTGGCCGCGGGGGCGGCGGGGACCGGACGGCCGGTCCCCGCCGCCCCCGCGGTGTGCCGTCCGCCCGAGACGGCTGCGCCTCGGGCCGCTACTCCCCCGCGCGGTCGGGCAGTCCGGCCTCGATGAGGTCGGCGGCCCGCGCGGTGCCGCCCTCCCGGGCCGCCTCCGCCTGGATCTCCTCGAGCCGGCGCGCCACCTCGGCGTCGTGCACCAGGGCGAGGGCCGCCTCGCGCAGCCGGTCGGCGGTGGCCTCCTCGGTGGACAGCCGCCGGGCGACGCCGAGCGCCTGGAGCATGTCGGCGTTGCCGAACTGGTCGGCGGCCTGCGGTACGGCGATCATCGGCGTCGCGGTGAGCAGGCCCTCCTGGCTGCCGCCGGCGCCGGCGTGCGTGACGAACAGGTCGGCCCGGCGCAGGATCGCCGGTTGCGGCACCCAGCCGTGCACCTCGACGTTGTCCGGCACCTCGCCCAGTTCGGCGCGGGTCACGTGCCGTCCGGCCTGGAGGACGACGTGCCAGCCGGGCAGGCCGGCGAAGGCGCGCACGCACTCCCGGTAGAAGGCGGGCTGCTTGGTGAAGGCCGAGCCGAGCGAGACCAGCACGACCTTCTCGGCACCGGCGGGGCGCTGCCAGTCCCCCTCGCCGGACCGGTCGCCCTGGCAGGCGCCGACGAAGGTGTACACGCCCTCGTCGACCCGGTCGGCGTTCGGCTGGAGGGCCCTGGGCATGAGCACCAGGGAGCGGGCCGGGCGGCCGGTGAAGGAGTCCGGGTGCTCGGCGATGCCGTTCTCGGCGAGCCAGGCCGCGAAGCGGGCGTAGTAGGCCCGGCCGCGTTCGGTCTGCTTCGGCTCCCGCCACATCGGCTCGGCGACCTCTTCCTCGTAGCCCCGCCAGGCGACGAGGCACGGGGAGAGGGAGATCGCCGGGACGCCCCAGCGGTGGGCCAGGACGCGGGCCGGGTAGGAGGCGATGTCGTGCAGGACGAGGTCGGGCGTGTCGTCGGCGTAGGCCGCGGCGAGCCGGGGCAGCGCCTGGATCGCGTCCGTGAGGAACGGCTCCACGTTGTCCAGCAGGGTGGTGCCCCAGGCCTCCGGGTCGGCGTCGGGCCCCGGCAGGAGGGAGGTGTAGGGCACGGGCCGGGCGCCGGTGGCGGCCACTTTGTCCGCGAGGGCGGGCGGGACGGCGTACGTGACCCGGTGGCCGCGCGCCACGAGTTCGCGGATCACCTCCAGGCTGGGGTTCACGTGCCCGTGGGCGGCGATGGAGAACATGGCGATGTGGGCGGGGGCGGTCACAGGTGTCATGCCGCCGAGGCTAGGCGAGACGGACCGTATCGTCTAATGGGTTTCCGGCTCCGTCCGCCCGCCTGCCGGACCGCTCAGCGCTGGTAGCGGGCCAGCACCAGGTTGCCGTCCCGTTCCAGGCGGGTGCGCAGCTCGGCGAGGCCGATCGCGCCGCTGTAGTACTGCTGGTACGCCGGGGTGGCCACCTTGTCCTTCCACTCCGGGTAGCCGCGCACCGACTGGGCGGGCGCGGGGCGGAGCCGGGGGGCGAGGGCGGTGCCGGTGGCCCAGCCGCTCTCGGCGGTGTGCAGCGCGGGGTCGCGCAGGGCCTCGGTGCCGGTGGGCAGCATCCAGTCGCCGAGGGCGAGGCGGACCATGTTGCGCGGCCGCAGCAGGAAGTCGATGAAGGCGACGGCCTCCTTCCTGTGCGGGCTGTCGGCGGACACGGACAGCGTCTGCGGGCTGACGCCCTGGAGGGTTCCTCGGGCGCCCGCGGGGGGCGGCAGCACCTGCCAGCGGAAGCCCTCGGGGGCCTGCTGCACGATCTGCTGGCGGTAGGAGAAGCCCAGCGGGACCATCGCGTACCGGCCGGCGAAGAAGCCGGGCAGGGTGTCCGAGCCGCCGCTGCCGAGCGTCGAGGCGGGGGCGCTGCGGTCGACGGCGACCTGGTCGTGGATGGTGCGGGGCACGACCGCGTCGTCCTCGGTGAACCGCACGGTGACCCTGCCGTCCGGCCCCCGGTGGAAGAGCTGCCCGCCGGCCGACAGGGACAGGTTGAGCGTGGCGGAGACCGGCTCCTTCAGCGGCCAGGCGACGCCGTACCGCCCGGGCCCGCCGAGGCGCCGGGCGGCCTGCCGGAACTCCGCCCAGCTCCACGGGCGGCCGGGTGTCGGCACCCGTACCCGCGCCGCGCGCAGCCGGTCCGTGTTCGCGATCAGCACCCGCGGCTCCTGGAGGAACGGCACCCCGTAGACGCCGCGCCCGAAGGTGGCCGTCCGCCAGGCGGCGCGCGGGATGTCGGACCTCAGCCGGGCGGGCAGCAGGCCGGTGAGATCGGCGAGGTAGCCGCCGTGGGCGAAGTCGGCGAGGTCGTCGGAGGCGTCGTGGACGACGTCCGGCGCCTCACCGCCCTCGAAGGAGGTGAGGAGCTGGTCGTGCACGCTGTCCCAGCTGCCCTGGACGTACTCGACCTTGACGTCCCGGTGGGTGGCGTTCCACTCCCGCACCAGCTCCTTGGTGGCGGCCACGGACTCCTGCTGCCAGGCCAGGGACTGGAAGCGCAGGGTGACCGGGCCGCCGCCGGAGTGCTCCGGGGCCGCGCAGCCCGCGAGGAGCAGCAGGGCGGCGAGCGCCGTGGCGAGGGTCCGCATCAGCTCTTCACCGCCCCGGCGAACAGGCCGCCCGTGAGCCGCCGCTGGACGAGCGCGAAGACGGCCACGGAGGGCAGGGTGGCGAGGAACGAGGCCGCGGCCAGCGGGCCGAGGTCGGCCACGCCCTCCGCGCCGATGAAGTGGGTGAGGACGACCGGCAGGGTCTGCCGGTCCGGGCTCTTGAGCAGCACCAGCGCGAAGAAGAACTCGTTCCACGCGGTGACGAACGCGAACAGGGCCGTCGCCGCGATGCCGGGCGCGAGCAGGGGCGCCGTCACGGACACCAGGGTCCGCAGCCGCCCGGCCCCGTCCACGGCCGCCGCCTCCTCCAGTTCCGCGGGCACCGCCCGGACGTGGCCGGTGAGCATCCACAGCGCGAACGGCAGCGCCCACACGACGTACACCAGCACCAGACCGGCCAGGGAGTCGATCAGCCGCAGGTGCTTCAGCACCAGGAACAGCGGGATGATCACGAGCACGAAGGGGAACGCCTGGCTGACCACCACCCAGCCCGTGACCGCCCGGGCCGGGCGGGTACGGCGCCGGGCCATGACGTACGCCATCGGGGTGGCGAGCAGGACGGCGACGACGGCGGTGGCGAGCGCCACCAGCAGGGAGTTGAGCGCGGCCTGTGCGAGCGGCTGCTCGTCGAACGCCTGCCGGACGCCGTCCAGGGTGGGGTGGCGCGGGATCCACGTCGGGTGCGCGCTGGCCAGCTCGCGCGGCGACTTGAGCGCGGTGGACAGCAGCCACAGCAACGGGAAGCCCAGGAACACCAGGTAGGCGAGGAGCGCGGCGTACCGGGCGGCCCGGGCCGCGGGGCGGGTCCTCATGACGCGTCACCGCCGCGCAGCCGGCCGGCCAGGAACACGGCGAGCAGGACGGAGACCGCCGCGACGAGCACGCAGCCCATCGCGGCCGCGTAGCCGAACTGGCCGTAGCGGAACGCCTCCTCGTAGGCGAAGAGCGTCGGCAGCCGGGTCTTCCCGCCGGGTCCGCCGTTCGTGAGGACGTAGACGAGGGCGAAGGAGTTGAGGTTCCAGATGAGGTTGAGCGCGGTGACGGCGAGGGCCACCGGTCTGAGCGCCGGCCAGGTCACCGCGCGGAACCGCCGCCAGGCCCCCGCCCCGTCGACGGCCGCCGCCTCGTGGAGTTCGCGCGGCACGTTCTGGAGTCCGGCGAGCAGGGCGACCGTGGTCTGCGGCAGGCCCGCCCAGACGCCGACGACGATCACCGCGGGCAGTGCGGTGGCCAGCCCGCCCAGCCAGTCCCGGCCGTCGCCGAGGCCGAGGTCGCGCAGCGTCTCGTTGAGGACGCCCGCGTCCGGGTTGTAGACGAGCCGCCACATGATGCCGACGACGACCTCGGGCATCGCCCAGGGCACGATCGCCAGCGCGCGGGCCCATCCGCGCAGCCGCAGGTCCCCGTCGAGCAGCAGGGCCAGGCCGAGCGCCAGCAGGAACTGGGGGACGGTCACACCGGCCGCCCAGACCAGCCCGATCCGGAACGACTCCCAGAACAGGGTGTCGTGCAGGAGGTCCTGGAAGTTGAGGGCGCCGGTCCACCGGGTGGCGGCCGTCCGGCCGGACTGGGCGTCGGTGAAGGCCAGCAGGACGCCGTAGAGCAGGGGGCCGACGCTGAGCAGGAGGATCGGGAGGAGGGCGGGCAGGACGAGGAACCAGGCGCCGCGATCGGCGGTCCGGGGGCCGGCCGGCGGCCGCGCTCGGGCCGACGGCGTCCGCGCTCCGGCCACTGCTGTCACGGAATCAGCCCCTCCGCCTGCTCCGGTTGGCGTGTTCATGGTCGTAAAGGCCCGGTACCCCGTCAAGGGACCGCGCACGGCGGCCGGGCGCGCGGGTGCGAGACTGGCCGGACACGGCCCGCGCCCCGCACCGGCGCCGGGGCCGCCGAACGGCACGGGAAGACGGCACGGAGGCACGACGATGGACGAGGCACGCGCGCGGGACGTACTGGCCGCGGCGCAGGTGCTGCCGGGCCCGGCCGGCCGGGCGCGGCTCCTGGCCCTCGGCGAGAACGCGGTGTTCGCCGCGGACGACCTGGTGGTGAAGGTGGGCCGGGACGCCGAGCTGCTGGCGCGGGCCGAGCGCGAACTGGCCGTCGCCGGCTGGCTGGCCGGGGCGGACGTGCCGGCGGTGCGGGCGGCCGAGCCCCGGGCGCGGCTCGTCGAGGGGCACCCGGTGACCGTGTGGCACCGGCTGCCCGAGCCGGTCCGGCCGGCCGAACCGCGGGACCTGGCGCCGCTGCTGCGGATCGTGCACGCGCTGCCCTCCCCGCCCTTCGCCCTGCCGCCGCGCGAGCTGCTGGGCGGTGTGGAACGCTGGCTGCGGCTCGCGGGCGACGCGATCGACCCGGCGGACGCCGCCTACCTCCGCGACCGCCGGGACGGTTTCTCCGCCCGGGCGGCGGCGCTGACGCCGCGCCTGACGCCGGGCCCGATCCACGGCGACGCGCTGCCCCGCAATGTGCACATCGGGCCGGACGGGCCGGTCCTGGTCGACCTGGAGACCTTCTCCGCCGACCTGCGCGAGCACGACCTGGTGGTCCTGGCCCTCTCCCGCGACCGGTACGGGTTGCCGGCGCGGGCGTACGACGCCTTCACCGAGGCGTACGGGTGGGACGTGCGGGAGTGGGAGGGCTGTGCCGTGCTGCGCGGGGCGCGCGAGACGGCCAGCTGCGCCTGGGTCGCCCAGCACGCCCCGGGCAACCCGAAGGCGCTGGCGGAGTTCCGGCGGCGGGTGGCGTCGCTGCGGGACGGCGACGAAACCGTGCGGTGGTACCCGTTCTGAGCGTGCGCGGCGCCTCCCGGCGCGCCCGGGGCGCGGCCGACCGCGGCTGTAGCCGCACCTGCGGGGCGCGGCCGGGCAGGGCCCTAGGCGAGCCGGCTCTCGGCCGGCTCGCGCAGGGGCCACCGGCCGTCCACCACGGCCGTCTCGTCGCCCTTGCGCCGCAGGAACGCCTGGAAGTCCGCCGCCCATTCGGCGTACCAGCCGATCTGGCGCCGGTGCAGCTCCGCCGGGCCCAGGGACGCGATCTTCGGGTGGCGTTCGGCTATCGCGGACGCGAGCCGCGCCGCGGCGAGGGCGTCGGCGGTGGCGTCGTGGGCCGCGTCGAGGACGATGCCGTACTCGGCGCAGACCGCCTCCAGGTTCCGCTTGCCCCGGCGGTAGCGGTCGGCCCACCGGTCGACGGTGTACGGGTCGACGACCGGCGCCGGCTGGGCACCGCCGAGGCGGTCGGTGAGCGACGGCAGTCCGTGGCGGCGCAGTTCGGCGGCGAGCAGGGTGAGGTCGAAGGCCGCGTTGTAGGCGACGACCGGGACGCCCGCCGTCCAGTAGGACACCAGGACGTCCGCGATGGCGTCGGCCACCCGGTCGGCCGGGCGGCCCTCGGCGGCCGCGCGCTCGGTGCTGATGCCGTGCACCGCGACCGCGTCGGCCGGGATCTCCACGCCCGGATCGGCCAGCCACTCCCGGCGCCCCAGCGGCTCGCCGGCCCTGACCTCGATCACGGCGCCCGTGACGATGCGCGCCTCGTGCGGATCGGTTCCCGTCGTCTCCAGGTCGAAGCCGATCAGCAGTTCCCGGTGCCAGGCCATGGGCGGCCCCCCTTCTTGGTGGTGCTTTCCCCCGGTGGCCTCCACCATCGCACGCGGCACTGACAAGCCGACTCCCGCGTTCCGCTTTCCGTTGCGGACAGGTCAGGACACGGGCCGCGAATCGGCCCAGGCCAGCTCGAACTCCTCACGGTATGTCGGGAAGAGTCCGACTTCACCGTCGTCGTCCTGCTTGACCAGCTTGCTGCCGTTGCGCAGCACCAGCACCGGCGACTCCATGCCCCGCGCCCCGCGCAGGTAGGACTGCACCACGGCGATGCCGTCGGCGCCGTCGCCGTCCACCAGGTAGGCGGTGAAGCGGGGCGTCTCGTCGTACACCTGGATCTCGAAGGCGCCCGGGTCGCGCAGCCGGGACCGCACCCGGCGCATGTGCAGGATGTTCATCTCGACCGAGCGGCCCAGTTCGCCCCGCTTCATCCCGAGTTCGCGCTCGCGCCGCTTGACCGAACTGGAGGCCGGGTTGAGGAAGAGCAGCCGCACCCGGCAGCCGGACTCGGCGAGCCGCACCAGGCGGCGCCCGGAGAAGTTCTGCACCAGCAGGTTGAGGCCGATGCCGATGGCGTCGAGCCGGCGCGCGCCGCCGAAGATGTCCTCGGCCGGGAACTGGCGCATCAGCCGCACCCGGTCGGAGTGGACCGCGACGACGTCGGCGTACCGGTCGCCGACCAGGTTCTCGACCGCGTCGACGGGCAGCCGGCGCGCCGAGGGCACGTCGCCGCCCGCGCCGAGCATCTCCAGCAGCCGGGCGGAGGCCCGCTCGGCCTGGCTGAGCACCGCCCCGTTCAGCGCCCGGTTGCGGGAGACGACGTTGCGGGTCACCTCCAGCTCGTCCAGGGCGAGTTCGAGGTCCCGGCGCTCGTCGAAGTACGGCTCGAAGCACGGCCAGTGCTGCACCACCAGCTCGCGCAGCTGGGGCAGGGTGAGGAAGCTGAGCACGTTGTCGTCGGCCGGGTCGAGCAGGTAGCCCTTGCGGCGGCTGACCTCGCGGACGGCGACCGCGCGCTGCACCCATTCCTGCCCGGCCGGGCCGGCCGCGGCGACCACCCACTCGTCGCCGTGGACGGGTTCGTAGACCGGCCGGAGCACGGCGGCCACGACCGCGCGCAGCCGCTGTTCGACGAGGTTCAGCCAGATGTAGGCCCGGCCGGCCCGCTGGGCGCGGGTGCGCACCTCGCGCCAGGCGTCGGCGTCCCACTCCAGCTCCGGCCCGATGGAACCCGCGTCCATCGGCCGGGCCAGGGACACCGCGCCGGGCGGGACGTCCGTGGAGTTCCCCTCGTGACCCTCGTGACCCTCGTCACCAGGAGGCAGCTCCAGCCCTCCCGAGCCCACCCGTGCACCGCCTTCCGCCCCCCGGGCCTTTTCCCGTCTCAACGATCAAGGAAGGGTACTCCGCGAGCGGTCGGCGGTGCAGCCGGATGGACAGGTCGGTTTCCCGTCCGGTCAGCTCAACTCCGCCATTCCCAGTGCCCGTTCTCCCATGCCAGGTCCTTGGGAGTGAGCGGATTCATAGCCGTGACGTCCCGCGGGGCGATGGTGAAGCCCTGCCAGTGCACGGGCATGGGCTGCTGGTCCTCGTCCCGGGCGATGTGGTGGAAGCCCACGTTCGCCCAGACCACGGGATGGGTGAGGGTCTGGCCGTTGACCCACTTGTCGACGGAGTCCGGGTGGCCGGCGGCGCACGCCGGGTTGTAGCTGGCGAACAGCTCGCACTTGTCGTACTGGGTCACGTACAGGTCGTGCCGGGTGAAGGCGCGGCCCGGGTACTTGGTGGTGGGCCCGGGGACCAGCTCGTACGAACGGGCGTGCCCGTCCTTGTTCTTGCCGGCCGCGCTGACCATCCGCCACCAGCGGTAGGTGCGGTAGTCGCCGGCGAACTCCTTGGGCATCCTGGTGCGGGTGGTCCTGGCGGTCGGGCCCTCCTGCCGTCCGGAGGGGGCGCTGACCTTGGAGTCGTACTGCTCGACGCGCCCCTTGGACGAGCCGTCGAGGCCGAAGTCGAGCCGCCAGAAGACGTTGTGGCTGTGGCTGGTGGCGTAGTCCCCGGCGCCCTTGCCGATGGGCCAGCCACGCCCGTCCTGCGCGTTGTAGTCGTCGAAGGAGAGGCTGCCGGTGGCGCCGACGTTCATGTGGACGGTGCCGTCGTCCTGGAAGCGCCACTCGGTGACGTACTCGTACCAGCCGACCTGGTTGACCGTGTAGACCAGCAGGTCCCTGCCCTGTTCCTGGTAGGTCTTCTCCACCGTCCGGAAGTAGTCGTGCATCCGGTAGGCGTGGCCGCGCGAACGGGTGGTCGTGCACAGGCCCTTGACGTTCGGGTGCGCCGGGTCGCCGTCGGGCACCCGGACGGACTTGACGGTGCCGCCGGGGCACTCTCCCGGGGTCAGTTCCTGCAGTGCCTGGGCGTAGTTCTGGCCCGTCAGGTCGTAGTACTCGTGCTTGCCGTCGTCGTACGGGACGTGGATCTGGGCGAGCCTCGCGCTGTTGAGGACCTTGATCGGCTCGGCCTCGCCCTTGGGCTGGTAGGTGACGTCCTCCAGGACCAGGCCGGCCTTGCTGTCGTAGCGCCAGCACATCCGCCAGGTGGTGCCGGTGGACAGCTTCTGCTCGATCCGGTAGGCGGTGCCGCACGCGGGGGCCGCGGCGGGCGCGGCACCGGGCTCCGCCGCGGCCGGGCCGGCCGCGGTGGTGACGCCGGCGGCCAGCGCGGCCAGGGACAGGGCGACGGCCGCGGTCCTGCGGGCGGCACGGCGGACGGCGCGCGGCCGGGCGCCGCCGGAACGGTGCTTTTCGGGCATGAAGAGGTGACTCCTCGCCAAAGGGTGCGGATGTGGTGGCGGGCGGCGGCGGTCAGCCGCGGTCGAGCGCGGCTGTCCTGCGGGCGCTCAGGTCGATCACCAGGTCCCTGGTGTCGATCCACGGCCCGTTGCGGACCTTGGAGAACAGGCGCACGCACCGGTGGGTGCCGCAGCCGTCGAGCACCGCGGGCTGCGCGCCCGGCGCGGCCCGGTAGATCCCGCCGGTCAGGTCCAGTTGGCCGGGCGAGGTCAGTTCCCGGCCGGTGGCGTCCTTGTAGTCCGCCTTCAGGCCCGCGCCGAGCGGGCCTGCGATCAGGATCCGGGCCGCCTCGGTGTTCTCCGCGCGGCTCGGCGGCGGCTGCACGCCGCGCCGGCTGGCGGTCCGCTCCACCTTCCCGGTCTCCAGGTCGACGGTCCGGGTGACGAGCGTGTCGTCCGTGTAGTCGTAGAGGGTCACGTCGGCCCGGCGGGGTGCGGCCGGGTCGTCGGCCTCGGCGGCCTCGGGCTCGGCGAGGTCGACGCTCAGCCGCTGCGGTCCGCGGCCCCCGCCGACGTCCCGGGCGGTGGCGGCCAGCCGTCCGGCCACGGCGATCCTCTCGATCCGTGCCAGCTCGCCGCCGGTGAGCGGGTCGCGGCCGGTGCCCCGCCGCGGCTCGGCGGGCGCCCGCTCCACCACGCCGGGCGGCGGGTCCGCCTCCTGTCCGGCCTGCCCCGCGGCTCGTGCTCCGCCGCCGGTGCCGCCGGTCTCGCCCGCGCCCGCCGTGCCCGGCAGCGTGACCGCGACCAGGGCGGCGCTCCCCACCGCCGCCAGGGCCGCGCCGGTCAGTACCTTGCCCAGATGGCGGTGGACTGTCTCGCGCACATCTTCCCCCTGCTCCCCTGGTCCCCGGGAGTACGTCTGGTCCCCGGGAGTACGTCTCGCCCGCTGATTCGGCGCAGGGCGGGTACCAGAACCGCCGTGCGCGCTGGTCGGTGGGTAAGAGGCAGGTGAATCACCGGAGGTTGCGTCACTTTCGGACAAGGCCCGGGGGCCGGCGCGGCCCCGGTCGCACGGCACACCTGGGAGAGTCGTAAGCATGCAGGTCTGGCCTGGAGAGACGTATCCGCTCGGCGCCACCTACGACGGCGCCGGAACCAACTTCGCGGTCTTCACGGAGGCCGCGGACCGAGTAGAGCTGTGTCTGCTGCACGACGACGGCTCGGAGACGGCGGTGGAGCTGCGCGAGAGCGACGCGTTCGTGCGGCACGCGTACCTGCCCGGCGTGATGCCGGGCCAGCGGTACGGGTTCCGGGTGCACGGCCCGTACGACCCCGGCCGCGGGCTGCGCTGCAACTCGGCGAAGCTGCTGCTCGACCCGTACGCGAAGGCGGTCAGCGGGTCGGTCCGGTGGGGCGAGGAGGTGTACGGCTATCACTTCGGGGCGCCCGAGCGGCGCAACGACCTGGACTCGGCGCCGCACACCATGACCTCGGTGGTGATCAACCCCTACTTCGACTGGGGCGACGACCGTCCGCCGCGGACCGACTACCACCGCACGGTGATCTACGAGGCCCACGTCAAGGGCCTGACCATGCGGCACCCGGGGCTGCCCGAGGAGCTGCGCGGCACCTACGCGGGGCTCGCCCACCCGGCGGTCATCGAGCACCTGACCGAACTCGGGGTGACGGCGCTGGAGCTGATGCCCGTGCACCAGTTCGTGAACGACCACCGGCTGGCCGACCTGGGCCTGTCCAACTACTGGGGCTACAACACCATCGGCTTCTTCGCCCCGCACAACGCGTACGCCTCCTGGGGCGACCGCGGCCAGCAGGTGCTGGAGTTCAAGTCGGCGGTCCGGGCGCTGCACGAGGCCGGTATCGAGGTCATCCTGGACGTCGTCTACAACCACACGGCGGAGGGCAACCACCTGGGCCCGACGCTGTCCTTCAAGGGCATCGACAACCCCTCGTACTACCGGCTCACCGACGACCCCCACTACTACATGGACACCACGGGCACCGGGAACTCGCTGCTGATGCGGTCCCCGCACGTGCTCCAGCTGATCATGGACTCGCTGCGGTACTGGGTCACCGAGATGCACGTCGACGGCTTCCGCTTCGACCTCGCGGCCACCCTGGCCCGGCAGTTCCACGAGGTGGACCGGCTGTCGTCGTTCTTCGACCTGGTGCAGCAGGACCCGGTGGTCTCCCAGGTGAAGCTGATCGCCGAGCCGTGGGACGTCGGCGAGGGCGGCTACCAGGTGGGGAACTTCCCGCCGCTGTGGACGGAGTGGAACGGCAAGTACCGGGACACGGTCCGGGACCTGTGGCGCGGTGAGCCGCGCGCGCTGGCCGAGTTCGGCTCCCGGCTGACCGGCTCCTCCGACCTCTACCAGGACGACGGCCGCCGGCCGCTGGCCTCCATCAACTTCGTGACCTGCCACGACGGTTTCACCCTGCACGACCTCGTCGCGTACAACGACAAGCACAACGAGGCCAACGGCGAGGAGAACCGGGACGGCGAGAGCCACAACCGGTCGTGGAACTGCGGCGCGGAGGGCGAGAGCGACGACCCGGAGGTGCTGCGGCTGCGCGCCCGCCAGATGCGCAACTTCATCGCCACGCTGATGCTGTCCCAGGGCGTGCCGATGATCAGCCACGGCGACGAGTTCGCCCGCACCCAGCGCGGCAACAACAACGCCTACTGCCAGGACAACGAGCTGTCGTGGATCCGGTGGCCCGGCGAGGAGGGGGACGGCACCGGCCTGCTGGAGTTCACCCGGGCGATGGTGGGGCTGCGCCGCGACCACCCCGTCTTCCGGCGGCGCCGCTTCTTCCACGGCCGCATGGTGGAGGGCGCCCGCGACGAGCTGTCCGACATCGCCTGGTTCACCCCGGAGGGCAGCGAGATGACCCAGGAGGACTGGGACTCCGCGCAGGTGTCCGGCCTGACGGTGTTCCTGAACGGCAACGCCATCTCCGAGCCCGGCCCGCGCGGGGAGCGCATCTCGGACGACTCCTTTCTGCTGATGTTCAACGCCTCGCCCGAACCGCTGGACTTCGTGGTGCCGGTCGGCCACGGCCGGCAGTGGCAGGTGGTGGTCGACACGGCCCGCCCGGAGGGGGTGCCGCCGGGGTCGGGCCCGAAGGCCGACGCGGGCGACCGGCTCACCCTGCCCGACCGCAGCCTGACCGTGCTCCAGCGCCCGGCGTGACCCGCCGCCCGGCGGCTCCCCGCGGGAGCCGCCGGGCGGCGTGCGCGGGGCCGGACTAGGAAGTCCCCCGGTCCGGCACGCGCGGGCCGGTGGCGGTCCCGGAGCGGTCCCGGTGTGCGGTCGGGCGGGTGGTCAGCGCGAGGCAGAAGGCGAGGGCGGCCGCGCCGCTCGCCGCCGTGAAGGCGGCCGCCGGGCCGTGCGACTCGGCCAGGCGTCCCGAGACGGCGACGGCCACCGCCTGGCCGCCGACCAGGGCGCTGGTGGCCAGGCCCATGGTCTCGGCCAGCCGGGACGGCGCGACCGCGCGCTCCAGCAGGCCGAACACCGTGATCAGGTGCGGGGCGTAGGCGGTGCCCAGGACGGTGACGACGGCGTACAGGACGGGCAGGCCGGTGGTGCCCGCCAGCGGCAGGGAGAGCACGAGGGCGGCGCCGGTCGCCAGCCGCCAGCGCGCGCGGGGGCCGACCCGGTCCGGTACGGCGGCCATGGCGAACCCGGCCGCGGCGCTCATCACCCCCATGGCGGCGTACACGAGACCGGCCTGCTCCTCCTGCCCGAGCCGGCCGGTCAGCGCCGTGATGCCCGCCTGGCAGGCGCCGAACATCGCGCCCTGGAGCGCCAGCGCGGTCAGCAGGGCGGGCACGCACCGGGGCAGCGGGGCCCGCGCGGCGCGCACCCGTCCGGGGCCGGGCCCCCCGCGCGCGGGTGCGGCCAGGCGGGCGGTCGGATGCAGGGCGAAGGCGCTGCCGCAGCACGCCACCAGCACCGCCGCGCCGCCCAGCGCGTAGGCCGGATGGGCGAGGACCGCGGCCAGGCCGACGAGCGCCGGGCCGATGACGAACGACAGTTCGTCCAGGGTGCTCTCGAAGGAGAGCGCGGCGCCGACCGTCGCCTCCGGGGCGCCCGCGCGGCGGGCCAGGGCGACCAGCCGGGTGCGCGCCAGCGGGCCGACGAGCGGCACGGTGGCGCCCGCGGCGGCCCCCAGGAGCGCCAGGGCGGCCGCGGGCAGCCCGGCGAGCGCCCCCGCCACCAGCGCGGCCACGGCGAGGGCGTTGACGAGCGAGAACGCGAGCACCACGGTCCGCTGGCCGTGCCGGTCCGCGAGCCGCCCCACCAGCGGCCCGCAGACCACCTGGCCGAGCGCGAGCGCGCCGCCGGTCACCCCGGCCGTGCCGAGGGAACCGCTGGTGCGGGCGACGAGCAGGACGCTGCCGAACTGGATGGTCGCGGTGGGCAGCCGCCCCAGGAACGACACGCACGGCAGCAGCGGTCCGGTCAGGCCGATCACCCTGCGGTACGTCCGCGCCGTGCCGCCCCGCCCGGGCCGCTCCGGCGCCGCTCTCGTCGTCCCCATCGTTCGAACCTAGACACGGGTGCGTGATCCGGGCAGGCGAGGATGACACGAAAGACGGCGAGCGGGGTACGTAGGTTCCCATGACTTCTGCGCGATCCGGACCCGGGGTGCCCACGGCCACCTACCGGCTGCAGCTCCAGCCGGCGTTCCCGTTCGCCGCCGCCGAAGCGGCCGTACCGTACCTGGCGTCGCTCGGCGTCTCGCACCTGCACCTGTCCCCGGTCCTGGAGGCCGTCCCGGGGTCCACGCACGGCTACGACGTGGTGGACCACTCGCGGGTGCGCGCGGAGCTGGGAGGTGAGGAGGGGCTGCGCGCGCTGGCGCGCACCGCGCGGGAACACGGACTGGGCCTGGTGGTGGACATCGTGCCGAACCACATGGCGATGGCGCCCGCGCACAACCCCGCGCTGTGGGAGGTGCTGCGCGACGGGCCCCGGTCGCCGTACGCGCGCTGGTTCGACATCGACTGGGAGGCGCAGGACGGCCGGGTGCTGCTGCCGGTGCTCGGTGGACCGGTGGGCGCGGAGACGGCGCACCTCGTGCCCGACGGGGACGTGCTGCGCTACCACGGCCACGCCTTCCCGCTGCGCGCCGGCACCGGGCACCTGCCGCTGCCGGCGCTGCTGGACGCCCAGTGGTACCGCCCGGTGTGGTGGCGGCTGGCCCGTACCGAGCTGAACTACCGTCGGTTCTTCTCCATCTCCGAGCTGATCGGGCTGCGGGTGGAGGACCCCGAGGTGTTCCACGCCACCCACGGCACGATCCTGCGGCTGCTCGCGGACGGGGTGATCGACGGGCTGCGCGTCGACCATCCCGACGGGCTCGCCGACCCCGACGGCTACCTCGCGCGGCTGGACGAGGCGACCGGCGGGCGCTGGACGGTCGTGGAGAAGATCCTCGCCGACGGCGAGCACCTGCCGGCGTCCTGGCCGGTCGCGGGCACCACGGGCTACGACGCCCTGCGGCACGTCGACGGCCTGTTCACGGACCGCACCGGGGCGTACGAACTGCTCGGCCGGTACCGCGCGTTCGCGGCGCCGCAGACCGACCGGGGCGGCAACTGGGAGGCCACGGTCCGGCGGGCGGCGTACAAGGTGCTCACCCACGAGCTGGCCACCGAGACCGACCGGCTCACCCGGGTGGCGGCCCGGCTGTGCGCCGCCTCGCCCGACCTCTCGCTGCGCGACCGGGCGCCCTGGGCGCTGCGCACGGCCGTGGAGGAGCTGCTGGTGCGGATGCGGGTCTACCGGCCGTACGCGTCCGGCGACGCCGCCGCCGTGATCACCGAGGAGGCCGCCGAGGAGGCCCGGCTCGCCTTCGTGGTGCCCGAGGAGGCCGAGGCGGTCGGGATCGTGCGCCGGCTGCTGGTCGAGCCGCCCGGCGAGGTGACGGCGCCGGACCACGCCGACCGGGTGGAGTTCCGCGCCCGGTTCGCGCAGACCGCGTCGGCGCTGCGCGCCAAGTCGGTGGAGGACACGGCGTTCTACCGCTACGTGCCGCTGCTGTCGGCGACCGAGGTGGGGGGCGACCCGGGCAGCCCCGGGGTGTTCCCGGAGGACTTCCACACGTACTGCGCGCGCGTGCAGCGCGACTGGCCGCTCACCGGGACGGTCGTCACCACGCACGACACCAAGCGCAGCGCGGACGTGCGGGCCGCGCTGGCCGTGCTCACCGAGTGCCCGGACCGCTGGACCCGGCTGCTCGCCGAGGTGACCACGGACGGCGACGGCGCACCGGACGGGCAGCTCGCCTGGGCGGCCTGGCAGACGGTGTTCGGGCTCGGCCCGGCCGAGGAGGAGCGCGTCCTGCGGTCGCTGCTGAAGCACGTCCGCGAGGCGGGCATGTACACGAGCTGGACGGAGCAGGAGGCGCCGTACGAGGAGGCGGTGGCGGCCTTCGTCACCGCCGGGCCGTGCGGGCCGCCGGGCGAGCGCGTGGCGGCGCTGCGCAAGGCGCTGGAGCCGCACGTCCGGGCCAACGTCCTCGGTACCGCGCTGGTCCACCTGACGATGCCCGGGGTGCCGGACGTGTACCAGGGCACGGAGGGCGAGTACCGGGCGCTGGTTGACCCGGACAACCGGCACCCGGTGGCGCTGCCGCCCGAGGCGCCCGGCGAGAAGGGCGCCGTGACGGCGGCGGCGCTGCGGCTGCGGGCCCGGCGCCCGGAGGCCTTCGGCGCGGACGCGTCGTACGAGCCGCTGGCCGCCGAGGGCCCGGCCGCCGAGCACTGCCTGGCGTTCACGCGCTCGGGCGAGGTGGTCACGGCGGTGACCCGGCTGTCGCTGCGGCTGGCGGAGGCGGGCGGCTGGCGGGAGACACGGCTGCCGCTGCCGCCCGGCCGGTGGGTGGACGTGCTGGCGCCGGACCGCGAGTACACCGGCCACGCGCCCGTGGCGGACCTGCTCGGCGGACTGCCGGTGGCGCTGCTGGAACGGGTCGCGCGGGACTGAGGCGCCGGCGGGGGCGCGGGGGGCCGGACGCGGGCGGGCACGGGCGCCTGGGCGCCCCCGGCGGCTCCCCCGCCGACTGCTTGACAGTTCCCCCGGCCCGTGCGGCACTGGGAGGGCGAAACCGGGCGGACGGGTCGGGGGTGGGTCCGGTGCCGGAGCTGCGCTATCCCAGCGTTCCCGAACTGGTCGCCGCCGCGCGGACGCTGGCCGCCGGGGAACCCGGGCTGTGCGCGCTGCGCCAGGTGGGCGTCTCGCGCGCGGGACGCCCCCTGCACCTGCTGTCGGTGGGGCACGCCCGGCGTGCGGTGCTGGTGGTCGCCGGCGCCCACGCCAACGAGCCCGCGGGCGGTTCCACGCTGCGGGCGCTCGCCGAGCGGGTGCTCGCCGACCGGGAGCTGCGGGCGGGCACCTCCTGGCACTTCCTGCTGTGCGCCGACCCGGACGGCGCGAGTCTGCACGTGACCCCGGCGCCGCGCAGCCTGCTCGACTACCACCTCGGTTTCTACCGGCCGACCGGTGCGGAGCAGCCGGAGTGGTCCCCCTCGGTGCTGCCGCCGGACCGGCTGCCGCCGGAGACCCGGGCCCTGACCGGGGTGATAGACGAGGTCCGCCCGTACCTCCAGGTGACGTTGCACGGCACCGACCTGGGCGGTAGCTGGGTGCAGCTGACCAGGGACGTACCGGGGCTCGCCGAGCCGTTCGCCAAGTCCGCGGCCAGGCTGCGCATCCCGGTGGAGACGGGCGCCTCGGACGCCGCCGGCTGGCCGGCCTCCGGCCCCGGGGTGCACGTGATGCCCGGTCCGGGGACGGGGGCGGCCTACCCGAGCATGCCGGACGACGCCCGGCACAGCACCTGGTACCACGCGCACCGGTACGGCGGCCTGACCGCCGTGGTGGAGGTGCCGATGTGGGCCAGCGACCTGGTGGACGACCCGGCGCCGCACCCCGCCCCCGCCGCGGCCATGCGGCGCCTGGCCACCCGGCTGCTGCGGGACGGGTGGGAGGTGGAGCGGATCCTCGCCGAGGCGCTGCCCCGGCTGGACGGCGCGGAGGGGCCGCTGCTGCGGGCGGCGCGGTGGGCGCTGGAGCTGGTGCCGGGGCTGGCCGAGGACTGGGTCCACACCGATCCGGCGGGCACCACGATGGCGTACGTCGGCAGTGTGGACGCCTTCGGCCGGCGGCTGCCGCTGCGGGCCGCGGCGATGCTCCTGCGGGTGCTGCGGGAGGCGGACGACCGGGCGGCGCCGCGTCTGGAACAGCTCGTGGTCGCCTGGTGCGACGCCTTCGCACTACGGTTCCGGGCCCGCTGGGTGCCGCTGGAGCACCAGGTGGAGCACCAGTCCCGGACGGTGCTGGTGGCGGCGCGGCAGGCGCGGGAGCGGGCGGCCTGACCGGGGCGGGCCGGGTGGCGCGGGCCGGTGCCGGCGCCCGCGCCCCCGCCCGCGGTCGCCGGTCAGTCGTCCAGGGCGAAGACGTGTCCCGTCCGCGCCCGCAGGACGCAGACGCTGGTGTACGTCTCCTGGAAGTCGACCGGCCGGCCGTTCCACCGCCCGCGCGCGCGGGCGGTCACCGGGGCGAAGATCAATGGGCAGAAGACGTCGGCGGCCGGGATGCGGTCGATGTCGCCGTCCGCGCGGGCCAGTTCGCCGCAGGCCTCGGCCGCGTGCGCGTGTCCCCGGGGCGGGTCGCACAGCAGCAGCGTGCCGCGGGTGCCGCCGGAGCCGGATGCGCCCCGGGTGACCGTCAGGAGGAGCCGGCCGTCCGACCGGGTGTCGTGGGAGGCCGCCCGGGCCGGTCCCGCGGTGAGGAGACCGGCGGCGGCCAGCAGGGCGGCGGCCGCCGCTGCCGTTCTGGTGATGTGGGTCATGCCGGTTGCATCGGCACGCGGGCCCGTCCTCCGCAGTGCGGCTCACCCGATCGGGAGGGCACGCGCGCGCGTGCGGGCCCGTGTCCGAGCGCGGCGCGGCCCGTTCCGCGCCGGGGCGCTACCCCGCCGCGAGCCGGAAGACGGTCCGGCCGAAGGCGACCTGGTCGCCCTCGCGCACCACGACCGCGCCGGTCACCCGGCGGCCGTTGACCGTGGTGCCGTTGGTGGAGCCGAGGTCCCGCAGGACCCACAGGCCGCCCTGCCTGCTGAGTTCGGCGTGCACGCGGGAGACCGTCTCGTGGTTCAGGCGCAGGCCGTTCGCCGGGTCGCGCCCTATGCGCAGCGGGTGCGTGTGGGCCGGGTGCGGCAGCAGCAGCTTGGGCAGCCGCTCGGCCTGCCACGCGCTGCGCAGCCGTACGGTGAACCCGGAGACGGCCCCGACGCCGCCGAGCACCGCGCGGGAGAAGCGGTTCTCCCGGGGCAGGTCGGCGACGAGGACGGCGAGTTCGTCGGAGCGGCGCGCGGCGAGCGCCAGTTCCATCCGGCGCACGAACGTGTCGTGCGAGAGCCGGCCCAGGGCGACGCCGTCGCGCAGCACCTGTAGCGCCTTGTCGCGCTCCGCGTCGGACAGGCGCGCGGGACAGGTGGAGAACTCGAAGGACGACGTCACGCGAGTGATTGTCGGGCAGTGAACCGCGGGTGTCCAGAAAACACGTAACCGGTGGCGTTGTACGGGTACTTCCGCGACACCCGCGGGCAAAGGGCCGATTCGGAGGCGGATCGATCATCCGGGACGGCACGATGGTCGTGCGGGACATCACGGTGAGCAGACGAAGGGGACGCGTCCGTGCAGTTCGAGGTGTGGGCACCGCAGGCAGACCGAGTGACGCTCCATTGCGGGGGCGGCACGAGCGCGTTGGCGCGCGACCCCGCGCGCGAGGGGTGGTGGGCGGGCGAGGCGGAGGCGCGGGACGGCACGCGGTACGGGTTCGCGCTGGACGACGGTCCCGTGCTGCCCGACCCGCGCTCGCGCCGCCAGCCGGACGGCCCGGACGGGCTGAGCGCGGTCGTGGACCACGCGGTCCACGAGTGGGGTTCGCGGTGGGCGGGGCGGGGACTGCCGGGCGCGGTGCTGTACGAGCTGCACGTGGGCACGTACACCCCCGAGGGCACGCTGGACGCGGCCGCGGACCGGCTGCGGCACCTGGTGGAACTGGGCGTGACGCACGTCGAGTTGATGCCGTTGTGCCCCTTTCCCGGGCGGCACGGCTGGGGGTACGAGGGCGTGTCGCTGTGGGCCGTCCACGAGCCGTACGGCGGTCCGGCGGCGCTGAAGCGCTTCGTGGACCGGGCCCACGGGCTGGGGCTGGGCGTCGTCCTGGACGTCGTGCACAACCACCTGGGCCCGTCGGGCAACCATCTGCCCGCCTTCGGGCCGTACTTCACGGACACCCACCAGACGCCGTGGGGGTCGGCGGTGAACCTGGACGCGCCTGGTTCGGACGAGGTGCGCGCGTTCCTGCTCGGCAGTGCGCTGGCCTGGCTGCGGGACTACCGGATCGACGGGCTGCGGCTGGACGCCGTGCACGCCCTGTACGACACGCGCGCGTGCCACTTCCTGGAGGAGCTGTCGGCGGCCGTGGACGACCTGGCCGGCGAGGTGGGCAGGCCGCTGTTCCTGGTCGCCGAGTCGGACCGGAACGACCCGCGGTTCATCACCCCGCGCGCGGAGCACGGTCTCGGGCTGCACGCCCAGTGGAACGACGACTTCCACCACGCGCTGCACACCGCGCTGACCGGCGAGTCCCAGGGCTACTACGCCGACTTCGCCCGGCAGCCGCTCGCGGCCCTCGCCAAGACGCTCACCGGCGGCTACTTCCACGACGGCACGTACTCCAGCTTCCGGGGCCGCGGGCACGGCCGGCCGCTGGACCGGGCGCGCGTGGCCGGGCACCGGCTGCTCGGCTACAGCCAGACCCACGACCAGGTCGGCAACCGCGCGCAGGGCGACCGGCTCGCCGCGCACCTCGGCCCCGGCCTGCTGGCCTGCGCGGCGGCGCTGACCCTGACCGCGCCGTTCACGCCGATGCTGTTCATGGGCGAGGAGTGGGCGGCGGGCACGCCCTGGCAGTTCTTCACCGACCACACCGACCCGGAGCTGGCCGAGGCGGTACGGCGGGGCAGGCGGCGGGAGTTCACGTCGCACGGCTGGGCCGAGGAGGAGGTACCGGACCCGCAGGACCCGGCGACCCGGGAGCGTTCCTGCCTCGACTGGTCGGAGCCGGAACGCGAGCCCCACGCGCGCGTGCTGGCCTGGTACCGGCGGCTGACCGAGCTGCGCCGCACCCTGCCCGACCTCACCGACCCGGACCTCGCGGACACGAAGGTGGCGTACGACGAGGACGCCCGCTGGCTGGCCTTCCGGCGCGGGGACGTACGGGTGGCGGTGAACCTGGGCGCGGAACCCGTGGCGATCCCGCTCGGCACCGGCCGCGTCGAGGTCCTCGCCGCCTGGGAGCCGGTGACGGCCCCGGGCCCGGACGGCCTGCTCCAGCTCCCCGGCGAGTCCTGCGTGGTCCTGGTCCAGCCCTGAGCGCGCCGTGCGCCCGCGGTTGCGCGAACGGCCGGCGCCGATGATTGTCGGTGGTCGTCATTAGGGTGACGATCATGAGTCTGACAGCAGTGATGGTCACGGTGGACTGTGCGGAACCGCGGGAGCTGGCCCGGTGGTGGGCCACCGCGCTGGGCGGCGAGATCGCCCAGGACCACGGCGACTTCGTCATCGTCAGGGCGCAGCCGGTGGCCCTGGGTTTCCAGCGCGTGGCCGAAGAGCGGCGGGGCAAGAACCGGGTCCACGTCGACTTCGCCGCCGCGCCCGGCACGAGCCTGGCGGAGGAGGTGGAGCGGCTGGTCGCCCTGGGGGCGAGCGTCGTCGGCGAGCACAGCGTTCCGGGACTCGCCTGGACCGTGCTGCGGGATCCGGCAGGCAACGAGTTCTGCGTCCACTGAGGGGTGCTGGGCGGTTCCGCGTCCGGCACGACAGCTACTGCCCGGGGACGTCGAGAAAAAGGAAGGGGGAACCCGGGGCCGTCGTCACGGCTCCGGGTCGTCCTCCTTGAGGTCGGTGACGCGTTCCAGCAGGATCGGCTCCCACACGCGCCGCAGCCGGCTCCGCAGCGGGGCCGGGGAGCCGCCGGTGCGGCCCTGGAGCCGGTCGGTGAGCTGGATGACGGTGTCGCAGCGGGCGAGCCACAGCCCGCGCAGGCAGGCGCGGGCGCCGTAGCCGGCGAGGGTGGCGGCGCGGACGGCGGCCGGGGAGCCGACGGCGGCGGCGAGCCCGGCGATGTCCTCGGCGGGGTCGCCGAGGGCCGCCGCGGTCCAGTCCAGGACGCCCCGCACCCGGCCGTCGGCGCCGACCAGCACGTGCGCGCCGGTCAGTCCGTGGTGGGTGAGGACGGCGGTACCGGGCTGCGCGGTGAGCTGGGCCGCGCCGGCCGGGGTGAGCTGCCGGAGCCGGGCGGCGTCGAACTCGTCGGCCGCGGCGAGCCGTTCGGCCGCGTGCGCGGCCGTCCGGCGCAGCGCCTCCAGCGAGCGCGGGGCGGCGCGCGGCACGCCCAGCGCCTCGGCCTGGCGGGCCGGGACGGCGCGCAGCCCGCCGAGCAGTCCGGCGAGGTCGGCCTCGCCGACGGCGCAGACGTCGTGCTCGTCGGCCGTGCCGCCGGGCAGCCGGGTGTCGAGGGTGTAGGCGAGACCGGGTGCCCAGTCGCCGTGCGCGACGCTGACCGGGACGGCCACGGGCAGGTGCGGGCGGACCAGATCGCGCAGGCGCAGTTCCCGGCGGCGGCGCACGGACGCATCGCGGTCGGGCGCGAGCCGCAGCACGTGGCGGCCGCCGATCCACCAGGTGTGCGCGCGGTCCTCCGTCACGGGCCGGACGGCGGGCCCGGCGGTGCCGCCGCCGCCCTCGACGGGCAGCGAGCGGACCAGTCGCCGGACGGTGTCCGCGGTGGGTGTCGGTGCCTGGGCCATGGGTCGAGCGTCGCCGTTCCGGTGTCGTCGAGGAGGGATCGGTGGGCATCCCTCCGTCCACTATGCCCGTCGCGCCGTCTGCCGCCCCGCGGGCCGCGGCATCGGGAGACCGGCCGGACGGCCCGCTGCCCGGCCGGGCCCGGCGGGCCGGACGGCCGCGGCGGGACACGAAAGGGTGAGGGGGCCGGCCGGGCGCGGCGACGGTCAGCGGCGCGACGGGACCGGTGCGGCGGGCGGGCGGTCCGGCAGGAAGCCGTGGGCGCGGCGGCCGAGCCACTCGGCCTTGTAGCGGTCGACCTCCCGGTGCCAGTGGAGGATGCCGGCCAGCCAGTTCCGGAGGTCCAGCACGTAGGCGTCCATCGCCGTGCGCGTCTCGCCCGACAGCCCGAAGTCCTCGTACAGCACCGGCAGTTCGTGGGCGATCACGTGCTCGAACTGCTCCATGCGCTGCGTCGTCAGGTCGTGGACGACGCGCAGGGCCGCCGGGTAGTCCACCCCGAAGAAGTTCTGCACGACCAGGACGGCGTTGTGGATCTCGCCGTCGTACTCGATCTCCTTCTGGTAGGAGAAGATGTCGTTGAGCAGGCAGGCGTAGTCGATCGCGGCGTTCTCCAGGGAGCGCACCGGCCCGCTGGCGTACACCTCGGCCGGGATCGCCGGGCCGTGGCCCGCCCGGCACAGGCTCAGGGTGAGGTCCGAGCCGAAGGTGGCACGCCGCATCTCCAGGTAGTCGACCGGGTCGGGGACGCGGTGCTGCATCTCGTTGGACAACTCCCAGACCCAGCTCTCGGTCATCGTGTCTACGGCGGCCTTGAGGGAGCGCCGCTGCCCGGGTGTCATCCCTGCGGTGGTGCGCGCCCACAGGTCGGCCAGCCCGCGTTCCATCGCGTTGCCGGGGACGACGGCCGGCTCGCCCTCGACGGCCATGCACGCCGACAGCCGGGCCGTGGTCAGCCGGGCGGCGGCGAGGTCCCGGCGGTGGCCGTACACCAGCGGGTAGTAGTCGTCGCCGTAGGTGCCCCAGGCGAGCCACTGGGCGCTGAGGTCGAGGGCCTCGGCGGTGGCGTCCGGGTCCAGTCCGGCGGAGCACAGCGCGAGGTCGTAGGCGGCGAGCTTGTCCTCGTCCCAGACGCCCTCCTCCAGGATGCCGGTCCGGTGGCACCAGTCGGCGAGGCGGCCGCGGGCCCGGTCCAGGTGCGGGCTGAGCCGTACCCGGTACGGCATGTAGAGGTCGGGGATGCGGGACGGGCCGACCTTCTGGCGGGGCACGTGGGAGTAGGCGCGCAGCCGCTCCCGGGCGGCGCCGGCGAGCAGGGCGCCGACATCGGCGGCGGAGGTGCCGGGGCCGTTCGGGAGCTGCCAGGGCGAGCCGGTCCGGGCTCCCTGGTTCATGTAGCGGCTGGAGCGCAGGTGCCATTCGTGGCCGCCGGACTGCCAGTCCTGGAGCCCCTTGGTGTACGCGGCGACCGCGGCGGCCTCCACCGGGGTGAGGCCCTTCTCCAGGACGACGGCGGGCACCTCGGTGAGCGCGGTGTGCTCGAACTGGTGCAGCCGGGAGGTGAGGACGTCGTTGACGGTGTCGGCGGCCTCCTGGGTGGTGCAGCCGAAGAACCGCTCCAGGACCAGCACGCCGTTGCTGTTCTCGCCCTCGTCCTCGACCTCGCGCTGGTAGGAGAACAGGTCGTTGCGCAGGTGGACGGCGTCGGAGAACGTCTCCATGAGGACGCGCAGCGGCCGGGTCCGGGCGACGGCCGCGGGCACCTCGGCGGTCGCGTACTCGACGAGCCCGGCCGACCAGGGCGCGCCGCCCACCTTGCGGCGCATCTCGATGTACTCGACGGGGTTGGCGATCCGCCCCTCGTTGATGTTGGACAGCTCCCACATCGACTCGTTGAGCAGGTGCTCGGTGGCGACGGAGAAACGGCGGCGCCAGTCCGCGGACATCGACGGCACCGTGCGCTCCCAGAGGTCCTTCAGGCCCGCCTCGACCGGGTTCTCCGGCTCGGGCACGGGCGCCGACGGGTCGAGGGGCATGAACAGCGGCAGCCGGTCCAGGTGCGCCTTCCCGGCGGCGCGGTCCGGGGTGCGCTTGAACATGTCGAGGAAGTGGTCGTCGAAGAAGAACACCCATACGTACCAGTCGGTGATGAGCGAGAGGGCGGGGCCGTCGCAGTCGGGATGGGTGTACGAGCACAGGAGCCCGTAGTCGTGCGCCTCCAGGTCGGCCTGCTCCCAGATCCCGGAGCCCTCCAGCATGCCCATGGCCCGGGCCCACGCGGTGGAGTGGGCCCGGGCCTCGTCCAGGTGCGGGTTGAGCCGCGCGGGGTACGGCATGTAGAAGTGCGGGAGTTCGAACGGCTGCGTCATGGCCGGGGCACTACCCCCGGCCCCGCACGCCCATCCGCCGCGCGGCACATGATCACACCATCGCGTGAACCGACCGCGAAACGTGGCCGCCGGGTGGTGAGTTGTGGCGTCGGATCCCTTGCCGCGCCCCCGCGCGCGGGTCACCGTAGGCGTCATGACCTCGTTCGTGCTGCCCCACGAGGTGCACGGCGGGCGGCTGGCCGCGTTCAAGAGGCGGTGCCCCGCCGACGACATCATGACGACGCTCGGCCACGACGCGGAGCCGGCCGGCGCCGAACTGGAGATGTTCTTCTTCCTGCTCACCGTGGCGGGCAACGACACCGTGCGCAGCGCGGCCCCGGGCGGTCTGCCGGCGCTGGCGGAGCACCCGGAGGCGTACGAGGCGCTGCGCTCCGGCCGGGCCGGCCTGGCGACCGCCGGGGACGAGCTGCTGCGCTGGCACCCGCCGGTGCTGACCTTCCGCCGGACGGCCGCGCGGGACACCGAGCTGGCGGGCCGCCGGATCCGCGCGGGCGACAAGGTCGTGGTGTTCCACGCCTCGGCCAACCGGGACGAGCGGGTCTTCGCCGCACCGGACCGGCTCGACCTGACCCGCTCCCCCAACCCGCACGTCTCGTTCGGCGACGGTCCGCACGTCTGCCTGGGGGCGCACTTCGCACGGCTGCAACTGCGGCTGCTGCACGAGGAGGTGCTGCGCGCCCTGCCCGGGCCACCGCGCCTCGCCGGCCCGCCCGGGCGGCTGGTGTCGAACTTCATCAACGGGGTGAAGTCACTGCGCGTGCGCCTCCTGTGACGCCTGGGCGGGATCGACCTGGATCAGCGCGTGCGTGCCGCTCGTCCGCCAGTTCCGGTCGCCGGCCGCCGTCAGCTCGGCCTCGGTGGTCGCGGACAGGCCGGTGACCACGTCGGACTTCAGGGTGCGCAGCGCGGCGACGGGCCCGGGGAAGTACGCGGTCGCCTCCCGGAAGGGCGTGGTGGGCGGCCAGCGCCGGTCGCCCACCAGGCGGCGGTAGTTCAGGTCGCCCTTGAACACGGTGAGGTCGGCCGCCGCGAACTCGGCGCGCAGGTCGTCCGGCATGTCGGCGTACGGCAGCGGGGCGCACGAGAAGGGGTGCGCGCGGACGGTGAGCCGTCCGTCGGCCATGGCCGACCAGAGCACGCGCGCGTGGCCGCCGGCCGCGCCGCCCGCCGCGCGCAGCCGGTGCAGGGCGTCGACGACGTCGGCGGTGGTGGCGTCGGAGACGTAGTAGGGGTACGGCTTGACGTGCAGCACCGCCCGCGCGGTCCGCCCCTCGGCGAGGAGGTGGGCGATCAGCAGGAGGTCGGGGACGAGTTCGCGGCCCGCGTTGTCGGCGACGAGTACGAGCGTGCCCGTCGTGGTGGGCGGCAGCAGCGACCAGAGCGTCCCGCTGTCGTCGGCGACCAGCGCGGGTACCGGTTCGCCGGCGCCGGCGGCGGAGAGCCGGAAGCCGAGGTCGGCGCGGTTGCCCCAGAGGGAACCGTGCAGCAGGGCGCGGGCCCGCTCCGCCTCCGGCAGTTCGCACAGGCCGTCCAGGGCGGCCAGTTCCCCGTCGGTCTCCGGGGCGTCGAGTTCGGCGCGCTTGAAGGGGCGGAAGGGGTCCACGCCCTGCCAGGCGCCGGGGCCGAACCAGCCGACGGCGCCGAGCAGCCGGCGGTAGAAGTAGCTCTCCGCCCACAGCCAGGGCACGTCGTACCAGGACCGCCCGGTGTGCTCCGCCAGCCCCCAGCCGTCCCACCGGTCGCGGTCCGGGGCGTCGGCCGGGAGCGGCTCGACCGTCCCCCCGGTGCAGTTCACCAGCAGTTCGTCCAGCGCGCGGTGCTGGCCGGGGCCGTACGGGAAGGCGTCCCGCACCTGCCGGATGATCGCGGGGTGCCGTTCGGCCAGCACGCTGTGCGGGAAGGAGCCGGGTTCGTCGCCGAGGATCACGGGTGCGAACGGGGTGTCGGGCATGACCGTCACCGTATCGCGGGTGTCAGGCGGTGCGGATCTCCCGCTCCAGCTGCGTGGCGAGGGTGACGTAACGCGGGCGCCGGTGCACCGGGACAAGACCGCGGATCATGAGGTGCCACATCTCGGCGACCCTGCGCGGCAGCCGCCCGGGGGGTTCGAGCGACCGTCCGGCGACCCGGGTGCCGACGAAGAAGCACACCAGGGAGTGGGCGACCACACCGACGTCGACGTCACCGTGGAGATCGGACTCCCTGACGGCTCCGGTGAATTTGCGGGCCGCGAAGTCGAGCCACTCGGTGAACGGGTGCCGCAGCGGCGGCCGTACGGCGATGTCCGCGGTCGCGAGGCGGAGCCCGGCCCGCGGGACCGGGTCGTCCACGGCGAGCCTGGCGATCCCGAACGTGGTGCGCATCAGGCCCTCCAGGGAGGAGCAGCCGCGGTTCTCGACGTCGGCGACGACCTGCTGGGCGGCCCTGGACTGGAGTTCCAGGATGGCGTGGGCCAGGTCCTCCTTGGCGGCGAAGTGGAAGTACAGGGCGCCCTTGGTGACGTTCGCGTGGGCGACGATGTCGCTCAGGCTCGTCGTTTCGTAGCCGTGCCGGTCGAACAGGTCGGCGGCGGCCGTGATGATCGTGGCGCGGGTCTGTTCAGCGCGTAACTGCCTCGCCATCCTCGGACCCCTCCTCTCACCTCAAAAGGAACGGGACATGCGGTTTGTTTCTCGCGTCCCGCATACGATAACTCACCGATCGGCGAAGGGAGTCCGGTACGTCACCCCTGCGCACCCCACACGTGTCAGCGGTGCTCCGGGGGCCGGCCGAAAACAGGGTGCCGCGGGCAACGGTCGAGATCACGTCGGCTTTCCCCCTTCACCGCCGCCCGCCGCCGGCCGCTGCCGGATGGTTCCGGGGCGCCGGGTGTCGCACCCGTGATCGCCACCATACGAGGCGTACGGCCGGCTCCTCAACGGGGCGTGGGAGCAGGCGCGAAACAGGAGGACCGGTCGGTGGTTTCACGCCCCCCGCGGCCGGGTGTGTGCGGCAGCGGCGCGGTATCGGTACCGCCAGGGGCGGAGTCCCCCGTACGGCGCGGCCGGCATCAGGGGGGCGGTTCGAGAGCCCGGGGCGGCGGAGCCGGGCCCGAATCGGCACGGCGGGGCCGAAATCGCCGGACGGCAGGACCGCATCGCGGCGCGGCGGGGCCGCAGTGCCGGCACCGGGGGGGCTCACGGCAGGGCGGGGCCGGCCGGGCACGGCGCGCCGGTCGCGGACGTGTCGCCGGGTGCCGGCGTGCCGTGCGTGCGCGAGGTCGGCCGGGAAACCGGTCGGGGCGACGTGTCGGGCGTGACGGCACGGCAGTGCGCCGGGCGCCTGGCGCTCGCGTTCCGGCGTGGCCCCTCCCGGGGCATGGGAGAGCCGCCGGCGTGGCGCGCCCACGTCGGCGGCGGGGACACCGGCCGTGCCGGGTCCGCGGTGCGGGTCCCGGCTCCCGCGGGCCGCCCGGGGTCACCGCCGGCACCGGGGTTCCGGTGCCGGAGGCGGGGCACGGCGCCGCGGCGTGCGGGCGGCGCCCCTCGGTGCCGTGCACCGGGAACGCCGCCCTGGCCCCGCGGTGGCGGCGGCACCGGACCGGACGACCGGGTCCGGCGGTGCGCGCCGGCCCGGGTCAGTTCACGTAGACGCGGACGCCGCCGTCGGTGACCGGCGCGTACTTGGCCGTGAAGTAGCCGTCGGCGAAGCACAGCGAGGGACCGGACACCTTGCTGAAGCGCTGGTTGACGAAGGAGATGCTGCTGTCCGCGTTGTCCGCCTTACCGCTCAGGCCGGGGGCCTGGTAGACGCAGGTCACGGTGCCCAGCAGGGTGCGGAGCTGGACCGTGGCCTGGATCGCGCTGCCGCTCGGGGGCGAGACGGTGAGGACACCGCCGGAGGTGATCGTCGCCGAGTAGGGCAGGTTGTTGATAGTGACGCCGTTGACCCCGAGGACGCCGGTGACGTTGCTGGTGCACGTGCTGCTGTTGAAGGTGTGCGCGGTGACGGACTCGGAGGCGGTGCCGGGGGCGGCCGGGTTGCCGGTCACCTTGGCGGTGAACTGGGAGCCCGTGCACTTCACGCCGCTCGTGCCGGTCGCGCTGGAGTAGAACGTGGCGGCGGTGCCGGTGGCCAGCGGCGCGGTGAGGGTGTCACCGACGGCGACCGCGGTGCCGCCGGTGCTGCCGGTGGTGAGGACCGTGCCGGCCGCGGAGGCCGGACCGGCCCAGGCGAGGGCGAGGGCGGTGGCGGTGCCACCGGCCAGGGTGAGGAGGGAGCGCGTACGCATGCGGGTGCCTCTCTTCCGAACTGAGGGGGGACAGATGAGATGAGGGATGGCGAGTGGTGCGCGCATTGCCGCCGGCGCGGGTCGTCGTGACGCCTTCTCCGTACGCCGCGGACCCGCGACGGCGGCACACCGGACACCGGCCGAAGGTCTCGGGAGGAGACCTCCGGCCGGGCCGGACTCATGGGGGCGGCCGGGCACGGCGGACGAGGGGGAAGCGAGCGTGCCGGAGCCGGCTTGCGAGGTGGAGCGCTTGCCTTGGCAGGGCCGGGAACGCGTCCGGTACCGCGCCGTGAGCACGGCAGGCGCCGCCTGCCGGACCCGGCGCCACGGATCCGCGGAAACAGGGGAAGTTCTAGACCTGAACAACCGCCAACGTCAAGGCCCCGCAACGGAGTTGTGCTGCCGAGTCGCGGGGCGCGCACATCCCCCACTCCTTTTCCACAACTCCCTTGACCCTTCAAAGTAACCGGCGGTAACTTCCTGGAAAGGCTACTGCCGCGTAACGAGAAAGCCCTTGCACCCGCCGGGAGTCGCGAGGAGGCGTGCGCGGCGTCCGCTGTCCGCGCCAGGACACCGCGCCACTGAAGCCCAATCCGCATTGATCACATGCCCATGGGAGCAGACATGGCCTCGTCCCCGGACGTTCCGTCCACCGGCAACACCCCAGAGCATCCAGGAAGCGCCGTCCCGTCCGAAGCACCGGACGCCGCCGGGAGCACGTCCGGCGGCGAGCGGCGGGGCCGGGTCCGGGCCCGCCGGGCCGCGGTGATGGCCGTACCCGCCACCCTGATCGCCGCCGGCCTCGCGGTCCTCACCGCACAGGGCGCGCTCGGTGTGCAGTTCGCCATCTCCGGCATGCCCTTCACCGTCACCGCGACGGAGCTGAAGGGCACCGGGTTCGAGCAGTTCGGCGCGCTCGACAACATGGCGGAGGGCAGCCCGAACGCCGGGGACACCGGCGGCCAGGTGCTCGTCGTCACCTCCGCGATCAAGAACGCCACCCTCACCAAGCTGTGCCAGAGCGTCGACCTCGGCGGCACCAACCTGCTGATCACCGCGGGCAACGGCAAGAACAAGGTGCAGGCGACCGACCTGACCACCGACTCCACCCAGCTGTCGGGTGACGCCGCGTTCGACAACATCGAGATCGGCAACGACGCCGCCACGCTGACCAAGGCGGGCGTGAAGGGGCCGAGCGGCGTCTTCAGCCAGCAGGCCGACACCGTGCGCATCGCCAACCTGCGGCAGACCAACTACGCCACCACGGCGGGGGTGTTCAAGCTGCCCGGCCTCCACCTCAGCTTCAGCGACAAGGGCTGCTGAACGCCGTGCGGGACCGTCCACGCCGGGGACCGAGGCTCGCCTTCCGCGGATGGCGGGCCCGCCGGCCGTTCTGGGGCGGGCTGCTGCTCGCCCTCGGCGGCGGCGAGATCCTGCTGACCGAGAAGGCGTCGCTGAAGGTCGTGATGCACATCGGCATGCAGGGCCTGGCCGGGTACCTGCTGCCCGGTCTGATGGTGCTGCTGGGCCTGCTCGTCCTGTTCAACCCGGCCCAGCGGCTCTTCTACTCCATCACCGGCATCCTGCTCTCGCTGGGCACCTGGCTCACCTCCAACCTGGGCGGCTTCTTCATCGGCCTGCTCCTCGGCGCCACCGGAAGCTGCCTCGCCTTCGGCTGGCTGCCGGACCAGGAACCGCGCGCCGGGCGCCGCGCGCGCCGCAGGCGGGCGAGGGCGGCGGCCACCGCCCCGGCCACGGAACGCGCCGGGTCGGTGGAGGGCACGGCCTGACGGGGCCGGGCCCCGAGGACGCCGCGCCCGGCGGACCCTCCGGGCCCGCCCCGGGCACGGCGCACCCCGCCGGACCGCTCCGGCACACCCGCACCCCGTCGGAGTTCCCCCGAACAGGTGACTTGGGAACTTCTTTGCCACCGCTGCGAGTTCACCGGGGGCCGGGCGGACGAGGCGCCGTCCGCACGAGGCGACGGGTAAGGAGCAACGGCATGGTGTTCAAGAGGCTGCTGGGCGCGATCGGGGTCGGCGGCCCCTCCGTGGACACGGTGCTGGACGGCGGCGGCGCGCTGCCCGGAGGCGCCCTGACGGGCCGAGTGCTGCTGCGGGGCGGCGGTGCGCCGGTGGAGGTCGAGCACATCGGCCTGGAGCTGATCGCCCGCGTGGAGGCCGAGCACGAGGAGGGCGAGGGCGAGGGCACGGTCGTCTTCGAGCGGTTCACCGTCGCCGGCGGCTTCCGGCTCGGTGAGCAGGAGGAGCGCGAGCTGCCGTTCAGCGTGCCGCTGCCCTGGGAGACCCCGGTGACCGAGCTGCACGGGCAGGCGCTCGGCATCGTGCTCGGTGTGCGTACGGAGGTCGCGGTGGCCGGCGCCCGGGACAAGGGCGACCTGGACCCGCTGCACGTCCGTCCCCTGCCCGTGCAGGAGGCCGTGCTGGAGGCCCTCGGGCAGCTCGGCTTCGGCTTCCGCTCGGCCGACCTGGAGTACGGCCGCATCGGCGGCACCGGCCAGCAGTTGCCGTTCTACCAGGAGATCGAGCTGACCCCGGCCCCGCAGTACGCGCACGCGGTGAACGAGATCGAGCTGACCTTCCTGGCCTCCCCCGCGGGCGTCGAGGTGGTCCTGGAGACGGACGGCCGCGACGGGCCGTTCTCCTCGGGGCACGACGCCCTGACCCGGTTCGCCGTGGCCCACGAGGACGCGTCGGCCCGCGACTGGCGCACCGAGGTGGACGGCTGGATCCGCCAGGCGACCGAGCACCGCGACGCCTACGGCAGCCACGCGGCGTACGGCCACGGCGGCGCTCCGCACGCCGGTCACCACAAGGGTGACGGCCACCACTCCGGCCCGGGCCTGGGCACGGCCGTGGCCGTGGGCGCGGCGGGCCTCGCCGTGGGCGTGGCCGGCGGGCTGGTGGCCGCCGAGGTCGTGGACGAGATCGGGGACTACTTCGAGGGCGACGAGGACGACGAGGGCGACTTCGGCGAGGACTGACCGCCCGGCCCGCGGCGCCGTGGGTCATGTCTCGTAATCGGCGCGGATCCGAGGAACTTTCCACCCGCTCCACTAGTTTCTACGGTGCTGTAGAAATTGCTGCCGGGGGCCGAGCAGGCACCCGGCGGCCGGTGTTGGAGGAGTGGACATGGCCCTGTGGGACCGCGTCAAGGAGTCGGCGTCGCAGATGCAGACCCAGTTGGTGGCGAAGAAGAACGACCTGAAGAGCGGCGCGTTCCGCGATGCGAGCATGGCGATGTGCGCGCTGGTGGCCGCCGCCGACGGGACGGTGGACGCGTCGGAGCGGCAGCGGGTGGCCCAGCTCATCGCCACCAACGAGGTGTTGCAGAACTTTTCGGCGGACGACCTGCGCCGCCGGTTCGAGGACAACCTGAACAAGCTGACGACCGACTTCGCCTTCGGCAAGGTGAGCGTGCTCCAGGAGATCGCCAAGGCGAAGAAGAAGCCCGCCGAGGCGCGGGCCGTGGTGCAGATCGGCATCGTCATCGGCGGCGCCGACGGCGACTTCGACAAGGACGAGCAGGCGGTCGTCCGGGAGGCGTGCTACGCGCTGGACCTCCCGCCGCACGAGTTCGACCTCTAGCCTGCGCGTTTCACTTGCCACGGTGTCCGGATCTTGAGCGGGAACGCGAAAGTGCCTTCCGAGCTGGGACGATGAGGCTTGTCTAAGGTCT
>NZ_JBVHNF010000011.1:0-352031 GCF_055558055.1 Streptomyces sp. NPDC025833
CTCCTCCAGCACCGCCAGCCGCCCGAAGAACAAACGGGACAACTCCCGCGCATCCTTCGGCGCCACCCGGGAGGGATCCGCGACCTCCGGCAGCTCCGACGTCCGCGTATCCGTTGCCGCCGTGCTCATGAGCGCCATGAAAGGTCCCCTCCCAAGATCGTGCCTATGCCGAAGCCGGCCGCGAAGCGACCGACAACGGGCCGGTTACCCCGACATTCTCCACCCATGCCTGCCGTCACGCGAACGACTGCCGGATTTTCGGGCCTGGGCCGTGCCCCGCGGTCCCGGCGGCAACCGTTGACGCATTGGTCCAGACCTTCTACGTTGTGAGCCCTCAGTCAGGCAACGCGCACGCACGGTTCGCCTCACCCCTGTACCACCCCACGATCACAGGGAGAACCATGTTCCACCGGCGCAGATCACCCCACTCACCGTCCCGCGCGGACGCCCGGTTCCGGCGGCGGGCCGCCGCCATCGGCACCGCGCTGCTGCTCCCGCTCGGACTGCTCACCGCACTCGCCGCGCCCGCCCACGCGGCCGGCACCCTCACGGCGACGTTCACCACCCAGGACAACGGCTCCTGGTGGAAGGGCACCTACGTCATACGCAACAGCGGCTCCGCCGCCGTCAGCGGCTGGAACCTGGAGTTCGACCTGCCGGCCGGGGTCTCCGTGACCGGCAACTACAACGGCGACGCGACCGTCACCGGACGGCACGTGAGCGTGAAGAACGCCCACTACAACGCGAGCGTCCCGGCGGGCGGCAGCACCGAACCGTACAGCTACTGGTTCATCGCCAACGGGCCGATCGGCGCCCCGACGGGCTGCACCGTCAACGGCGACAAGTGCGACGGCTCCCCCGACGTGCCGCCGACCGCGCCCGGCACACCGAAGACGACCGCGGTCACGGCGCACTCGGTCGCGCTGAGCTGGCCCGCCGCGCAGGGCGGTGACTACCCCGTCACCTCCTACGAGGTGCTCAGCGGCTCCGCCACCGTGGCCACCGCGGCCGGCACCTCGGCGACCGTCACCGGGCTGACCCCGGCGACGAACTACACGTTCACCGTGCGCGCCAAGGACACCCGCGGGAACCTGGGACCGGCGAGCGCCCCGCTGACCGTCAAGACCGTCGACCCGGCGAGCGACCCGACCCCGCCGACCGCGCCCGGCAACCTGCGCGCCACCGGCAAGACCGCTTCCAGCGTCGACCTGGCCTGGGACAAGTCCACCGACAACGTGAGCGTGGCCGCCTACGACGTGTACCGGGGCAGCACCCTGGTGAAGACCGTCGGCGCGGACACCACGACGGCCACCGTCGACGGGCTCTCCCCCGCCACCGCCTACACCTTCACGGTCAAGGCCCGGGACACCGCCGACAACGCCTCGCCGGCGTCCAACACGGTCACCGCCACCACCGACGACGTGGCCGGACAGGGCAAGCAGCTCAAGGTGGGCTACTTCGCGCAGTGGGGCATCTACGGACGCCAGTACTTCGTGAAGAACCTGGACACCTCGGGCGCCGCGGCCAAACTCGACGTGATCAACTACTCCTTCGAGAACCTCGACCCGAAGAACCTCACCTGCCAGGCCGGGGTGACCAAGGGTGTCTCCGCCAACCCGCAGGACCCGGACGAGGGCACCGGCGCGGGTGACGCGGACGCCGACTACGCGCGCCCCATGTCGGCCGCGCAGTCCGTGGACGGGGTCGCCGACGACGGCTGGGGCAAGCTCCGGGGCAACTTCAACCAGCTCAAGAAGCTGAAGGCGAAGTACCCGAAGCTGAGGGTCGTGGTGTCGCTCGGCGGCTGGACGTACTCGAAGTTCTTCTCGGACGCCGCCGCCACGCAGGCCTCCCGGGAGAAGTTCGTCAAGTCCTGCATCGACGTGTGGATCAAGGGTGACCTGCCCGTCTACAACGGCGCGGGCGGCCCGGGCACGGGGGCCGGGATCTTCGACGGCATCGACATCGACTGGGAGTGGCCCGGTTCCGAGGGACACCCGGGCAACCACTACGGCGCCCAGGACAAGGCCAACCTGACCGAGCTGCTCGCCGAGTTCCGCAAGCAGCTCGACGCGCTCGGCGGCCCGCACCGGCTGCTGACCGCGTTCACCCCGGCCGACCCGGCGAAGATCTCCGCCGGCTGGGACCTGAGCCGGATCTTCGACTCGCTCGACTACGCCAACGTCCAGGGGTACGACTTCCACGGCGCCGGCAGTGACAACTCCTGGGAGCCCAAGCGCACCGGGCAGGGATCCAACCTGTACGCCGACGCGCAGGACCCGTACCCCTTCCACTTCAGCATCGAGAACGCGATCAAGGTCTACCTCGACGCCGGGGTCAACCCCCGCAAGCTGACGGTGGGCTTCCCGTTCTACGGGCGCGGCTGGCAGGGCGTGACCGACGGCGGGGCCGCCGGTGAGTGGCAGGACGCGAACGGCGCCGCTCCCGGCCAGTTCGACACCGAGGCCGGGGTCCGCGGCTACAACAACCTGATCACCAGTTTCCCGTCGATGACCGTGCGCCATGACGAGCAGTCCGTGTCGACGTTCGGCTACACCGGCCCGGGCGGCCAGTGGTGGTCGTTCGACGACGCCTGGTCCATCGGGAAGAAGACGGCCTGGATCAAGTCCAAGGGGCTGCTGGGCGGCTTCGTCTGGGAGATGTCCGGCGACACACCGAACGGTCAGCTCATGACCGCGCTGAACGACGGACTGAAGTAACCCGGCACGGCGCCCCGGCGCCGCGCGAGGCTCCCGGGCGGGCGGTCGGCGGACCGCCCGCCCGGGTCTCGTGTCTCGTGTCTCCCCGGACCGTACGCCCGCGTACCGGGCGGGCAGCGGGCCGCGGCAACCGGGCGGCCGGTGGGCGGGTCAGGTGCCGGGACCGGACCCGGTCACCGGCCGTCCTCGGCGTGCGGCTCCGCCGGCAGCCCGGCCACCTCGTCGACCAGGGGCTGGACCCGGTAGGGGATGACCGCGCTCAGGGCGATGACCGTCGTGCTGCGGCGGACGCCCGCCACCTCCAGGACGTGGTCGATCACCTCCTGCACGTGCTGGTTGCTCCGGCCGGCGATGCGGCACCAGATGTCGCCGGGGCCCGTCACGATGCGGGCCTCCAGGATCTGCGGGACGGCCCGCAGGCGCGCGACGATGGCCTCGCGGGCGGGCTGGTCCACCTCGAACGTGGTGAACGCCTCGACCACGTGGCCGAGCGCGGCGACGTCCACGTCCGGTCCGTAGCCGGTCACCACGCCGGAGGCGGTCAGCCGGTCCAGTCGTGTCTGCAGGGTGCCGCGGGCGACGCCGAGCCGGCGGGCGATCTCCAGGAGCCCCTCGCGCGGGCGCTCCCGGAGCAGGCGCAGCATCCGGCCGTCGAGCGCGTCGAGTCCCCGCCGTGCCACCGCACCTGCCGATCTGTGAGCAAAGAGCCACTGCCATGCCTCGATCGCTGGCAGATTAGCAACGGATCGGGTGGTCTGTTGCCCATTCGGCTGCCGAGGGCCCACCCTGTGGGCTCCCGTCCACGAGGAGCAGTCGTGAGGCAGCACACCCACCCCTTCGTCCCCTACCGGCCCGAGCGGTACGACGAGGCCGAGATGGTCCGGCGCGGGAAGGACTTCGTGTCGTTCCTCGACCGCCGGCGCAGCGTGCGGTTCTTCAGTGACGAGCCGGTCCCCCGCGCGTGCGTGGACCTGGCCATCGCCGCGGCGAACACCGCCCCGTCCGGGGCCCACTTCCAGCCGTGGAAGTTCGCCGTGATCGGCGACGCGGAGACCAAGCACCTCATCCGGGTCGCCGCGGAGGAGGAGGAATCGGTCAATTACGAGGGCGGGCGGATCCCACCCGAGTGGCGCGCCGCGCTGGCCCCCCTCGAAACGGACTCCGACAAGGGCTTCCTCGACGTCGTGCCGTGGATCGTCGTCTGCTTCGCCGAGAAGAGCACGGCGATGCCGGACGGTTCACTGCGCAAGAACTACTACGTGAACGAGAGCGTGGGCATCGCGTGCGGCCTCTTCATCACGGCCCTGCACGCGATGGGGCTGAGCACCCTGACGCACACGCCCAACCCGATGGGCTTCCTCACCGAGATCTGCGAGCGGCCCCGCAACGAACGGCCCTACATCCTCTTCCCCATCGGCTACGCGGCGGCCGACTGCGAGGTCCCTGACCTGGCACGCAAGTCGCTGGCGGAGGCGACCGCGGAGAGCCCGGTCCGCCGCCGGTGACCCCGCCGGGCCCCGCGGGGCGAGCCCGGCGGGGCCCGGCGGCCGTCCCACGCGGGGCGCCCATGACACCCGGTAACGGTGGTCACGGCACATCGGGAAGGGGAGTCGGGCGCGCGGCCCCTCCCGGCGCGGAGTCTCAGAGTCCGGACAGTTGGCGCAACCATGCTGGCCTCGGGCTTTACCCATGGGTCACACTGGGGGGTCGGCCGTACCCGGTGGGTGGCTCGCGTTCTGCCGAGTGGATCCCCGGGACGGTCCTGTCCTGCGCGCGGCAACGGCGCCGAGCGCCCATCACCGGTTACGTACCGGTAGCAGCCGTGCCAGAAAGGGACCCAGTGACGACCCGAGACGACACCAAGACCCGGCTCGACGCCCTGCGCGTCGAGATCGAGCGGCGCAATCCCGCCCAGCCCGAGTTCCACCAGGCCGTGCACGAGGTGCTGGACACCCTGGCGCCGGTGCTGGCGGCCCGCCCCGAGTACGCGGAGCCGGGACTCGTCGAGCGGCTCTGCGAGCCCGAGCGGCAGGTCATCTTCCGGGTGCCGTGGCAGGACGACCGGGGCCGCGTGCACGTCAACCGAGGTTTCCGGGTGGAGTTCAACAGCGCGCTCGGCCCGTACAAGGGCGGCCTGCGTTTCCACCCGTCCGTCAACCTCGGCATCATCAAGTTCCTCGGGTTCGAGCAGATCTTCAAGAACGCGCTGACGGGGCTGGGCATCGGCGGCGGCAAGGGCGGCAGCGACTTCGACCCGCACGGGCGCAGCGACGCCGAGGTCATGCGGTTCTGTCAGTCGTTCATGACGGAGCTGTACCGCCACATCGGCGAGCACACCGACGTGCCGGCCGGTGACATCGGCGTCGGCGGGCGCGAGATCGGCTACCTGTTCGGCCAGTACCGGCGGATCACCAACCGCTGGGAGGCCGGTGTCCTGACCGGCAAGGGCCCGGGCTGGGGCGGCTCGGCGATCCGGCCGGAGGCGACCGGGTACGGCAGCGTGCTGTTCGCGGCGGCGATGCTGCGCGAGCGCGGTGAGGACCTGGAGGGTCAGACGGCGGTCGTCTCCGGCTCCGGCAACGTGGCCATCTACACCGTCGAGAAGTTGCTCTCCCTCGGCGCCAACCCGCTGACCTGCTCGGACTCCAGCGGGTACGTCATCGACGACAAGGGCATCGACGTCGAACTGCTCAAGCAGGTCAAGGAGGTCGAGCGCGGGCGGATCAGCGAGTACGCCGACCGGCGCGGGGCCTCGGCCCGGTTCGTACCGGGCGGCCGGGTGTGGGACGTGCCGGCCGATGTCGCGCTGCCGTCCGCCACCCAGAACGAGCTGGACGAGAACGACGCGGCCACGCTCGTCCGCAACGGGGTGAAGGCGGTGGCGGAGGGCGCGAACATGCCCACCACGCCGGAGGCCGTGCACCTCTTCCAGCGCGCGGGGGTCGCGTTCGGCCCCGGCAAGGCCGCCAACGCGGGCGGGGTCGCGGTGAGCGCCCTGGAGATGGCGCAGAACCACGCGCGTACGGCGTGGTCGCCGGCCCGGGTGGAGGAGGAGCTGTCGCACATCATGAGCGACATCCACACCACCTGTCACGAGACCGCCGAGCGCTACGGCGCCCCCGGCGACTACGTCACCGGCGCCAACATCGCCGGCTTCGAACGGGTCGCCGACTCGATGCTCGCGCAGGGTGTCATCTGACGCTGCCGCATGCGCCCGCGCCCCGCTCCGGCAGTGCCGGGGCGGGGCGCGGGTGCGAACGGCGGCCGGGACTCAGTGCGCGGCGGCCGCACCCGCTCCCGCGCCGCCCCGGCCGTGACCGGAGGGCCGGGCGACGACCAGGACGCCGGAGGCGACCGCGGCGAGCAGCATCGCGGCCACGCCCCACCAGATGGCCTGCGTGTAGCCGTGCACGATGCCCTCGCGCAGCACCTGGGCCTTGCGCGCGGGATCGGTCAGGTGCCCGCCGACGTACGTGCTCGTCGCCGAGGTGGCGATGGTGTTCAGCAGCGCCGTGCCGAGCGAACCGCCCACCTGCTGCGAGGTGTTGACCATCGCGGAGGTGACGCCGGCGTCCTGCGGCCGGACCCCGCTGGTCGCGGTGGAGAAGACCGGCATGAAGGTCAGGCCCATGCCGAGACCGAGCAGCAGCTCGGCGGGCAGGACGTGGGTGGCGTACGCGGAGTCCACGCCGAGCTGGGTGAGCACCGCGAGGCCCGACGCGGCGAGGAGCATGCCGGGCACCATCAGCAGGCGCGGGGGCGTACGGGGCAGCAGCCGCGCGGAGATCTGCGTGGAACCCAGGATGATCATCGCGGACATCGGCAGGAACGCCAGACCGCTGCGGACCGGGGAGTATCCGAGGATGCCCTGGAAGTAGTAGGTCATGAACAGGAACAGACCGAACATGCCGATCGTGGCGAGTCCCATGGTCAGGAAGCAGCCCGCGCGGTTGCGGTCGGCGAGGATGCGCAGCGGCAGCAGCGGGTGCTTGGCCCTGCTCTGCCAGAACACGAACGCCGCCAGCAGGGCCACGCCGCCGATCAGCAGGCCGACCACCAGGCCGTCGCCCCAGCCGCGCGGCTCGGCCTCCGAGAAGCCGTAGACGACGGCGACCAGGCCGCCGCAGCCGAGGACGACGCCGGGGATGTCCAGCCTGGACTCGCGGTGCCCGGGGCGGTCGTGCAGCAGCATGAGGGCGCCGACCACCGCGACGGCGGCGATCGGGATGTTCACGTACAGGCACCAGCGCCAGTTCGCGTACGAGGTGAGGATGCCGCCGAGCAGCAGGCCGATCGCGGCGCCCGCGCCGGCGATGGCGCCGTAGATGCCGAACGCCTTGCCGCGTTCCCGGGGATCGGTGAACGTGGTGGTCATCAGGGAGAGCGCGGACGGCGCGAGGACGGCGCCGAACACGCCCTGGAGGGCCCGGGCCCCGAAGAGCATGCCGGGGCTCCCGGCCGCGCCGCCGATCGCGGAGGCCACGGCGAAGCCGACGAGGCCGACGATGAACGTGCGCTTGCGGCCGACCAGGTCGGCGATGCGGCCGCCGAGCAGCAGCAGGCCGCCGAAGGCGAGGGTGTAGGCCGTGATGACCCACTGGCGGTTGCCGTCGGACATGCCGAGGGCCTTCTGCGCGGACGGCAGCGCGATGTTCACGATGGTCGCGTCGAGGACCACCATCAACTGCGCCAGGGCGATGACGACCAGGCCCCACCAGCGGCGGGGGTCGGGGGCGTCGGCCGCGCCGTGCGCGGTGGGGGCCGGAGCCGTGCGTATGGCCTCGGCCGGGGGCGAGTCACTCATGACGTGAACGTCACTTCCTTGCTCGTGCTGGTGGCGTGCGTGGTCCGCGTGCGTGCGGGGGGGTGCGGGGGGCGGTGGTGGCGCCACGTCGGCGGAGCGCCCCGTCCCCGCGGGCCGTTCCGTGGTGCTCCGCGGACCTCGGTGGTACCGGGTGTCCCGTTCACCGGTGGCCCGAACCAGCCAATGATCGGTCATGGGAGCCGATCGTCAGTATGGCTGATGGTCAGTGAAGTGTACGCTGCCCGCATGAAGGATGAGCGTCCCCCTGATGTACTTTCCCGTCGGCTGGGATATCTCCTGAAGCACGCCTACGTGGCCCTGGCCGCCGAACTGGACGCGGCGCTCGCGCCCTTCCGCCTCATCCCGCGGGAACTCGGCGTGCTGGCGGTGATCGACGCCTCCCCGGAGCAGTCGTCCCAACTGGAGATCGCCGCCCGGCTCGAGGTCGACCGCACCACTATGGTCGGCGTCATCGACTCACTGGAGGGCAAAGGGTACGTGGAGCGCCACCGCAGCGACCGCGACCGGCGCCGGAACGTGGTGACGCTCACCCCGGCCGGGCGGACGTGTCTGGCGGAGGCGGAGGCGGCCCGCGAGCGCGTGGAGCGCGACTTCCTCACCCCGTTGGACGAGACCGCCGCCGCGGCCCTGGCCGATGCCCTGCTCACCCTGCACCGGGCGCGGCGCGGCGCGGACCCGGCGGGCGCCCTCGGTCACGTGCCGTGCGGCGGGTTCGCGGCCGGCCCGGACGCCGGGGTGCCCGCGGACGTCCCCCCGCCCGGCGCACCCGGGCGTTCCGGCTGAGCGCGGCCCCGGCCGGCGGTCACCAGCAGTAGACGGGACGGCGCGTTGCGTGCCGGGCCGGCCCGGCGACGATCCCTGCGCTGACCGGCAGCAGGGTCGCGGTGAGCAGGAGGACGAGGAAGCGCGGCGCGGCCGGGTGCCGGAGGACGACGATGACGGCGGTGGCCGTCGCCGGCATGTGCGGCGCCCTGGTGGTCATCATGCCGCCCAGCGCGAGGCCGCCCGCGAGGGCCGCGGCCCGGGGCGAACTGCCGCGGGCGGCCGGGACGAGGAAGCCGAGCAGCGCGGACCGGACGTGCCCGCCGACCAGTCTGCGCGGCTGGGCCAGGGGAAGCCGCGGTGTGCTGTGGACGAGGGCCGCGCTCGCCGCGAGCGGGGGGATCAGCAGCGGTTCGTGCGGGACGGCGCCCGTGGCGGCCAGGAGCAGCAGCACGGACACGGAGGGGGCCGTGACGCGGAGGGTGTGCCGGTGTCCTGCGGCGGCCGGGGCGCGGTGTGGCGGTGTCGGTGCTCACGTGTCTCTCGGGACCACGGGCGGCGGCCCGCCGAAGCGGTTCGGGAAGGGGAAGGGAACGGTCCCGCGCCGGCGCGCGGCGTGCCCCGTGATCGACGTGGGCTGACCTTGCGCCGAACTCCCGATCGGGGCGGCGCAGTCCTCGGCATGGCCGACCAGAAGGCCGGCGCGGGCCCGCGGGCGGCCCCGTGGACGACACCGGGCGAGCGGGGAGTTCGCGGGGGCGCCGGGCACCTGCCGTACCGCGCCTGGGCGTTCGGGCCTTGGCTGTGGGGTGTCGGGGGTGTCGGGGGCAGGGAGCAACCGGAGAACGCCAGTGGACGCCACCGGGCCTCCCTCCGCGCGCCGGGTGGCGGGGGGGGCGGGCCACGGCGGAGGACGCGGGACGCGGGGAGGGTGGCCGTCGGCCACGGACCGGGACGCACGGCCGCCGGCCGCCTGCCGCGGTCCGGAGCCAGGAGGCTGGCGCGCGCGGCCGACGGCCGCCGGACACGGACCGGACCGGGAGGACAGCGATCCGCGTGACGAAGGGCCGCCGACCACGGGCCGGGACGCGCGGTACGGCGTAGCGCGCGGCCGACCGCCCCCGGCCGAGGACCGGGTCGCGCGCCCCTCGCCTCCCGCCGCATCCCTTCGCCGCGCGTCCCCCGCACCCGTTCCCGGTGTCGCATACCGGGCCGTCCGGGTGTGATTCGGGCGATGCGGCGAGGGGAACTCGGCCTCGCATGATCGGAACCATTGTGCGCGGAGGTGTGGCGGGCGCCGCCGGGACGACCGCGCTGAACGCGGTGACCTACGCCGACATGGCATGGCGGGGCAGGTCGTCGAGCGGGGCTCCGTCCCAGGTCGTGGAGAAGCTCGCGGAGGACGCCGGACATCCGGTTCCCGGCTCCGGGGACACCCGGGAGAACCGGCTCTCCGGACTCGGCGCGTTGTCCGGCATCGCCGTCGGCTGCGGCACCGGGGTGGCGGTCTCCCTGCTCCGCCGCGCCGGGGTGCGCCTGCCCTGGTGGCTCGGCGGGGCGGCCACCGGCGTCCTGGCCATGGCCCTGACCGACCTGCCGATGGCCGGGCTGGGCGTGAGCGATCCGCGGACCTGGTCGGTGCGGGACTGGACGTCGGACGTCGTCCCGCACCTGGTGTACGGGCTGGTGACCCACGGCGTCGTGACGGCCGCCGAGAACCGGGCATGACCCGGGGGCCGGCCGCGCCCGTCCACGGCTCACCGGCGCGGGCCGGTGACAGCCGCCCACCCCGGCCGGTTGACATGGCCAGATCGGTGGTGACCGGTGCCGCGGCGGCGGGTTCGGGGCCCATCAGCGGCCGCCCCCGTGCATGTCCCCCATGCCGTCCGGGCCGCCGTCCCCGCCCCGGCCGCCGTCCCCGCCCCGGCCGCCGTCGTCGCGGCTCGCGCCGGGGCCGTGCATGCCGGGCGCGACCGGTCCGGCGGCGGAACCGACGGCGTACGACACTGCGAACACGGCCGCGGCAGGAGGAGGAAGCCGCACAGGGCGGGCGGGGGGAGCGCGCCGCGCCACCTCGCGCCGGGGCCGGAGGGCAACCGCCGGGACTCCTCCATCAACCGCGTCTCCCGATCACGTCGTACGGTGTCGCGCGGATCGCGCCGTACCGCCCCGGCCGCGTCCCGGGGGCCGGGCGCCGGGGAGCGCGGCACCGGCCCCGCGGCGGCGGGACGGACCTCAGCCGAGCTGGTCCGCCGACGGCACCACGACGCCGTACAGGTCGCCGATCGTGGCGAGCGCGCCGAGGTGGAGGGACTCGGCGGACACCCCGGCCACCGGGGTCTCCAGCGGGCGGGTCGCGGAGGCGTCCGCCACCACGGTCGGGCGGTTGCCGCGCAGGAAGGCGCCCTGGGCGGTGAACGCGACGCACATGTGGGTCATGAACCCGGCGATCACCAGGTCCTTGTTGCCGGCCGCGTCCACCAGGTCGCCGAGCTCGGTGTCGAGGAACGCGTTGGGCTTCGTCTTCACCACGGTCGTCTCGCCGTCGACCGGCGCGACCTTCGGGTGGATCCGGCCGATCTCCGCGCGGATGTCGTAGGGCGTGCCCTCGCCGCCGTCGTTGACGACGTGGATGACCTTCGCACCGGCGGCACGGGCCTTGGCCAGCAGTTCGGCGCCGGCGTCGAGGGCGGCCTCCCAGCCGGACAGCTCCATGACGCCCTGCGTGTAGGTGTTCTGGTAGTCGATCAGGATCACCGTGGCGGACGCCAGCGACGCGGGGGTGTCGTCGAACGCGTTGAGCTGGCGCAGGGTGGTCGTAGGCATGGCTGTACCCCAAGTCGTCTGTCCGTCAGTGGAATCAGGCCGAACCGGCGGCCCGTCGAGAACGCTACGCGCGCCCACGACACGTCGGCAATGCCATCCGACTTGCAGAAACAGACATCGACACCCCGCGTGGACGGCTCGGCCTCCGTCCCCGCGGCGGGCGGGCGTCAGACCGCCAGCGTGCAGCGGGCCTCGGCCACGGCCCGGCCGGTGCCGTCGGCCACGTGGAGGGTGACGGTGGTGGTGCGGGTGTGCGAGCGGGGGTGGCCGGAGGGGCGCGGCCCCCGGTCCAGGACGTCGTGGACGGACCACGCCCCCTCGGCGTCGGTCTTCCGGCGCACGTCCCCGGTACTGGCGGCGCTGCCCAGGCCGTACGGGCCCTCCCCGGTGACCTCGTCCGGCCCGTACTCGTCGACGACGCCGATCTCGACCCGCGTGCCCACCGTCGAGCCGGGTACGTGGCCGCCGCTCCCCGCGGTGTACTCCACCCGCCAGGTGACCGGGTCGCAGTCGAGGTCGACGGCGGCCGCGGCCGGGCCGGGGGCCGCCGGGGCCGGACCTGCCGCCAGCAGGGCGCACGCGGTCGCGAGGGCGACGGAACCCGCGCGGAGGGCGTTCCGGCGGAGCGGGGAGATGTTCATGTTCCTCAGCGTATGGAGCAAGATCCTGCCGTGTGTACCTCCTGACGGGTGATCGCGGTGCCCCGTCCGGGCACCCGCCGGACGCCACCCACCTGGCCCGCGACCTGCCCACGGCCGGTGGAGCCCACGTGGCCTCGGCACCCCGTTTGGGTAGAGTCGGGCAGTGCCTGAGCTGAAGCGGCTGCATGCCAGCCATGCCCCGGCGGTCCTGGCCTTCGAGCTGGCGAACCGCACCTATTTCTCGGCCTCGGTCCCCGACCGCGGCGACGACTTCTTCGACCGGTTCACCGAGCGCTACACGGCCCTGCTGGCCGAGCAGGAGGCCGGTGCCTGCGCCTTCTACGTGCTCGTCGCCGAGGACGGCTCGGTGCTCGGCAGGTTCGACCTGGTCGGCATCGACAAGGGGACCGCCGAACTCGGCTACCGGGTCGCGCGGCACGCCACGGACCGGGGCCTGGCCACCGACACGGTCCGGGAGCTGTGCCGCCTGGCGGTGGACCAGCACGGACTGCGCACGCTGCGCGCGGCCAGCAGCCATGACAACACCGCCTCGCACCGGGTGCTGACCAAGGCCGGGTTCGTGCCGATCGGCCCGGCCGACCAGGACACGCTGGGCGGCAAGCGCGGCACCTGGTACCAGTGCGACCTGGCGTTCCTGCCGTAGCTCCCCGCGCGTCACCGGTGCGGGGCGGCCCGGCCGCCGACGGGCCGGTATCCCGCCGGGTGGCGGGGGTGGTCCGGACACCTGCCGGATGGTTGCGGGGGCACCCGTCCTGGAAGGTTGAGGCCACTGGGCGATCCCTGCTCCGGCCAACGGGTCCACGGAGGGCTTCTCCCCGCAGGACCGAGCCGGCGGTATGCCGTCCCCGTCGCAGAAGGAGGTCGGATCGTGAGGGTGCGACTGACGATGCTGTGCGCAACCGCCGCGGAAGGCAACCCCCACCAGGTCTTCGGGGACGCGGCCCTGGACGAGCACGAACGGCGCGCGGTCGGCGCCGCGAGAGCGGCCCTCCCGCCGTACACGCTGGCCCTGCGGGCGCCCTCGGCGCGCAGCGGACAGGTCGCCGAGGCCCTGGGCGTCGACGCGGTGCCGGAGAGCGCGCTGCGCGATGTGGACTACGGCGCCTGGGACGGCCGGCCGCTCACCGAGATCGCGGCCGAGGACCCCTACGGCCTCTCCACCTGGCTGACGGATCCCTGCGCCGCGCCGCACGGCGGCGAGTCCGTCGACCGGCTCTGCCGTCGCACGGCGGCGTGGATGCGGACCCTGACCCCCGAGACGGGGGACATGGTCGCGATCACCGAGGGTTCCGTCATCCGGGCCGCGCTGGTGCACGCGCTGTCCGCGCCGCACCGCGCCTTCTGGCACCTGGACGTGCCGTCCTTCTCCGCGGTCACCCTGACGATGCGCGACGGTCTCTGGAGCGCCCGGCTCGGCCGGCTGGCGGCCCCGCCGCAGCGGCACTCCGCCGACGGCGCCCCGTCCGGCTCGTCCATAGCGGTGCTCAGCATCAGGCCCCCGCGCCGTCACCTGTGCCTCACCGGTCACCTCTGACACACGCAACCCGAGGTCGCGCAGCCCGCGGGCCCGTCCGGGGCGGCTCCCGGCGGCGGAGCCGCCCCCGGCGTGGTACGAATCGGACAGTGGTCCGACAGAGGCTGGAGCACAGGTGATCCGGGTACTGGTGGTCGACGACGAAGCCCTGATCCGCACGGGTTTCCGGCGGATCCTCGATGCCGCCGACGGTATCGAGGTCGTCGGGGCGGTATCCGGCGGCCAGGCCCTGCGGACCCTGCGCGAGACCCGGCCCGACATCGTCCTGCTGGACATCCGCATGCCGGACGTGGACGGCCTCACCGTCCTGGGTGAGATCCGGAGGCTGCCGGACCCCCCGGTGGTGGCCATGCTGACCACGTTCGACATGGACGAGTACGTGGAGACGGCACTGCGCTCGGGCGCCGCCGGCTTCCTCCTGAAGGACACCGACCCCGAGGCGCTGCCGCTGGCCGTGCAGAGCCTCGCCCACGGCGGCACGGTGCTGTCGCCGAAGGTCACGCGCACCGTGGTGGACGGGTACCTGAGCGCCGGGACGCAGGACCGCCCGCCGAAGGCCCTCGAACGGCTCACCGAGCGCGAGCGGGAGGTGCTCGTCCTCGTCGCCGAGGGCCTGTCCAACGCCGACATCGCGGCCCGGATGCACCTGAGCACCGGCACGGTCAAGGACCACGTCAGCGCGATCCTCACCAAGCTGGAGGTCAGCGGCCGGGTCCAGGCCGCCCTCTTCGCCCAGCGGGCCGGCATGCTCACCGGGGGCGCGGGATGACCCGCCGGCCGTCCCCGCTGCTCCTGGACTGCGTGGCGGTGGCCCTGGCCCTCCTCGACGTGTGGGCCCACTGGGACATCGAGGAGACGTTGCGCATGGCCTGCGGGCTGGGCGGCGCCTTCGCACTGCTGATGCGCCGGCAGCGGCCGCTGCTCACCTTCCTGATCACGCTCCCCTCCGTGCTGCTGTCCGACGCGGTCTTCGCCTGCCTGGCCGCGCTGTACACGCTCGCCTCCTTCAACCGCTCGCGGCTGCTGCTGGTCCTGGGCTCCCTGGCGTTCGCCTTCAGCGACACCACGGCCCTGCCGGCACCGGCACTCGACCTGGCTCACCGAGCCACGCTCATCGCGCTCGGCTACAGCACCGCCACGGCGGCCGCCGCCGTCTTCCTCGGGCAGCTCGTGCACACCCGCCGGGACCTGTCCCTGCGGCTGACCGAGATCTCGGAGGCGCGCGACCACCAGGAGGTGCTGACCGCGCAGGCCGCCCTGGCCAAGGAGCGGGCCCAGCTCGCACGGGAGATGCACGACGTCGTCTCCCACCAGGTCAGCCTGATCGCCGTGCACGCGGGGGCCCTCCAGGTGGGCACGAGCGACCCGGACACCAAGGAGGCCGCGGCGACGATCCGGCGGCTGAGCGTGCAGACCCTCGACGAGCTGCGCCACATGGTCGGCGTACTGCGCGCCTCGGTCGGCCGGCCGACGGAACTGACCCCGCAGCCGGCGCTCGGCGACATCCAGCGGCTGGCCGACGGCTCCGGCATCGAGACCGAGCTGAAGACGGACCTGCCCGAGACCCTGCCCGCCACCGTGCAGCGCGCGGTCTACCGCACCGTGCAGGAAGCGCTCACCAACACGCGCAAGCACGCCCCCGGGGCCACCGCGCGCATCGACCTGTTCCGGCGGGACGGTTCCGTGCACGTCAGGGTCACCAACACGGCGCCGACCCAGCCACCGCTGCCGCTGCCCGGCGCGCACCACGGCCTGATCGGCCTGCGCCAGCGCGCCGAACTCCTCGGCGGCACCATGACCGCGGGCCCGACGAGCGACGGCGGCTTCGAGGTCTGCGTGGTCCTGCCCACGGAAGCCGCGTGAAGCCGCGTGACGCGGGAACAGCATCCCGCCACGCGCTTCCGTGACCACCATGAACGGCACACGTGCTCCCGGCAGCCCGAAGGGCACACGGCCGGGGAGGGTGCGGGCCGCTGTTCCGGGCGCCCGTAAAGTCGTTGGGACGGGCGGTGCGTTTCCGGCATGATCGGCTCGTGGACACCTATCTCGACACCGAGCGCCTCACCCTGCGCCGCTTCACCGCCGATGACGCGGACCTGCTGATAGAACTGGACAGCGACCCGGCGGTGATGCGCTACCTGACCGGCGGCGAACCGACCGCACCGGAGATCATCCGGGAGCGCCACCTGCCGAACATCCTCGCCGGCTACGACAAGTGGGGCGGTGTCCTCGGACTGTTCGCCGCGCACGAGAAGGACGGCGGCGCGTTCATCGGCTGGTTCATCCTGCGGCCCGAGGCGCAGGGCCCGCTGGACGAGGTCGAACTCGGCTACCGGCTGCGGCAGGCGGCCTGGGGCAAGGGTTACGCCACGGAGGGCTCGCGGGCCCTGCTGGGCAAGGCGTTCGGCGAACTCGGTGTGCGCATGGTGTGGGCCGACACGATGTCCGTGAACCGGGGTTCGCGCAACATCATGGAGAAGCTCGGCATGACACTCACGGGCACCCTCCCCGCACCGCCCGACATGGAGGCGGTCGAGGGCGCCGAGCACGGAGGCGTGCGGTACGAGATCACCAAGGAGCACTGGGACCAGCGGTAGCCGTACCCGCGAGGTCTGCCCGAAAGGCTGCCCTCGGCGGCCTTGCCGGTCACGGCGGCCGGTGCGTCTCATGGGGTTCGGCCCACCGATGTCACCGAAAGGCGTTGCGGTGTCGTACGAGCGCACCCCCGACCGAGCCACCGACGGCAGCAGCAGGAAGGCGCCCCTGCCGAGGACACCCTCCCAGGCGACCCCGGCGGGGCTGACCGCGTTGCAGGCCCGCGCCGGGAACGCCGCCGTGGTGCACATGCTGCAACGCGCCGGCCATCCGCACGCCCAGCCACCGGACCGCGAACAGCACCGGCACGACGCGAACTGCGGTCACCAGCGGGAGCAGGCCGCCCCCGCCCCCGTGCAGCGCTCCGCCGTCCACGACGTCCTCGCGAGCAGCGGACGCCCCCTCGACACACCGCTGCGGAAGGAGATGGAGGCACGGCTGGGCGCCGACTTCGGCGACGTCCGCATCCACAACGACCACTCCGCCCGCTCCTCCGCCGCCGAGGTCGGCGCCCGCGCCTACACCTCCGGCCACCACGTCGTCATCGGTGACGGCGGCACGGACAAGCACACCCTCGCCCACGAACTGACCCACGTCATCCAGCAGCGCCGGGGCCCCGTCGCCGGCACCGACAACGGCAACGGGCTGTCCGTCTCCCACCCCTCCGACCGCTTCGAACGCGAAGCCGAGGCCAACGCACGGCGGGTGATGGCAGGTCCCGCCACTCCCCCGAGGTCCGCGGCCCCGGCCATGGCCGCGGCCGGTGCCGCGCCCGCCGGTGCGGCCGCGATCCAGCGCGCCGACTCCGGGGAGCCGTCGGAGAAGGCGAAGGGCAAGAGAAGGCAGGCCCCGTACAGCAACCTGCTGACCGCGTGGGAGAACACGCAGGAACACGAAGACCGGTTCGGCCAGGGCAAGGATGAGGCCGCCAGGCGCACCGATCAGCTCGGCGGGCTCACGTCGGCGGGGAAGGTCAGCCGTGGACGCCGGAGTTTCGCACCCGAACGGTCGGTGCAGACGATGCGCCACATCGCGATACGCCTCCTCGCCTGCGTCCAGCACCTCAGGGCCGTCGCCGCTCCGGACAAGAAGCCCCCTGCCGAAGCGGAGTTCCAGGGGATGCTCCTCAACGACCGTATCGTCCTGAGCGCGAACATCAACGAGTCCATAGACCTCCTGGAGGCGCTGTACCGGCAGAACACGGCGTCGTTCACGGAGATGCTCAGCATGGAGACCCCCCTCGTCGGGGCCGCGGCCACCGGCCGCAACGAAGCGCCCCTGATCAACGAACGGCGCCGGGCGGCCAGAGCGGGACTCGGCGGCGTCTACAAGTCGGCGGGCGACGAGGAGTACCAGGCGGACGACGAACGGCCGAGTGCCGGCAAGGCGCCCGCGCCGTCCCGCAACGTGACGGGCGACGTCCTGGTCCGCGCCACCCGGACGTCGGCCAACGCAGAGGCCCCGCAGGAGCGGCTCCAGGTGGCCGAGGTCGATCTCGCGAGCACCGAGGTGAACGAGGGGCTGCGCCACCTGCTCACCAGTGACGAGTACCGGAACGTCATCATTCTCATCAGGACCGCCAACGAGATCGCCGGCAACCCGAACGTGGTGATCCACGCCGAACAGAAGCTCGTCGCCGCGCTCAGAGCGGCCCGGATCACGCCGGACGACCTCACCTCCGACGAATTCCTGATCCGCGGTTCCAAGCGTCCCTGCCTCGCCTGCGGCGCCCTGCTGCGGCACGTGAGCGACAACATGTTCGAGGGGGAACTCAGCGTCAACCGGAACTCGGGCGCGTACTACAAGAACGCGCTGCGTGCCATCGAGGCGTACGCCCTGGGCCGGCCGTGGGGCCACCCCGACGCGATGGAGCTGGACCACGAACCGACCGGCGACTCCACCGACGTCTGGCACGCGCAGGTCCTCGACCAACTGGTCAGCAGCATGGGTCACGTGTCGGTCATCGACGGTCGGGAGACGCGCACGTTCGAGACGGCTTCCAGCGGTTACGACTCCGACGACCTGAACGAGCTGCCGCTGCGCTCCATGGACGGCGTGGCCGTTCCGGACCTCGTGAAGAAACCCGCGGACAACACCAAGAAGCGGAAGAAGGACGACGGCCCCGAGAGGCCCAAGAAGAACGAAGGACGGACACGCTACCCCAAGGGTCAGGGGAGCCCCCCTTTCACCGAGGACGAGAAGCTCAGGATCAGGGACATCGTCGGGGAGGACATCTGGACGAAGCTCCAAGAGGAGGTGAAGAGTGTCGCCAAGAAAATCACCGCGGAGAATTGGCGGGAACTTTTCGAGCTCAAGAATAAACTGGGCCGCTCGGACGAATCCCTCAGGAAAGCCATGAAACTCGGGAATCACGTGTTCAGCGACTTCCGGCGCCTGTACAAAGACGACGTCCGCCGCACCGGGTAGGACGATGCCCGCGCGCCCACCGGCACCGTGCGGGCACGCACTCTCCGTCACCGGATGGCGGCCCGGTCGGGCGGGTGATTTCCGTCCGGACGGTGCGGCGGCGGGTCCGGTCTTCGCTAGCGTCGTCGCACCGGCCGCCGCCGAGCCGTCCCAACCTCCGGGCGGGCAGCGGCCGTCGGCCCTGAGGAGGGTGCATGGACTACTACGACCTCGGCAGCCACGGGCGGCGTGTGACCACGTCGTCCCCCGAGGCGCAGACCTGGTTCGACCGCGGGCTGAACTGGACGTACGCCTTCAACCACGAGGAGGCCGTGCGCTGTTTCGAGGCCGCCGCCGAGGCGGATCCCGGCTGCGCGATGGCCGACTGGGGGCTGGCCTACGCGCTCGGCCCCAACTACAACAAGCCATGGGACGCCTTCGACGAACGGGACCTGGGGCGGACGGTGGAGCGGGCGCACGCCGCCGTGCGGCGGGCGCGGGCGAAGGCGGCCGGCGCGACCCCGGTGGAGCAGGCCCTGATCGGTGCCCTGGCGGCACGCTACCCGCGCGAGCGGGTCGCGGACGCCGGGGGCAGCGGCGGGTGGAGCGTCGCCTTCGCCGACAGCATGGCGGCCGTCCACCGGCTGGCGGCCGGTGACCTCGACGTCGCCGCGCTGTACGCCGACGCGCTGATGAACCTCACCCCCTGGCAGCTGTGGGACGTCCGCACGGGCCGCCCGGCCGCGGGCGCGCGGACCACCGAGGCCAGGGAGGTGCTCGACCGGGCGCTCGCCACGGAGGCGGGCGCCCGCCACCCGGGCCTGCTCCACCTGTACGTCCACCTGATGGAGATGTCCCCCACGCCCGAGGCCGCGCTGCCCGCCGGTGACCGGCTGCGCGGCCTGGTGCCGGACGCCGGACACCTCCAGCACATGCCCTCCCACCTGGAGGTGCTCTGCGGCGACTACCGGCGGGTGCTCTCCGACAACACCGAGGCGATCAGGGCCGACGAGAAGTTCCACGCCCGGGCCGGGGCGATGAACTTCTACACCCTCTACCGGTGCCACAACCTGCACTTCAAGATCTACGGCGCGATGTTCCTCGGCCGCTACCAGGACGCGATCGAGACGGCGGCCCGGCTGGAGGCGGCCGTGCCGGAGGAACTGCTGCGCGTGGACAGCCCGCCCATGGCCGACTGGCTGGAGGGCTTCCTGGCGATGCGGGTGCACGTGCACGTCCGCTTCGGCCGCTGGGCCGACATCCTGGCCCTGCCGCTGCCGGCCGACGCGGACCTGTACTGCGTGACGACGGCCATGCTGCGCTACGCGCGCGGTGTCGCCCTCGCCGCCACCCGGAGGGCCGGCGAGGCCGAGCGGGAGCGGGAGCTCTTCCGCGAGGCGGCAGCGCGGGTCCCGGTGACCCGGACGCTCTTCAACAACACCTGCGCGGACATCCTGGCGATCGCCGGCCACATGCTGGACGGTGAGCTGGACTACCGCCGGGGCGACCACGAGGCGGCGTTCGCGGCGCTGCGCCGGTCGATCGAGCTGGACGACGGCCTGCCGTACGACGAGCCGTGGGGGTGGATGCAGCCGACCCGGCACGCGTACGGCGCGCTGCTCCTGGAGCAGGGGCGGGTGGCGGAGGCCGAGGCCGTGTACCGGGCCGATCTCGGTCTCGACGACACGCTGCCCCGGCCACGGCAGCACCCGGGCAACGTATGGGCGCTGCACGGGCTGCACGAATGCCTCGTACGGCTCGGCAAGCGGGGGGAGGCGGGCATCGTGGCACAGCAACTGCGGATCGCCACCGCGCTGGCGGACGTGCCGATCGAGGCGTCCTGCTTCTGCCGCCTGGAGGCCGCCCGGCACCCGGAGGTCCCGGGCTGCTGCGCCGAGGACGCGTGACGGGCGGCGGGACCCGGCCCGGCATTGCGGGATCGTGAACAATCCTCAGGTTTCCATGGACTCCTCCGCGGCGCGCTCCTATGGTCACGGCGGCGCGACCACCGACGCACGCAGCGCGACCACCGACGCACGCACCCGAGGAGCCCCATGTCCCGCAGGACACCCGTCCGGGCCCTGGCCTTCGTCCTGGCCCTGACCGCGGCCGCGGCCGTCTCCGGACCCACACCGGCGCTGGCCGATCCGATCCCGAAGGCACCCGGCCACCGCCTGGTCGACGCCTTCTCCGGCGCCCCGGCCACCGCCCGGCCGCTGCCGGGCACACCGCCCCCGCAACACCCCCACCTCGCACCGAACGGCCGCTCCGGGATGCACGCCGACGCCTGGGGCAGCGCGACCTACCCGTGGTCGGGTCCGCTCGGCGACCATCCGCGGGTCGCCAGCGAGCGCATGGCCCCGGTGGGCGGTGAGTGCGCCAACGTGACCTTCGACCGGGCGGGCCGGATCGTCACCGTGTGCGGGACGCTCACCGGGTTCCTGGTGAAGCTGCTCGACCCGCGCTCCCTGGCGACCCTGGCCGAGTACCGGCTGCCGCAGCGTCCGTCCACGGTGGAGGCGATCACCCGGCTGGACTTCTCCCGCATCTTCAAGGACACCTCCGGCGGCGCGTACTCGTACCTGGACGACCAGGACCGCCTGGTGCTCGCGGACTCCCGGCAGCACATCGTCCGCCTGGCCCACCGGCAGCGGCCGGACGGGGACTGGGAGTTCACGGTCACCGACGACTGGGACCTGACCTCGCACGTGCCCCACGACTGCGTGACCTGGACCAATCTGCACCCCAGCGGCACCTGTGACCCGGTGACCTCCGTCATGCCCGACTGGGCGGGCCGGATCTGGTGGGTCACCCGGCAGGGCCGGGTGGGCACCGTCGACCCGGCCACCGGGACCGTCCGGTCCGTGCGGCTGGCCGGCGAGGAGATCCAGAACTCCTTCTCCGTCGCCGAGGACGGCGTGTCGATCGTCTCCGACCACGCGCTGTACGAGTTCACCGCCGCGCCGGACGGGACACCCACCGTACGCTGGCGCCAGACGTACGACCGGGGCAGCGGCACGAAGCCCGGCTCGGTCAACCAGGGCTCGGGCACCACTCCGGACATCTTCGGCGAGGGCGGCCGGTACGTGGCGATCACCGACAACGCCGACGACCGCATGCACGTCCTCGTCTACCGGCGGGGCGCGGACGTCCCGGCGGACCGGCGCCCGGTGTGCGCGGTCCCCGTCTTCGGACCGGGGGCGTCCACGACGGACAACTCCCTGATCAGCTGGGGCGACAGTCTCGTGGTGGAGAACAACTACGGCTACGAGAACGTCACTTCCCTCACCCTGGGGCGGAGCGTCGTCGGCGGGGTCACCCGGATCGACGTCCGCCCGGACGGCAGCGGGTGCGACGTCGTGTGGCAGAGCGCCGAACGGTCGCCGTCCGTCGTGCCCAAGCTGTCCACGGGCAACGGGCTGCTCTACCTGTACACGAAGGACCCGAACGCCCTGGGCATCGACGCCTGGTACCTCACCGCCGTGGACTTCCGCACGGGCCGGACCAGGTTCAGTCAGCTCATCGGCACCGGTGCCGACTACGACAACAACTGGGCGCCGATCACGCTGGGGCCGGACGGCACGGCCTACGTGGGCGTGTTCAACGGCCTGGCGGCCGCGCGGGACGACGGCTGAAGACCGGGCCCGTCACCACGGGGGAGAGCGACGGGCCCGGCCGGACACCACCGTCCCACATTCCCGGCGGCTCGTGCACCGCATCGCCGAAGTTGGCGCGGAGGGAGCGCCCGTCCGTACGGCGCTCCCGGGCTGGCCAGGTGCGCGGCCGTTCCGGGGGGCGGGGGCCGGGCCCGGCGACCGGCCGAAAACGCGGGTGCCGGCGTCCGCGGCTCAGGGCCGGGCCCGGGCGATGAGGAGCGCGACGTCGTCCTCGCCGCCGGGCGGGCGCAGGAGGTCCAGGACGCGGTCGCAGGTGTCCTCCAGGCCGTGGCCGCGGGTCGTGGTGAGCGCGTCGAGGAGGGCGTCCAGGCGGGCGTCGATGGGTTCGCCCCGGGTTTCGACCAGCCCGTCGGTGTAGAGGACCAGTTGGTCGCCGGGGCGGAACGCGACGGTGGTGGCCTCGAAGGGCACCCCGCCGACGCCGAGCGGCGCCCCGGTGGGCAGGTCGAGGAGCCGTGCGGCGTCGCCGTCCCGGATGACGGCCGGCGGCAGGTGGCCGGCGATGCTGATCTCGCACTCGCCCCGCCCGGGGTCGTAGACGCAGTAGATGCAGGTGGTGATGGTCTGCTCGACGCCCTCGGTGAGGTGGTCCAGGTGCCGGAGCACCTCGCCGGGTGCCAGGTCGAGTTCGGCGAACGCCCGTGCGGCGCTGCGGAGTTGTCCCATGGTGGCGGCTGCGTTGAGACCGCTGCCCATGACGTCCCCGACGACCAGCGCGGTCTTGTCGTCCCGCAGGGGCATCGCGTCGTACCAGTCGCCGCCGATCTCGACGGTGGCGCCCGCCGGCTCGTAGCGGCAGGCGACCTCCAGGCCGGACAGCCGGGCGGGGGGCTCGGGGAGCAGGCTGCGCTGGAGGGTGAGGGCCGCGTGGCGCTGCGCCTGGTAGCCGCGGGCATTGTCGATGCAGACCGCGGCCCGCGCGGCCAGCTCGGAGGCGAGGAAGACGTCGTCCTCGTCGAAGGGGGCGGGGTTGCGGGTGCGTTTGAGGTCCAGGGCGCCGAGGACCTCGCCCCGGGCCAGAAGCGGAACCGCCAGGTAGGAGTGCACCCCGGCGGCCTCCAGCAGGGAGGCCGCCTCGCCGTGGCGGGCGATGCGCTCCAGGTCCCGGCGGCCGGTGCGGGGCACGAGCACCGGCCGCCCGGTGCGTACGCAATGGGTGATCAGCCGGTCGCCGTCGTAGGTGGCGACCTGGCCCGGCGGGTCGGCGGCGCGTACGGCCTCGGGGGCGTGCGCCGCGCTGACGGCGAGCGCGCGGAAGGGCGCCGGGCCCTCGCCGGGCGCGGTCCGGCCGTCGAGGGCGCTGTCCAGCAGGTCCACGGCGGCCACGTCGGCCAGGACCGGTACGACGACGTCGGCGAGTTCGCGCGCCGTGGTCTCCAGGTCGAGGGTGCTGCCCAGGCAGGCGGAGGCGCCGGCGATCAGTGCCATCCGCTGCCGGGCCCGCGCCGCCTCGGCCGCGGCCCGGTGACGCTCGGTGACGTCGATGACGGAGTAGGCGAGGCCGAGCACCCGCCCACCGGAGTCCTCCAGCCGGTAGTACGAGACGGACCAGGCGTGGTCGTGGTCCGGATCGCCGGGCGGGCGGCAGACGATGTCTCGGTCCACGACGGGCTCGCCGGTCTCCAGGACCCGGCGCAGCCGTGCCTCGGGGTCCGTTTCCAGGAAGCCCAGGATCTCGCCGGCCGGCCGGCCGAGGCGCTCGGCGGCGCACTGGCCGGTGATGCGTTCGAGCGCGGGGTTCACGGCCAGGTACCGCAGGTCGGGGCCCAGGATGGCCAGCCCGACCGGGGACTGGGACACCAGGCACATGGCCAGGGCGGCGTCCCGCTCGACCCGCTCCACGGCCGCCCGGTCCGCGACGAGGCCCAGCAGGTACCTGTCGCCGAGGCCGTCCAGCAGCCGCATGCCGTGGAACTCCACGAGCCGGGTGCTGCCGTCCTTGTGCCGGATCGGCAGGGCCCCGGCGCGGTCGGCGCCGGACTCCATGACCTCGGTGAACAGCTCGGTCACCCGGTCCCGGTGCTCCTCGCGGACCGTCAGCCGGGCCGCGTGCCGGCCCAGCGCCTCCGCGGCGGTGTAACCGGACAGCTCCTCGGCCTTCGCGCTCCAGGAGACCACCCGGCCCCGCGCGTTCAGGACCACCGCGGCGACGCTGAGCAGATCGAGCAGGCCGGTGGGCGGTACGGCGGGACCCACCACCGGCCGGCCGTCGCCGGCCCGGGAGAAGTCCGTCGTGGCCATACCTCATCTTCCCCCTTGCCCGGCACATCGGCGCGGGCCGCGACGGCGGACGCCGCGCTGGAGGCGGGGTGCCGCGTCGGAGGCGGGCGCGCTGGAGGCGGGCGCCGCGCTCCGGCCCCCCTGCCCGGCCGTCACGCCCGGACGGCGTGCACGGCCGTCGCGCCCCGGGCAGCGTGCCCCGGCCACTACGGCCGGGTCCGCCGCCGGTACCCAGGCGGCGGACCCGGCCGCCGGTGCCCGCCCGGTCGGCGGGCGGCCGCACGGCGCGGCGACAGCGGGGTCCGGCGCCGAGCCAGCGGCGACGGGCCCACGGGACGGCGGACGGCCCCTGCCCAGGCGGCAGTCGTCCGCCCGGCCCGTCAATCCGGGCAGCATGCCCGACCCTCGGGGCCCGGGGCGCCGAGGACCGGCCCTCGGTGCCCGCCCGGTCGGCGGGCGGTTCGGCGGCGCTGAAACGGCGGGGACCGGACCACCGGCGGAAGGCAGTGCGCCGCGCCCGCTCCACCGGTCGGCGGACGGTCTCCGCCCGTACGGCTGTCGTCCACCGACCGCCATATCCGGGCGGCATGCCCGACCCCGTCGGGCGGCCGCACGGCACCGGGGCGGCGGGGGCCGGCGCAGGGCCACCGGCGCAAGACAGCGCCATACCCGCTCCACGCGGCGGCGGACGACCCCGCCCGTGCGGCTGTCGTCCACCCGGCCGTCGTACCCGGGCGACGGGCCCGGCCGTCGGTGCCCGGGATGTTCGCGAGCGGCCGCGCGGCACGGGGACGGCGGCGTTATCCGGCGCCGGGACGCCCCTCGGGGGTGCGGTGCCGCCGTGGGGGCGGTGGGTGGTCCGCCGTCCGTGCGGTTGTCGTCCGTCCCGGGGCACGGGATGCTGAGGGGGCACGAAGGGAAGCGGTGGCATGGATCGTTTTCCGAAGGCCCCCGACGTCGACTTCCACAGTCCGCTGGACCTCTCCAGGGCCGCCGCCGCGGTGCTGGACGACGAAGGCCGCGTTTCCGGGTGGGGACCGTCGGCCCAGTGCCTCCTGGGACACCCGCCCGAGGACGTGCTCGGCCGGCCCGCCGCCCGGTTGCTGGCGACGGCCCCGGAGCAGCGGCCGTTCGCCCTGTGCAAGGGGCGCCGGCCGCGCAGCACCGTCCTGGACCTGTGCTGCCGGGACGGGCGCACCCTGCGCGCGGCCGTGACGTTCAGCCCGCTCGCGCACCGCGGCTCCGCCGCGACCGTCGTGGTCGCCGCCGAGCTGGCGGTGCTGCGCGGCTGGGAGACCTAGCTCGCGCTGCTCCAGGGACTGGCCACCGAGTCCCCCGTCGGCCTGACGATCTTCGACACCGACGGGAGGGTGGTCTGGGCCAACACCTCCACCGAGCTGGAGCTGGCGGGGATCGCCCAGTACATCGGCCGGCCGGCCGCCGACCTCTTCCCCGAGGGGAAGTTCATCTCCCGGCACCACCCCCCGGACGAGGACCGGATCATCGAGCACGTGCTGACGACGGGGGAACCGATCATCGGCATGCACTACCGCGGGCGCGCCCCGGCGGACCCGGTGCGCGAGCACGTCTGGTCCTGCTCGTACCACCGGCTGGTGGACGCCCGGGGCGAACCGCTGGGCCTGTTCGAGGAGTCGCTGGACATCACCGACCGCTACCGGGCCCAGGAGCGCCTGTCCCTGCTGGTGCGGGCGGGCCAGCGCATCGGTGTCTCCCTCGACGTGCGCCGCACGGCCGCGGAACTCGCCGACGTGGCGGTGCCGCAACTGGCCGACGAGGTGCTGGTGGACCTGCCGCCGGCGGTCATCGAGGGCCGGCAACCGCCGACGGGCTCGGCGCCGGGGCACAGTCTGCTGCGGATGCACGGCCGGACCCCCGAGGAGTTCCGGACCACTCCCGTCTCCTACCCGCCGTCGTCGCCGCAGGCGCTGAGCCTGGCCACCGGCCGGCCCGTCGTCGACTCCGCGCGGCCCGGTGCCGCGGACGGGGCGGACGGGGCGCGGCCGGCCGCCGCGCACTCGTGCCTCTTCGTCCCGCTGTTCACCCGTGACGCGGTCCTCGGCCTGGCCACCTTCCGGCGCAGCGGCAACCCCGACCCGTTCGGCGCCGAGGAGCAGACGCTCGCCGTGGAACTGGCCGAGCGGGCCGCGGTGGGCATCGACAACGCCCGCCGCTACACCAGCCAGCACGCGGCCGCGCTGGTGCTCCAGCGCAGCCTGCTGCCCCAGCACCTGCCCGAGCAGAGCGCGGTCGACGTGGCCTACCGGTACCTGCCCGCGGACAGCCGGGTGGGCGTGGGCGGCGACTGGTTCGACGTGATCCCGCTGTCCGGCGCCCGGGTGGGTCTGACGGTGGGCGACGTGGTCGGCCACGGCGTGCACGCGGCGGCGACCATGGGCCGGCTGCGCGCCACCGTGCGGACCCTCGCCCTGCTGGACCTGGATCCGGCCGAGTTGCTCACCCGGCTGGACGACCTGGTCGCACAGGACTCGGGGGCCGAGGGGGTCGACGGGACGGCCGACGAGGCGCTCGGGGTGACCTGCCTGTACGCGATCTACGACCCGGTGAGCGGGCGGTGCGTCCGGGCGAGCGCGGGCCATCCCCCGCCGATCGTCGCCGACGGGCACGGCGCGGTGGTGCTGTCCGCGCCGGCTCCCGGGCCGCCCCTGGGGCTGGGGGGCCTGCCGTACGAGAACGTCGAGCTGAACCTGTCCGGCGGCAGCGTGGTCGCGTTCTACACCGACGGGGTGGTGGAGGACCGGCGCACCGACATCGACAGCGGGATCGACCGGCTGGCCCACGTGCTCACCTGGCAGCGGTGCCCGGTGGAGGAGCTGTGCGACCGGGCGCTGGCCACGCTCCCACCCGGGCCGCAGGCGGACGACGCCACGCTGCTGCTCGTCCGCGCCCGGCGGCTCGGCGGCGACCACGTGACGGACGTGGAACTGCCGCCCGATCCGGCCATGGTGGCGCGTGCCCGCTCGCTCACCGAGGAGCAGTTGGCGGCGTGGGGGCTGGCCGATCTGTCGTTCACGGCGGAGCTGGTGGTGAGCGAACTGGTCACCAACGGCATCCGGTACGCCACCGGGCCGGTCACGCTGCGGCTGATCAGGGACCGCTGCCTGCTGTGCGAGGTCTCCGACGACGCGCACACCGCGCCCCACTTGCGGCGGGCGCGCCGGGACGACGAGGGGGGCCGCGGCCTGTTCCTGGTCGCCCAGGTGTCCCAGCGCTGGGGCACCCGGTACACCGCCTCCGGGAAGACCATCTGGGCCGAACTGGCGGTCCCCTGAGCCTCTTGCGCCCGTGCGGACGCGCCGCGGGGAGGACGTTCACGGCGGAGGGCCGGTGGCCGGGCCGTGACGGGACCCGGTGTCACTCCATCGGGTCGCCTTGTCCCGGTACGGGGCACCGGACGCGGGGGCCGGCCGGACAATGCCTGGCATGCCGAACGCCGCATCCCCCGCCCCGACGCGCCAGCGCATCATCACCGCCGTCCTGGAGATCATCGGGGAGGACGGGGCCGTGGCGGTCACCAACCGGCGGATCGCCCGGCAAGCCGGTGTGTCGCTCGGGTCGGTGACCTACCACTTCGAGACCCAGCACGACCTGTTGCGCGAGAGCCTGCTGTACTTCGTGCGCGAGGAGGCCCGGCACGTCACCGAGCTGGCCGACGGATGCCGTGCCGACGGCATGGGCGCGGCGGACGCCGCGTCCCTCGCCGGCCGGGTCGGCTGCGGAACCGCGCTCGGCAGCGCTTGTCCCGCCCCGTTCGAGATGTACCTGCACGCCGGGCGCGACGACCGGCTGCGGGAGGCCGCGGCGGAGGCGTTCCGGGCGTACGACCGGCTCGCCGCCCGGATCCTGACCGCTCTGGGCGTCCCGGACGCCGGGCGCCTGGCGGCCACCGCGGTCGCCGTGGTGATGGGACTCCAGTTGCGCCGGCTGGCCACCGGGAACCCCGCCGAGGAGCTGGTGGACGCCCTCCTGCTGCTCGCGGGCGGGCCCGCCGCCCGGCAGGTCCCGCCCGGGTGAGCGGCGCCCGCGGGCGGGGCGCCCCGCCGGCCGGGCGCGGCCGTGACGCCGTACGGTGCGACCACCGGGGAGGAACGCGTGCCGCCCCCGGCCGGAAGTCCGGACGGGGGCGGTGGGGCGACGTCGGGTCAGAAGCGCGGTCCGACCGGCGTGTTCACAGGGAGCGGGAGGATGCCGCGCCCGGCGGCCGGGCTCGGGGCGGCGGGCGGCTTGCAGGTGACGTCCCGCGCCGGGAGCCTGCCGCTGCTCAGGTAGTCGTTGACGGTCCGGTCGGCGCAGGAGCGCGGGTCCATGCCGTAGACGCCGTGGCCCTCGCCGCCCTTGACGAAGACCATGCGCGAGCCCTTCAGGACGCGGTGCATGCCGCGGCCGCTGACCAGCGGGGTCTGGGAGTCCCACTCGTTCTGGACGGTGAGCAGGCGGACCTTGTTGCCCACCTTGGTGACCGGCTCGGCCGGCTTGCCCCAGAACGCGCAGGGCGTGATGTTGGACGCGAAGTCGCCGTAGAGCGGGTACTTCGCCTTGTCCCGGATCGCGTCCCGCCGGTACCGCTCGGGATCGCGCGGCCAGGCCCCGGTGTCGCCGCAGACCACGGCCCAGAACGCGGCGGTGCCGTTGTCGGCCGGCGGGCGCGCGGCGGACGCGGACCAGCGCGGCGCCGGCCGGCGCTCCGGCGCGACGAGGTGCGGGGCTGCCACGGCCTGGCCGCCGGCCGCCTTCTTCAGGTCGACGACCATCTCGGCCGCGAACTCGGGCATGAAGAACGCGGGCCGCAGTCCGGCCCGGATGTCGTCGCCGGTGATCTTCGTGTCACCCTCGACGATGGGCGTGCGGTCGGCCCGGGCGACCAGGTCCCAGAACGTCTTGCGCACCTTGGCCGGCGTGTCGCCGAGCTTGTAGGTGCCGTTGCGCTGCGCGGTCCACTTCGTCCAGCGGGTGAACGCGGGCTCGCTGCCCTCGGCCCAGACCTGGATCATGCCGCGCCAGACCCGTGCCGGGTCGACGGCGCTGTCGAGCACGAAGCGGTCGGTCCGCTTGGGGAACATCTGCGCGTAGACGGCACCCAGGTAGGTGCCGTACGAGTAGCCCAGGTAGGAGATCTTCTTCTCGCCGAGGACGGCGCGCAGGACGTCCAGGTCGCGGGCGGTGTTGCGGGTGGTGATGTACGGGATCTTGTCGCCGTTCCTGGCGCGGCACTTGTCCGCGACGGTCCGGGCCCACTTCACGTCGCGGCTGAACGTCGCCGCCTTGTACGGGTGTTCGGTGTCCTGCTCCTTGGTCGTGAGACCGCACGTCACCGGGGTGCTGCGGCCCACTCCGCGGGGGTCGAAGCCGACGAGGTCGTACTGGTCGCGGACCTTCTTCGGCATCATGTCCTTCATGATGACCGGCATGTACAGGCCCTCGCCGCCCGGACCGCCCGGGTTGAAGAGGAGCACGCCGTGCCGCTTGCCCGGGACACTGGTCTTCAGCCGGGACACGGCCAGGCTGATCGTCTTGCCGCCGGGGTGGGCGTAGTCGAGCGGGACCTTGATCGTCGCGCATTGGAAGGCGGCGGGCTCCGCCGTGTCGCACCGGTGCCACGCGGGCTTCTGTGCGGCGAATCTCTGGGGCGGCTCCGCCGCGGAAGCCTGAGCCGGGGCGAGGGCGGGGACCAGGGTTGCGGTGACCCCCACGGCGAGCAAGGGCGCCATGCGTCCTATGCGCACGATGGCCGTTCCTTTCGGTCAACTACCGGGACGGCCTGAGGATTTCGTGTGCGGGGAGGTGTGCGAATCCATCTGGGGGGCGGTCTTGCTACGCCTCCTGGAGGATGCGGAAGGAGACTTGCGGAGGAGAACCCGAAGGCCCTTGATTCCGTCCGCCCTGCGGAGCGCGGAGTGCGGGTGGTCAACCCACCTCGATCTTCGCGGCGTTCTCGGCCAGCCAGGCGTCGAAGTCCTTCAGTCGCGGGTTGAGCGCGCGCAGGGCGGTGAGGTCGCGGGCGCCGGTGAACTCCCGGTCGAAGTCGCCGTAGAACTGGAACATGTTGCCGATCTCGTCGGCGGCCGGGACGTCCAGGGAGCGGAAGACGTCGTAGGGCACGGACCGGAAGCGCACCGGTTCGCCGAGGGCGGCGCCCAGCTTCTCCGCGTACCCGGCGCCGGTGAGATGGTCGCCCGCCAGGCCGACGGTGCGGCCGACGAACCGCTCGCCGTCCTTGAGGAGGGGGAGCGTGGTGCGGCCGATGTCCGCCACGTCCACGCCCGACAGCAGCTTCCCGTCCTCGATCGGCATGGTCAGGGTCAGGGTGCCGTCCTCGGCGCGCTCGGGGGCGAACGGGCCGAGGAAGCCCTGGAAGAAGAAGGTGGTGTTCAGGAAGGTCGTGGGCACCCCGGCCTCGGTGAACAGCCGGTTGCCCGCGCCCTTGGCGTCGAAGTGGGGCACGTTGTACTCGCCCTGGAGGACCGGCATGCGGGGGTCGTCCAGCGGGAGCAGTTCGCGGGTGTCCTCCAGCGTCGACCAGACCACGTGGCGCAGTCCCGTCGCCGCGGCGGCCCGGACCAGGGTGCGGATCTCCTCCGTCTCCTTCGCCGCGGAGCCGTGCGCCCAGAAGTTGGTGACGAGGAAGGCGCCGTGCGCGCCCTCGAAGGCGCTGTGCACCGACGCCTCGTCGTGGAAGTCGGCCCGGACGACCTCGGCTCCGAGCGCGGCGAGTTCCCCGGCGGCGGTCGAGGCGGGGTCGCGGGTGAGTGCGCGGACGGCGAACTCCGCGTCGGGGTCGGCGAGGATCGCCCGTGCGACACCTCCGCCTTGCGAGCCCGTGGCGCCGGTCACCGCGATGATCTTCTTGTCGCTCATGGCAGTCGTCCTTGTCCGAGGCGGGGGTCGTCCGGTTGACGCGTCGCCGACGCTAGGGAGAGCAGGTTGATGCGTCAACTTTCCGGCGCGGTGATTCGGCCGAGTTCACTCCGGCGGTCCACGCGGGGCGCGGCGGCCGCCTCAGGCTTCCTCGTCGAGCTTCGCGGCCACGCGCTCGGAGACCTCCGCCAGGGTGCGCAGCTCCGCCGGCGTGACATGGTCGAGGAAGAGCGCACGCACCGCCCGCACGTGCGGCGGGGCCGCGGCCTCGACGGCCGCGCGCCCCGCCTCGGTGATCACCACCAGGGCGCCCCGCCCGTCCTCGGGGCACTCCCGCCGGACGACCAGTCCCCGCCCCGCCATGCGCGCGATGTGATGGGACATCCGGCTCTTCTCCCACTCCAGCGCCCGCGCCAGCTCCTGCTGCCGGCGCCGGCCCTCGGGTACGTCGGTGAGCCGCACCAGGACCGCGAAGTCCGCGGCGGACAGGCCGGACTCCGCCTGCAGCGAGCGCGCCAGCCGGCCCCCCAGCCGCTCGTGCAGTCGGACGAAGCCCCGCCATGCCCGCTGCTCCTCCGCCGACAGCCAGTCCACCGAGTCCGTCACGGGACGAGTGTAGCCAGCCGGTTGACACGTCACCGGGGAGTTCGCCCGGCCCGCCGCCGCGCCCGCCGGATCGTTCAGGGCCGGCGGCCACGGAAGGTGCGGCGCAGGTCGTCCACCCAGGCCTCGGGGTTCTCCCAGGGGATGAAGTGGCCACCCCGGTCATGGGCGTTGACGTTGACGTGGTTGAACCAGGCCGCCTGCGGGCCGTTCTCGAACGCCCGGACGCGCTCGGCGGCGGTGTGGGCGCCGGGCGGGTTCTCGTACGTGACGAAGGTGAGGCCGACCGGGGCCTGCACGACGGGGGTGCGGTCGTGCGCGGGGGCCCAGGGGTGGCGGTTGGCGTTGGCGTAGTAACGCATCGACGTGGCGATGGAGTTGTTGACCCAGTAGATCGTGGCGTGGGTGAGCAGGTCGTCCTTGGTGAAGACGGACTCGACGTCGCCGCCGTTGTCGCTCCAGGCGTTCCAGCGCTCGAGGAGCCAGGCGAGCAGTCCGGCCGGCGAGTCGCTCAGCCCGTGGGCCAGGGTGGCGCCGTCGAGCGTGTGCACGGCGAGGTGGGAGGCCGAGCGCCGGTCCAGTTCGACGATGCGGGCGCGGATGTCGGCGGGCTGGTCGTCGGTGAGGGGCCGGTTGCGGCCGAAGTCCCAGGCGCGGGGGCCGGTGAAGAAGTCGAGCGGCAGCCCGGAGCCGATGTGGATGCCGTACAGCTCGTCGGCGTACTTGTGGCCGAGCTGGCTGGAGACGATCCCGCCGATGTCGCAGCCCCCGGCGGCGTACTTCTCGTACCCCAGGGTCTCGGTCATCAGCGTGTGCCAGAGGTCGGAGACCTTCCAGAAGTTGACGTCCGGGAAGCCGGTGAGCGGACCGGGGAACCCGAAGCCGGGCAGGGAGGGCACGATGACGTCGAAGGCGTCGGCGGGGTCACAGCCGAACGCGGCCGGGTCGGCGAGCGGGCCGATCACCTTCGACCAGTGCCAGAACGTCCACGGCCAGCCGTGGGTGAGGATCAACGGGATCGGCCGGGGGCCGCGGCCGGGCTCGCGCATGAAGTGCACCGGGACGCCCGAGACGCTCACCTGGTAGTGCTCGTGGACGTTGAAGGCTGCCTCGGCCTTGCGCCAGTCGTAGCCGTCCCGCCAGTGGGCGACCAGTTCCCGGACATAGCCGGCCGGGACGCCGTAGAACCAGTCCTCGTTCCCCTCGTCCAGCGGCGGCCGGGTCGACGTGAGACGGGCGCGCAGGTCGTCGAGGGCCTCGTCTGGCACGTGGATCGGGGTGGGGTCCAGGGGGAAGGCGTGCGGGGTGGTCATGGTGTCGTTCCTTATGGAGGCAAGGGAGACGGTGTCGGTCGGAGGCCGGGCTGTCGCGTGGCCGGGCCGGGGCCTGCCGGTGGTGCGGGTCGGGGTGGCCGGTCGGCGCGACCGGTGGTTCCCGGCCGCCGCGTCCCGTCCACCCTGGCATGATCGCGCACACTCCAGGGGGCTGACGGCGGAACCGGCGAAGGACCGACGCGGCGCGCACGCGGCCCAACAGGCCTGCGGGCGCGGTTCGGTGGCGTGGCGGGAGGACGGGGCGGGCGACGCGCTCAACCGCTCGTGCGGTCCGCGCCGGTGCGCGGAGCCGGACGCGGCCCGGCCGTTTGCGGGCCCGTGCCCGCGGGCGCGTTCAGCGCAGGCCGAGGCACGGCAGCCACGCCCGTGAGGCGCCGCGGGCCGCCGTGAGCAGGGCGCAGAGCGGGCCCGCCGCTCCCCCGAGCAGGCCCATGTTCTCCTCACCCAGGGCCTCCACCGCGGGCAGCCGGTCCACGAGGTGGGCCGACAGGCGTGCCTTCAGCGCGGTCGCGGCGCGGAGTCCGGCGTGCCGCTCGAAGGCGTCGGCCACCGCCAGCACGCCCGCCGCGCCGTGGCACAGGCCCAGGAGGTCGGCCGGGTGGTCGCCGAAGAGGTGGAAGTGCTCGTCGTACCGTTCGGCGAGCGTGGTGAAGGCGTCCGCGGCCCACTCGGCGGTCTCCCGGTCGCCCGAGGCGTCGGCCGCGTCCCACAGCGCCCAGGACACCCCGGGGGTGCCGTAGCACCATGCCTGCCGGGGCCGCGGTCCGGGAGGCGGCGGGCCGTCCAGGCCGGCGCCGTCCCAGCTCCGGACCGAGCGGGCGTCGGTGAAGGACTGGCGGACCAGCCACCGGGTCGCGCGGCGCGACGCGCGGGTCAGGTCGTCCCGCGGCCCGAGGTCGCGGACCGCCGCGGTGAGCGCGGCGACGACGCCGGCGACGCCGTGGCCCATGCCGGTGTTGATACGCCCGTCGATCCAGTCGAGGTGCGGGTGGCCCGCGTAGCCGGCGGTCCGCAGGCGCGGCAGGTCGTCCGCGTCGCACAGGGCGGCCAGGTGGCCGGCGGTGGGACCGAGCGCGCCCTCGGCCGGACGGGTGCCCGCGCACAGGGAGAGCAGCAGGCCGGCGGGGCCGGAGATCAGGTCGTAGTCCGGGAAGGCGACCCGCTCGCGTCGCCAACCGCGCGTCGGGGCGGTCCGGACCAGACGGTCGCGCAGCCGGTCGGCGACGGGGCGCAGCCCCGGATGCACGCCCGCGCCGAGGCGCAGGCCCACGAGGGTGCCGGCGAGACCGCCGTCGTACAGGCCGGGGTGGCCCGGTCCGCGGCCCGCGGTGCGGGCCCACACGGCCACGGCGCGGGCCGCGGGCTCCGCCGCTCCGGCGTCGTGCGCCGCGGCGGCCAGGACGGGGACGCCCGGGTCGGACGGGTGTTCCGCGGGCGGGGCGTCCGTGCGCGGGCGGGCGGACCACGCGTCGAGGAGCCTGACCGCGAGGGCGGTGGCGGCGGCCGCGGCCTCGGGGTTCTCGGTGCGCTGGGACACGGTGCCTCCTCGCGGGGCGGGCCGGCGCCCCGCACGGACGTGGGGCGCGGGGCCGGACGGGGTGCCGGTGATGTGCCTCGGGCCGCCGGCACGACGGCGGCCCGAGGTGGTCGCTCACCTCAGAGCGGGAGCGTCAACAGATGACCACCGTCCCGCAGACGATGATCGTGCACACTCCGCTGCAGCCGTGGGTGTAGGCCTCGGTCGTCGGCAGGGTGCTCTCGCTGATGCGCGTGTCCAGGTCGCCGATCAGGGCGTCGAGGTCGGCGAGTTCCGTGATGTCGGGCATGGTGGTTCTCCTCCTTGAGCGGTGTGGGTTGGGTTTCGCCCCGGGAACCGCGGCCCGCTCGGGGCGAACGGCCCGGGGACGTCCGGTGGGCCGCACAGTGCGGCGGCCGCGAGCGCCGCGAGGTCCTCGGCGGCTCGGTCGTGCGGGAGTCGGAGCAGCAGTTGGGCGGCGACGGCGGCACCGCCGTGCAGCGGATCGCGCAGGAGCAGGCCGCCGGGTGCGGGGAGCATCTCCTCGGCCAGCAGGTCCGCGCCGGGGTGGAGGGAGCCGATGCGGTCCAGCAGGGGCAGGGCGGTCAGCGCCTCGAAGTCCACCGGTACCGGCCTCGCCCCGGTCGCGGCCCGGACGAACGCGAAGCGGGGCAGGCCCGTCGAGCGCCGCAGGGCGGTGAGGGCCCGGACCTTGGCCAGGTCGCCGTCGCCGGGCCGCCACAGGGACGTGCGCGGCACGCGCCAGGCCGCGGGGCTGACGACCAGCACGCCACCGACGGTGACCCGGGGCAGCCGGTCCGCGCCGGGGAGCGCCTCGGCCAGGCCGTCCAGGCGGATGAGGTGCGAGGCCGCGGGATGGCCGGCCGCCAGCAGCAGCCGGACCAGCACGTCGTACGGGGGCATGGGCGCGCGGGTGGCGTGGTGGACGGGCAGCAGGCGGCGGCCGTCGGCCTCGGCGACGAGCGCCGTGCCGGAACGCCGCAGGGTGATCCGCTCCAGGGGCAGGTGACGGGCCGTCAGACCGGCGGGCCCCTGGTACGGCGTGGCGTCCGGGTCGCCCGTCCACCAGCCGGTGACGACGGGCCGCCGTACGGCGTTGGCGGCGCGCTCGGCCAGCGGTGGCACCAGCAGTTCGACGAACCGGGCGCCGGTCAGCCGCTCCACGGCGGCGAGGAACGCCCGGTAGCCCCGCGGGTTGCCGTAGCCGCCGTACAGCGTCTGGAGTGCCCCGGCGAACCGGGCGTCCAGCACGCCCGCGGGCGAGGCGGTCTCCAGCACCGCGAGCGGGCCGGTGCCCGCAAGCGGGCGCACCAGGCAGTCCAGCGGCCAGGGTGGCAGCGCCGCGTGGGCCGGTGGGGCGCCGAGCGCGTCCAGCAGGCCGTCGTCCAGGTCCACCTGCTCGGCGCCGGCCCGCTCGGACAGGTGCTCCAGCAGCCTGGCGTAGCCGGAGCCGGCGGCCGGTACGGGGTGCCAGCCCGCGTACCGGTGCGGTGGCCGCGGCAGGCCCGCGTCCTCGGCCAGGTGCCGGGCGAGGACGTCGCCGAGCGGGCAGGGGTCCTCGCCGAGCCGTGCCTGCTCCGGGGGCAGCCGGTGCGCGTCCGGCGCCGCGAGCCGGTCGGCCTCGCGCAGCCAGACCACCCGGGCGGCGATCCCGACCCCCCGCTCCACCTGCCGGACCGCCGCTTCGGGGACGGTGGCGGTGAGGGCGCGGTAGGAGTCGGTGAACCATGCGCGAGGGGCGGCGGCGGGGGTCGCGGGGCTGAGGGAACGCGGGGCCGGCTCCGCGGGGGGTACGGCGGCTGGAGCGGGGGGTGCGGGGTGCGCCGGACCCGCCGGGGGTGGGGCCGGGGGGTCGGCGGGGGGCGCCGGATGCGGTGCGGGTGGAGTTGGGGCGTCGGTGGGAGGTGCCGGACGCGGTGCGGACCCGGTCGCGTTGGTGTGTGGCGACTCCGCCGGGGGCGCGGCGGGCGGGGCAGGGGGCGTCGGGCGCGCTGGTTCCGCCGGGGGCCGGGGCGGGGGGCTGGGTTCCGCGGGATGCGCCGATTTCACCGCGCGCGGGGTCGGAGGGCTGGTGGGGGGCGCCGGACGCGTGGCGGGCGGGGCCGGGGGGTCGGCGGGGGACGCCGGTCGCGCTGTGGACCCGGCCGCGTCGGTGTGCGAGGCCGGTTCCGCGGAAGGCGTGGGCACCGGGCCGGGGCCCACCGGGAACGCCGGTTCCGCCGCGGGCGAGGCCAGGGGGTCGGCGTGGGGCGCCGGACGCACCCCGGACCCGGGCGCGCCGCTGCGCCGGGCCGACTCCGCGACCGGGGGAGCGACAGCGTGGGCGGGGCCAGCCGCATGCGCCGATTCCGCCGCGCGCGAGGTCGGAGGGTCGGCAGGGGACGCCGGTCGTACCGCGGACCCGGCCGCATCGGTGTGCGAGGCCGACTCCGCCGGGGGCCGGAGCGGGGGTGCGGGGCTGGATTCCGCGGCCGGAGGCGTAGGCACAGGGCCGGGGCCCGCCGGGAACGCCGGTTCCGCCGCGGGCGGGGCCGGGGCGTCGGCGGGAGGTGCCGGACGTGGTGCGGGCCGGGTCGCGCCGGTGTGCGGTGTCGACGGGTTGGGGGCTCGGCCGTGGGTGGGCTGGTCGTCGCGGTCTCGGGCGGGGCCGGGCGGAATCGTGGTGGTGCTCGGGGCCGGGCTGGGTGGTGTGCCGCGTCGGTGGACGTCCTCAGGGGTGAACCAGTCCGTGGTGCGTCGGCGTGGGGCCGCGCACACCTGGAGGACGCCGAGATCGAGGAGGTGGGCGAGGAAGCCGCGCAGCACCGCCGGGCCGGGGGCAGCCGCCCGGATCGACGCCCTGCCGAGCATGGCCGTCTCGATGTCGCCCAGCGGCCGCGGGCCGTCGGCCAGGACGGCGAGGACGCCTTCCAGCGGGCGGGTGCGCCGCAGTACGACCTGACGCAGCCGGCCGTGCACGTGCGGGTCGATCACCCAGCAGCGCAGCACTCCGGGTCCGGTCGGCGTCCCGGCCGGCTGGAGGAAGTGCAGCGGCGCCGGGGCCAGCAGGGTGTCGGGACCGGCCGCCCGGAGGTCCAGCGCGGCGAGCCGGGCACGCACCGCGTGCACGTTCTCGACGCCCTCGGCCGCCAGCGCGCCGAGGGCCGTACCCGGCGGGACGAGCCGCACCGGGGCGGACCCGGATCCGTCGCCGTCCCGGTCCGCCGGGCCGACCGGCAGCGGGGCGACCTGGCCGGTCCAGCCGCGAGGGGTGGTCTTCGCCGCGGCCCGGCCGAGGGCCCGCCACAGGTACGCCCCGCGTTTGCGCAGCCGCTTCCCGCCCCACGGCTCCCCCGCCGCCAGCCGCCGGGAGACCTCGTCGGCGATCCCCGGTTCGGCCTCGTCCAGGAAGGCCCGCATCACCGGCGAGGCACACACCAGGGCCCAGCCCAGCGCGCCCACGCGCTCACGCTCGGCCAGCACCGCGTGCTCCAGTTCCCGCAGGGCACCGGCCGCCGACTCGGCCTCCCGGGACAGCCGCGCCGCCTCCGGGGCGAGGGGCCGGGCGGCGGGCAGTTCGGCCAGGAGCCACACCTCGGCCGCGCTCGGCGCCGCGCCCGCGTGCAGCCGGCGGCGCAGGGCCAGTACGGCGCGGCGGTCGGCGGACGTCAGACCGGGATGCGGTACCACCGTCTCACCGAGCCGTTCGGCCAGTGCGCGGGCGCGCTCGGCACGCTCCTCCTCGTACCGGGCGTGCTCCGCGACACGGGCGAACAGGCGCGGGTTGCCCGCCGCCGCCCAGGCTTCGAGGGGCATGCCCGCCACGCGGAGCAGTGCCGTGCCGCCCAGGGCCGGTTCGTCGTGCACGTCACGCCCTCCCCTCGGCGAGCAGCGCGTGGGTGAGCAGGCTCTGCCGGGCCGGGGAGAGCCGTCCCCGGTTCCAGTGGAAGACGACGTGGTGGGCGGCGGCACGGCGCGGGCCGATCACCGCCGCGCCGGACTCGAAGTACCCGGCGCGCCAGCGCTCGGCGGCGCCGCGCACCGCGTCCCCGTGCGCCTCCACGGCCGCCCGCCGCCGTGCCGGGACGCCGTCGAGCAGGGCGGGGCGTCCGGTGTGCCAGGCGGCGAGGATGCCGGCGGCGGCCCGGCGGCCGTCGTCGTCGAGATCCTCGGCCAGCCTGCGGCCGGTGTCGTCCCGCACCACCTGCCAGACCCCGCGGTGCTCCCACCCGACGACGCCCAGACCGGCGAGGAGGTCGCCGAGCAGGACGAGGGACAGCCGCCAGTCCGCGGGCCGTGCGGGGCCGCCGTCCCCCGCGGCCGCGGTGTGGTGGTCCAGCCAGGCCAGCGAGTCCAGCGTGAACAGCTCGTGCACGTGGCGCATCGACTCGGGGCCGCCGAAGAGATAGGTCTCCGGTTCGTACACGCCGTGGGCCGGCGCGGGGAGTTGCCCGTCGAGTGCGCGGAAGCGGCGGGTCAGTTCCGCCCGCAGGGGTTCGGCGTCGGGGCCGGCGGCCCGGAAGCGGACGCGCAGTCCCGGCGGCTTGTGCATGAAGAAGAAGGAGTGCGCGGCGCCGGAGGCGATCAGTTCACGGGCCGAGTCCGCGACGGCGCCGTACGTCCGCTGCCAAGCGGCCGGGGCCGGGGCGAGGTTGAGCTGGATCCAGCCGGTCTCCGGCAGGTCCTCGCGGAGCGCGGACAGTCCCGCCGTCAGGAAGGTGCGGCGCGCGGCCGCGTAGCCGGGGCCCGCCGGGTCGACGGGTACGGATCCGGACGGCCCGCTCCGCGCGTCCCGGAGACAGTCGGCCAGTAAGCGTTCGACCTCCAGCATGATCGGGCCTCCTCGTGAATACCGCCTCACCCTCGGAGTTCCGCAATTCCGTCCTTCCGAAAAACGGAAGACAAATCTTCATATGATGAACAGAGTTGCGCCCGGTGTACACGTGAGTGGGCACGCGCCGGAGGCGCACCTTCCCTCCCCGGTGCCGAGCGGTGCCGCGCGCCCCGTCGCCGTCCCCGAGGGCCGCCCGGTCAGCCCTCCCACCACGGGTCGTCGCCCGCCACGACGACGAAGGGCGGGAAGACCGGAAGGGACATGGCATTCCTTCGGGTTCAGGGCGACGGCCGCGGCGGCACGGCGGCCGTGCCCTCGGGCGTCCAGACCGGGTGGAACTCCATGATCTCGGCAGTGGCGGCACCGCTGCCGACGAACGGGTCGGAGGCGACGGCGGCCTCGATCGCCGCCCGTTCGCCCTCCGCGATGACGAGTCCGCCGGTCCGGGGCTCCAGAGGGCCCGCGAGACGTGCCAGCCCCCGGCCGAAGACGCCGTGCGGATGGGAGTAGTGGGCTTCCTTGAGCGCGTCGATGGTCTCCAGCGGTGCGCGGTATCTGAACACGATCACGAACATGGCTCCAGTGAAGGCCGGGCGGGGCCGGGAGCGCCAAGACCGGTTCCTGGCCGGGGCTATAGGCTGAGGCCTATGAGCGCAGCCGGGAGCCGGTGAACCGGGCATGGACGGGATTCCGGGCGTCGAGCTGCGCCACCTGCGGTACTTCGCCGCCGTCGCCGAGGCCGGCACCGTCACCGAGGCGGCCAGGCGCCTGCGCATCGCCCAGCCCAGTCTCAGCCAGCAGATCCGGCTGCTGGAACGGCGCGTCGGCGTCTCGCTGTTCAGGCGGCTGCCGCACGGCATGGAGCTGACGGAGGGCGGCCGTCTGCTGCTGGAGGGCGTCGACCGGGCGCTGGGCGTGCTGAGTTCGTCCGTCGCGGCGGCGCGCGGCGCGGCCGTGCCGGTCACGGTCGGGGTGTGCCGTGGGGTGGCGCGGTCCGTCCTGGCCCGTGCGGAGCGGATCGTCACGGACGGCGGCCGGCCGAGGGTCTCCTACCAGCAGGCCGACACCCGGCAGCAGGGCGATCTGCTGCGGGCCGGAACGCTGGACCTCGGCATCCTGCGCGCTCCCGTGGACACCTCGGGCCTGGAGGTGCGCACGGTCAACGACGAACCGCTGGGCCTCGTCCTGCACGGGCGCCATCCGCTCGCCCGCCGGGACCACCTGACCTGGCCGGACCTCACGGGGCAGCGGTTGCTGTGGTTCCCGTCGGAGCGCGCCCCGGGTTACGCGGCCGCCGTGCTGGCCCACCTGCGCGAGCGGGGCTGGATCCCCCGGGCCGTTCCGGAGGACCACGGCGGCCACACGCTGTTCCGGCACCGGCTCATCGGGGCGGACGACCTGGTCGCGCTGCGGACGCCGAGCAGCGCGGAGGGCGACCCGGACCTCGTGTGGCGTCCGGTCGGACCTGAGCCGCCGCGCGAACGCCTGCTCCTGGCCGCGGCCGCCCGCACGTCCTGGGGCCGTCTCCTGCGGGACGCGGACCGGGGCCCGGAGACGGACACCGGGCCGACGACCGGGTCCGGACAGGGGCACCCATCGTCGGGCGAGCCCGACCGGCCCCCGGTGTCCCGAACAGGGCCCTGACGGGCGGAACATGGCCCTGCCGGGCGCCGCCTCCCGGGGCACCGTCCGCCGCGCCGGCCGTCCGGCATGCGAGCCGGCGTGCGCCGCACGGAAGCGGGGGCGGCACACGCCGGCCGCGAGAAGCGGGGACCGTCCCGTCCCGGGAGGAAAAGCCGGGGCCGAGGGCGCCCGGCCGCCTCTAGGGTGGCCGTCGACGACGTCGGCGAGCACCCCGGAGACATCATGGCCCCGCAGATGCAGTTGGTCGCGATCACGCTCGACTGCCCCGATCCCCCGGCCCTGGCGGAGTTCTGCCGGCAGGCCACCGGCCTCGCACCGCATCCGGGATCGGACGCCGACTTCGCGGGCCTCGAAGGCGAGCACGGACTCTTCATCGGCTTCCAGCGGGTCGACGACTACCGGGCGCCGAGCTGGCCCGGCCAGATCGTTCCCCAGCAGCTCCACCTCTGCTTCCGGGTCGGCGGGGACCTGGCCGGGGCCGAGGCGCGGCTGCTGGAGCTGGGGGCGGGCAAGCCGGATCACCAGCCGCACGGGGACCGGGCACGGGTGCTCACCGATCCGGTCGGGCACCCCTTCTGCATCACGGTGCGCTGACCGCTCGGGGTGCGTGCGCCGGGCGGGCCACTGACGTCCCGGCGCACGACGGCCCGCCCGGCAGGCCCCGGCGCACGGCGGCCCGCCGGTGCCGGACGCGCCCCGGTGACCCGACGCACCCCGTACACCCAGCGCGTGACGGCCGGGGGCATCCGCACCACCCGTCCGCGGGCGCCACGCGCCGGAACCGGACGGCTAGTGTTCTACGGTGCCGACGTACAGCATTGGCCAGGCCGCGCGCCTGCTGAGGGTGAGCCCGGAGACCGTCCGCCGGTGGGCGGACGCGGGACGGCTGCCGATGGGGCGGGACGGCTCGGGCAACCGGGTCATCGACGGTGTGGGCCTCGCCCGGCTCGTACGGGCGCGGGCGGCCGGCGACGCGGACGGGGCGGCCGGGTCCCCGACGTCCGTGCGCAACGCGTTCACCGGGATCGTCACGGCGCTGGCCGTGGACGACGTCGTGGCCCGGGTGCGGATCCAGGCCGGTCCGCACCAGGTCGTGTCCCTGGTGACCCGGGAGGCGGTGGACGAGCTGGGGCTGGCGGTCGGGGTCACGGTCGTGGCACGGGTGAAGTCGACGGACGTACGGGTCGGGCGGTCGTAGCGGGCCGGGCGCCGGGCGTCGCCGGGCGGCACAGCAGCGCCGCCCGGAGGTCGAGGCGGTCCCGGAGCCGGGACAGGTCGCGGCCGGTGAGCCGCTCGACGCGCTGGATCCGGTAGTGGACCGTGTTGACGTGCAGGTGCAGCGCCTCGGCCGTACGGGCCCAGGAGCCGTCGTGGGCGAGGAACACCTCCAGGGTGGTCAGCAGCGCGGCGGTGGAGGCGTTCGCGGAGTCGAACAGCGGGCCGAGGACGGTACGGCTGTAGGCGGCGCGGACCTCGGCCGGGATCCCGGTCAGCAGGGCGTCCAGCGTGGTCAGGTCCGTGGCGTCGGCCGGTGCGGACGTGTCCGGCCGGCTCTCGCGGGCGCAGCTGAGGGCGTACCGGGCCTCGGCGAGGGATCCCGGCAGCCCGTCCGCCTCCGCGGCCGGCGAGCCGAGCCCGCCGTGCAGCAGGACGTCCCGCTCCCCGGCGGCCACCAGGGGCCAGAGTGCCGCCAGGGCCGCGGCGGCCTCCTCGGGCACCACGGCGAACGCGGTGCCGTCGGGCAGGGCGCCCACGGCGGAGAACGCCGGGCCGGTGTGCGCGATCAGCTCCGTGAGGGCACCGGGCGCCAGTTCCGCGTGCCGGGCGCCGGTGGCGGCCACGACCACGCGGTACGGGCCGGCCGGCGGCAGGCCGCAGGCCCGCACCGCGTCCGGCAGGTCTCCGGCGCCGGGATCGGTGAGGACCCGGCCGAGTTCGTCCGCCGCGGGGCGGCCGGCGGCCCGGCGGCGGGCCAGCGTCTCCTGGCAGCGGCCCAGGAAGACGGCGATCTCGTGGAGCAGCCGGGGCGGCGCGGCCGTCTCGTCCGGCAGGTGCAGCCACCAGCGTTCGTACGGGGTGGCCGCCTCCGCCTCCACGGCGACGGTCGCCCCACCGTCGCCCCCGGCCAGGGCCGCCGCCCGCGCCGCCGGGAGCGGGACGGCGCCCGGTGTCGCCGCGACGGTGCGGCCCGCCGGTGTCAGGACGTAGGCCTGGGCCGCGTCGAGGTGCGCGAAAGCGGTGGCGAGGACCAGGGCCGGATCGGCTTCCTGCGCGACCAGCCGGCTCAGCCGCACGCGCGCGTGCTCCGGCAGCGCGTGGTGGCGGCTCAGCCCGCCCCACTGCCTCAGGTACACGGCGTCCGTGATGGCCCGGAACATCACGTGGGCCGGTACTCCCGCGACCGGGACCGCGTGCCGTACGCACGCCTCGACCAGGGCGTCGGGCACCGAACCGTGGGTCTCCTCGCCGGCGAGCAGCGCGGCGGCGCCCGCGTCCTTCAGTCCGGCGACGAAGCGTTCGGCCTTGTCCCTGCCCCCGTCCGCGCTCCACCAGACGAGCCCGCTGAGGACGACCTCGTCCGGGCGGACGAAACGGGCGGGGTCCTCCAGGTCGGTGACGGTGACGCCGCTGATCTCCCGCCTCAGCAGCGCGTCCTCGGCCCAGAGCAGGCGGAGGCCGAGGGACTCGTCCCGAAGGAGGTGTTCGACGTGCATGTGCTCCGGCTCCTCGTACGCCTGCCGGGCTGCGGTACCTGACACCCGGCATCTCACATTCACCAGGTGCATGCCAGTCATCGCATCGTAAGTGCAGGTCTGGAGGAGCGGTATGCCTCTTGGTTGATTCACCAATCACCGGGCCGGGCAGCTCGTCGTTTCCGTAGGGCGCACCAGTCGTTTCGGCCGGTTCCCGTTGCTTCACTGGCGGACATGGACCTGAACACGGTGGTGGAGATCCGGGACGCGCGGCGCCCGGCACCCTGGCGGCCCGGCGATGCCTGGCTGGGCGGCGGCACGTATCTGTTCTCGGAGCCGCAGCCGCACCTGCGCCGTCTGATCGACCTCGGCCGCACCGGCTGGACACCGGTGCGGCGGCACCCCGACGGCTCCCTGGAGATCGCGGCCACCTGCACCATCGCCGAGCTGTCCGCGTTCGCGAAGGGGCTGGCGGCCGAGGCGGCGCCGCTGTTCGAGCAGTGCTGCCGGGCGTTCCTCGCCTCCTTCAAGATCTGGAACATGGCGACCCTCGGCGGGAACCTCTGCAACGGCCTGCCCGCCGGCCCGATGATCTCGCTGACGGCCGCCCTCGACGGGGAGGGCAGGACTGCGCCCGGCGCCGGGTCCGGGTGGCCGACTTCGTCACCGGAGCGGGCCGCAAGGTGCTGACGGAGGGCGAGTTGCTGCGGTCGGTCACCCTGCCCGCCCGCGCGCTGGCCTGCCGCACGGCGTTCCGGCAGGCGTCGCTGTACGGGCTGGGGCGTTCCGGTGTGCTGGTCATCGGCGCGCTGGATCCGGTGGACGGCTCGCTCGCCGTGACCATCACCGCTTCGACGGTGCGGCCGGTGCGGCTGTGGTTCCCGCTGCCGCCGGCCGCCGGGACGCTGCGGGCGGCGATCGGCTCGGCCGTCGCGGACGACGAGTGGTTCGACGACATCCACGGGCTGCCGGAGTGGCGGCGGCACATGACCTTCCGTTACGCGGAGGAGATCCGCCGCGAGCTGGCGCAGGAGGCACGATGAAGGTCGAGGTCAACGGGCGGTCCCACGAGGAGGAGCCGCGCCCCGGCCAGTGCCTGCGCACCTATCTGCGCGACCGCGGCTGGTTCGGCGTGAAGAAGGGCTGCGACCAGGGCGACTGCGGGGCCTGCACGGTGCACGTCGACGGCGAGCCGGTGCACAGCTGCCTGTACCCGGCCTTCCGCGCCGACGGCCGCACGGTCACCACCGTCGAGGGCCTGGCCTCGCCCGAGGGCGACCTGCACCCCGTGCAGCAGCGGTTCCTGGACGCCCAGGGCTTCCAGTGCGGGTTCTGCACGGCCGGTTTCCTGATGACGACGGCCGCGCTCGACGAGGACAAACTGGCCGACCTGCCGCGGGCGTTCAAGGGCAACCTGTGCCGGTGCACCGGTTACCGGGCCATCGAGGACGCCGTACGCGGGCTGAAGAACACCGAGGAGCCCGCGCCCGGCGAGTCCGTGGGCCGCAGCCTGCCGGCCCCGGCCGGGCCGCAGGTCGTCACGGGCACGGCCCGCTACACCTTCGACATCGACGTGCCGGGGCTGCTGCACATGAAGCTGCTGCGCTCCCCGCACGCCCACGCGCGCATCGTGGCGATCGACACCTCGGCGGCGCTGCGCGTGCCCGGTGTGCACGCCGTCCTCACCCACCACGACGCCCCGGAGCGGCACTTCTCCACGGCCCGGCACGAGCACCCCGAGGAGGACCCGGACGACACCCGGGTCCTGGACGACCGGGTCCGCTACATCGGCCAGCGCGTCGCGGCCGTCGTCGCGGACACCGAGGGCGCCGCGGAGGAGGGCTGCCGGCGCATCGAGGTGACGTACGAGGTGCTGCCCGCCGTGCTCGACCCCGAGGAGGCGATGCGGCCGGGCGCGCCCGTCGTGCACGAGAAGGACGCGAAGTCCCATCGGATATCCCGTCCGGAGAGCAACGTGGTCGGCGAGGCGCACGGCGAGATCGGCGACATCGAGGCCGGGTTCGCCGCCGCCTACGTCGTCCACGAGGGCACCTACCGCACCCAGCGCGGGCAGCACGCCAGCCTGGAGACGCACGGCGCCGTCGCCTGGTTCGACGAGGACGGCCGCCTCACCGTGCGCACCAGCTCCCAGACGCCGTTCCTCACCCGCCGCGCGCTGTGCGCCCTGTACGACCTGCCGCGGGAACAGGTCCGCGTGGTCGCGGGCCGGGTCGGCGGCGGGTTCGGCGGCAAGCAGGAGATGCTGGTGGAGGACATCGTCGTCCTCGCCGTGCTGAAGCTGCGCCGCCCGGTGAAGCTGGAGTACACCCGCGCGGAGCAGTTCTACGGCGCCACCACCCGGCACCCCTTCACCGTCCACCTGAAGGCGGGCGCCCGCCGTGACGGCACCCTGACCGCCCTCCGGTTGCGCGTGGTGGCGAACACGGGCGCCTACGGCAACCACGGTCCGGCGGTGATGTTCCACAGCGTCGGCGAGTCCATGGCGATCTACCGCGTGCCGAACAAGCAGGTCGACGCCTACTCGGTGTACACGCACACCGTCCCGGCGGGTGCCTTCCGCGGTTACGGGCTGGGGCAGGTGATGTTCGCCGTGGAGTCCGCGTTCGACGAACTGGCCCGTGAACTCGGCCTCGATCCACTGGAGTTCAAGGCCCGCAACGTCATTGCGGCGGACGAGCCGATGGTCACCCCGGGCGGGCAGGAGGAGGACCTGCACATCGCGAGCTACGGTCTCGACCAGTGCATCGGCATCGTCCGCCGGGCGCAGGCCGAGACCGGGGCCGGCCGGCCCGCCCCGCCGGGGTGGCTGGTCGGCGAGGGCGCCGCGCTCGCGATGATCGCCACCGGTCCGCCCGGCGGCCACATCGCCGACGCCAAGGCCACCCTGCTGCCCGACGGCACCTTCGGCCTGGCCGTCGGCACCGCGGAGTTCGGGAACGGCACGACCACCGTGCACAAACAGATAGCGGCCGGGGAACTCGCCACCACCGTCGACCGGATCACCATCCGGCAGTCCGACACGGACGTCGTACGCCACGACACCGGCGCGTTCGCCTCCACCGGCACCGTGGTCGCGGGCAAGGCCACCCTGCGCGCCGCCCGGGCCCTGGCCGACATGATCCTCGACCTCGCGGCCGCCCGGTTGCGCGTGGAGCGCGCGGACTGCCGGCTCACGGACGAGGCCGTGCTGTACCCCGGCGGGCGGCTGCCGCTGAAGGAGCTGTACGCGGCGGCCCGCGCGGTCGGTGCGGAGGTCACCGCCGACGGCACCTTCGGCGGCACCCCGCGCTCGGTCGCCTTCAACGCCCAGTGGTTCCGGCTGGCCGTCGATCCCGGCACCGGGGAGATCCGCATCCTGCGCAGCGTGCACGCCGCCGACGCGGGCAAGGTGATGAACCCGATGCAGTGCAGGGGCCAGGTGGAGGGCGGGGTCGCGCAGGCGCTCGGCTCCACGCTCTTCGAGAACGTCCGCATCGACGCGCGCGGCGAGGTGGAGACGGCCGCCTTCCGCCGCTACCGGCTCCCCCAGTACGCCGATGTCCCGCGCACCGAGGTGCACTTCATGGAGACCGCCGACGCGATCGGGCCGCTGGGCGCCAAGTCGATGAGCGAGAGCCCGTTCAACCCGGTCGCCCCCGCCTTCGCCAACGCCCTGCGGGACGCGACCGGGATCCGCTTCACCGAACCGCCCTTCACCCGGGACCGGGTGTGGCGGGCGCTGCGCGACGCGGGGGTGACGGACCGGGGCGTGCGCGACCCCGCGTGAACCGGGCGGGTGCGAGCGGCACGTCGTGCGCACGCCCGCCCTCGGCGACGGCCTCGGTGGGCGCCGCCTCGTCGAGGATCTCGGGACGGTGTTCACCGCGGGCCGGCAGGCGGTCCACGCGGATTCCGGCAGCACCGGCGGGCGCCCGCACGCCGCGATCCGGGACGTCGCCGCCGCGGTGCGCCGGACGCCGGCCGGGTGGCACGCCGGCCGCCTGGTCGGCGCGGGCGGGACCGCGCACACCCGCTCCACGCACACCCAGCCCGCGCATGTCCGTCCCGCGCACGAGGCTTCCTTCCGCTGCCCGGGCAACGGCCAACCACCGCGGCGCTCGGTCCACGGGGGCTGGCGGGCGCACCGGAGCCTGGAGATCCGGCTGGTCGGCGAGGGCCGGGGCCCCGGCGGGTCGTACGCCGGGCCGCTGAACCTGGCGTGACCGCGCCGGGCCCGCGGGGGTCAGGCCGTGTCGGACACCCCCTCCGCGGCGCCCTCCCCCGGGCCGGCCGGCCCGCCGCTCTCCGGCCGGGTCCGCGCGGCCCGGCCGTCCGCGGGCCGGGCGGCGGCGCCGCGCCCGTCGAGCGGGCGCCGTGCGGCGCCTGGCGCGCGGAGCCGGCGGGCACGCAGGTAGCGGCGGACGCGGGCACGGGCGCGGGTGAGGAGGACGAGGGCCTGGGCGGGGGCGGGGAGCGTCGGGGCCGGGGCGGCCGGTCCGCCGGTCAGGGAGATCTCGACACCGCCGCTGTACTGCGCCGACACGTTGTAGAGGAAGGCGCCCAGCGTGGCCAGGCAGGTACCCAGGATGACCTCCAGGCTGACGACGCCGACCGCGATGACCAGGACGGTGGTCAGATTGGGCACCGTGCCGGGGGCCATGGCCTGGAGCAGGGCCCAGGCCACGCAGGCCGTGACGACCGCGATCACGCCGAGGCCCCCGAGGACCAGGGAACTCGTCACCATCACCGACCAGGGGTCCGCCTCCGCCAGCCGCAGCCGGATCGTCCGCCGTCCCGGTCCGGGCGGGCCACCGCGCGGTGCGGGACGGCCCGGGAGCACGTGGGCCGGGGCGGGCCGGCCGACCCCGGTGGGTCTGAACGGGTGAACGGGGCCCCATGCGGGCCCGGGGCGGACGGAGTGCCCCGGTGCGGGCCCCGCCGGTCCGCCGGCGGGCTGCCCGGCCGCCGGGCAGGCGTCGGGCGGAGGTATTCGCCCGGGTCCGGCGGCCCCCGCCGCCGCGGCCGAGCCGGAGCCACCGTCCTGCTCGGGTGTCGCCCCCTCGTTCGGGGTGCCGGGGGGCCTGCGCTTGGCTCGGCTCATGCCTGTCTCCCTGACTGGCCCCTGGCGACTCGGCGATGCCCCGACCGACGCACGGGCCTCGTCGGCCGCCAGGCGGCCTCTGGGGCCTGCTGGTCCGAGAACCGACGGTATCCACCCGCGTACGACCGTGCACCGCGAGCGGCGCCGGGGAGGTGGCGCGCCAGCGGACGTCCGGGCGGTGAGCGACGCACGCGCCGAGCAGTGGCCGGCGGAGGGCGGGCGCGCCCCGGACCGCCGAGCCGGCCGAGCCCGGTCCGGACGGCGGCGCGGACGGCCACGCGGACCAGGACCCCGGCGCCCGGACCCGGCCGCGGCGCCTGACGAGGAATCCGAGGACGTACGCGAGCCCGCGGCTGCCGGAGCCGGTGGGCACCGGCACGGGCCCCGGGAGGCGCCGAGCGGGGCAGGTGCGCGGCGCGCGACCGTGCACGGCACTCCGCCGGGCGCCGGGCGCTCGGCGCGGCACCTGCACGAGGTCCTGCCGCGTACCGGGGCGGGCGTCACCGAGGCCGGCGGACGGCCCGACCCGCCCGTGGAGGACGAGGGCGCGGCGGCCTGGACCGGACGGTGCCGGCGGGCTCCACCGGGGGCCGGCCCCGGCAGGCTGAGGGCGTACGAACGGGTGGCGGGACGGCTCGCCGGGCACCGTGGCGTGGACGGGCCCGCCGGGCGCCGTGATCAGCCGCGCGCCAGCCAGTCCTCGTAGCGGGTGGCCGCCACGTGTACGTCCTCGCCGCCGGTGAGGACGTCCGGCATGCCCGCGAAGAGGCCCGCGGTCTCGTCGGTGACGACGGTCCGGCCGTCCGGCCGCGCCTCCAGGGTGATCTCGCCGAGCCGGTCGAGCCGGTGGATCTCGGGACCGGCGATGTCGCGCACGCCGTACGACGGCTCACCGAGCGCCGCGTCGGTGACGGCGGCGGCGACGTCGGCCGACGCGATCGGGCGCAGCCGGGTGGGCGGCAGGCGCACCTGCCCGTCCGCGGTGGACATGTCCATCACCGGGCCGACGAACTCGAAGAACTGCGTGGCGCGCACGATGCTGTACGGCACACCGCCGTCGCGCACGGCCTGCTCCTGGGCGACCTTGGCCCGGTAGTAGCCGTAGTCGGGCACCCGGTCCACCCCGACGATGGAGAGCGTGACGTGGTGCCGTACGCCCGCCGTCTTCTCGGCCTCGGTCAGGTGCTGCGCCGACCGGGTGAAGAAGTCCAGCGCCGGCTCGGTGTCGAAGGACGGGGAGTTCGACACGTCGACGACCACGTCCGCGCCGTCCAGTGCCTCGGCGAGGCCCTGTCCGCTGAGGGTGTCGACGCCCGTGGAGGGCGAGGCCGCCACGGCTTGGTGCCCGCGGTCACGCACCAGCGCGACCACCTGTGAGCCGATGAGTCCCGTACCGCCGATGACGACGATCTTCATGGTGTCTCCCCTCGGTGCTTCCCTGGTGACGGACGCGGCGGGACCGGCGCGGACCCCGCGACACCGGTGACCCTATGTGCGGAGCCGCTCACACCGCGCGCCGTCCACGCCCTCGGGCCGCCGGCCAGGTGCCGCGAGCCGTGCGAGATGCGGACGGTGGCCGGGGGTCCGGGCCGGCGCGAGGGGCAGCAGGACGACGGTCGGGTACGGACCGACCCAGACGGCGAGGGCGGTCCGGGTCTCGGAGGACGGCGGCGGTGCGTCCTCGCCGTGGGCAGCCCGCTGTCGAGTTTCGTCATGAGCTTGCTGACCGTGCCCTACTACGTGAACCGGCGTCTCCTATCCGGTCAAGGGGCGCCTCCGAACGCCGCCCTGACCGTGCGTCACCCCGCCGGCCGTACGATGCGGTCATGACGAGCCCCGGCCGGAAACAGCCCCTGATACGCGTCCTGCACGACGAGTCCCGCGGTGACCTGGCGGCGCCCGGCCGCCCGCGTCCGGTGCGGCTCTACCTGTGGGAGCCCGACCGCCCGCCGGCCCCACCCGCCCCGCTGGTCGTGGTCTCGCACGGCACCGGGGGTTCGGGCCGGGACATGGACTGGCTGGTGCGTCCGCTGCTCGCGGCGGGCCTGCGCGTCCTGGCCCTCGACCACCACGGCGACAACCACGTCGACGGTTACGAGCCGGAGGGCTTCCTGTACGTCTGGGAGCGGCCCCGGGACCTGTCGTTCGCCCTCGACGCGCTCGGCCGGGAAGCGCCCCTCGGCCCGGTGGGTGCGGCGGGTTTCTCCCTGGGCGCCTACGCCTCGGTGGCCCTGGCCGGGGCCCGTCTCGACCCGCGTGTGCTGCGGGCCGTGCTGACCGGGACGGTGGCCCTGCCGGAGATCCCGGAGTTCCCCGGCGTGCTGGAGGCGCTGCGCGGGAAGCACCCCGACGGCGAGTCCTGGCGGCGGGCGCTGGATGCCGCCGGGGCGGACTTCTCCGACGCCCGGGTACGTGCCGTCTTCCAAGTCGCGCCGGGCGTCGGCGGGTTCGTGACCCCGGAGAGCCTGGCGGCGGTGCGGGTGCCGGTGGAGATCCGCTGGGGCGGCGCGGACACGGTCGCCCCGTACGCCACCGACACCCGGCCGTACGTCGAGCACATCCCCACGGCGAGCGGCCGTTCGTCCGGTCCCGGCGTCCGCCACGACGACTTCTTCGCGCCGCGGCCGGCCGACCCGGGCGCCCGCGTCCGGGTCGGCGAGGAGGCCGCCGCCTTCTTCCGCCGGCACCTGCGCTGACACCACGGCGCGGCTGCCCCGCGCGACGACCCGACGCGCCGCCCTCCCCGGGGTACCCCGTCGGCTTCCGCCCGTGCGGGTACGCGGCCGGGGGCATCCGGCGCCGTCGCCGGGCTCCCGGCCGTGCCGTCTGCCAGGCTGGCGCCGAACGCCCGGCTCCGGACGTCCGGGCCCGGTTCAGTGCAGGAGGCAGCGCCCTTGACCGCCGACGACAGTTCCATCGGCTGGGAGACCTCTGGCGCGGCCGCCGCCTACCGCGACCGTGACATGCGGCTGGCCGAGCAGTTGATCTTCCCCGCCGTGCTGCGCCGGCTGGCGGCGGGCGCGGGGCCCGGCGGTCTGGCCCTGGACGTCGGGTGCGGCACCGGCGCGGTCGCGGCGCGGCTCGCCCGCACCGACGCGTGGACGGTGCAGGCCCTGGACCCCTCGGCGGACATGCTGGACATCGCCCGCTCGGACCGCCCGCACCCGCGGGTCTCCTACCGGCTGTTCGACGGCCGCACCCTGGACTGGCTCGCGACCGGCAGCGTCGACGCCGCCGTCTGCTGCCTGGTGTACTGCACCGATCCCGACGACGGCAGGCTGGCCGCCCTCACCGCCGAGATCCGCCGGGTGCTGCGCCCCGGCGCCCCGTACCTCCTGGCCGACCTCAATCCGGCGGCGACCGGCGTGGCCTTCTCCACCCTGCGCCGCGGGGAGCCGGGCGCCGTGCACGAGGACGGCGACCTGGTGCCCACGCTGCTGCGGCGGCACGACGGCAGCATGATGAGCGGCGCGACGTACTACCGCTCCCTCGACCGGTACCGGTCCCTGCTGACGGATGCCGGTTTCCCCTCCCCCGCCGTCGAACTGCCCGTGCTCCCGCCCGTCGGCACCGCCCCGGAGGCGGCGGAGACCCGGATCGCGCCCTACATGATCCTGGCCACCCACGCCTGACCGGCCGCCCGACCCGGTCCTCGGTCCCCACCGCGTCGCCGGGGCGCGGATATCCGGTTGCCCTCGGGTGACGGCGGTCGGTGCAATGTCGGCATGATCAGCACGGTGCGCCCGCGCCGGCGGGGTGAGGCGCACGCGTACGGCCGTCCCTCCCCGTCCACCGGCCCGGGCGCGCCGCGACCGCACCGTCACAGGGGAGACACCCGCGCATGAACACGCCGCCGTCGACGCCCGCAGCGGGGCGTGCCACCGGATCGTCCGTCCGGATCGGCGCCCTCGCACCGCTGACCCCGCCGGGCTGGACCGAGGCGGGCCGGCACCTGCTCGCCGGGCTCGAACTGGCCGTCGGCGAGGTCAACGACACCGGCGGGATCGCCGGACGGCCGCTGGAACTGGTGGTCCGGGACACGGCGGCCGACCCCGGGCGGGCCGCGGCGGCGGTGGACGAACTGGCCCGCCTGGGCGTGGCCGCCGTGGCCGGGGAGTACCACAGCGTCGTCGCACGCGCCGCGGCCGCCGAGGCCGATGCCGTCGGCGTGCCGTTCCTGTGCTCGTCGGCGGTTCTCGACACCCTCACCGAACAGCCCAGTCGGTGGGTCGCGCGGCTCGCCCCGGCCCAGTCGCACGGCTGGCGGCTGTACGCGGACTTCCTCCTCGGCGCGGGCCACCGCCGCATCGCCGTGGCGGCCGACAGGAGCGTCTACTGGGCGTCCGGGGCCGGCATTCTGCGCGACCACCTCGCTCCGCACGGCGGCGGTGTCGACGAACTCGACATGCGCGCGCTCGACCCCGCCGGGGTGTGCGCGCGACTGGCCGGCACGGGGGCGACCGCCCTCCTGCTCCTCGTCGGGCACCCGGAGCCTGCGGTGCCCGTCGTCCGGGCCGTCCGCCGCGACCCCCGCCTCGCCCACGTCCTGATCGGCGCTCCGGCCGGTCAGCCCGAGTTCGGGAGCTGGGCGCGGCTGCTCGGCGACGACGGCGCCGCGGTCCCGTTCCTGCGCTACCTGCCCGAGCGCCTCGGCCCGCTCGGCGCACGCGTCGGGGCGGCCCTGCGTGAACGGCTGGCCGAGTCGCCCTCTTTCGTCGCCTTCGAGGGGTACGACACGATCACCGTCCTCGCCGAGGTGCTGCGGTCCCACGGCACGGACCGGGCCCGTACCGCCGCGTCCTTTCCGCTCGTGACGGTCGAGGGCACCCGCGGGCGGATCCGGTTCGGCCGCACACCGGGCATCGGCGTCTGGCAGTGGGCCTGGCCGCCGGTACAGGTCGTGGACCGGGACCCGGCGGCTCCCGACCGCTTCCGCGTGCTGCGCACCGGCTGAGGGCGCGGGCCCGGGCCGTCCGGGCGCGACGGGGTGCGGGCGCGCGGAGCCGGGGCCGTCGTCAAGTTCCGCCCCGGACGGTCCTGTTGGCCGGGGATAGCTTCGGTCTATCCCCGAATGACATCATCCGCAGCCCCGTTGGCCTGCCCGAGACTCACAGGCAACCGATCGTTCAACCCCACAGGACGAGAAGGAGCCTCCCCCATGGCGTCGTTCCGCACGAACACCGGACAGAAGAACTCCAAGAGACTCGTGGCCCTCGCGCTCGGACTCGGTCTGGCCACCGCCGCACTGGGCACCGCGAACCCGGCGACCGCCCAGGACACCACCGCCGCCCCGTCCCACACCACCACCGCCGCCGCCTACGTGGGCGCGGCCGAGAACGCCGGCAACAAGGCGTTCTTCGACGCCGTGCTGAAGTCGGTCGCCAAGCGGCAGGCCGCGCAGCCCTCCCTGAAGGTGGTGACCGTCTACTACAACCCCGCGCAGGCCCCGAGCTTCCGCTCCCAGATATCGAGCTCCGCCTCGATCTGGAACAGCTCGGTGACGAACGTGAAGCTCGCGGCCACCTCGGGCTCCGGCGACTTCGCGTACTACGAGGGCAGCGACTCGCGCGGGTCGTACGCCTCCACGGACGGCCACGGCCGCGGCTACATCTTCCTGGACTACGCGCAGAACCAGCAGTACGACTCCGTCCGGGTCACCGCGCACGAGACCGGCCACGTGCTGGGCCTGCCGGACCACTACAGCGGTCCGTGCAGCGAGCTGATGTCGGGTGGCGGCCCCGGCACCTCCTGCACCAACCGGTACCCGAACTCCGCCGAGCGCTCCCGCGTCAACCAGCTGTGGGTCAACGGTCTCACCAAGGCCGTGGCCCAGCTGGACAAGGCGAGCTGACACCGGTGCACACGACGGGCCGGCCTCCCCACGGCACGGCCCGTCCCCACGGTACGGACCGCGGCGCAGACCCGCGGTCCGTACCGCTGCCCGCGGCGGCGGCCTTCCTGGCCGGCCAGGAGATCACGACGACGGGCTGCGGGCGCTGCGGTACGGAGGTCTCCGGTGTGAACGGCCGCTATGCCTGCGGGAACTGCGGCTGGGTCAACCACTGGTCCGAGGGCCACACGGAACTGCCCGCCCACGACCCGGCCGACGGCCTGACGATGAGCCGGCCCGCGAAGCCGTGACGCCCGCGGGGACCGCCGCCGGGTCACTCCGGGTGCGCCACGGCGGCCTTCCGCGACTGGACGGCGGCCGGCAGACCGAGCCGCGGCTCCGCCCGGCGCAGTGCCTTCAGCGCCGCGATCGAGGAGATGTCACCGGTGAACCCGGCGGCGGACAACCGGGACCGCACCCAGCGGACCCGCAGCAGCTCCTCGGTGGCGGCGGCGGTGGACTCGGCGAGCGCGAGGGCCCGTTCGCGCCCCGGGCGCTCCTCGGGCGCGGCCTCGGCCAGTGCCTCGCGCAGTGCCGCCGTGATCAGATCCGCGTCCCGCATGACCAGTACGGCGTCCCGCTTCCCGGTCGGTCCCGTCGTCGCTCCCCTACCGATCACCATGGCCCGCGGGATCCGCTCGCACCAGCGATTTGAGCGGCTTCCGAGGTGGTCGGTCCCTGCGGCGGGCCGAGCACCGTCCCGCTCGCCCTGTCCAAGCTCACCGAACGCGGTGAACTGCCCACCGGCGCACCGGTCTTGCTCCTCGCCTTCGGCGGCGGACTCTCCTGGGCCGGCCAGGTGGTCACCTGCCCGTGAGGCCCCGCCACCGTGCACCGGCCCGCCGCCCCGGGCATGCGCCCCGCTGCCGCGCCCGGGCCGGCTGCCTCGGTTCGATCGCCCGGTCCGCCGCCGGCTGCGCCTGCGCACCGGCCCCGGCCTACCCGCCTGCCGAGGCCCCGGACGACCCGGCCGCGGTCGACGCGTCACTCCAGGCGTACGGGCGCGCGCGGCACGAGTCGGCGCTGGTGCTGCCGGCACGGCCCGGCGAGGCGGAGGAGGTGCTGCGTGACGCCGTCGGACGGGGCGCGCGGCGCATCGGCACTTCGGCGCGTCAGGACGTGCGTGCCGCCGTCGGTGCCGGCCGGCGTCCCGGTCAGCGCTCGGCGCGCGGGCCGGCCGCGCGGTGGTTCAGCGACCGGTTCAGCACGTCGCGGGCCCGGTCGAGCGCGTGGGCGCGCATCCGGGTCCAGTCGGCGAGTTCGGTGCGGTGCATGCGGCGGACGGCCGCCATCTCCACGCCCCGGTACACGGCCTCGGGCCGGAGGTTCTTGACGATCGTCGAGGCGTGGAACCAGGCCCGCTGGTCGCCGTACAGGATGCGCTGGGCGTCGGCGAGGCAGCCGTCGGTGTGGGCGCTCACCCGGCGGCCGGTGGGCAGGGCGAGCGACAGCTCGGCCGGTCCGGTGCCGAAGAGCGCCGCACTGACCTGCCGCCGCTCGGCCTCGTTCCGGGGGTGCCCAGCGGTGCCCGGCGGGGTCAGGCCCTGGCGTGTGAGGCATTCGTCGGTGAGGTGGAGCTCCGCGGCCTTGATGGTGTCGTCCGCGGACAGCTCGACGTGGTGGGACCGTTGCGCGCACCCGGCCGCACCGCCCGCAAGGCAGAGCGCGGCGAGCGCCACGGGCACGACGCGGAACGCGAGGACGGGGCGAGGCGGCATCGGACGGTCAGCCTCGCCCGTCGTCCGGCGGGGCCGGCCGGTCGGGGCGTTTCCGTGTGGTGCTGCGTCGCATGCCGGGAGTCCCTGGGTGTCGGTCGGGCCTGGGTCAGGATCAACGTCCCACAGCCACGCTGCTCGGCCGGGGACGACACCACCCGGTGCGGGGGTGAGTCGTACCGACGGCGGATCCCGCGGCGCCCGTCGGGTGGCCCGGCCCGGGAGACGGGGCGGAGCCGTGGGGTGATCACCGGCTGGCCAGGTCCGGCATGGCGGTGGGGCGGCAGCGGCCCCGCGGGGACAGGAGGCGCAGGGTTCCGCTGCGACGTCCGCGGGGCCGCTGTTTCGCTCGCGTACCCTGCGGTGCGTCCGACAAGCCCGGTTCCTCCCGGCCACCGGGCGCCGGCGTGTACCCGCACGAGCAGGGGCCCGGCCGTGGCGGCCGGGCCCCTGCTCACATGCCTGGGGCGTTTCCCGCGCCCGGGTGCGTGTCGTCTACCAGCGGTACCAGCGACCCTTGCGGCCCGCACCGTCCGCGGAACGGATGACGAAGCCCAGCACCCACACGATGAGCACGATCACCGCGATCCACCACAGCGCCTTCAGGGCGAAACCCGCGCCGAAGAGGATCAGAGCCAGCAGAAGAACCAGAAGCAGGGGAACCATTTCTATCAACCTCCTGGCCACCGCATGCCCTTACTTCTGCCCTACACGCACACAAAACACAAGTTTTTTCCTGCGAGTCGGGGGCACGCGCGCGCCGTGAACGATTCCCCCTCCGAGGCGTCTCAGACCTGCGGCCCGCCAGGACGGGTCGGCGGCCGAACGGGTCCGGGCGGAGCCGTCAGGTGCGGGTCGGTACCGGGCCGCACACCAGGTTGCCCGGGTCGTCCGGGTCGTCGCTGATCCAGAACCGGATCCACAGCTCGGTGAACTCGGGACGACCGAGGTACCCGTCCCCGTCCTGGTCGAGGCGGTCGAAGACATCGGCGACGTCGACGCTCGCGCCGTGCCACGTGTCGACCAGCAGCCGGTGCTCGGCGGCGGAGATACGGCCGTCGCCGTTCTCGTCGACGGCGTCGAACACGGTCTCGGCGGTCGCGGCGACGACCTCGCGCATGGTGGGCAGCCGGTCCACCATGGCGAGTATCTCGTCGAGGCCGACCCTGCCGTCCCGGTCCGTGTCCACGTGGGCCGCGAGGAGGTCCCACCAGCCCAGCATGACCATGTCCACGCGTGCGGCCAGATCGGATCCCGGTCGCACACGGGGCAGGCGCCTCCAGCGTTCCGCGAGGGCCTGGAAGTCGCGCCGGTCGAGGTAGCCGTTGTCGTCGGCGTCGAACGCGCGGAACATGTTGACGAGCTTGTCGCGCTGGAACTCACTGGCCACGGCCGGCCCTTCCTGTCGGGTGCACGGCGATCCTGCCCGCGACCGGTCGTGCCCCAACGGCGCCTCGTGGCCCGGGAGGGCGCGCCCCGCCCCCGCTCGCGCGCCCGGCGCTTCGCGCGCCCCGTTGACCGACGATCGGATCCGATGCTTGCGGGAAGCGGCGGGCCGGCACACGAAGGGCGCGGCCGTGGCGGACACCATCGGCGGAGGTCCCGGCGGCACACTCCCGTGTGCTCGACAGCGCGCCTCGCCGAGGGAGCGGCCGTGGTCGCGGCGTGACCGGCGGAGGCCGTGTGGCGTGACCGGCGGGCCGGGGCCGGGGTGCGCCGGGGTGTTCCGTCGGCCGGCGGCGCGCGCGGTGGACGTCACGCTTCCCGGCGGGGACGGCATGGCGGGCCGCCCCCGCCATGGAACGGGCCCGTCGGCGGCCCGCACGGGAGGCGGCGGCAGAGCGGGGAGGCGAGCCGCCGCCAGGACGACGAGGCCGGGCGCCGTGCGGGAGCGGGCCCCCCACGGAGGCCGGCCGGTGCGTGCGCGGACCGGCGGGCAGGACGCCGCGGGGTCCGCCCGGACCGGGCCCGTGCGCGGCCCGGGGCCACAGCCGGGAGGGCACCCCCTCCCGGCTGCGACCCGCCCCCCCCATCCCTCGTCCGGCTTCGACCACAGCAGTCGCCGGCAAGGGAATTCAGAGAACCGGACCGGTCCCGCGGGCCGGTGCGCGGGGCCTCCGGCCGCCGTCTCCGCCCGCCCCGCCCGATTCCCTTCGTTTCAGCACGTGCGCGTGACACGTCGCGTACGTGCCCGCCGCCGGGCGGAAGAGCCCCGCGTGCGGAGCGGGTGTGCCCCGCGGCGGCCGTCCGTCGGCCTCCCGGCTCAGACCGCGCGCCAGAGCGCCGGTGCGACCGAGGGCTCCCACCCCGGCTGGGCCGTGTGCGCCTGGAGGCAGACGTAGGAGCGGCCGCCGTAGGTGACCCGGTCCCCCGCGCGGTACGCGACGCCCGCGGCCCACGTGCCGCTGGGCGAAGGCGTGGGCTCGCCCGGGCCGGGGCCCTGGGTGACGTTGAGGACGAAGTCGAACGCCGCCTGCCGTCCGCCGTCCGCGTCCCGCACGGTCATCACCAGACGCGGGTCGAAGATCGTGTCGGTGTTGTTGCGGGGCTCGTTCGGGAAGTACAGCTGGGTGGTCAGGACGGGCCGGCCGGGCGCCTGGAGCTTCACGTGTATGTGCCGCGTCCGCCCCGGGTAGAGGCCCGGCACGATCGTGGTGAGCGCGTAGGAGCCGCGGGAGTCGGTGTACTGGTGCCCGCGCAGCCGGAACCCGGTGTTGTCGTACGCGCCGTTGTTGTCGGCCTGCCAGAAGTCCAGCAGGACGCCGGACAGCGGCTGGCAGGACCGGCCGAAGACGTACCCGGTCACGGTCAGCCGGGTGCCGGCCATCCCGGGCTCCAGCAGGCTGGTCCGCGCCGGCGAACTCGGCTTGAAGTAGGGGCCTTCCGTCTGCTCCGGGGTGGGGTCGTCGCCGTCGTCGCACGGCGGGGTGAGCTCGGGCTGTGTGCCCGTCGTGGCCAGGGTGCGGGCGAGGGCGGGGCCGCCGACCAGGGTGGCGGGGATCGCGGCGGTGGCCGCGAGGGCCGCGCGCAGCACCGTCTTGCGGCGGACGAGCCGGGGAGACCTCGGCTCGTCGACCGCGCCCTCGCCGTCCATGCCCGTGCCGTCTGCGCCGTAGCTGCCTGCTCCGTCGTCCATGTGTCCTCCAGGTGGGGGGTGGGTCCGGCCGGGGCTGGACCCGGCCGGGGGCGGATCGGCAATGAACCTAGGCGGGTGTCCGGCGCGCTTCGAGGGACTGGTGAGGGCGGGTGTGGTGTTTTCGGAAGTCGCCCGGACTGCTGCCGGTCTCCCGCCGGAAGAACCGGCTGAAGTAGGCGGGATCGGCGAACCCGGTGCGGGCGGCGACCTGCCGTACCGACAGGTCGGTGTGGGCGAGGAGGCGCTGCGCCTGGTAGGCGCGCGCCTCGATGAGCAGCCGCCCGGGCGGGCGGCCGGTCGCGGCCCGCACCGCCTGCGTGAGGTAGTGCGGGGTGACGCCAAGCCGCTCCGCGCACTCCCGCACCGACCAGCCGGCCGCCTCGGGCCGGGTGACCAGCCGCGCGAACTCCTCGGCCACGGCGGCGGGCCGCCCCTCGGGGCGCGGTCCGCGGCCGGACGCGTCGCGGCCCGTCAGCCGGGAGGCCCGCACCACCAGGACGTGCAGCAGGGAGCGCAGGACGCTCTCGTGGCCCGGGGCCTGCTGCCGGTGCTCCGCGACGAGTTCGGCCATCAGGTGGCCGACGGACCGGTCGTGCTCGGCGTCCAGTCCGAACCAGCACTGCTCGCCGAGGCGGCGCAGCACCTCGCGGTCGCCGGGGTGGTCCACCAGGAAGTCGTCCGTGAACAGCACGAGGGTGCCCTCGGGGCCCCGGCCGCCCTCCCAGTGGTGCACCTGCCCGGGCAGGATCACGGCCAGGTGCGGTGGTCGCAGCGGCCAGTGCGCGAGGTCGACGACATGACTGCCGGAACCGGCGCTGACGTGCACTATCTCGTAGAAGGTGTGCCGGTGCGGCCGGTCCCACCGGGACAGTGGTCCCACGGCCTCGAAGGAGCCGGCGGCGAAGGGGGCGGCACCGGGCCGGGCCACCTCCAGCCGGTGCAGGGGTACGTCCCCGGCCTGGGGCGGAAGGCCGGGGGTCCCCGGTAAGACGGTGGTGCTGCGCATCGGCCGTGCTCCCCTCTCGGAGGTCTGTCGGATCGCTGGGAACTTGGCACATGGTGAACCACCGGAGCCGCCCGCACGGACGCGAGCGCGGCTTCCGGCCTCCCACCGCCCCGGGCCGGGCCCCGGACGGCGGCCGAGCGCCGCGCACCCGCCCGCGGAGGCACGGCGGCGGCACCCGGCTCGCCGGCCGGCGGCAGGGGCGGCGGGCCACGGCCCGGGCCGCCGCAGCGACTGCCGGGGCGCCAAGTCTCCGTAGAATAAGCCGCCTTGACGACAGCTCACGAGTCCCGCCGGGGCCGGTCACGACTCCGGGCACCCGCAAGCCGGTTGCCGACTCCGGCCGCCGCGACGGCCGCGGGCGGCGGGCGCGCGGCGGTGTGGCCGCGCTCCGGCACCGGGCGAGGCCCCGACCGTGTACGGCGGCCCGGGCAAGGTCCGCACGGCCCCACCGGCCGACGGCCTCCGGGCCGCCGACGATGACCCGAGCGGACCGTGGCGGCGCGGGACACCGGTACTGCCGCCGGCCGGCAGCCCGCGGAGCCGGACGCGCGGGTCCCGCGGTGGGCGGCGAGCGCCCACGCTGCCACCGGGTACGGCGGTCGCGGCAGGCCGGAACACCACGCGGGAGCCCGTCGGGCCGGTGGGGAATACCCCGCACCCGGCCCCGTGTTGCCGCGATCATGACGCCTGATACCCGGTCCCCCGAAGTCCTGCGGTACACCGCCTTCTCCACCGACCCCGACGGCGGGAACCCCGCCGGGGTCGTGCTGGACGCGACAGGTCTCGACGACGAGGAGATGCTGGCGATCGCGGCCCGCCTCGGGTACTCGGAGTCCGCGTTCCTGACCGCGCTGCCGGAGGGCATCGAGGGGAGGGAACGGGCGTACCGCATCCGCTACTTCAGCCCCAAGGCCGAGGTGTCGTTCTGCGGGCACGCCACCGTCGCGGCCGCCGTCGCGCTCGCCGAGCGGAGCGGCCCCGGGGAGCTGGTGTTCGCGACGGCCGCGGGTACCGTGCCGGTCGACGTGGTCGAGGAGAACGGCGCGCTGTGGGCCACTCTCACCAGCGTCGCCCCGCACACCGAGGAGATCTCCGCGGCCGACCTCGACGAGGCGCTGGCCGCGCTCGACTGGCCGCGGGCCGACCTCGACCCCGCGTTCCCGCCCCGCATCGCCTTCGCCGGCGCCCGCCACCTGGTCCTCGCGGCGGCCACCCGCGAGCGCCTGGCCGATCTCGCCTACGACTTCGCCCGCCTCGAAGCGCTCATGCACCGGCTGGACCTGACCACGGTCCAGTTGGTGTGGCGGGAGTCGGCCGACGTCTTCCACGTCCGTGACCCGTTCCCCGTGGGCGGCGTCGTCGAGGACCCGGTGACCGGCGCCGCCGCCGCCGCGTTCGGTGCGTACCTCCGCGAACTCGGCCTGGTCGGCGAGGAGTCCCTCCTCACCCTGTACCAGGGCGAGGACATGGGCCGCCCCGGCACGCTCACCGTGACCCTGCGCGCGGGCGACCCGCGCGTCCGGGTGAGCGGCACGGGCACCCGCATCGGCCCGGCGCCGGACGCGCTCGGTGGGGCACGGGCGGAGTCGTAGCGCGGGGGCCGGCACGCCCGGCCTCCCCCGTCCCGGGGGCACCGGCCCCGGCCGGCTCCGCTCACCGTCGTCGCGTGTGCACCCGGTGCGGTGGGTGCTCGCCACGCCGATGAGGAGGTCCTCACCGCCGGTGAGCCGGTGCAGGGTGGCGAAGGCGGCGGTCAGCGACACCGCGAAGAGGGTGGCGCGCCGTTCGGCGCCCAGTGTGCGCAGGGTGCCGGGCAGGGCGAGGCGCACGGTGCGCACCGCGGCCGGGCGGGCGGTGGTGCCCCGCGCGGTGCCGGCCGGCCGGGGCGGCGTCGGCGAGCAGGTCGCTCCACCGGTCGGCCGCGGCCCGCAGGCCGGGGAGGGCGTCGTGTTCGCGGCGCGCGTGGTCGGCGTACCGCGGCGGTTCGGGAAGCGGGTCCCCGCCGTCCGGGCCGGTGGCCGCCGTGTACAGGGTGGCGAGTTCGGCCGCCACGGTCCCCAGCGAGCCGCCGTCGACGGTGCGGAGTCAGTCGTTCCGCCAGCTATGAACCGCCGGGAGACCACCGTTAGGTGGTGAAACCGGGACACGCGACCCCCGAAGGAACCCCCGGGAGGCGGACGGCTCCCGGGGGCGCGGTGCCCCGGTCCGCCGCGGGCGGCACCGCCGGGACCAGCAGGTACGGACCAACCCCTTGCCCCTCGCGGTGCCACACCGCAAGCTCCCTTCATGGAGCTGGAGTTGCGGCATCTCAGAACCATCCGAACCATCGCGGAAGCGGGCAGTCTGACCAAGGCGGCGACGGCCCTCGGGCTCGCGCAGCCCGCGCTCAGCGCGCAGCTCAGGCGCATCGAACGGGCCCTGGGCGGACCGCTGTTCGAGCGCGGCCGGCAGGGCGTGCGGGCCACCGCCCTTGGCGAGCTGGTCCTGGAGCGCACCCGGATCGTGCTGCCCGCGGTGAGCGAACTCCAGCGGGAGGCGGCCCGGTTCGCGCGCACAAGGCGGGACGGGGAGCGGCTGCGGCTCGGCGGCACGCACGGACCGCTCCTGGGCGCGCTGGTGGACCGGCTGGCGGACGCCTCGCCCGGCACCACCGTGACGACCTGTGCCTCGTGGTCGGAGCGGGAGCTGGCCGGGCTGCTGGCCGAGGGGCGCCTGGACTTCGCGCTCGCCGGCGTCTGCGGCTCCGCTCCCCCGCCCGACACCCCGGAGGTCGTCTGGGAGGAGATCGCCGTCGACCCGGTCTTCGTGATGCTCGCCGACGACCACCCGCTCGCCCACGGGCGGGAGATCGACCTGTCCGCGCTCGCGGAGCAGGAGTGGGCGTGCGTCCCGGGCGACGGCTGTTTCGGCGACTGTTTCACCGCGGCGTGCGCCCGGGCCGGGTTCACGCCGCGCCGCATGTACGAGACGGACACCTCCTCCTGCGTGCACCTGGCACAGGTGGGCCGGGCGGTGGGCCTGTGCCGGGCGACGTTCCCGCCGACGCCGGGCCTCACCATCCGTCCGCTGGCCGGGACGCCGCTGGTCTGGCGGCACCTGCTGGGCTGGCACCCGGCCGGGCAACTGCCCGACACCGCCGCCACGGTGCTGGCGCAGGCCCGCGAGGCGCACGCGGGCGCGGCGGCGCGCAGCGACAGCTACGTGCGCTGGCTCTCCCGGCGCGCGGACCCGCGGCCCGTCTCCCGCGGGCGCACCGGCCGCGCCTCGTGAACCGCCGCCCCGGCGGGGGCCGCAGGGCATAACACCGGGGCAGGGGGTCGGCTGACGTCTTACGGGCCCCTGGGCGGTCTCCCTACGGTTTCGGCACCCCCACCGAATCCGAGGAGACCTCCCCATGCTCCAACGACACCTCAGAGCCGCGTGTGCCGCCACCGCGGCGGCGGGTGCCCTGCTCGTGGCCGGGCTCAGCGGCTCCGCGAGTGCCCGGTCCGCGGACTCCCCCACCCCGCCGACGGCCGCCGAGACCCTGCGCGTCACCGCGGCACCGCCCGCCCTGCTCGGCGCGCTCCAGCGGGACCTCGGCCTCGACCGGCAGCAGGCGCGGCACCGGCTGGCCAACGAGGCGGAGGCGGGCGCCACCGCGGGCCGGCTGCGGGCCGCGCTGGGCCCGGACTTCGCGGGCGCGTGGGTGCGCGGCGCGGAGTCGCAGACGCTGACCGTGGCCACCACGGACCCGGCCGACGTGCCGGCGATCCGGGTCCGGGGCGCCGACGCGGTCGTCGTGGACCACTCGCTGGCCGCGCTGGACGCGGCCAAGGCACGCGTGGACCGCGCCGCCGCCCGGCACGCCACCACCGACGCGCCGGTCTGGTACGTGGACGTGCCCCGCAACGCGCTGGTGGTGCAGGCGGTCCGGCCGGCCGCCGCACGCTCCCTGCTGGCGGCCGCGCACGTCGACGCCTCCCTCACCCGGATCGTGGCGTCGGCCGAGCGCCCCCGCCCGCTGTACGACCTGCGCGGCGGTGACGCGTACTACATCGGCGGCAGCACCCGCTGCTCGATCGGCTTCCCGGTGACCCGGGGCACCCAGCAGGGCTTCGCCACGGCCGGCCACTGCGGGCGGGCCGGCAGCACCACCACCGGCTCCAACCGGGTCGCGCAGGGCACCTTCCAGGCGTCGGTCTTCCCCGGCAACGACATGGCGTGGGTGGCGGCCAACAGCAGCTGGACCGCGACGCCCGAGGTCAACGGCGCCGGCGTCCAGGTCGCGGGGTCCACGCAGGCGACCGTGGGCTCCTCCGTGTGCCGCTCCGGCTCGACGACGGGCTGGCACTGCGGAACCGTGCAGCAGCTCAACACCAGCGTGACGTACCAGGAGGGCACCGTCAGCGGGGTCACCCGCACCTCGGTGTGCGCCGAACCGGGCGACTCGGGCGGCTCGTTCATCTCCGGCAGCCAGGCGCAGGGCGTCACCTCGGGCGGCTCGGGCGACTGCACGAGCGGCGGCACGACGTACTTCCAGCCGGTCAACCCGATCCTCCAGTCCTACGGCCTCACCCTGAAGACGGCCGGGTCCGGACCCAACGACCCCGGCGACCCTCCCGGCGAACCGGGCGGCACCTGGGCGGCCGGCACCGTCTACCAGGCGGGCGCCACGGTGACGTACGGCGGCGCCACGTACCGCTGCCTCCAGACCCACCAGGCCCAGCCGGGCTGGGAGCCGCCGAACACCCCGGCGCTGTGGCAGCGGGCATGACCGGCTGATCCGCCGACCGAACCGTCCCCCGCCGCGGCAGGGGGCGGGCGCCGGCCTCCATACGCTCCGGTCCGCCACCGCCGCGCGGGCCGGAGTCATGGCCGCGGTGCGCCCCGAGCGCACCGCGGCCGCACCACGTCACGGGACCGTCCGTCCCGCCCGGCACCGCCCGGCGCACCGCGCCTCCTCCCGGCGCCCCGCCCCGCCGCCGTACGGCCCGGCTCCTCCGTGCGGCCGCGCCCCGCCGAGGCCGCCCGGGGCCGGGGACGCGAGGACCGCGCCGGGGCCTCCTGAGGGAGCGCCCGACGGCCCGTGTCGCCGCCGGCCCGGTGCGCGCGGCGCGTAGCCTCGGGTCATGGTGGAACACCGGTTGGTCGACGTGGGCGGGGTCCGGCTGCACATCGCCGAGCAGGGCGAGGGCCCGCTGGTGGTGCTCCTGCACGGCTTCCCCGAGTCCTGGCACTCCTGGCACCGGCAGTTCGGTCCGCTGGCGGACGCGGGCTACCGGGTGGTCGCTCCGGACCAGCGCGGCTACGGGCGCAGCGACCACCCCGACGACGTCGGCGCGTACACGATCCTGCACCTGGTGGGCGATGTCGTCGGGCTGGTCCGGGCGCTGGGCGAGGAGCGGGCGTTCGTGGTCGGGCACGACTGGGGCGCGCCGGTGGCCTGGCACACCGCGCTGCTGCGGCCGGACCTGGTGCGCGGGGTGGCCGGGCTGAGCGTGCCGCCCCCGTTCCGCGGGTCCCGGCCCCCGCTGGCCGCCATGGCGGAGCGGTTCGGCGGCCGCTTCTACTGGAACTACTTCGACCGGCCCGGTGTCGCGGACGCCGAGTTCGCCAGGGACACCCGCACCGCCCTGCGGAAGTTCTTCCACTGGGGTTCCGGTGACGCCCCGGACGCCGGACAGGGCAAGCAGCCGCTGGTCGACCCCGAGCGCGGCTGGCTCGCCGACATGCCGGACCCGGACGTGCTGCCGGAGTGGTTCCGCGAGGAGGACCTCGACGCGCTCACCGAGAGCTTCTCGCGGGGCTTCACCGGGGCGCTGAACTGGTACCGCAACCTCGACCGCAACTGGGAGCTGACCGCCCCCTGGCACGGCGCCGTCGTCGGCACGCCGGCCCTGTACGTCTACGGCGACCGGGACGTCGTGCCCGCCTTCCCCGGCACCCCGGAACTCATCGAGCGGCTCCCGGCCCTCATGCCCGCTCTGCGGCGCGAGCCGCTCCGGCTGGCGGGCTGCGGACACTGGACCCAGCAGGAACGCCCGGACGAGGTGAACGCGGCGCTCCTCGACTTCCTCGCGGCGTGCCCCTGAGCCCATTCCCGTACCACCGCGCCGCGGGCCGCGACGGTACCCGTTGCCGCGGCACGGACGGTGCCTGCGAGACTGGTGGGCATGGACATCGCCCGCAGGAACAACGTCACCGTCACCGGCAACCCGCGGGGACGCACGGTGGTCCTGGCGCACGGTTTCGGCTGCGACCAGAACATGTGGCGCCTGACGGTGCCCGCCCTGGCCGCGGACCACCGCGTCGTCCTGTTCGACTACGTCGGCTCCGGGAGATCGGACGCCGCCGCGTTCTCCGAGCGGCGTTACGCGACCCTGGGCGGCTACGCCCAGGACGTGACCGAGGTCTGCGAGGCGCTCGACCTGCACGACGCCGTGTTCGTCGGGCACTCGGTCAGCTCGATGATCGGGGTCCTGGCCGCCGGCCGCGCTCCGCAGCGGCTGGGGGCGCTGGTGATGGTCGCGCCGTCCCCGCGGTACATCGACGACGAGGGGTACCGGGGCGGGTTCAGCGCGGCGGACATCGACGAGCTGCTGGCGTCGCTGGAGTCGAACTACCTGGGCTGGTCGGCCGCCATGGCACCGGTGATCATGGACAACCCGGACCGCCCCGAACTCGGCCGGGAGCTGGAGAACAGCTTCTGCGCCACCGACCCGGACTTCGCCCGCGTCTTCGCCCGGACGACGTTCCTGTCGGACTCCCGGGCGGACCTCAAGGACGTGACGGTGCCGACCCTGGTGCTGGAGAGCGCCCGGGACGTCATCGCTCCCCGGGGCGTCGCCGCCTTCGTGCACCGGGAGATCCCGGGCTCGGCGCTGGTCACCCTCGACACGACCGGGCACTGTCCGCACCTGTCCGCGCCCCAGGCCACCAACGAGGCGATCCTCCGCTTCCTCCGGGGGCTGCGATGATGTGCCGCACCGGGCAGCAGCGCGACCCGAACGAGGCCGGCGGCACCGGACGGGCCTCGGACGCGGTGTTCGCGGCGCTGCTGGAGGACAGCGCGGAGGAACTGTACGAGAGCGCGCCCTGCGGGTACCTGTCCACCCTGATGGACGGCACCATAGCCAAGGTCAACGGCACCCTCCTGAACTGGCTCGGGATGGAGCGCGAGGAGGTGGTGGGCCGGCTGAGCTTCACCGACCTGCTGACGGTGGGCGGCAAGCTCTACCACGAGACGCACTTCGCGCCGCTGCTGCGGATGCGGGGCGAGATCAACGGCATCGCCCTGGAGATCCGGCAGGCGGACGGCGCCCGGATGCCCGTACTGGTGTCCTCGGCCGTCAAGCACGGCAGCACCGGCGAGCCCCTGCTGATCCGCACCTCCGTCTTCGACGCCCGGGACCGGCGCGCCTACGAGGAGGAACTGCTGCGCGGTCGGCGCGCGGCCGAGGAGGCGAGGAAGCAGGCGGAGGCCGACCGCGCCCGGCTCCAGGACGCCCTCGCCGTGCTCCAGCGGTCGCTGCTGCCCGACAGCCTGCCGCCGGTGCCGGGGCTGGAGACGGCCGCCTACTACCACGCCGCCTCCCCTGACCGGCTCGGCGGCGACTTCTACGACGTCTTCCCCGTCGACGGCAAGCGCTTCGCCTTCTTCCTCGGCGACGTCTGCGGCAAGGGCCCCCAGGCCGCCGCGGTCACCTCGCTCACCCGCTACACCCTGCGCGCCGCGGCCGTGCACGACCCCGACCCGGTCTCCGCGCTGACCGTGCTCAACACGGTGCTGCACGAGCGCTACACCGGCAGCGGCGACCCGCGCTACTGCACCGCCGTGTTCGGCACGGTCGAACCGCACCCCGCGACCGGCGAGGCCACCGTCCGCCTCGCCGCGGGCGGCCACCCGCCGGCCCTGGTGCTGCGCGCCCGCGGCACGGCCGAGTTCCTGCCCACCCCCGGCGGTCTCCTGGTGGGCGTGGTGCCCACCGCCCGCTTCGTCACCGCCACGACCGTCCTCGCCCCCGGCGACACGCTGCTGCTCTACACCGACGGACTCACCGAGGCCCGTACCGGCACCGACCGGCACAGCCTGTACGGCGACGAGGCGCTGCTCGCCTTCGCCGCCGAACTGGCGGGCAGGCCGGCGCCCGACGTCGTCCACGCCCTGACCGACCTGCTGCGGAACTTCGGCGACGGCCTCGTCGACGACACCGCGCTCCTCGCCCTCGGCGTTCCCGCAACCACCCCCCAGCCGAACGAATGACCATGAGCCCCTTGCAGATCACCGTCCGAGACGCCGCCGCCGGTCCCGTCCTGGAGGTGGCCGGTGACCTCGACTACGCCAGCGCACCCGAACTACGCGACCTGGTCGCCTCGATCGTCCTGAGTCCCGGCCGGCGTCTCGTACTGGACCTCGCCGGCATGGGGTTCTGCGACTCCAGCGGCATCAGCGCGCTGATCGCCGCCCAGCACCACGCGCACGCCGCCCAGGCGGACATCGCGCTCGCGGCCGTCCCCGACAACACACTGCGCCTGCTGCGCATCGTCGGGCTCGACCAGATCTTCCCGCTCCACCCCGACACCGAGTCCGCGCTGCGGGCCTGAAACGCGGCGGGCCGGGCCGGGCCACGCCGTGATGGCGTCGCCCGGCCCGGCCCGTCCTCGCGCCGCGGTCCGGTCAGCGTCTGCGGCCACGCGCCGCCCAGCCGCTGCCCAGACCGCCGAGGTGCAGGGCCAGCAGCGTCAGGCCGAGGAGCATGAGGTTGGTCTGGCCGAACACGTCGTTGGTGGAGATGTCGGCGGCGTCGATCAGGAACGCGATGAAGAAGAGCACCGCGGCGGCGATGGCCAGCATGAGATCCGTCCTTCCGGGCGAGCGGATTGGTGAAGCGCGCTGTGCGCTGGAATCCGGATGCCCCTCACGCGCCCGGACACGCCCCGCGCGCCGCATCCGCGGACCGCGGGCCGGCGCGGGTCACGCTCCCGGTGCCGAGCGGCGAGCGCGCACCTTGTCGAAGAGCCGCCGCGCCTGGGCGCGGCGGCGGGGATCGGCCGCGGTCCGGCGCACCTGTTCGATCGTGCGCCGTCCCTGCGGGCTCCGCGCGAACTGCCTCAGTCGTTCGACCACTCCGGACACGCCGACTCCCTTCGCCACGGGCCCCGCTCTCGTCGGGGCCTCCACGTCCGGCTACCCGGTGGACCGCCGTCCAGCCCCCACGGCGGGGGGCGGGCCGGCGCGCCGGGGCGCGCGTCAGCCGGTCAGGTGCCGCTCCAGCCAGTCGGCGGCGGCACGGCGGAACAGCCGCCGGTTGTCGGCGCGGAGGAAGTCGTGGCCCTCGTCGCGCAGGGTGAGCAGTTCGGCGGTCAGACCCCGCTCGCGCGCCGCGCGCACGAACTGCTCCGACTCCCCGGGCGGCACGTTGGTGTCGTGCTCCCCGTGCACGGCGAGCAGCGGCACGCGCAGCGCGCCGATGCGGCTCATCGGCGAGAGGGCGCGCAGGAGTTCGCGGTCGTGCTCGGGATGGCCGTACTTGTGGGACGCCGACTGGGCGATCCAGGGCTCCGTGCCGTCGAAGAACGTCGCGAAGTCGGACATGCCGCACACCGCCACACCGGTGCGGAACAGCTCCGGGTGCCAGACCAGGGAGGCGAAGGTGAGGTACCCGCCGTACGAGCGGCCCATGACCGCCAGCCGGGACGGGTCGGCCGGGCCGGCCAGCACCGCGTGGGCGGCGCAGTCGGCCACGTCCTCGATGGCGGCGAACCGGCCGTGGGCGAGGTCGGCGTCGACGAACGACCGGCCGTGTCCGCCGGAGCCCCGCACGTCGGGCGCGAAGACGTCCAGTCCGCGTCCCAGGATCTCGTGGTAGAGCGGGTTGAGGACGGGGCGCTCCTGCTCCTCGGGGCCGCCGTGCAGGTGGATCACGCAGGGCGCGGGGTCGTCGGGGCCCCGCCCCGGCGCCCGGTAGTACCAGCCGTTCAGCGGCAGCCCGTCCCGCGCGGTCAGCCTGCGCTGGACCGGGCGCACGGGCTGGCTTCCCGGGGGCACGGCGTCCTCGTCCCGGGACGACCAGGCGGTGCGCAGCGGGGTCACGCCCTCGGGGAGCCACCACACGCCGGGGCGGCGCTGGGACCCGGACAGGGCGAGGGCCAGCCCCGGACCCGCGTCCACGACGCGGGTGACCACCTCGTGGGGCAGGGGCAGCGCCCGGGACGCGCCGGTGCGGTCGCCGGCCGGGCCGGGCCGGTCCGTGTCGAGGATCTCCACCTCGCTCGTGCCGCGGACGTTCCAGGCCAGCACCGCGACGCGGCCGTCGTGGGCGCAGTGCAGCAGTTCCAGGTCGCTGCCCTCGCGCGCGGCCGCGACGGACCAGCCGTGCGGACGCCCGTCCGGATCCAGTGCGGCGGCGAGCAGGACGGCGAACTCGCGGTAGGCGTCGCTGCGCAGCCAGAGGGTGTCGGCGCGGGGCGAGAACCTGCCGATCCAGGGGTCGCCGTCGGCCACCGGGACCACGGACGTCGTCGTGCGGTCGGCCATGCGCAGCACCACGGCCTCGCGGCGTCCGCGGGGTCCCCGGCGCAGCAGCGCCAGGGCGCCGTCGCGGCTCAGATCGCACACGCGCAGGGTCGCCGCGTCCTTCTCGGCGGCGAGCAGGACGGGCGCGGCCACACCGTCGGGGTCGACCAGGTAGGCCGACAGCCCGTCGCCGAAGCCGGCGGCCGGGCCGGGGGGCTCGTGCCGGGCGGGGCCGGCGGCCGGCCCGGCCGCGGCGGGTGACGGCCGGCCGAGCCGGCCCTCGTCATGGGGCGCCGCTCCGAGGAGTACGGCGCCGCCGGTCCCGCGCTGCAGGCCGAAGGGCGGCAGCGCGGCCGGGGTCGGTTCCGCGCCGGGTTCCTGGGGGGCGGCGGCGGTGGGGACCGCGACGGTGACCGCGACGGCCGAACCGTCGTGCGCCCAGCAGCCCAGGTGGGCGGAGCTGCCCGGTTCGGCGCCGGCCAGGATGCGGCGGCCGGTGCCGTCGGGACGTACGCACAGCACCCGCGTGTGCTCCCCGCCGCCGGGGGCCGTGGTGTAGGCGATCCACCGGCCGTCGGGCGACCAGGCCACCTCACGGACGGGGTCCGGTTCGCCGTCGAGCAGGCGCACCCCCTCGCCGTCGGCCTCGCCCGCCCAGAGCTGGGGCACGCCGCCGCGGTCGCAGATGAAGGCGATCCGGGCCCCGGCGGGGTCGGCCGAGGGGTACCAGCAGCCGTGGGCGACGAGCCGGGTGGTCGCGTCCCGCGGCCCGGCGGCGTCCGGCAGGGGGACGGGTGCGGGGGCGGCGAGGGCGGGGGCCAGGCCGTCGGCCGCCGGTGCCGGGCCCGCGTCCGGCACCGGCCGTACGGTGCCGGGTGCGGGCCGCGCGGTGCGGGCGGCGTCCGGGGCGGGCGGCGTCTGGGGCGCCGTGCGCGCTCCGGTCAGATTCCGTGCGTCTGCAGCCATATCTCCAGCAAAGCCACTTGCCACAGTGCGTTCGCTCCGCGCTTGGTGTGATGTCGGTCGGGGGCCGCCAGCAGCTCGGCGAGGTACGACTCCTTGAACAGCCCGCGCTGCCTGGCCGCCGGGGCGTTCAGCGCCTCGCGCACCCGTTCCAGGACGGGCCCGGCCATGTGGGTGATCGCGGGGACCGGGAAGTAACCCTTGGGGCGGTCCACGACGTCCGGCGGCAGCAGTTTGCGGCCGGCGGCCTTCAGGACGCCCTTGCCGCCGTCCGCCAGCTTCAGCTCCGGCGGGCAGGCGGCGGCCAGTTCCACCAGTTCGTGGTCGAGGAACGGCACCCGGGCCTCCAGGCCCCAGTCCATGGTCATGTTGTCGACCCGCTTGACCGGGTCGTCCACGAGCATGACGTGGGTGTCGAGCCGGAGGGCGGCGTCCAGGGCGGTCTCGGCGCCGGGCGCCGCCATGTGCTCCCGGACGAACCGGGCGGAGACGTCCTCCCGCGGCAGCATGTGCGGCTGGAGCATGGCGGCGAGGTCGGCGTGCGAGCGGTCGAAGTACGTGTCGATGTACCGCTCGGGCTCCTCCTCGCGCGCCACCGAGGCCATGCGCGGGTACCAGTGGTAGCCGGCGAACACCTCGTCCGCGCCCTGGCCGCTCTGCACCACCTTGACGTCCTTGGCGACCTGCTCGGCCAGCAGGTGGAACGCCACCACGTCGTGGCTCATCATCGGCTCGCTCATCGCCGCGACCGCCTCGTCCAGGGCGCCCGACACCCGCTCCGAGGGGACCATCAGCCGGTGGTGGTCGGTGGCGAACTCCTTGGCGATCAGGTCGGAGTAGGGGAACTCGTCGCCCTCGGCGCCGCCCTCCGACTCGAAGCCCACGCTGAACGTCGCCAGGTCCCGCTGTCCCTCGTCCGCGAGCAGCGCCACGATCAGGCTGGAGTCCAGGCCGCCCGAGAGCAGGACGCCGACCGGCACGTCGGCGACCATCCGGCGGCGTACGGCCGTGCGCAGCGCTTCGAGCACCGCGTCGCGCCATTCGTCCGCGCTCATGCCCGCGTGCTCGGGGCGGCGCGTGTACGACGGCTGCCAGTAGCGGTGGTCGCGGTGGGTGCCGTCCGGTTCGACGACCCGCACGGTGGCCGGCGGGAGCTTGCCGGCGCCGGCGACGATGGTGCGGGGGGCGGCGACGGTGGCGTGCCAGCTCAGGTACTGGTGGACGGCGACCGGGTCCAGCGCGGTGTCGACGTCGCCGCCGGCGAGGAGCGCGGGCAGCGACGAGGCGAAGCGCAGCCGTCCGGGGGTCTGCGTCAGGTACAGGGGTTTGATGCCGAGCCGGTCGCGCGCGAGGACCAGGCGGCCGGTCCGGTGCTCGACGAGCGCGAAGGCGAACATGCCGAGGAACCGGTCGACGCAGTCGGTGCCCCACTGCCGGTAGGCGTTCAGGACGACCTCGGTGTCGGAGGTCGACCGGAAGCGGTGGCCCAGCGCCTGGAGTTCGGCGCGCAGGTCCGCGTAGTTGTAGATGCAGCCGTTGAAGACGCCGGTGACCTCCTGGCGGGCGTCGGTCATCGGCTGGGCCCCGCGCTCGGAGAGGTCGATGATCTTCAGCCGGCGGTGGCCGAGCGCCACCGCGTCACGTGACCAGACGCCCCGGCCGTCGGGGCCGCGGGGGGCGAGCCGGTCGTTCATGCGTTCCACGGCCGCCAGGTCGGGCCGCCCGCCGTCGAAGCGCATCTCTCCGCTCAGACCGCACATCAGGCAGCACCTCCGCGCGGCGGGTACGGGGTGCGCGGCCGTGCGGAGTGCGCGGACCCGGCCGTCGGGAGGGGGTCGGGGCTGGTCGCCATGGCGTTCGCTTCTCCTTCGGTTTCGGGGGCGGAGGGGGCGGGTCGGCGGTCGGCGGCGGGCCGCGGCGCGCCGGTGGGTACCGCCGGTTCAGCTCCCGGCGATCCTCGCCGGGCGCGGGTCGGCGGCGCGCGGATCGGGGCCCGGGCCGGCGGTGCCCGCGGCGGGCCGCCGCAGGGCGGTGACGCTCGCGGTGGGTGCCGCGGGCCGGCGGCGCCGGACGCTGTCGCCGCGGGTCTCCGCGATCGCCAGGTCCGTGCAGGCCAGCAGGTCCCCGCCGGCGCCGACGCGGCGCAGGCGGCGGGCGGCGCTGCCGCTCGTGAGGGCGCGTTCGGTGAGGGCCCGTACCGTCTGGTAGTCCCCGGCGTCCTCCAGCGCCGGGCGCACCCGCCGGAGCAGGGCGTGCACCACCTGGGCCGCCGGCGCCTCCCGGCGGGTGTACGGGTCGATCAGGGTGCCTTCGAGGCCGGAGCGCGCGGCCCGCCAGGACGCGGCGCGCAGCCACTCGTGCCGTCCGTTGCACGCGGGGACCATCCGCCTCCCCAGCCGCTCGCGGGCGTCGGCCACCAGGGCGCGGAAGAGTCCCGCGATGAGCACCACGGTCTCCGCGCGCGGGCAGGCGTCGCAGATGCGCAGTTCCAGCGTCCGCTGGTGGGCGGAGGGGCGTATGTCGGAGTAGATCATCCCCGCGTCGCCGATCACGCCCGAGTCGATGAGGCCGCGCACCTCCGCGTCGTACTCGTCCGCGTCCGCGTAGCACCCGACGGGGCCGGCGGTGGGCCAGCGCTGCCACAGCATCGTCCGCCAGCTGGCGTAGCCGGTGTCGGCGCCCAGCCAGAACGGCGAACTCGCGGAGAGCGCCAGCAGGACGTGCAGCCACGGCGACACCTCGCACATGGTGCGGACCGCGAGGTCGCGGTCGGGGGCGTCGACGTGCACGTGCGTCCCGCAGATCAGCTGCTCGTCGGCGATCATGCCGTACTGCTCGACCATGCGGCGGTAGCGGTGGCCGGCGGTGGGATGGATGTCGGCGACGCTGGCCAGCGGCACCGTCCCGGCGGCCACCGCGGCCAGGCCGTGGGCGCCCGCCGCGGCGTCGAGCCGGCGTCTGGTGCCGACGATGTCCGCGTACAGCTCGTTCAGGGTCGCGTGCACCCCGCTGTTCGACTCCACGGTCGCCTGTTGCAGTTCGGTCGTGAAGGTCGGCCCGGGCAGCTTCGCGAGCACCGCGTCGGCTCGTGGTACGAGCATGCCTGATTCCACCTCGACGAGATGGAATTCCTCTTCCACTCCGATGCGCACGGTCACGGCACTCCTAGGGTGACGGACGGAGGCTGTCTGCCTCGCCCTGGGAAACCGCCCCCGACGCAGCGGGCGGCGGGCGATGAATCTCCGACTTCCCAGCCGCGACGTTGCCAATCAAGGGCCGCTCCGGGGAGACCGACGCGGCTGCCTGCGCCTCCGCCGAAGTGGGTACTCGTCTTCCGCTTACCCCCGCGGAACAGGAGTACGACATGACCAAGTCCAAGGGCTCTTCCGGCGGGCAGGATCCGTCGAAGGGAGACAAGGTCGCCTGGCGCAGCCACGGCAGCGAGACCACGGGCACCGTGGAGAAGAAGATCACCGAGCGGACCGAGGCGGCCGGGCGCACGGTCGACGCCTCGCCCGACGACCCGCAGTACGAGGTGCGCAGCGACAAGTCCGGCCGCACCGCCGTGCACAAGCCGTCCGCGCTGAAGCGGAAGAAGTAGGCCGGCGTGGCGGGCGACGACGAGCGCCGCGAGACCTGGGACGCCTTCCGCGAGGTGGTCAACATGACACCCGCGGAGCTGGAGAAGTGGCTCGGCACCGACGACTCCCGCGCGGCCGGGCAGCACCGGGACGGGGGCGAGTCCACCGGCCACGCCTCCGGGCGCGCCATCGTGGACATCCTGCGCAAGAAGAAGGGCGACCTCTCGGACGCGGACTACGCGCACATGCGCAAGGTGGTGGGGTACGTCCGCCGGCACCTCGCGCAGCGCCCCTCCGGGGACGTGCGGGGCACCCGGTGGCGGCACTCGCTGATGAACTGGGGCCACGACCCGCTCGGGAGCGGCTGACCGCGCGTCCCGGGAGGCGGCGGCGCACCGGGGGCGGATGTCTACAGTGGAGGGAGGCCCACCCCCGATCCCCCGAGCGGAGCACGCATGCGGTACCCGTCCGCCGGACCGGGCGACGGAGCGGACGCCCTGTTCGGTCTCGACGCGCTCGACGCCGCGGCACCGGGCGACGGCGCCGGGCCGCGGGAGCGCCCGGGTTTCCGCGACTCCCCCGCCGCCCGCCGCCTGCTGCCGGTGCGGACCGTCTACGCCGAACCGGCCGCCGCCGCCTCCGCGCGCGGCCGCCAGGTCCTCGCCCGCTTCCCCGGCGCCGAGGTGATCGAGGTCGCCTCCCACTGGCGCATCCCGGGGCTGCACGGCAACGAGGGCAACGTCGAACGCTGGGTGCGCGTGAAGGGCGAGACACTGGTCCTCGGGGAGAAGAAGACCCTGACCACCCGGCCCAACGGCCGCTCCGCCGACTGGATCGCCCCCGGCCCCTCCAACGGCTGCGCGATGGCCTGTGCCTACTGCTACGTGCCGCGCCGCAAGGGGTACGCCAACCCGGTCACGGTCTTCACCAACATCGACGCGATCATCGCCCACCTCGCCCGGCACATCGCCCGCCTCGGCCCCAAGCGGGAGCCCAACCAGTGCGACGAGTCCAGCTGGGTCTACGACATCGGGGAGAACGGCGACTGCTCGGTGGACGCGCTGATCTGCGACAACACCGCGGACCTCGTACGGTCCTTCCGCCGGTGGCCCTCGGCCAAGGCGTCCTTCGCCACCAAGTTCGTCAACCCCGACCTGCTGGCCCTGGATCCGCGGGGCCGGACCCGGATCCGCTTCTCGCTGATGCCCGCGGCGGACTCGCGGCTGCTGGACCTGCGGACGTCCCCGGTGGACGACCGGATCGCCGCCGCGGCGGACTTCCTGGACGCGGGCTACGAGGTGCACTTCAACCTCTCCCCCGTGGTCCTGCGGCCCGGCTGGGAGGACGCCTGGGGCGAGCTGCTCCGCCACCTCGACGACGTCCTCCCGGACCGGGTCAAACGGCAGGCGGCCGCCGAAGTGATCATGCTCACCCACAACCGGGAACTGCACGAGGTCAACCTCGGCTGGCACCCCCGGGCCGAGGAGGTGCTGTGGCGGCCCGCCCTCCAGCAGGCCAAGCGATCGCAGAACGGCGCGCTGAACGTGCGCTATGCGGGCCACGTCAAGGCGGAGGCCGTGCGGACCCTGCGCGAGCTGGTGGCGGCCCGTGCGCCCTGGCTGCGCGTCCGGTACGCCTTCTGAGGAGCTTGGTCCCCGCCGCCCAACATCTCCTGCCCGCCAGTGGGTACCCCCTGCACAGGAGGTTCCCATGTTCGAGGCATCCGACATCCGCGAATGGCGGGGTCATGACGTTGTCGACCAGAGCGGCCACAAGATCGGCGTACTGGAGTCGGTCTACGTGGACACGGCCACCGACCAGCCCGCCTTCGCCACGGTGACCACCGGTCTGCCGACGCGGCGCCGGCTGGTGTTCGTGCCGCTGGCCGGCGCGACGGTCGGCCCGGGCTACCTGAAGGTCGCCCATACCAAGGACCAGGTCAAGAAGGCGCCGTCGATCGACACGGACGGCGAGCTGCCCGCGGCCGAGGAGCCGGGCGTCTTCGCGCACTACGAGCTGCCGTACGCACCCGGCGCGGGCGGCGAGCGGCGCCTGGGCCGGCGCTGACCCGCCGTGACCATGGGAGAGCCGGGAGGAATCCGATGACCGTGTTCCTGTTGCTGATCCTGATCGCCGTCGTCCTCGGCATCATCGGATTCGCCGTCCACGGCCTGTTCTACCTGCTGGTCATCGGCGCCGTCGTCTTCGTCGCCGCTCTCGTCCACGGCGCGCTGCGCTTTCGCCGGGGCGGCGGGAAGCACCGAGTCGTCCGCTGACGCGCCGCGGCGGCGCGGCCCGTCCTCCGGTCACGGGACGGTGCGCCAGGTGCCCGCCGTGCGCTCGGGCTCGGGGCCTCCGGTGTGCCAGTCCAGGCGCAGCACGGCGAGGTCGTCGGTGTGCCGCTCCGCGTTGAGGGTCCGGGTCCGGGCGATGAGCTGGTCCAGGTGGGCGCCGGGATCGGGCGTGTCGATCGTGTCGATGATGCGCAGCAGTCCGTCGACCCCGAGCCGGCCGCCGGTGCTGTCGGCGAACCCCTCGATCAGCCCGTCGGTGTACGCGATGAGTGCGCCGCGGGGCGGGAGGGCGAGCGTGGTGGCGGACCAGTTGCCCAGTCCGGGTGCGATGCCGAGGGCGATGCCGTGCGCCGCGGTGACCTCCCGGGTGCCCTCGGGGGTGGTGAGCAGCGGCGCGTGGTGCCCGGCCAGGTGCAGGGTGAGCGTGGCGGTGCGGGGGTCCAGCGTGATCAGGGTGCACGTGGTGAACAGGTCGCTGACCGCGCGCTCGGCGATGTGGATCTGTTCCAGCAGGCGCAGCAGCCGCTGGTCGCGGTGGCCGCCGAGGGTCAGGGCGCGCCAGGCGATGCGCAGGCAGACACCGAGCGCGGCCGCGTCGGGGCCGTGCCCGCTGACGTCGCCGATCACCGCGTGCACCTGCCCGTCGTCGGTCTGCACGACGTCCAGGAAGTCGCCGCCGAGCAGGGCCTGCGCCCGTCCGGGGAAGTAGCGGCTGGAGGCGGTGACGGACGTCGCCGTCAGGAGCGGTTCGGGCAGCAGGCCGCGCTCCAGGCGCGCGTTCTCCTCGGCGCGCAGCCGCCCGATCTGGAGGGCGGCGTTGGCCCGCTCGGCCTGCTTGCGCTGGACGGCGTAGCGGACGGCGCGCTGGATCAGGTCGGGATCGACCTTGCCCTTGACGAGGTAGTCCTGGGCGCCGGCGGCGAGGGCGTCGACTCCGGCGCGGGGTTCGTCGAGCCCGGTCAGGACGATGATGGCGGCGTGGGTGTCCGCCTGGATGGCCTGCACCGTCTCCACGCCGGACGCGTCGGGCAGGTGCAGGTCCAGCAGTACGCAGTCCAGGGGCGCCGACGCCAGCGCCGTGCGCGCCTCCGCGGCCGAGCGGCAGCGCGCGAGGGTGTGCGGCAGGCCGGTGTCGAGGAGGAGTTCCTCGACGAGGAGGGCGTCCCCGTCGTCGTCCTCCACCAGGAGGATGCGGAACTCGTCCTCGGAGCGCCCGGGCAGGCCGGTCACGGCTGCGTCTCCTTCGCGGGGGGCTCCGGCCCGTCGTCGAGGGCCGGCAGGGTGAACACCACTCGGGTACCCGTCTGGTACTCGGGGTCGATGGCGATGGTCCCGCCGTGGAACTCCACGACCTTCTTGCACATGGCCAGGCCGATGCCGGTGCCGGGGTAGGCGTCCTTGGTGTGCAGCCGCTGGAAGATGGCGAAGACCTTGTCGTGGAACTCCGGCGCGATGCCGATGCCGTTGTCGGCGACCGTGAACTCCCAGGTGTCCCCCTCGCGCACGGCGTCGATACGGATGCGCGGCGGCCGGTCGGGGCTGCGGAACTTGATCGCGTTGGACAGCAGGTTCTGCCACAGCATGCCGAGCTGCGTCATGTCGCCGACGACGGTCGGCAGCGGGTCGTGGGTGATCTCGGCGCCGGTCTCCTCGACGGCCACGCTGAGGTCGTCCAGGGCCCGGCGCAGTACCGCTTCCAGGTCGACGGTCCGCTGGTCGTTGTGGATCCGGCCGACCCGGGAGAAGGCCAGCAGGTCGTTGATGAGGGTCTGCATGCGGTTGGCGCCGTCGACGGCGAAGGCGATGTACTGGTCGGCCTTGTCGTCCAGCCGGCCCCCGTAGCGGCGTTGCAGGAGCTGGGTGAAGCTGGACACCTTGCGCAGCGGTTCCTGGAGGTCGTGCGAGGCGACGTAGGCGAACTGCTCCAGCTCCGTGTTGGAGCGCTGGAGGTCCTGCGCCTGCTCGTCCAGCAGTCTGCGCGCGCCCTCGGTGAACTCGAGTTCCCGCACCAGCCTGAGGCGCATGGAGTCCACGTCCGAGGCGATCAGGCGCAGGTCGGCGGGGCCGCTGCCGGTGATGGTGCGGTCGAAGCGGCCTTGCGCGACCTCGCGGGCGGCCGCGCCCAGCCGGCCGAGCGGGCCGGTGACGCCCCGGCGCAGCCCTTCGAAGACGAGCGCCGCCACCGAGACGATGACCACGGCGATGACGGCGAACACCCAGTTCCGCAGGGTCTCCGCCTGGCGCAGGTCGTGCGTGGCCGTTTCACGCTCCTCCTGGAGGTGGGCCTGCTGGCGGGCCAGGGCGCGGCGCAGCGCGTCGAACGCGGTCTTTCCCTCCGCCGCGCGTTCGGTGGCGACCCGCACCGCGTCCTCGGCGGACGCCGCCGAGACGGGCCGGGCCACGCGCTGCTGCCAGGCGCCGGCCAGCCGCTCGACCTCGGCCAGGTCCGCGTCGGAGCGGGCGTCGCCGCGCACCAGCGGGCGCAGCCTGGCCAGGGCGGTCCGCTCGGCGGCGACGCCCTGCGCGTACGGCTGGAGGAAGTCCGAGCGTCCGGAGATGCCGTACCCGCGGACGCCGGTCTCCTGGTTGACCAGGGCCTGCTCCACCCGCATCGCGTTGATCAGGGCGGGCGAGCGCCGGTCGACCAGATCGGCGGTGACCTCGGAGGTGCGCCACATGGCCCAGCCGCCGAGGGCGCCCAGGACCGCCAGGACGGCCAGGGTGGTGGCGACCCCAGCCCGCAGCCAGCGCCGAGTCGTCCAGTCGGCCCACGCGCCCTCGGCCCCGTCCGGCTCGGTCTTCATCGCGGTGTGCATGTCTCCCTCGACGGTCTGGCCACGGTCGTCGTCCACAGTTGCCGTACGGCAAGCACACTCTACCCGCGGCCGGACAACACATGTTGTCCCCCGGGAGATCGACGCCGTACTCTGATGCCATGCCTGGTTCGGTCTCGCCTCCCCTGCCGTCCGGAGAGACGATCGCGCTGGTGACCCAGGTGGTGGACGAGCTCACCCGGCGTCTGGCACCCGAGGCCCCGCCGTCGCCGCCGGACTGTCGCGACGCGCTCGACCACGCCGGCCGGCAGGCCCTGCTGCGGCTGCGCGTGCTCACCGGCGTCAAGGAAGCCCTCCGCCACCTGGAGGACCAGTCGGCCCGTGCCGCGGCCGCCGGCGGTGCCGGCTACCCCGAGATCGGCCAGGCGACGAGCATGAGCCGGCAAGGCGCCCGGCGCCGCTGGCCCGGGCTCGTCACCAGCAGCACCACCCGCCCGAACCACCGTCCGAACCCCCGGAGCTCGTGAATCATGGCTGCCGCCGCAACCCGCCCCTACGATGTGCTGCTGGTCGAGGACGACGTCGCCGACGCGATGCTCATCCAGGACGCCCTCACCGAACGGGGCGCGCGTAACCTCACGCAGGTCTCCGACGGTGTCGAGGCCCTGGAGTACCTGCGCGACCCGGGCAACGACCGCCCCGACCTGATCGTGCTCGACCTCAACATGCCGCGCATGAACGGACGCGAGTTCCTGGCCGTGGTGAAGGAGGACGCCGATCTGCGGACCATCCCGGTGGTCGTGCTGACGACGTCCGCCGCGCCGGACGACGTGACCGGGGCGTACCACCACCACGCGAACGCCTATGTCACCAAGCCGGTGAACCTGGAGGAGTTCGAGGCCGCGGTCCACAGCATCGACGCCTTCTACCTCGACGTCGCCGTCAAGCCCCCGAAGGAGTAGAACGACCGAGCGCCCCGTGCGTCCCGCCGAAAGGGGCGGGACGCACGGGGCGGAGCCGTACCGGGAGCGGGGCGCGGCCGTTCGCCGTGCCGCGTGGATCACCTGGTGCTGAGCATGCCCTCGCGCAGCCGGGCCAGGAGCCGCGTGATCAGCCGCGAGACGTGCATCTGGGAGACCCCGAGGCGCTCGCCGATCTGCGCCTGGGTCATCTCCTCCACGAAGCGCCAGTGGATGATCTTGCGCTCGCGCTCGTCGAGCGCGGCGATCAGCGGTGCCAGCGCGTGGAAGTCCTCGACCAGCTCCAGGGCCGCGTCCTCGTTGCCGATGAAGTCCTGGAGCGCGGCCTCGCCGTCCTCGCTGCCGCTGATCGCCGCGTCCAGCGAGGCCGAGCGGTAGCCGTTGGAGGCGAGCTGGGCCTCGACCACCTCGCCCTCGGGGAGGGACATCAGCTCGGACAGTTCCCTGGTCGTCGGGGTACGGCCCAGCCGGCTGCGCAGTTCCTCGTTGGCGCGGGCGAGCTGGACGCGGGCCTCCTGGAGGCGGCGCGGCACGTGCACGGCCCAGGAGGTGTCACGGAAGAACCGCTTGATCTCGCCGACGATGTAGGGGACGGCGAAGGAGGTGAACTCCACCTCGCGGGACAGCTCGAACCGGTCGATGGCCTTGATGAGGCCGATCATGCCGACCTGGACGATGTCCTCCATCTCCTCCGGTCCGCGGCTGCGGAACCGGCCGGCCGCGTAGCGGACCAGGGACATGTTCATCTCGATCAGCGTGTTGCGCGCGTACTGGTACTCGGGGGTCCCCTCCTCCAGCACCGTGAGCTGGTCGAAGAAGAGCCTGGACAACTCCCGCGCGTCCTTCGGCGCCACCTTGGAAGGGTCCGCCACCTCCGGCATGTCCACCCTTGCTCCGGTAGCCTGCACGGTTGTCGTCGCCATGATGATGCGCCCTCCCAGTCGATCGGCCTCGTCCCCGCCGGTCATTGCCCGACGATCACGCGCTTACCCCGGCTCACGCGGTGCATGCCTGCGCGTCCGGGAATTTCCGCGCCGGGTCAGTCGGTGCCGCTGTCGCCCTGGCTGCGGACGACCTCCTTGACCTTGGCCACCGCGAATCCCCAGCCCTGCTCGACCGTCGGCTTGGCCGGCACCGCCACCTCGTCCGGGTTGGTGAGCACGTCGAGCAGCACCGGCCCGGGGGTCTCCAGGGCGCGGCCGACCGCCTCCTCCAGCTCGGCCGGGTCGGTCACCCGGATGCCGGTGATCCCCAGGGCGGTGGCGACGGCGGCGAAGTCCGGGTTGTCCAGGACGGTGCCGAACTCCGGGAGGCCCGCCTGCTCCTGTTCCAGCTTGACCATGCCCAGGCGCCGGTTGTCGAAGACGACGAGCTTGACGGGCAGCCGCTGCGTCTTCAGGGTCATCAGGTCACCGAGCAGCATGCTCAGCCCGCCGTCCCCGCAGAAGGCCACGACCTGGCGCTCGCGGTCCAGGCACTGGGCGCCCAGGGCCTGCGGCATCGCGTTGGCCATCGAACCGAGGTTGTAGGAACCGATCAGCCGCCGCTCGCCGCGCATCTCCACGAACCGGGAGAGCCACACCGTCGCCATGCCCGTGTCGGAGGTGAAGACGGCGTCGTCGGCGGCGAGCCGGTCCACCGCGGCGGCCAGCGCCTCCGGGCGGATGTCGTGGGAGCGGTTGTCGAGCGAGGAGCGGATGCGGCCGATCAGCCCCTTGTCGTGGGCCGGGTCCGCGAGCCGCGCCTGTCCCTCGCGCCAGCGCGCGAACCGGTCGCGCGCCTTGTCCAGGTGGGCGCGGTCCCGTGCGCCCTCGGTGCCCGCGGGCGGCGCGGCGAGGAGGGCGAGCAGGTCGCGGACGGTCGCGCCGGTGTCGCCGACCAGGCCGACCTCGACCGGCACCCGCCGCCCGATGTGGGTGGGCTCGGTGTCCACCTGGATGACGGTCCGGCCCTCCGGATACCAGTCCCGGTAGGGGAAGTCGGTCCCCAGGAGCAGCAGGGTGTCCGCGTCCTGGAGGGCCGAGGCGGCGGCCGGGTTGCCGATCAGGCCGGTCTGGCCGACCTGGAAGGGGTTGGCCTCGCCCTCGAAGCCCTCCTTGGCCTTGAGCGTGAGGACCATGGGGGCGGCCAGCCGGTCGGCCAGGGCCAGCACGTCCTCGCGGGCGTCCCGGGCTCCCCGGCCCACGAGCAGGGTGACCCGCTCGGCCTGGTCGAGGAGTTCGGCGGCCCGGCGCACGGCCGGCTCGTCCGGCCGGCTCAGCGGGGCGTTCAGGGAGAACCGGGCGGGCCGGTCCGCGGTCAGCTCGCGCTCCCCCAGGTCGCCCGGCACGGTCAGCACGGCCACGCCCTTGCGGCCCAGCGCGTTGCGCACCGCGGTCTCCAGCATCTGCGGGAGCTGGTCGGGAGAGGTGACGGTGGCGCGGAAGACGGCCACGTCGCTGAAGAGGGCGTCGTTGTCGACTTCCTGGAAGTAGTCGCTGCCGAGTTCGGCGAGCGGCACCTGGCCGGCGATCGCCAGCACCGGGGCGTGGCTCTTCGCCGCGTCGTACAGGCCGTTGAGCAGGTGGACGGAGCCGGGCCCGACCGTGCCCATGCACACGCCGAGGGTGCCCGTGAGCTGCGACTGGGCGCTCGCGGCGAACGCCGCCGCCTCCTCGTGCCGGCACCCCACCCACTCCACGTCCTCGGTGTCGCGGATGGCGTCCGTGAGGGGATTGAGCGCGTCTCCCACGACGCCGAACACCTGGCTCACGCCGAGTTCGCTCAGGGCGTCCACGATGACGCGGGCAACGGTACGGGCCACTTGAGTCCTCCTGGGGGTCACACGGTGAAACGGTCAGGGTCGGCGGCCGTCCAGTCGGCCGCCCAGTCGGCGGGCGGCTCGGCGAGCAGCCGCCCGGGTTCCAGCCACTGGTAGAGCTCGTCGTAGGAGCGTTCGGTGCTGGGGTCGATGCGCCGCCGCAGCATGTGGGGGCGCAGTTCGGCGGGGTCGGTGACGCCCATGGACGCCATGAGCTGGAGCGCGCTGGCCACGGTCGCCTCCTGGAAGCGCCGCACGCGGGGTGCCTTGTCGCGCACGTCCAGGGCGCGGGCGCGCCGGGGGTCCTGGGTGGTGACACCGGTGGGGCAGGTGTTGGTGTGGCACCGCTGGGCCTGGATGCAGCCGACGGCGAACATCATCGCCCGGGCCGCGTTGCCGTAGTCGGCGCCCTGCACCATGCGTTTCACCAGATCGGTACCGGTGGCGATCTTGCCGCTCGCCCCGATCCTGATCCGGTCGCGCAGGCCCGTGCCGACGAGGGCGTTGTGCACGGTGATCAGGCCCTCGGTGAGCGGGGCGCCGACGTGGTCGGCGAACTCCAGGGGCGCGGCGCCGGTTCCGCCCTCGGCTCCGTCGACGACGATGAAGTCGGGAGCGGTGCCCTCCTCCAGCATGGCCTTGCAGACGGCGAGGAACTGCCGGCGGGAACCCACGCAGAGTTTGAATCCGGTCGGCTTGCCGCCCGACAGGTCCCTCATGTGCGCGATGAAGCGGACGAGTTCGCGCGGGGTGGAGAAGACCCGGTGGTACGGCGGCGAGATCACCGTCCGCCCCTCGGGCACGTCCCGTACGCGCGCTATCTCGGCGTTGACCTTCGCGCCCGGCAGGACCCCGCCGATCCCCGGCTTGGCGCCCTGCGACAGCTTCAGCGACACGCACTTCACGTGGTCGTGCGCCGCCTTCTCGGCGAACTCGCCGGGGTCGAAGTCGCCGTCCTCGGTGCGGCAGCCGAAGTATCCGGTGCCGATCTCCCAGATCAGGTCGCCGCCCGGCCGCAGGTGGTACTCCGACAGGCCGCCCTCGCCGGTGTCGTGGGCGAACCCCCCGGCGGCGGCGCCCCCGTTGAGGGCGAGGACGGCGTTGGCCGACAGCGAACCGAAGCTCATGGCGGACACGTTCAGCAGCGCCATGTCGTAGGGGCGGCGGCAGTCGGGGCCGCCGATCCGGACCCGCGGGGGCGTGTCGGGCACCGGGCACGGTTTCATCGACGGGACCAGGAACTCGTAGCCCGGCTGGTAGACGTCCCGTTCGGTGCCGTAGGGCTGCTCGGCGTCGGTGCCCTTCGCCCGCTCGTAGACGATGTCGCGGACGTCCCGGTCGAAGGGCCGGCCGTCGAAGTTCCGCTCGACGAAGTACTGCTGGAGCTCGGGGCGGATGCCTTCCAGCAGGAACCGCGCGTGCCCGAGGACGGGGTAGTTGCGCAGCACCGAGTGCCGGCGCTGGAGCAGGTCCCACGCGCCCAGCAGGCCGAGGAGCACGAGCGGTACGGCGGCGAACCACCAGGCGGCCGAGGCGCCCACCGCGGCGGCGGCCGCCGCCGCGCCGGCGAGCAGGGTCAGGACGACGAGAGCGATGCGTGTCACCCCACGCTCCTTGCCCCGCGACCGCGTCCCAGTCCTGCCCTCGCGTCAAAACGCCACCAAGGACGGCACGGCGGCGCCCGCGGACGGGTGCCGGACGCGGGCGGCGCCCGGCCCGGAGCGGGCCGCGATCGGCGTACCGCCGCGGGGTGTGCGGCGGGGCCGGAAGGCCGTCGCCGCGGCGGTCAGTCCAGGGTCATGTGCAGGCGTACGGTCAGCCCGGTCGCCTCCGCCCGGGTCTCCACGAGGTCGCAGAGCTGGTGCATCATCCACACGCCCCGGCCGCCGGCCGGGGAGAGCGGATCGGGGCGGCGGCGGCCGACCAGCGGGTCGGAGAGCCGTCCGCGGTCCCGTGTCTCGGCGACCAGGGCGCCGGGGGTGCGCCACATCCGCAGCGTGCCCCGTCCGCCGCCGTGCCGTACCGAGTTGCAGGTGGCCTCGTTGATCGCCAGCAGCCAGTCGGTGCGGCGCCGCGGTGCCAGGCCCGCCGCCTCGGCCCACGCGGTCGCGGCGTCGCGCACGCTGCCGAGGCTGCGCTCGGCGAAGTGCACGACGACCGGTTCCACCGGGTCGGGCAGCGGTGTGTCGCAGTCGCGGCAGACCGTAAGCGGGTCCGCGTAGTGCGGGCTGGGCCCGCGGTCGCCGGGCCGGCCGATCACGGGGTGCGTGCGGTGGGCCCGTGCCAGGGTCCCCGCGGGCAGGGCGGTGTCGTAGGGGCACAGCACGGTCGCGTCCCGGCCGGCGAAGGCCACGTTGACGAGCGCCTCGTGCCGGGTGGCCTCGCGCTCCTCGGCCAAGGTGCGTCCCACCCAGATCGGCTCGTTCACGATCACCGGGCGGCGGTCGGTGTGCCGGTCGGCGAAGTCCTGGAGCACGGAGAGGATCCGGCCCGGGTTGCGTCCCGCCTGCCGCAGGTCGACCCAGGTGATGTCCTCGAAGACGGCGCCGAGGACGTCCCGGAGCGGGCCGAGGCGTTCCTCGGGCACCGCGACCAGCAGCGGGCGGCCCCGGTCGGCGTCCTCGCGGACGAAGTCGCCGACGCCCTTCAGGTAGTCCTCCGCCGAGGTGTGCAGCAGGGCGGCGTGCAGGAAGGCCGTGTCCCGGGCCGGCTCGGCCGCGGGCTGTGCGTGGGTCGTCACGGCACGCTCACCTCCAGGGGGCGGCCCAGCTCGGGGAAGACCTCCAGCATGCGGCGGACTCCCGGTGGGGCGCCGAGCAGCCGCACGCGCCCGCCGGCGGGGCGCCGCAGGGCGGCGCGGGCGAGGTCGGCCAGGGCCGCGATGTCGAGGTGGCGCAGGCCGGACAGGTCGAGGGTGACGGGGTCCGCGGGACAGGCCGCCAGCGCGGCCGCGGCGGAGGCGGTGACGCGGCGGTTCTCGAAACCGGAGGATCCGGACAGCCGGAAACCGGGCGGAGCGGACAGCGGGGCGACCGTCAAGCCCGGCCCGCCCCCGACGTCCGGGGCTCCCGGCCGGGCGGGGTGCGCCCCGGCGAGCATTTCCAGGTGCCCGCCGGGGAGCAGGCGCCGGTCGTAGAAGCACCGGGCGCGCAGCGGCAGCCGCTCGAAGACTTCATGGTGCATGCGCAGTTCGTACTCCAACAGCCGGTCGGCCCCGGCCACGTCCCGGGCCGCCCAGGACATCTCCCCGATCGCCCGCAGTCCCCGGTGCCCCCGGGCCTCGGCCGACCGTGCGGCCTCGTGCCACAGCCCGATCATCGTGTCCGGGTCGAACCGGTCGCCGGCCAGGTACGTCCTGGCGGCGGTGGTCAGCACGAGCCGACCGCGCCGTACGGCGGATGCCACGTCGACGCCGGCGGCGTCGAGCGTGCCGCCGACCAGGCCGGGATCGGTCGTGTCCGCGAAGTACTGCACCTGCTCACCGCGAGTGAGTCCCTCCCGGACGAAGGCGACGAGGTGCCCGGCCCATTCGGCGTCGGTGGAGAACACGACGGCGGCGTGCCGGTCCGCCGCGGCCTCAGCGCCCGCGCACACGGACGTGCCGTCCATCGAACCTCCCCGCCCCTTCCGGCATGCCCGGACCGTCCCGGATCCGGTACATCACACGGAAACGCCAGGGTAGCGCAGGGTCAGGCGAGCCCAGGACCGGACTCGGGGCATGCCGCGGTGCCCGCCGGGCATCCGCTTGTGCGGGCTCACCGAGCAGCCCGCGACACATCCTCACGGTCAGGGGAGATCCGGCGTGGTCCTCAACGGCATACCCACACCTCTCGCGCGCGATACCGCGACGGGCCCGGCGGACCCGGCGGCCCGCAAACAGCGCCTGCGCCGCCGCCTGGAGCGGCTGATCGGCGTGGCCGCCACCGAGGGGAACGAACTGGTTCCGCTGCGCAACGGCGACGAGATCTTCCCCGCGATGCTCGCGGCGATCCGCTCGGCCCGGCACACGATCGACATGATGACGTTCGTGTACTGGCGCGGTCAGATCGCCCGGGACTTCGCCACCGCCCTGGCCGACCGCGCCGCGGCCGGGGTCCGCGTGCGGCTGCTGCTCGACGGCTTCGGGGCCAAGGAGATCGAACGGGACCTGCTGGACCTGATGGACGACTCCGGGGTGCAGGTGGCGTGGTTCCGCAAGCCCGTCTGGCTGTCGCCGTTCAAGCAGAACCACCGCTGCCACCGCAAGGCCCTCGTCGTCGACGAGCACACCGCGTTCACCGGTGGCGTCGGCATCGCGGAGGAATGGTGCGGCAACGCGGGCGGCCCCGGGGAGTGGCGCGACACGCACGTCCAGGTGCGCGGCCCGGCCGTGGACGGCATCGCGGCCGCGTTCGCGCAGAACTGGGCCGAGTGCCACGACGAGCTGTTCGACGACCGCGACCGGTTCACCGAGCACCCGCAGCCGGGGTCTGCGGTGGTGCAGGTCGTCCGCGGTTCCGCGAGCATCGGCTGGCAGGACATGCAGACCCTGATCCGCGTGATGCTCGCCTCCGCGGAGGAGAGGTTCCGCCTCGCCACCGCCTACTTCGCTCCCGACGCCTACTTCATCGACCTGCTGTGCCGGACCGCCCGGCGCGGGGTGCGCGTGGAGATCCTGCTCCCCGGCCCGCACACCGACCAGCGCGCCTGCCAGCTCGCCGGCCAGCACCACTACGCGCGTCTGCTGGCGGCGGGGGTGCACATCCGCCAGTTCCAGCCGACGATGATGCACGCCAAGATCATCACGGTGGACTCGGTCGCCTCCCTCATCGGGTCGACCAACTTCAACCGCCGGTCCATGGACCACGACGAGGAGGTCATGCTCGCCGTCCTGGACGAGGCGTTCACCGCCGAGCTCGACCGCGACTACGAGGCCGACCTGGAGCGCAGTGTCGCCATCGACCCGGCGCGCTGGAGACGGCGGGCACTCGCCCAGCGCGTCAAGGAGACCGCCGTCACCCCGATCCGGCGCTTCCTGTGAGCGCACGCCTCACGGAGGCCGTGATCCTCCTCATCCATAACAAGGGGTACCCCGGGTAAAAGGAGGAGGTCCGACAGCGACAATCTGTATCTGACAACGACGCACCGGATCCACAGGAAGCTCATGGTCATCCCGCTTAGGAATCAGGCGACGGATGGGCAGGGCCGGACCGCGGCCTGGCGCTACGGCGCCGTATGGGACGCGCACGGGACATCCATCGGCGATGCCCGGCACGCGGTACGGACCCTGCTCGCACAGGCCGGCCACCCGCCCGACCGCCGGCCCAGCCAGGACGCCCAGCTCATCGTCAGCGAACTCGTCACCAACGCACTGCGGCACGCCCCCGGACCGGGCGGGCTCCTCCTCGAAGTGACGGCGGATCCCGCACTGCTGCGGATCACCGTCCGCGATGACTCCCCGGCCCGGCCCGAGCCGCTGCCCCGCGACCCGCACCGCGTCGGGGGGCACGGCCTGCACCTGATCGACCGGCTCTGCGACCGGTTCCACACGGTCCTGCTCGACCGGGGCAAGCACGTCGTGGCCGAACTCGGCCTGCGCCGCACCGCCCCCTGACGCACGAGCGCCCCGGGCGCTCAATCCGCCCGGTCCGCGTGATCCGCCCGGTCCGCGCACGGTGGCGGGGGCGGCGGCAGGGCCCAGCGGATGGTCCTGGTCAGCGCGTGTCCCACGGGGGGTACGGCGATGTCCTCGACGACGGGGAGCCGGGGCAGCCCGAGCATGTCCCGCGCCCACGGCGGGAGCAGTACCACGGCACCGGCGGCGAGACCGGCGTAGAACGGCCGCGCCACGAGGGGCAGTGGCGGCCGCAGCAGGAGGAAGCGCGCGGCGGCCCGGCTGTCCCGGGTGGCCCGCAGCTCCGGCCGGTAGGCGGCGAGCCGCGCGGACAGGGCGCGGCGGTCCCGCGGTGGGTCGGGCACGCCCAGCGCCTCGGCGATCCGGGCGGTGTCGGCGACGTAGGCGTCGTAACCGGCGGCGTCCTCGGGGCGGGCCCCGTAGCACTCGTGGGCGCGCAGGAAGCACTCCGTCTCGGCCGCGTGCACCCAGCCGAGCAGGTGCGGGTCCGCGGCGTGGTAGGCGAGCCCCTCGGCGGTGGTGCCGCGGATCCGGTCGTGGACGCCGCGGACGTGGTCGACCGCGCGCCGGGCGTCCCCGGCGGTCCCGTAGGTGGTGACCGCCAGGAAGGTGCTGGTGCGCTGGAGCCGGCCCCACGGGTCGCCCCGGTAGCCGGAGTGGGCCGCGACGGCCGCCATGGCGAGCGGGTGCAGGGACTGCAGCAGCAGGGCGCTGATCCCGCCGATGAACATCGAGGCGTCGCCGTGGACCGTCCGGATCGGGCGGTCGGGGGCGAACCAGCGCGGGCCCGGTGTCCGGTGGATGCGCGCGCGGGTGGCGGGCCCGTCGGGGCCCGCCACCCGGCGGAACAGTGCCGTGCCCAGGTGTCCGCGGACGTCGGTGCGCATCGCCGTCTCCCGTTCTCCCCCCGTCCAGTGTCCGGCACGGGCCCGTGGAGCGGCACCGTTCACCCGTACGGAGCAATCTCGCCGCCCCGGACGGGCCCCCGCGCATGACCGGGCCGCCGCCGGTGAGACATCCGGCATGAACGAACGCGTCCCGCTGCCCGCCCCCCGCGACCCGCCGCCGTCCGACCTGGTGTTCACCGCCGACTTCGGCTCCGAGGCGCAGTGGGTCGCCGGCCGCTCGTGGGCCTATCCCGGGGGCGGCCCGGTCAACCCGGGCGACGACAAACTGGACCATCTGGTCCGCGACGCCGACTACAGCCGGTCGGGCACCTTCCGGGCCACCCGCCGCGCGGACGGCAGGTGGGACACCGGGCTGCTGACCACGGAGGGCAGCGAGGAGGGCTTCACCGTCCGCGCCGGGGACGTGCTGGAGACCCGGGTGCGGCTGCCCCGGGAGATCGGCGCGTGGCCGGCCGTCTGGACCTGGCGCGACGGCGGCCAGGAGATCGACGTCTTCGAGTACCACCCGGACAACGAGGACCTCCTGGAGTTCACCAACCACGTGCACGGCGCCAACCGGTACCTGCGCTCCGACGACGTCCGGCCGGGCGCCTGGGTGGACCTGCGCACCGAGTTCGGGCCCCGCTCTGTGGTGTGGTGGCTCAACGGCACGCGGGTCTTCGCGGACGGGCGGGGCGTGGGCCGCTCCTGGCACGCCTACCTGATCGTGAACCTCTCCGTCTCCGCCGGGCGCTACCACCCGCGGCCGTCCCGCGGCACGACCGAGATGAGCTTCGAGGTGAGCAGCCTGGTCGTCCGCCGGCCGTGCGCGGGCGGCGCGGCGTCCCCGGACGACGACGGGGAACCGCACCGGTCGAGTGGTGCGTCGATCGCCTGATGCGGTGGCGCGGTCTCGCGGCCCGCCGCGAGACGCGTCGTGGCGGTGGACGTGGTCGTACAGGTTCCGCACGCGCACGATCGGGACGATGCCGCGCGCCTCGGCGACTTGCTCCCCGGTGCATCGCTGACGCCGAGGTGGCGGATCGGTCCCTCTTGCCGGAAGCCGGCGAGCGTCTCGAACTCGGCGATCGAGCCGGGCCGCGGCGCCCTCGGCCCCTCCCTCCACCACCTGGCACGCGGGCTCGGGCATCGGGCCCAGACCCGCATGAACGGGTCCTCGCCCATCGCGGGGCCACGGCGCACGAGCTTCCTGGCGCGCAGCGTTCTCCGTCCCTGCCACCGGCCTGACCGGGGCGCGGACCGGGACCGACGCCCCCGCACTGCCCCGATCAGCTGCTTTCCGGCCGTCATCCGGCCCCCTGCCGCATCCGGTGGCGGCCCGGAGCGGGAAGGGTGGGACAGGCGCGGTCCGAGGTGGGGCGCGCGGGCGTGAGGAGGAGCGGCGTGAACAGCAGGCGGGGCACGCGGGAGTGCGACGTCGTCGTCGTGGGCGCCGGACTGGCCGGGCTGGCCTGCGCCCGGGACCTGGTGGCGCGAGGGGTGCGGGTCAGGGTCCTGGAGGCCGGGGACCGGCCCGGCGGACGGATGCGGACCGACCGGGTGGAGGGCTGCGTGGTGGACCGGGGCTTCCAGGTCTTCAACACCGCCTATCCGCAGGTGCGCCGGCGCCTGCCGCTGCGGGAGCTGCGGCTGCGCCCCTTCACGCCGGGCTTCCTGGTGCACACCGGGGAGCGCAGGCAGCGGTTCGCCGATCCGACGCGGGCGCCCCGGCAGGCGCTCGGCGGACTGGCCGGCGGGGTGGCCGGGCCGCGGGACCTCGCGGCGCTGGCCGCGGTCACCGGCTGGGACATGTTCGCCCCGGCCGCGCTGGTCCGGCGGGCCCGGGACACCTCCACCCGGCGCGCCCTGGCCGCGGCCGGGTTCAGCGACGACTTCGTCGAGCGCTTCTTCCGCCCCTTCCTGTCCGGGTTGTTCCTGGAGGACGACCTGACGACCTCCGGCCGGTTCTTCCACCTGGTCTGGCGGAGCATGGCGCGCGGCACGCTCTGCCTGCCCGCCGCGGGCGTGGCGGCCGTGCCCGAGCTGCTGGCGGCCGCGCTGCCCTCCGGCACGCTCGCGGCGGACTCGCCCGTGACGGCCCTCACGGACGGGGGCGTCCTCGTCGACGGGACGCGGGAGGTGACGGCGCGGGCGGTGGTCGTGGCGTCGGGGCCGACCGCGGCGGCCGGGCTGCTGCCGGGCCTGACCGTGCCGCCGTACCGCACCGTCACCACCTACTACCACCTCGCCGGCCGCTCCCCGCTGCGGGAGCCGACCCTGCTGACGGACGTGCGGCGGCGCTTCGCGAACAGCTGTGTGCTGACCGAGGTGCACCCCGGTCACGCACCGCGCGGGTACGCGCTGGTGGCGACCTCCGTGCTGGGCGGGGACGGCCCGGGACGGGAGCGGGCGGTGCGGGACGCCCTCGCCGAGTGCTACGGCACCGACACCGCGGGCTGGGAGGCGCTGACCGTGCGCACGATCACCGAGGCGCTGCCCGCGATGGAGCCGCCGCTGCCGCTGAGCCGGCGCACCCGCTGGGCACCGGGACGGTACGTGTGCGGCGACCACCGGGCGACGGGCTCGGTGCAGGGGGCCCTGGCGTCGGGGGCACGCGCCGCCCGGGAGGTGGCGGCGGACCTGGCGGCGGGCTGACGGCGGACGGACGCGGGCCGGCAGCGCGGGCCGGGGAGCGCGGACCGCCCGCACGGCGGGCCCGGGGCCGGACTCGGGCGCCCCTTCCCCGGGACGCCGCGAGCCGCTGGCGGGCGGTCGCCCGGGGTGGGCCGCCGGGGCCCGGTCAGGTGGTGGCGGCCTCCCGGTCGGAGGTGGGCCACACGTAGGGCAGGTCGTCGGGGACCCCGGGGAAGGCGTCCTCGTACGCCTCCCGGTCCTTGCGGACCAGCGCGGACTGGTGGCTGCGGTGGAAGGCCTCGTCCCCGAGCCACGGCGGCAGCTCCCCCGCGGCGGCGAGGGCGGCCTGGTCGCGCACGTGGGCGTCCGGGCGGCCGGCGGCGTACCCGGCGACCAGCGAGGCTGCGCAGCTGTCCTGGTGTCCCTGGTCGCGCCAGACGTGGCAGACCTCCAGTCCGTAGCGGACCAGGGCCTCCTCGTACCCGCTCCACATGCGCACGGCCGGGTGCCTGCGCCAGCCGTAGCCGGGGACGGTCAGGCCGCGCAGCACCTGGAGCGCCTCGACCCGCTGCTTGCCCAGGCGGCGGCGGTCGAGGAGCAGGGCGGAGCGCCGGAAGTCGGGGTCGGGCAGGAACGTCTGCATGGGCGCCGTCCTGGGGGTGCGGGGTGGTCGCTTCCTGGTCGGTTCGCGGGGGCGCGCGGTTCCGCGCTCCCCCGCGGCGGGTTCACCCGGGGTGCCGGGTGGCGGCGTGGTCGGCGGCGCCCCCGGCACCGAGCAGGCCGGTCGGTGTCAGGGGATCCCCGGCCTCCAGCCGGGGCAGGTTCCGGCGGGCGACGCGCAGCACCACCGGCGGCAGCGCGGCGCGCACCGGCTGGACCAGCCGCAGCCAGGGGGGTGCGTATACGGCCGTGCGCCGGCGTTCGAGCCCGCGCACGATCCGGGCGGCGACCTCCTCGGCGCCGTGCACCCGGCGGGCGGGTCCGGGCATGTGGCCGCGCAGGGCGCGCAGCACGGTGTACCGGTCGGCGTCGCGCACCATCTCGGTGTCGGTCCAGTTCAGGTAGGCGATCCCGACGGCGACGCCGTGGCCGGCCTCCTCGGCGGCCAGCGCGTGCGTGAAGGCCTCCACGCCCGCCTTCGAGGCGCAGTAGGCGCTCATCATCGGGGCGGCGCCGAAGGAGGCGAGCGAGGCGACCTGGAGGTAGTAGCCGGCCGTGGCCCGCAGATCCGGCAGGAAGACCCGCGCGGTCTGGGCGCTGCCGGTGAGGTTGACGTCGACGATCCGGCGCCACTCGGCCGGGTCCGTGTCGGTGAACGGCCCGCCCGCCGCGACACCGGCGTTGGCGATCACCACGGAAGGGCGCCCGAGACGCCGGCGCACCTCCCGCGCGGCCCGCCGCAGCGCCCCGAGGTCGGTCACGTCGGTCTCGACGGCGAGTGCCGGTGCCGGCAGCCGGGCGGCCAGTTCGTCGAGCCGGTCCCGCTCGTGTCCGAGCAGGGCGGTGCGCGCTCCCCGCCGGGCGACTTCGGACGCGAGCGCGGCCCCCACGCCGCGCGCGGCGCCCGTCACCACGACAGTCCGGTTCTCCAGTGGACTGCTTCGCACGGGTTCGGCCTTTCTCTCGGGGGCCGCGGCGCGGTCCGGCCGGGGCGGGGGTCAGCCCTCGGCGGCCGGGGGCAGCGACCCGTGGTCGGGGTGGCCGGGGGTGCGGCGGGCCTCCTTCATCTCCGCCTCGAACAGGTGGTCGCGGCCCTGGGCGAGTTCGTCGACCGCGCCGCGTTCGAGTTCCTGGAACGGCCGGTAGTAGGTGGCGTTGTAGGCCTCGACGATCTGGAACGTCCAGTGGCCCGGGATGACGTTGCGGCCGAGGATCTCGGCCTCCACCTTCTCGGCCCATCCGGGGTGCCCGGCCTCCCGCAGCAGCCGTACCGCGCGGTCGAGTTCCAGGTCCGCGCCGCCGGTGAGCTGGTGGAAGCTGTAGAGGTGGCCGCGGGCACGCTCGGTGGTCTCCAGCGCCTTCGACAGGGCCCCGAGGGCCTCGACGGTGCGGTCGTCGACGCCCTCGGGACGGCGGTGCCGGCGGTCCGGCCCCTCCTGCTGGTCGTTCATGGTCACTCCCTGGTCGCTGTGGCCGGACGCCGTCCGCCCGTCCGTTCCTGTCCCGCCGTCCGTCTGTTCCGGTCCGGACGGCCGCCCGGATGCGCCGTCCCCGGGTTCCCGCTCAGCGCCGTCGCCCGGTGCGGTCCCGGCGGGCGAGGAGGCGCTGGGCGCCGGCGAGTCCGGAGCGCCGGTGGGCGCGCAGCGCGGCGCGTGCCGCGTTGGCGCCGGGGGCACCGTGCACCCCGCCGCCGGGGTGGGCCCCCGCGGAGGCGAGGAAGAGGCCCGTGACGGGGGTCTCCGGGCGCCCGGTGCCGGGGATCGGGCGGAAGAAGAGCTGCTGGTGCAGGGCGGCCGTGCCGCCGTTGATGGCGCCGTCCGCGAGGTTCGCGTCGAGCGCCTGGAGCGTGGGCGGCGCGAGCACGCGCCGGGCGCGGACCAGGGAGCGGAAGCCCGGGGCGAACCGCTCCACCTGGCGTTCCACCCGGTCCGCCATGCGTTCCTGGTCCGTGTGGTCCCAGGCGCCGGTGATCCCCTCGTGCCCGGCGTCGGCCCGGATGCGGCGCGGTACGTGCGTGTACGCCCACGCCGACTCGGTGCCCTCGGGGGAACGCGAGCGGTCGGCCAGGGTCATCTGCCCGAAGAGGAGGAAGGGCCGGTCGGGCACCCGGCGCATGGCGATCTGCGCCGCGAAGCGCGTCAGCTCGTCCATGCCGTCGGCCAGGTGGACGGTTCCGGCGCGGCGGGCCTCCTCGGCCCGCCACGGCACGGGGCCGTCGAGCGCCCAGTCCACCTTGAAGGTGGCGAAGTCCCATTCGAAGCGCCGCAGGTCGTCCAGCGTCTGCGCGGGCAGGTGCTCGGGGCCGACGAGTTCCCGGTAGAGGGCGGGCACGCCCACGTCGGCGAGGACGGCCCTGCGCGCGGCCACCGTCTCACCGCCGCTGGTGCGCACGGCCACCGCGCGGCCGTCCCGGACGACGACGGTCCGCACCCGTTCCCCGCAGCGGACCTCTCCCCCGCGCCGGCGCAGCCGCCGGACCAGGGCCTCGGTCAGGGCGCCGGAGCCGCCGACCGGCACGGGGAAGCCGTACGTCTGGCCCAGCATCGCCATCAGCCAGCCGAAGCCGCCGCTGCCGGCGGCCTCCGGGGCGAGGTCGGCGTGCAGGGCGTTGCCGGCCAGCAGCAGCCGGCCGCCCTCGCCGCGGAACTCCTCGTCCCCGAGCCTGCGGACCGGCAGGACGAGCGACCGGGCGGTCCGCAGGCCGCCCGCCGCCCGCAGGGTCCACAGCAGCCGCGCCGACGACTTGACCGGCGGGAACGGGGTGAAGAGGGCGTCCAGCAGGTCCGGGCGGAGCGTCTGCCACAGGGCGAACAGCCGCCGCCAGGCCGCCCCGTCGCCGGGTGCGAAGGCGTCGGCCGAGGCGGCCGTCGTGTCGATGCGCCGGTCCAGCACGGCACACCGGCCGTCGCCGAGCGGGTGCGCGAGCACGTGCGGGGCGTGGCTCCAGCGCAGCCCGTGGTCCTCCAGTCGGAGCGCGCGCAGCACCGGGGACGCCGCGGCCAGCGGGTAGAAGGAGCTGAAGAGGTCGTTGACGTAGTCGGGGTGGACTCCGCGGTCGTGCCGGACGGCGCCGCCCGGCTCCGGCTGCTCCTCCAGCACCTGGACGCTCCAGCCGGCGTCGGCCAGTAGGTTGGCGGCCACCAGCCCGTTGGGGCCCGCACCGATCACCACGGCATCAGGCACGTCCGGTCCCCTCCACGAGGGTCGTCCCGCGCGCGGCCGCCTCCCGGTGCCGTTCCTCGGTCTCCTCGCAGCACCGGGCGAGGCGGGCCAGCATGGAGCGGTGGCGTATCTGGATCAGCGCCTCGACGCCGACGTTGTGCAGGGCCGCCCCGGCCCCTCGCAGCGGGTGCTCGTCCACGATGACCAGGCAGTGGTCGCCCCACTCGCGCAGTTCGATCGAGAAGCGCGCCGTGCCGAGGAAACCCGCGATGATCTCCAGTTCCAGCCGGGAGTTCTCCCGGCAGTGCCGTACGACCGTCTCGTTGCCGAGCCGCCAGGGGCCCAACCGGATCTTGTACGCGAGGGACGCGCCCTTCTGCGGCCACCGCCCGTGCTTCGGCCGGGACTCCCCGGTGCCCACCACCCATTCGGCGTAGCGGTGCCCGTCGGCGAGCACCTCCCACACCGTGGCCGGGTCGGCCTTGATCACACGATGACGAACGGCCATGCACGCCTCCGAGCACGAAACGACTGTCCACAGGCGTCACCGAGTGCCCAGCGCGGTCGCGGCCCAACCGTCCCGGCCCCGACGAGGCGTGTCCCGGCGGCCCCGGGGGCAACCGGAGGACGAGGACGCGGGGAGCGGACGACACGGCCAAGGAGGCGGTCGGTGATGGTGTGGTGGGGCTGGGTGGTCTTAGGGGTCGCGCTGGTCGGACTGGGCGTCGCGGGGGCGCTGTCGGTCCAGGCCAGACGCCGTGCCGGGACGGTGATCGCGGTGCGCGGGGAACGCCGGTCAGGCCGGGGAGGTCCGCGGTGATCACACTGATGCTCGCCTCGGAGCTGGCCGGGCGGGAGGTCGTGACGCTCGGCGGTGACGCGGTGGCCCGGATCAAGGACACCGTCTTCGACGCGGGGGCGGGCCGGATCACCGGCTTCACCCTCAGCGGGCGGGGCGTGCTGTCGGGGCCGCTGAAGAGGAGCCTGCCGTTCGCGGCCGTGCACGCCCTGGGGCCGGCCGCCGTGATGATCCCGGGCGAGGCGGTCCTGAAGGACCGGGACGCCGTGCTGGGCGGCGGCGCGGGCGGACGCGGACGCGTCATCGGCGCCCCGGTGATCACCGACGAGGGAACCGCGGTCGGCACGGTGCGGGACGTGGTCCTGGAGCCCGGTCCCGGCGGGGAGGTCGTCGGCTTCCGGATCGCCGCCTCCGGTGACCACTTCGGCGGTGGGGGCGGCAAGGTGTTCATCCCGCGCGGTCAGACGCTGGCCGTCTCGGGCGAGGCCCTGGTGGTGCCCGCGCGGGCCCGCCACTTCGTCGCCGCGGAACTGCCCAGCTTCGGCGCCCAGGTGGAGGCCTTCCGGGCCGCCGCCGCGCCGCTGGGGGACGCCCCGGCTGCGGGGGGAGGCGTCGCATGATGCTCTTCACCCAGGTCAGGGGGCTGCCCGTGCTCAGCGCCGAGGACGCGGCGACCCTGGGCACGGTGGACGACCTGACCATCGACGTCCGCACCCGCGGCGTCGCCTGGCTGCGCCTGTCGGGAGCCCCGGGCAGGGCGGCGGCCGTCGGCTGGGGCGCGGTGGCGGCCGTGGGGCGCGACGCGGTGATCGTGCGCGGCCGGGACGCCGTGGGCGACGTGCCCGAGCACCGGCCGGCCCTCGGCTGCCGGGTGCTGACCGAACTCGGCGTGGAGCACGGGACGGTGCGGGACGTCGCCTTCGACCCCGTGTCCGGCAAGGTACTCACGATCCACACCGCGCTCGGGGACATCACGGGCGACCGTCTCATCGGTCTGGGCTCGTACGCCGTGGTCGTCCGGGCCGAGCGGCGCGGCTGACCCCGCCGTCGCGGCACCGGGCGGCCCGCGACGGCGGAAGATCACCCGGACGGACGAGTACGCGGGTCCCCCGCCGGGGACCCGCCGGGGCCTGCCGGAGCACGGCGGGCGCCCGCCGTGCTCCGGGCGGCGGGTGCCCGGGCCGGTCCCCGAGCAGGTCCCGGCCCCCCGGCTCGTCCCCGGGGCGGGCGCTCAGCGCGACGCCCACCCGGCCAGCCCCCGCAGCAGTGCGTTGCGGCCGCGGTGCGGCACCGTCCACAGGGTCACCCCCCGCACCCCCCAGCGCTCCAGCAGGGCGTTGGCAGCCAGGAAGCCGGTCGTCGCGGCCCGCTCCATCAGCGCCACGGGCAGTCCGGTGCGCACCAGGTCGCCGGCGACCACGAGGGACGGGTCCGGGGTGCGCACGGCCGGCCGGTCGCGGTAGCCGCCCACGGGGAACAGGGGGCAGTCCTCGCGCCACTCGTGGCGGGCGTCGACGACCGCGGCGGCGCGCGTCTCCGGGTAGACGGCGTGCAACTGCTCGACCAGGCGCTTCTCCTCGACGTCCCGGGGGGCGTCGGCCGGCACGGCGTAGGCGTGCAGCTCGACCACGGAGCCCCCGGTGCGCGCCGACCAGCGCGCGGCCTCGTCCTCCCAGCGCTCCAGCACGCTGATGTTGTCCAGCGTGGCGAACCCGCCGGTGCCCAGGAACCCCGGCCGGTCCGGCGCCACCGGCCGGTCCAGCCACAGCCGGCTGACCAGGAACGGCGGTGCGGTGCGCAACCGGGCGACCCGCTCCCGCCAAGGGGCGTCGCCGAGCCGGTCCGAGGCGGCGACGAGACGGCGCAGACCGGCGGCGTCCAGGGCCAGGACGACACTGTCGTAGTGGCGCTCGTCCCGGTCGGTGGCGACGCGGTGGCCGTCGCCGGCCGGGGTGACGTGTTCGACGGCCGTGGCGGTGCGCACCTCGGCGCCGTGCCGCGCCAGATAGCCGGCGAGCGGGTCCCACAGGGCGGTGGGGAAGGGCGCGTCGGGCACGTCGAACAGCAGGCCCTCGGCGGAGCCCAGGAAGTAGATGTGGAACATGAGGGCCATCTCGGCGGCGGAGAGCTGCCGGGGGTCGGCGAAGAAGCTCCGCGAGAACACCTCGAAGGCGAGGTGCCGGGCCTTCTCGGGGAAGCGGACGGCGTCCAGGAAGTCCTGGGCGCTGGTGCGGTCGAGCCGGTCGTAGACGTCGGGCACGCGCACGTCGAGCAGCGGCAGAGCGGCGGCCGGGCGCATGGCGCGCAGGTCCCGCACGGTGAACGACGGGCTGAGGGCGGCGAAGCCGAGGGCGCTCCACGGCGGGGTGCGCGGCACGTGGCGGAAGCCGTCGCGCAGCCCGTCCGCGTGCTGGAGCGGATAGTCGGGCAGGGCGGTCAGCCGCCGCAGACCGGGGTCGGTCCGGCGGAGCAGTCCGCGCAGGTTGTAGTACTGGCGGAAGAAGGCGTGGAAGCCGCGGCTCATGGTGACCGGGGTGCCGTCCCGCAGGGTGGTGGGCCAGCCTCCGACGCGCCCGCCGAGGTAGGGCCGGCTCTCGTACAGCGTCACGGCCACCCCGCGTTCGGCGAGCGCGGTGGCGGCGGCGAGACCGGCGATCCCGCCGCCGACGACGGCGGTGGTGGGGCGGTCGCCGTCGACGCGCCGCCGCCCGGGCGGGGCGGGCAGCCGCCGGGCCCGCCGGTCCCGTCCGTGCCGGGTCCCGTCCGGCCGTCCGGCCCCGGTCACCGGGCGTCCTGCGCGCGGCGGGCGACGAAGGTGTGCGTGATGCCGGTGTGCCAGCCCGGCATCGGCAGGGTGCGCACGTCCGCGAAGCCGGCTGCCCGGAGGCGGTCGGCGAACCGGCCGGCGGTGTCGAACTCCACGACGCTGCGCCGCAGGTGGCGGTAGAGCCCGGCGTCCCCGAGGACGGCCGCCGCCGGCTGTACGAGACCGCGGCACACCGCGTTCCACACCAGCCGGTCGGTGCGCCGGCCGCTGAGGGTGTACTCGTGCACCGCGAGCCGGCCGCCGTCCGCGAGCAGGTCGTGCACGCCGGCCAGCACGGCGTCCGGATCGGCCACGTTGCGCAGCAGGTAGGCGGCGAAGACCGCGTCGAACGGCCCGCTCACCCCGGCGTCGGCCAGGCGTTCCGCCGGGGCCCGCACGAACGTCACCCCGTCCGCCCAGGGCTTGGCGGCGGCCCGCCGCAGCATGCCCGCGGAGGCGTCCACGGCCGTGATCCGGGCGGCCGGCAGCAGGGAGCGGAGCGCGGCCGTCGAGGCGCCGGTGCCGCAGCCGAGGTCCAGCACGCGCAGCCCGGCCCCGTGTCCGGGCAGGCCGAGCCGGCGCACGGAGCGCCGGAGCTGGGCGTGGTATCCGGGGTTGGCGGCCACGAACGTGTCGTAGCCGCGGGCGGCGTGGTCGAACGCGGCGGTGAGGTCGTCGTCGCGCAGCAGGGTCATGGGCTCTTCTCCAGGGGCGGGCGGGGCCAGTCGAAGGGGCGGCGGGGCAGGCCCGGCAGTTCGAGCGCCGAGCGGAGCATCGGCCCGATCGGGGTGCGCAGGCCGACGGACAGGTCCTCGTGCAGCCGGGTGCCTCCGTCGAGGAAGGCGAGGAGCCGGGGCAGGGGGACCCGTTCGAACAGCCGGCAGAACAGCTCGGGACCGTCCACCCGGCCGCTGGCGAGGGCGCGCAGCAGTACGGCGTCCATGGCGCGGGAGCGGGCGGAGTGGGCGGGGGGCGGCAGCGGCCGGTCGCCGCGGCGCAGGGCGGCGGCGACGGCCCGGGTCTGGCGCTGCAGGCCGGCGAAGGTGTAGCCGGTGGCGGGGCGGGTGGCGCCGCCGGCGGCGCCGATCCGGAACACCGACGCCCCGGCCTGCCGCGGTATCGGGGCGTCCGTCATCGGGATGACGCCGGTCTCGGTGGCGAGGACGTCCAGCTCGCCGAGGCCGAGAATGTCGTCGGCGTAGTGCCGCACGGCCGCCCGGTAGCCGCTGTCGGTGAGCGGGCGGGGCGAGAACTCGGTGTACTCGACGAGCGCCTCGCACGGCCCGGTGGGCAGGACGTACCCGAAGGACAGCCCGTCGGCGGGCTGGGGCGTGCGGAAGTCCATGAGGTCGACGGTGCCGGGGTCGAAGGCCGGCCGCGCGGTGCGGACGAACCAGCCGTGGAAGTGCTGCAGGAGCGTGGTGCGGGCCGCGGGCAGGCTGCCGAGCGGCCGGGAGTCGAGGACCCAGCGGGCGCCGAGCACGCCCGCGGCGCCGCCGGGGGTGCGCAGCCGCAGGCGGGCACCGCCCTCGACGTCCTCCACGGTCTCGACGGCGGCCTCCACGCACCGCACGTGCGGGCTGCGCGCCAGGTCCCGCCGGACCAGTTCCTCGAAGTCGTCGGAGCGGATCATCTTGTACCGCAGCGGCCCGGTGCCGCCCTCGATCGGGCCGCCCCGGGGCGGCCGCACCCGCAGGCGCTGCCAGGACGCCGTCAGCGCGGCGTCGAAGCGTCCGCGTCCCGGCTCCCAGAAGCACCAGGTGCGGGGCGGCGGGCGCAGCGGGCCCGGCGGCGCGTCCACGAGCACGACGGACGGCGTCCGCGCTCCCCGCGCGGGCCCGGCCAGACGGTGGGCCAGGGAGAGCCCGGCGGCTCCCCCGCCCACGACGGCCACCTCCGCCTCGAACACGACGGCTCCTTCCGTGCGGTGCGTCCGGGCGCACAACGGCTGTGCGCGGTGCGCACCGCGCACCGTGCGCGTATTCCCGCCCGTGTGCCCGAACGGATGCGGGTCACTCGGATGCGGTCCGCGTCCGCCATGTCGGGCGCGGGACGTGGAAGACAGTTCACAGACTCGGTCCGCGCCGCATCCGTGCCCCGCGCTCCGGCCGAAGCAGTGGTGACGAACAACTGTGTGCTCACGACGAGAGGAACCGGATGCGCCCCACGCAGGCGAGAGAACACCAGGCGGCCGTACCGCCACCCGGCCCGCGCCCGGTGCCGCCGTCGGGTTCCCCCGTCCGTGTGCGCCCGGACGGGGGAACCGGCGAGGAACCCGGCGGGGTCCCGGCGGCCCTGCGGGACGCCGGCGCGGTGGACGCGGACGTGCCCGGCGCCGTCGGCCGGGTCCTCGACCTCGTCCTGGCCGACCGCGTGGCGCGCGCCCACGCCATGGACGCCCGGTTCGCCGAGGAACTGGCCGGGCGGGTCGCGCGGTTCACCCGGGCCGGCGGCAAACGAACCCGCCCGCGGCTGCTGTGGTGGGCGCTGCGCGCCTGCGGCGGCGGTGCGGAGGAGGCCCAGGTGACGGCCGCCCTGCGCGTCGGCGCCGCGCTGGAGCTGCTCCAGACGTGCGCGCTCGTGCACGACGACGTGATGGACGGCTCGGAGGTGCGCCGCGGCCGGCCCGCCCTGCACACCGAGCTGCGCGCCCACTACGCCGGCGCGGCCTCCCCGGACCGGGTCGGCCGCTTCGCGGAGGGGGCCGGTCTCCTGGCCGGCGACCTGGCGCTCGCCTGGTCGGACGACCTGGTCGCCGAGACGCCCCTCGGCGACCCGGCCGGGACCGTGGTGCGCCGGCTCTGGAGCGACCTGCGCACGGAGATGGTGGCCGGTCAGTACCTGGACGTGCAGGGGCAGCTCACCGGGGCGTACTCCGTGCCCCGGGCGCTGCGCGCGGCCTGCCTGAAGAGCGGCCGGTACTCGGTCGAGCGGCCGCTGGCGCTGGGCGCCGCCCTGGCGGGTGCCGACGACACCACGGCGCGTGCGCTGTCGTCGGCCGGGCTCGCCGTCGGCACGGCCTTCCAGCTCCGGGACGACCTCGACGACGTCTTCGCGTCCCCGCGGCGGACCGGCAAGCCCGGCGGCGGTGACATCCGCGAGGGCAAGCCGACCTGCCTGGTCGCGCTCGCGCACGTCCGCGCCGAGGCCCGGGGCGACCGGCTCGCCCTGGCGGTGCTGCGGCGTTCACTGGGCGACGCCCGGCTCTCCGAGGCCGGCCTGGACCGGGTCAGGGAGGTGCTGGTCCGCACGGGCGCCCGGGCGGCGGTCGAGAACCGGATCGAACGGCTGGTGGAACGGGGGCTGCGCCACCTCGACGATGTCCTGCCCCCGAACCCGGCCGCGGACCGGCTGCGCGCGCTGCTCGCCTCCGCCGCCGACGGCGCGGCACCCGATCCCGGCGGCCCCCGCTCCGGCCCGGACCCGGCCGGGTCCGCACCGCTGGCGTCCACGGGTGTGCGGGAGGGCGGCCGATGAGGCGCGCACTGCCCGGCCGCACCGACCACGTCGTGGTCGTGGGAGCCGGCCTCGCCGGACTGTCGGCCGCCCTCCACCTGCTGGGCGCCGGACGGCGTGTCACCGTCGTCGAGCGGGACGCGCTGCCCGGCGGCCGGGCCGGGCGGCTCGACGCGGGGGGCTACCGGATCGACACCGGACCGACCGTGCTGACCATGCCCGACCTGGCCGACGAGGCGTTCGCCGCGGTCGGCGACAGCCTGCGCCGGCGGGTCGAGCTGATCCCACTGCTGCCCGCCTACCGGGCGCGGTTCGCGGACGGCAGCACGCTCGACGTGCACACCGGCGCCGAGGAGATGGCGGCCGAGGTGGAGCGCTTCGCCGGGCCCGGCGAGGCCGCCGGGTACCTGCGGCTGCGCGACTGGCTGACGGAGCTGCACCGCGCCCAGATGCGCCGCTTCATCGACGCCAACTTCGACTCCCCGCTGAACCTGCTCCACCCCGACCTGGCCCGGCTGGCCGCGCTCGGCGGCTTCGGGCGGCTGGACGCGCGGATCAGCCGCTTCCTCCGGGACGACCGGCTGCGCCGGGTCTTCACCTTCCAGTCGCTGTACGCGGGCGTGCCGCCCGCCCGGGCCCTGGCCGCGTACGCCGTCATCGCCTACATGGACACCGTCGCCGGCGTGTACTTCCCCCGCGGCGGCATGCACGCCCTGCCGCGGGCCATGGCGGACGCCGCCGCCGACGCGGGCGCCGACCTGCGGTACGGGCAGGAGGTGGTCCGGCTGGAACGCTCGGGCGACCGCGTCACCGCCGTCGTCACGGACCAGGACCGCATCCCCTGCGACGCGGTCGTCCTCACCCCGGACCTGCCCGTCGCCTACCGGCTCCTCGGCCGCGGCCCCCGGCGTCCGCTGCGCCTGCGGCACGCGCCGTCCGCCGTGGTGCTGCACCTGGGCACGGACCGCACCTGGCCGGAGCTGGCGCACCACACCCTCAGCTTCGGTGCGGCCTGGCACCGCACGTTCGCCGAACTGACCCGTACCGGGCGGCTGATGAGCGACCCCTCGCTGCTCATCACCCGGCCCACCGCGACCGATCCCGCTCTGGCGCCGCCGGGCCGCCACCTGCACTACATCCTGGCGCCGTGCCCCAACACCGAGATCGGTCCCGACGCCACCGCCTGGCACGACCTCGGCCCCCGCTACCGGCGGACGCTGCTGCGGGAGCTGGAGCGGCGCGGCCTCGACGGCATCGAGGCGGCCATCGAGGAGGAGTGCCTGGTCACGCCGGCCGACTGGCAGGCCCAGGGGCACGCCGCGGGGACGCCGTTCTCGGCCGCCCACACCTTCGCCCAGACCGGCCCGTTCCGGCCGCGCAACCTGGTGCGGGGCACCGAGAACGCCGTCCTCGCGGGCTGCGGCACCACACCGGGCGTGGGCGTGCCGACCGTGCTGCTGTCCGGAAAACTCGCCGCCGCCCGGGTCACCGGCCCGCCGGGGCCCGCCCGCTCGCCCGCCGCCCCCGCCCCCGTGAAGGAGAGCACCGCATGACCGACCGTGAACTGGACGCGGCCGGGATCGGCGCACCGGAGCTGCGGGCGGCGTACCGGCACTGCCGGGCCCTCAACGCGCGGCACGGCAGGACGTACTTCCTCGCCACCCGGCTGCTGCCGGTCGAGCACCGGCCCGCCGTGCACGCCCTGTACGGCTTCGCCCGCTGGGCCGACGACATCGTCGACTCCCCCGCCCCCGATACGGACACCCGGCGGCGGGCCGCGGTGCTGGCCCAGCTCCAGCACCGCCTGGAGCAGGGGCTGCGGGACGGGCACAGCCGGGAGCCGGTGGTCCTGGCGCTCGCCGACACCGCGCGCCGCTACGGCATCGACCACGCGCTGTTCCGTGACTTCATGGCCGCCATGAGCGCGGACCTGACGGTGACCGACTACGCCACCTACGCCGACCTGCGGGGCTACATGCACGGCTCGGCCGCGGTGATCGGCCTGCAGATGCTGCCCGTGCTGGGCACGGTCGTGCCGCGGGCGGAGGCCGCGCCGTACGCGGCGGCGCTGGGCGTCGCCTTCCAGTTGAGCAACTTCCTGCGGGACGTGGGCGAGGACCTGGACCGAGGGCGGGTCTACCTGCCCGCCGACCTGCTGGCAGGCCACGGGGTGGACCGGGAGCTGCTGCGGTGGAGCCGGGACACCGGCCGGCCCGAGCCGCGCATCACCGCCGCGCTGCGCGAGTTCGAGGCACTGACCCGGGGCGTCTACCGGACGGCGGCGCCGGGCCTCGGCATGCTGGACCCGGTGTCGCGCCCCTGCATCCGCACCGCGTTCGTCCTGTACGGCGGCATCCTGGACGCGGTCGCCCGGGACGGCTACGCGGTGCTGCACCGCCGCGCGGTGGTCCCGCGGCGGCGGCGGGCGGCGGTGGCCGCCGACGGTGTGGTGCGGGTGGCCGCCGCGCGGCTGCGCGCCGGGCGCTCCCGCCCCCGGCCCGCGGTGCCGGTCGCGCCGCCTGGTCCGGCGTACCTGCCCGGCCACGTGTCCGAGGCGAAGGAGGCCGTGTGAACCCCGTCCCGCCCGAGCGGCGCGCCCGGCTGCCGCTGTCGCTGCGGCGGCGTCCGGTGCCCTGGGAGCGCCAGCGTCCCACCTGGCGCGACGCCAAGCCGGGGGTGATCGCCGGGGCGCTGAAGCGGGCCCAGGCCCGCCCGTCCGGCAACTGGTTCGTGGTCGGCGCGTCGTCCGCCCTGCGCGAGGACCGCCCGCTCGCCCGGACCGTGGCGGGGCGGGAGGTCGTCGTGTGGCGCGGTCCCGACGGCCGGCCGGTGGGCGGTCCCGGTGTCTGCCCGCACCTCGGGGCGCCGCTCCGGGACAGTCCGGTCCGCCGCGGCAGCCTGGTGTGCCACTGGCACGGCCTCGCCCTGGACGGCGCGCCGTGCGCGGGCTGGGACCCGGTGCGGGTGCACGACGACGGCGTCCTGCTGTGGGTGCGGCTGGACGAGGCGGGCGGTGAGGAGCCGCTGGACGCGCCGGTCGTCCCGCGGCGGCCGGAGCGGGCGGGGGCGGTGACGGCGGTGCACGTCGGCACGGGCGTGTGCGAGGTCGAGGACATCGTGGCCAACCGCCTCGACCCGTGGCACGGCGCGTGGTTCCACCCGTACTCGTTCGTCGACCTCACGGTGGTCGGGGCGCCCGACGGCACCGGGGGCGACGGCGACGCGTTCACCGTGGACGTCTCGTTCAAGGTGGCGGGGCGGCTGGTCGTACCGGTCCGCGCCGTGTTCACCGCCCCGGAACCGCGCACGGTCGTCATGCACATCACCGAGGGGGAGGGAGCGGGTTCCGTCGTGGAGACCCACGCCACGCCGCTGGGCGCGGACGACCTCGGCCGGCCGCGGACCGCGGTGATCGAGGCCGTGATGGCCGCCTCCGGACGGCGCGGCTTCGCCGTCGCCCGCCGGGCGGCCCCCCTGCTGCGGCCGCTGATGCGGAGCGCCGCGGGCCGCCTGTGGCGCGACGACCTCGCGTACGCGGAGCGGCGCTGGCGCCTGCGTTCCACGGGGCGGTTCCCTGGCTGACGGGCCGCGGTCGGTTCACCGGAGCGGGAACTCCGTGCGCGGGTCCCCCTCGTGGGCCAGCATGCCGTCCTTGGTGTGGACCAGCCGCACGCTGTCGAGCGGGGCGGAGTCGCGCAGTCGCGAGGGTTCCCCGAAGTAGCCGCGGAGGGTCCACGTCCCGCCCGGCGGGACGGTGAGCGTCTCCTGGTCGTAGCCGTACAGCTTCTCCGGCTCACCCCCGCCGGTCACGTGCTCCCAGACGGCGGACCGGCCGCACACCCCGTCGTCGACCGGGTCGCACAGGTAGGCGGGGCGGCCGTCCTCCCCCCGCGGGACGGCGCCGTCGGGCACTTCGACGAGCAGTCCGGGGAGCGTCCCGCCCAGGGAGACTCCCCGGTCCCGGTGCCGGTTGGCGACGCTCACCTGCACGTACAGGAACGTTGTGCCGGGCGGCGCCGCCTCGCCGTCGGGGCCCGTGGTGGTCCGGTGCGCGCCCTGTCCGGTCACCTCGACGCGGAAGCCGTCGGGGGTCGTGAACCGCGTGACGGGGGAACGGGCGGCGCCGCCGGCGTCCGTGCCCTTCGACGGTCCCGACCGCCCATCCCCGCCGTCCCCCGAACCGCACCCCGCGAGCAGCACCCCCGCCGCCACCGCGCCCACCACGCTCCGCCGTGCCCTCACACGAGCCCCCTGGTTCCGTCCGCCATGGTCGCGCCGCAGTCTTCTGCGGGTGGCGGACCACTGTCAAAGCCCTCCGCGGCGCCGCGCCGGACCGGCCGCGCCGGGCTCCGAGGACGGTTCGTGGGAGCGGTCTTCGGGGTGGGCGGGGCGGCGGCCGGTGGACCGTGCCGGGCGGTGCCGGTGGTGCGGGTGCGCGCGTCGGCCCGGGTCGCCGAGGCCCGCGCCCTCGCCCTCGTGCTCGCCGATCCGGGCGGGTTGGTGCCGGCCCGTCCGACGTACCTGCCTGGCGCGCGAGACCGCGGGCGGGCCGGCCCCGCGCGACCGGGCCGCCTCGGACTGCCGGGGTGTATGCGCTGTCGGGCGCCGTGTGTTCGGCACGCGGCGGGCGCCCGAGCGGCCGGGTACGGCCGACCGGGTCCGCGTCCGCGCGGACACCCGGCTCGGCACGGGCGACATGCGGAGCACCGCGGTCGGGGCGCCGGGCGACCGGCCCGCCGGAGTGACGGGCCGGTCGCCCGGCGGCTCCCGGGGTCGGCTCCGCCGGTCAGCCCTGGCGGGCCTTGAAGCGGGGGTCCCGGCGGTTCAGCACGTAGGTCACGCCCCGTCGGCGCACCACCTGCGCACCGGGGCGGGACTTCAGCGCGCGCAGGGAGTTGCGGACCTTCATCACGGTCTCCTCTCTCGTGCCGGCCGCGTCAGGCGCGGGCGGGCGCGGTACGGCCGTAGCGCCGCTCGAAGCGCTCGACGCGGCCCTCGGTGTCCAGCACGCGGGAGGTGCCGGTGTGGAACGGGTGACTGGCCGAGGAGACCTCGACGTCGATCACCGGGTAGGCGGCGCCGTCCTCCCACTCGACCGTGCGCCCGGAGACGGCGGTGGAACGGGTGAGAAACGACACGCCCGCGGCGCGGTCGCGGAAGACGACCGGGCGGGACGTGGGATGGATACCGGGCCTCATGGGGTTGTCATTTCCTGTCGGTGGTCCCGTGCGGGGCCCCGCCGGCCGTGGCCGGCAGGGCGTGGTCGCGGTCAGCGCGCCTCGCGGAAGGGGACGTGCCGGCCGGCGACCGGGTCGTACTTGCGCAGGACGAGCCGGTCGGGGTCGTTGAGCCGGTTCTTGCGCGTCACATAGGTGACGCCGGTCCCGGCCGTCGACGTGAGCCGGACGACGGGACGCGCGGTGCTGCGTGCCATGGGGCCCTCCTTTTCCGGACCGACACCACCAGATTGAGCGGTGCATGTCAGTCACGTGGGCTACAACGGCGACCGCCCCCGGGACATTCCCGGGTTCCGCGTCTTCTTCACGGCCGTGACCGCCGGGTTCTCCGGCAACGACGGGAAGCGGCTTGCGTCGTACGGCTCGATGCGGGACTGTTGCCGGAAGACATCTGTTGTCCGTCGCAGAAAGGTGGTGGGGCGCGTCCCAGACGCGTCCCCGCGTGTGTTCGGTTCCAGCGGCTCGCCCGTCGGCCCTCACAGTGCCGCGCTCAGCGTCGGCGCCGCCTGGGCCCATGCACCGTACCCGGTGATCGTCGCGGACCGGGACGGCGCTGTCGTCGACCTCAACGCCGCCGCACGGCTGCTCTGGCCGGACGCCGTCCGGGGCGACCGGATGGGTGACACCGTGCCGTCCTGGCTGGCCGAGGCCCACGGAAGGTTCGCCGACGGCGTGCCCGACGGCACGGGCGAGGCCGCGGGCGCCGTCGACGACCGCTTCTTCGAAGCCCACCCCACCCCCGCGGACGGGGGGGACGTGGTGTGGTGGCTCGTCGACGACACCGACCGCCGGCTGGCGGAGGCGGCCCTGGCCGGGGCCCGGCAGCGGTCCGCCCTGCTGGCCGACGTCTCCAGCCAGCTCCTGTCGACGCTCAACATCACCCGGTGCACGGAGGCCACCGCGCGCATGGCCACCGACCACCTCGCCGAGGCCGCCCTGCTCGTCGCCCCGCCGCAAGGCCGCCGCCACCAGCTCACGTACGCCTACCGGGGCGGGCCGGTGACCCGGGTGACCGCACCGGTGGACGTGCACGCCATTCCCGGGCTCGCCGAGGCCCTCCAGGGGTTCCCGCCCGTACCGGCGCGCTGGATCGACCCCGCCGAACTGCCCCCCTGGGTGCGCCCGCCGGACTTCACCGAGCCGGTCGGCTCCGTGATCGTCGCCCCGCTCCCTGGACACGGCGTGCCCGCCGGCGCGCTGATCCTCCTGCGCTCCAGCCGCGAGCAGGCGTTCAGCGGGGACGAGGAACTCTTCGCGCGGCTCTTCGCCGCCCGCGCCGGGGCCGCCCTGTCGGCCGCCCGGCTGTACACCGAGCAGGCGTCCATCACCGCCACGCTGATGCGGGAACTGCTGCCGCCGCGGCTGGAGAGCGTGCACGGGGTGGAGTACGCGGGCGCCTACCGCCCGGCCCGGGACAACGAGCGCATCGGCGGGGACTTCTACGACGTCCACCCCGGCACCGGCCCCGCCGAGGAGACACTCGTGGTCCTCGGCGACGTGGCAGGCAAGGGCCTGGACGCCGCCGTGCTGACCGGCAAGATCCGCAACACCCTGCACGCGCTGCTGCCCCTGGCCACGGACCACGAACGCATCCTGACCCTGCTCAACAGCGCGCTGCTGTCCTCCCACCACACCCGGTTCGCCACCCTCGTCCTGGCCTCCGTCCGCCGCCTGGGCAGCACGGTGGAGCTGCGGCTGACCAGCGCGGGGCACCTCGCGCCGCTGATCGTCCGCGGTGACGGTACCGTCGAGGAGACCGACACGCGCGGCTCCCTCATAGGGGCCCTGCCCAACGTGACCTCCGCCACCGCGGCCGTGACGCTGCGGCCCGGCGAGACCTGCCTGCTCTACACCGACGGCGTCACCGAGGCCCGCGGGGGCCCGCTGGGCGACGAGCTCTTCGGCGACCACCGGCTCAAGCGGGTCCTGGCCGAGTGCGCGGGCATGCCCGCCGAGGCCGTCGTCGAGCGGATCCAGATGCTGACGGCCCAGTGGGTGGGCTCGGGCAGCCACGACGACGTCGCCACCGTCGCCATCAGCGCGCCGCGCGCCGCGGATCCGACGGTGCCGGGGGGACAGGGACGCACCGACGGCACGATGTACAGGAGGAATGGGTGAGTGCTCCCCCGGCGATCGGTACCGACGCCCTGGTGGACGACTTGTGGCGGGCGGTGGCCGACGGTGACGAGTACACGGCCGTCGACGTCGTGCGCCGTGCCCGGGCCGACGGGACGGACGAGGAGACGCTGCTCCTCGACGTGGTCGCCGCGGTGCAGCGCAGGGTCGGCACGGAGTGGGCGGCGGACCGCCTGACCGTGGCCCAGGAGCACGCCGCGACCGCCATCAACGACCGCGTGATCACGGCTCTCGCCCTCGACCGGTCCCGGGCCGGCGAGGACCGCACGCCCCGGGGCCGCATCACGGTGAGCTGCGTCGACGGGGAGTGGCACGCCCTGCCGGCCCGCCTGGTCACCGAGGTGCTGCGGCTGCGCGGCTGGCAGGTCGACTTCCTCGGCGCCCAGACCCCCACTCCGCACCTCGTCTCCCATCTGCACGGGACCAGTTCCGAGGCGGTGCTGCTGTCCGGCTCGCTCCCCACGCACCTGCCCACCGCGCACGCGGCCATCACCGCCTGCCAGGCCATCGGGGTCCCGGTCATGGCGGGCGGGCGGGCCTTCGGGCCGGACGGCCGCTACGCCCGCGCGCTGGGCGCCGACGGCTGGGCACCCGACGCGCGCGCCGCGGCGGTCCTCCTGGAGAAGGAGCTGGCCCCGCCGGGCCGGCCCCATCCGGCGGCGGCCCGGCAGGTCCTGGACGACCTGCCGCACCTGACGGACCAGGAGTACACGTACGTCGCCCAGTCCCGCTCCCGCCTCGTCCGGCAGACGCTGACCACCCTGGAGGATCGATTCTCCGCGATGCGCGCCTACAGCGACGCGCAGCGCGAGCGGACCGCGGAGGACCTGGCGCACATCGTCGACTTCCTGGCCACCGCCCTGTACGTCGACGACCCGGCGCTCTTCACCACGTTCCTGCGCTGGACCGCCGACGTCCTCGAGTCCCGGCGCGTCCCCGCACGCTCCCTGGTCACCGCCCTCGCCGTGCTCGGCGAGAACCTGCGCGACTTTCCGCGCGCCCTCGGTCTGATCGGCGACGGCACCGCCGCCCTGGCGGACCGCCCTCCCCTCCGTCCCGTCCCCGGCCCCTGCACGGAAGCATGACCGCCCTGCCACCAGCCGCCCTGCGCCTCACCGTCACCCATGGAGCCCGCGAGCTGACGGTCGACGTCGCCGGCGACCTCGACCTCGACACCAGCGACCACCTGGTCGAGACGGTCACCGAGCACCTGGCCCGGCACCCCGGACTCCGGGGGGTCCGCCTGGACTTCGGGGAGTTGTCCTGGATCGACTCCGTGGGCCTCTCGGCGCTGCTCATGGTCCACCGGCGCACCTGGGCCGCGGGCACCGCGCTGCACCTGGACAACCGCCCCGCCCCGCTGGACCGCCTGCTGCGCCAGACGGGCACCCTCGACCACCTCACCGCCCCGCCGGGCCTGGACGAGGACGCCACCGGCGCGAACGCGAGCTGACCCGCGAGCGGTCCGGCCCGACGCGGAGGCGGCGGTGCGCGGAGGTGGCCGGGCGTCAGGAATACTTGTCTGGAGGCAACTTAAGCTCCGGACGGGGTAGGAGAACCGCGGGGCGGGGCGGCACGGTGCCGCCTGCCATGGACCGAGGACACGAGGACGACGGAATGCAGTGGGAAAGCAGGGCGACCGTCAAGGTGACCTGCCATGACCGAGTCTTCGAGATCACCGTGCGCGGCGAGGTGGACTACGAGGAGAACGACCTGCTCCAGGCCGCCTGGGCCGAGGCGGACGAGACGGCGCTCCCAGTGACCGTGGTGGACCTCTCGCAGGTGACGTTCGCCGACAGCGGGCTGCTCAACGCCCTCCTCGAGTCCTGGCGCCGCCACCGGTCCGCCGGCCGCGAACTGATCCTGCTGGGCCCCCTGCACCCCACGGTCGAACGGCTCTTCTCGCTGACCGGCACCCTGGAACACTTCACGATCACCGACTCCCGGACCCGGGCCATGCGCGGAAACGACTCCTGAGGCTTACGCCGGCCGAGTCAGGGCATTCGCGAAGTGCACGCATGTTCGTGAAAAGGAAGGAGAGGCCGTGTCGTTCCTCTGGGCCATCATCGCGGGACTCGTCATCGGCCTGCTGGCCAAGCTCGTCATCCCCGGACGTCAGCCCATCCCGCTGTGGCTGACGGTCATCCTGGGCATCATCGGCGGCGTCGCAGGCAACGCTCTCGCCAGCGGTCTCGGTGTGCGGGACACGGGAGGCATCGACTGGATCCGCCACATTCTCCAGATCGGCGTGGCTGCGGTCCTGATCGCCCTCGTCACCCCGATGTGGGCCCGACGGCGCGCCTGACACCCCGGGTGACTCCAGCCCCCTCGGCCGTGGCCGAGGGGGCTGTTTCACGTCCGAGCGGATGTGCGGGGGATTCAGGGAGCTTTCCGCGTACGGACGTTGGGGCCTCACATCGTCCCGGCGGGCCCTGACGCCCGGTCGGACCGGGCGGGGTGGGGATGAGGCGGGTCGGCGGCGGGGCGGCGTCGGGGCGGGCCCGCGGCCGTTCCCCGCTCGCGAGCCCGCCCCGGTCATGCGTCGCGGCCGGTCTCCAGTCGGGAGACCGGCCGCGGTCGGCGGAGCCGTCGGAGAAGGTCAGGAGCTGAGGTAATGGCCGGCGGCGGTCCCGTCCGGGCCGTCCGCCAGGGCGATGCGGGCGGTGACGCGCTTGCCCACCGGTTCCCTGCGCACCTCGAAGCCCTGGACGACCGCCATCACGATCTCCAGGCCGTGCTGCCCGATCCGGCCCGGGTCGGCGGCGCGCGCCACCGGCAGCACCGGATCGCTGTCCCACAGCGCGACCTCGACCAGCCCGCCCGTGACCCGCAGGTCCATCAGCATCGGACCCGGCGCGTACTTGCGGGCGTTGGTGACCAGTTCGCTGACGACCAGTCGGGTCACGTCCATCGCCCGTGCGGAGACCGGCAGTCCGTACTCCCGCTGCACCCGGGCGAGGAAGTCCGCCGCGCGGTGTCTGGCCTCGGCGATGCACGGGCCCAGTCCGTCGAGTGGAACGATCTCGTGGATCGGCTCCGGGCCGGTCACACCCTCACCGCCAGACCCTGACGTCACCGGCTCCATTCGCGTGCCCCCGTTCATGTGGCCACGCTTACCCGTCGGGGGGCGGAGCATGCGCGGAGGCGCCCGGGTTTCCGGGCGCCCCCGGCCGTGCCGCGCGGGCCCGCCTACCGGACAGCGGGAGCCGGACCCGACCGTCATGGCCCAGGTGGGCGGTCGCGTGACCGGTGGATCGTTGTGGAACCGATCACGCCGGGCCGTCGGCCGGAGGCGCTCGCCGGAGCACGGGCTCGTCCTGGCAACACGCCCGCGGGGGCTTCCCGTCCGTCGGTGGACGCGGGGCGGCGAGGCGGGATCACGCCTGCTCGTACCCGGCGAACGGGCCCGGTGGGGCGCCGGCCCTCACAGGGCGGCCACAAATCGGCGCTCGCCGTCCGGGCGGATATCGGCGCTCCCGGGGTATCCGCACTCTCGGAGTGGCGATGTATTCGAAGGTCAGGAGTGAAAGACCGGCAAGCAGTTGCCGTTTGACAACTATGGTCGTGAGACAACAAAGTAACCGTGTCGGACGGACATGGGAAGGATCTGTGATGTTCCGGTGGACGCAGGCCGCTGCGTGTACCGGCCGCTCGCGCCCCGGGGTGCGCACGGACCGGGCACCGCGCTCCGCGCGTCAGGCCGTACGGCTGCCGGAGCCTTCGCCCTCGTCGTGTATCTGGGTGGCCGCGGCGTCGCAGAACGCCTCCAGGCCCTCCAGCAGCGCGGCGCGCTTGGCGGCCGGCATCAGTTCCAGCACCGCCTGCAGCTCCCTCTCCCGGCGGGCCCGCAGATCGTCGAGGAACGCGCGCCCGTGGCCGCTCAGGTACAGCCGCACCTCACGCCGGTCGGTGGAGCTGAGCACGCGGTCGATGAAGCCCGCGGCTTGCAACCGGTCACACAGCCGGCTGGTGGACGGCGGGGTGGAGGCGAGGGAGTCCGCGAGGGTCCGCAGGTTGATCCCCTCGTGGTGTTCGAGTATGAGCAGCACGCGCAACTGGGACGCCGAGGCGGGCGCCGTGGAGGCGCGGCCCCAGAGCACTTCCAGTAGCTCACCGGCCGTGGAGGTCACACGGGCGACCTCGTCGGGCTGTGGCAGATGTCGGAAGGCAGTCACAGTCACACTCTCGCAGGCTCTGGGACGGTTGCCAGCCTACTAGGGACGCGAGCCGACGACAGATGGCTCGCACGGGCGGCGTCGACGCACCAGCGCTGCCGTGCGACCGGGATCCGACGAAGGATTGGTGTTTTTCCCATCGTGAACAGATTCGTGACCGCCGAACGCGCCTTGCGGACGGCGGCACCGCACGAGTTGCTCGACGTCGTGCGCCGGGTGCTCGCCGAGCACTACGCGGCCCGGTCCGCCGAGCTGTTCATGGCCGACTACGGCCTGACGGTGCTCCAGCCGGTCTCCGCGCTGCCGCACTCGCCCGAACCGGTGCCGGTGAACGGCACCCCGGCCGGCCGTGCCTTCGGCGCGCAGGAGCCGTTCGCCGAGGCGGAGCGGGACGGCCTGGTCCGCGTGCACCTGCCCGTCACGGTCCGCGGCGACCGCCTGGGCGTGCTGACGGTGAGCCTGCCGGACGACGAGGCCGCCGGGGACGGGCTGGCGGAGCTCTCCGAGATCGCCGAGGTGCTCGGGCACGAGGTGGTCGTCGCCGAGCGGGACACCGACCTGTACGTGCAGGCGCGCCGCAAGGACCGGCTCACGCTGGCCGCCGAGATGCAGTGGCAGCTCCTGCCGGGCCGCGCGTGCAGCCGCCCGGAGTACGCACTGGGCGCACAGCTCGAACCGGCCTACGCGATCTTCGGCGACAACTTCGACTGGTCCGCGACCGCGGACCGCCTCATGCTGTACGTCACCAACGGCATGGGCGAGGGCATAGAAGCCGCCCTGCTGACCAGTCTGGCCATCAACGCCCTGCGCAACGCCCGCCGGGCGGGTCTCTCCCTCGCGGACCAGGCGGCCCTCGCCGACCAGGCGGTGTACGCCCACTACCGGGGCCGCTCCTACCTCTCCGTGCTGATGTTCGACTTCGACCTGGCCACGGGGCGGGTGCGGGCGGTGGACGCCGGCTCCCCCCGGATGCTGCGGCTGCGCGGCGGCACGGTGGAGCGGGTCTCCTTCGACGCCCAGCTGCCGCTCGGCATGTTCGAGGAGACCGACTACGTGCCGCAGGAGTTCCACGTGGAGCCCGGCGACCGGCTGGTCTTCGTCAGCGACGGGGTGTACGCCGTCGCCGACCCGAAGGGCGAGGCCTACGGGGACGTCGCGCTGTCCCGGGCCATCCAGTCGACCCGGCTGCTGCCCGCCGCCGAGGTGCCGCGCGCCATCCTGCGGGAACTGTCCGGCCACCGCGGCCGGTCCGTCCCGGACGACGACGCGCTGGTGGTGTGCCTGGACTGGCACGGACGCTGACCCGGCGGCCGTCCGGTGTCCCGCGCACACGAGTACCCGCCTCGTCACCGCGCACCGAGGCCGGGCCCGAGGCCGGGCAGCCCTTCGTCCAGCGCGGCCAGGAAAGCCCGCAGGCCCTGGCCCAGTGCGGCACGGTCCGCCGGCCGCATGCCCTCCAGCACGGCCGCGAGCGCCCGCGCCCTGCGCCGGGCCACGTCGCCGAGGACGTGCCGCGCGTGCGTGGTGAGACTGAGCCGCACCTCGCGCCGCTTGTGCGGGTGCAGCACACGCTCCAGCAGACCGGCCGCCTCCAGCCGGTCGCACAGCCGGCTGGCCGTCGGGAGTCCGATCTCCAGCCGCTCCGCCAGGGCGGTGAGGTTGAGGCCCGGTTCCGCCTCCAGCGTCCGCAGGGCCCGCAACTGATGCAGCGACAGCCGCAGCGCCGCTTCCTGCGCCGCCAGCGACCAAAGAGTCGTCAGACTCTCCACGGCATCGGCGATTTCGGACGCGGCGGCCTCCGCACCCTCACCCACACCTGCCCGGTCGTCACCGAAACCGCCGGGATGGGTCACGAAAACATCACTTTCAGTAATCCCCGGGCCAAATGACGCCCCCTATCACTGCGGCAAGTACCCGATCGCCCGGGCCGCAAGCAGGGAATACGCCCCCAACACATTCGCACACCCGGCGAAGAGGACAGCGCCCCCGCGCCCGGAGGGCACGGGGGCGCGAGCCTACCGACGGGTACCTCCCCCGTGCGGGCGGCCGGGGCGGGAAACGGGAGGCTGCCGCGCTCGTTCGGGCGCCACCCGGCCAAGTTCCGCTGCCCGCAACCGACATGGGCCGCGAACCGGGGGCCCCGGTCCGCGTGGGCCACGCGGGCGCGGCGCGCACCCGGGGACAGGCCGGGGACCCGCCCCCGCCGCACGGCCCGCACGACGCTCCCCGCGGCACGGCCCCGCGGGCGGAGTGCCTCAGGCGGGCCGGGCCGTCCTCACGCGTCCACGGCGCCGCGGGCGTCGGCCGCGGCCAGTGCCCCGGCCGCCCGGGGCCGGTGGGCGCGCAGGCGCCGGAGGTAGGACCGGGCCATGGGGCCGGGCGGGACGCCCCGGGCGAACGCCCGCATGTTGCGCTCGCCGGCGTTGTAGCCGAGGGCGAGCAGCTCGTCGCGGGTGCAGCGGCCCGTGTGCCGCCGCGGCAGCGCGCGGTCCAGGTCCTTCAGGTGCAGGGCGGCCACGTGGATGGCGAGGGCCGGGTCGTCGCGCAGGTCCTCCCACCGGCTCTCCAGGCCGTGTGCCCGGCGCACCTGCTCGTAGGTCGCCCGGTGCATGTTGGCGACGCCGAAGGACGCGCCGGGCTTCCACCACTGCCACAGCCGCTCCAGCAGCGGGTGGTGCGGCTTGTACGCCTCGTTGTGGAGCACCGACATCAGCAGCACGGCCGACACGCCCGTCTCCCGGGCGCTGCGCAGCACCGAGCCGGCGTAGTCCGCCGGATCGTACGCGCCCGGCCGCAGCGGCGGGGCCGGGGCCGTGCCGGGGCCCGCCGGGGCCGGTCGTTCCGCCGCTCTGGTCGCTTCCTCGGCCATGCCCTGTCCCGCTCTCCCCGGTCGCCTGCCTGCGGCGCGGTGACCTGCCCGCGCGTCCGCCTCCGTGAGCTGCTCGTGCCCGCCGGCGGGCGCCTCAATCCGCCGGACCGCCCAGCACCCCGCGACACTCCCGCCCGCCCCCCGAACGCTTCCGCGCGCTCCTCCGTCCGGGGCGGCAAGTGACCGTGGACCAGACCAAGCACCCGATATGAACGTTTGATTCCGACATAGACCTACGGCGTGCAGGGCCGGTGCGGGGAGCAGTCATATGCGAGGGGGATGGCACAAGGCGCGGACACGGCGGCGCCTGGGATTCGCCATGTGCGGTGGCGCGCTCGCGGCACTCGCCGCCGTCCTGAGGTACCTGTGGGCGAACTCGGCCGTCGCGGGCGTCCTGATCTCGGCGATCGGGTCCTTCCTGTCGGTGGCGGCCCTGGTGGCCGACATCCTGCGGGGCGACGCCGATCCGGCCCCGCGATCGGCCGAGGAGGACCGCAGACAGGCCGCCGACGCGCTCGCCGAGGCGGTGCGGGACCAGTGGGCCGCCGAGGCCCGGCTGCGCCGTCTCCAGGACCCGGTGCCGATCGAGGTGCGCTGGGCCCCGGCGGACCGCCGGCTGGCGGACCACCCGGAGAACATCTGGCCGACCGGCGCGCTGCCGGGGGCCCGGGAGGCCTGGCCGGAGGAGCTCGGGGACGCCGGACCGTTCGCGGCGCTGCCCGGGCGCCGGCTGGTGGTGCTGGGCGGGCCCGGCTCCGGCAAGAGCGTGCTCGCCCTGCGCTTCCTGCTCGGCAGGCTGGCGGCGCGGCGCACCGGCGGTCCGGTGCCCGTCATCTTCCCGCTGGCCGACTGGGACCCCCTGCGGACCGGTCTGCGGGACTGGCTGGTGGCCCGGCTCGCCGCCGACTACCAGCCGCTGGCCGCGGCGGCCGACGGCCGCCGCACGCGCGCCCAGGCGCTCCTGGACGCAGGGCTCGTGCTCCCGGTCCTCGACGGCTTCGACGAGCTGGCCCGCCCCGTCTACGGCGAGGCCGTACGGCGCATCAACGCGGAACTGGACGACGGGCTGCCCCTGCTGCTCACCAGCCGGGTCGAGGCGTGGGCGACGGCGGTGGCCGAGGGCGACGTGCTCACCGCGGCCGAGGTGGTCGTACTGCGGCCCCTGGACCTCGCGGAGGCCGGGGCGCACCTCGAACGCACCGCGCGACCGCTGCCCGCCCCGAAGGGCGCCCGGGTGACCGTGTGGACGCCCGTGCTGCGCGAGCTGGCGCACGCGGCCGACTCGCCCCTCGCCCGGGCGCTCACCACCCCCCTGATGGTGTCGCTCGCCCGCGCGGTCTACGGCGACCGGAGCAAGGACCCCTCGGAGCTGCTCGACACAAGGCGGTTCCCGACGGTGGCCGCCGTGGAGGAACACCTGCTGGGCGCCTTCGTGCCCGCCTCGTTCGCGGACGCGGGATCGCGGGCGGCCTGCGACGCGGTACGCCGGCTCACCGTGCTGGCACGGGCCCTGCACCGGCACGACACGGGACTGCTGGCCTGGTGGGAGCTGGAGCGGATGCTGCCGCGCGTGCTGCGCGCGCACGCCCCCGGCGTGCTGTCCGTGGCCGTGATGTCCGCGCTCGTGCTGCCGTCCCAGCTGGTCCGCACGGCGCACGAGCCGACGGGCGCCGTGCAACTCGTGTCGGCGCTCGCCACCCTGTTCGGCCAGGTCCTGGGCTTCGCCTTCGGCGCCGCGTGGCTGCTGCCGTCCGGCCCCGGGCTGCCGGACCGGCGGTTCGTCGCCCGCCAGGCCCTGGTGACCCTGTCGGTGAGCGCGCTGCTGTGGGCGGCCTTCGCCTGGACGCAGGACCTGCGGTTCGGCTTCCGCTTCGGGGCCGTGACCGACGGCTGGCTGCCCGACCTGGTGGGCGGCTGCCTGTTCTCCCTGCTCTTCACCCTCCTCTTCGGGATCGCCGGGCAGCCGCGGCGGCCGGTGCCGCACGGCCTGCCGTGGAGCGGCACCGCGGGGCGGGCGGTGGCCCGGGCGCTCGGCACGGCGCTGACGCTGGGCGGGCTGATCGCGGTGGGCACCGTGCTGTGCGGCTGGTCCGACAGCCCTTGGACCGCGCCGGCCGGCACCACCTGCGCGGGGGCGGGCGTGGCCCTGCTGGTCAGCGGGACCCGCCGGGCGGAGCGCGACGGCGTGTACCCGGTCCGGGTCGGCCAGGTCACCCGGCGGTTCGCCTCCGGTGTCGTGCGGGGCACCGCCGCCGCGCTGCTGATCGGTGCCGGCACCTCCGCGGTGGGCGCGTGCGCGACGGTCGCGGTGACCGCGCTGAAGTCCGGTCCGTCCGCCGATCTGGCCGGCCGGCGGATCGACGGCTGGCGGTTCGCCGAACGCGACGGGCTGCGCACGGCGACGACCCTGCGGACGGTGCGCGGCTCCCTGCTGATCACCGGTGACCGGGCGCTCCCGGACGCCTACCCGGCGGGTGTGCAACCACCGGACTGCACCATCCCGCTGCTCCGGGACCGCCGGTGCGTCCCGTTCACCTCGCGGCGCACGGAGTTCCGGGCCCGGCACGGCGAGGTCCTGGTGCGCCTCCAGCAGGCCGCGGCACCGGGGACGCCGGCGCCGGTGACCGTGGCGTACGCGGTGAACCTGCGCTCCGCGGTCCCGGTGGCGGCGCGCGGCTGGCTGACCCGGACCACGGTCGCGGACGCGCTCGCGCGCCGCCTGCCGCCACTGCTGGCCGGCGGGGTGCTGATCGGGGTGGTGGGCGGCTGCGTGTGCGGGGTCTACCGGGCCCTGAGCATTCCGTCGGACGTGATGCGCGCGGCGGGGCCGCTCTCCTCGCTGCGCACGGACCGGACGGCGTCGCTCACCCGCGGCGGGATCGTCGCCCTGCTCGTCGCCGCCGTCTGCGCGCCGGTCGTGGCCCGGGCCGGCGACTGGGGCGGCCTGTCGCACGCGGGCACCCGGCTGTGGCTGCCGCTGGGCACCTCCGCGCTGGCGCTGAGCGCCTGGGGGCGCTTCACCGTGGCGCGGGTCTGGCTCGCGCTGACCGGACGCCTGCCGTGGCGGCTGATGGCGTTCCTGGAGGACGCCCACCGCCGCGGGGTGCTGCGCAGGTCCGGCGCGTACTTCGAGTTCCGGCACGAGCGGTTGCAGACGCACCTCGCGGGCGGCGTGGCGCGGGAGCCGGAGGCGTACGACGGCACGGTGTGCGCGCCGAAGCCGCGCGGGGCGGCCGACGACGCGGTCCACGACCGCCCGTCGTAGCTCACGGCTGCCGGGGGACGGCGCGCACGGTGGCATGCCGTGCCGCACCCGGCCGCTCCCCCGCTCTCCCCGGTCAGCCGGAGGCCGGGGGGCCCGGGCGCGCGGCGTTCAGGCGTACGGCCATCAGGGCCACGTCGTCGCTGCCGTCCGGCGGGAGCAGGTCCAGCAGTTGCGCGCAGACCTCCTCGGGGTCCCCCGGTGTCCCGGCGACCACGGCGGCGAGGGTGCGCAGGGAGTGCCGGAGGTCCTCCTGGCGCCGTTCGACCAGGCCGTCGGTGACGAGGAGGACGAGCGAACCGGGCTCGGCGGTGACCCGGTGGGCCGGCGGGTGCGGGAGGCCCAGGCCGAGCAGCGGGCCGTGCTCGCGCACGTAGGTGGTCGTGCCGTCCGGGTGCCGCAGCAGCGGAGGCAGGTGGCCCGCGTTCGCGATGTGCAGGGTGTCCGAGTCGAACGCGATCAGCACGACGCAGAGGGTGACCGTGGCCCCGGGCTCCACCGAGGTCAGCAGGTGGTCGAGCCGGGCCAGGATCACCTCGGGCGGGTGGCCCTCGGCGGCGTAGGCGCGCAGCGCGTGCCGCACCTGGCCCATCACCATGGCCGCGTCCAGCGAGTGCCCGGCGACGTCCCCGACGGCCACGACCAGTCCGGCGGGGGTGCTGATCGCCTCGTAGAAGTCGCCGCCGATCTCGGTCCGTTCGCTGGCCGGCAGGTAGCGTACGGCCAGGTCCGCCCGCGCGGTCTCCGGCAGGCTCTCGGGCAGGAAGCTGCGCTGCAGGGTGAGGGCGAGGGCGTGTTCCTCGCTGTAACTGCGCAGGGCCTCCAGGGCCAGCGCGCTCGCCTGGGTGAGCTGGGCCAGCAGTTGCTCGTCGTCCGGCGTCGTGACGGCGTCCTCGGCGGTGATGATGACGACCGGCGGCCGCTCCGCCTTGGCCCGGCCGATCACCGTGCGCCGACGCTCGGGGTCCTTCAGGCCGGGCGGCAGGCAGGGGAGGTCGAGCACGGGGGCCTGGCCGTCGGTCCGGGCGGCGGCGTGGTCGCGCCGGTGGGGGCGCGCCGAGGTCGCGTGCACCTGGGGTCCGGTCCGCCGCGCCGGGCCGTCGGGGTCCTGCCAGGTGTGGGCCACCAGCGGGCTGCCCTCGGGCGTGGTCAGGAACGCGGCCACCTCGCGGCGGAAGATGGCCGCCGCCGCCTCCGCGGTCACCCGGGCCAGTTCGTGGGCGTCCGAGACGCTGTACAGGGCCAGGGTGAAGCGGTTGAGCAGGTGCAGGCGGTCCGCCAGGAGTTCCGCGCGGTGGCGGGCGCGGGCGTAGCGGAGGGTCGCGGTGACCGTGGCGAGCAGCTCGTCGGGGGCGACGGGCTCGACGAGGTAGGCGTCGGCCCCGCGGTACAGGCCCTGTGCCCGGTCGTCCACGGTGATGGCGGAGGCCGAGACGTTGATGACGGGGACGGCAGCCGTGGCCGGGGTGCTCTTGATGTGCTCGCACACCTCGAAGCCGGTCATGTCGGGCAGCCGCACGTCGACGATGGCGATCTCCGGCAGCGGGCCGGGACCCGCCAGCAGTTCCAGGGCGCCCGTGCCGTCCTCGGCCTCGACGACCTCGTGGCCCGCCCGGCGCAGGGTGGTGGCCAGGACGTACCGGTTGGTGGGGGTGTCGTCCACCACCAGGACGCGTCCGGGGCGGTGCTCGGTGTCGGGGTGCTGGGTCATCGGCGTTCCTCCGCCCCGGGCGCTGCCGGGGAGGCCGTCGCGGAGCCGGGCCGTGCGGACGGTTCGGCCCGCGGGCCCTGAAGGGCGGCTGCCAGGTCGGCTCGGGTGAGCCGGGCCTTGTTGAACACCGCGCGGACCCCGGGCAGCCGGGAGCGGTCCACCTCCGAGGGAGCCAGCGCGGTCAGGACGCACACGGGTACGCCGGCGGTCGCCTCGTCCGCCGCCAGCAGCCGCCGCAGTTCGTACCCGTCCGTGCCGGGCATGTTGAGGTCGAGGAAGACGGCGTCGGGCCGTTCCCGGACGACGGTGGCGACCGCGGTGCCGCTGTCGGTGACGGTGCGGACGGACTCGGCGAGTCCGTCGAGCAGCGGCCGGAAGCCCGCCAGGAACGCCTCGTCGTCGTCGACCACCACCACGGATCGCACCAGGGGTCTCGCCGGCCGGGTCCGGCCGCCGGCCGGCTGTTCCACTGTCCTGTGACCTGTGCGCACGCCCTCCGGCTGTCCGGTACGGCCCGTTTCATGTGTCGCCGTGACCGCCGTCCCGGCCGGCACCGGCCGGGCGGGCAGCTCGACGGTCACCCAGGTGCCGCGGCCGGTCTCGCTGCCGAGGGTGAGCCGCCCGCCCAGCAGCTCCGTCAGCCTGCGGGCGTAGGGCAGGCCGAGCCCGGTGCCGGCACGGCCGCGCTGGTGGGCGCCGCGGACCTGGTAGAACTCCTCGAAGACGCGGTCGAGCTCGTCGGCCGGGATGCCGACGCCGGTGTCCTCGATCCGGAAGACGAAGCGGGCGTCGCGTCCGGTCCCCTCCTCGGTGACGTCCAGGGTCACGGAGCCCTCGGTCGTGAACTTCAGCGCGTTCGACAGGATGTTCCGCAGGATCCTCGTCAGCATGACCTCGTCGGTGGTCAGCGGCCCCTGCTGGGCGTAGTCCGGGATGCGCAGGTCCACGCCGGGCTGCGCGGTGCTCTGGAGCGTGCCGCGCAGCTGGTGGAGCAGCGTGCGCAGGTCCGTCTCGACGGGGTGCGGTTCCAGCCGGCCGGACTCCGCCTTGGCGACGTCGAGCAGTTCGTCGACGAGGGCGAGCAGGGTGGTGCCGGACGCCTGGACGAGCGCCACCTGCTGGCGCTGCTCGTCGGAGAGGGGGTCCGCCCCGGAGTCGAGCAGCAGCCGGGACAGGGCGATCACCGAGTTGACCGGCGAGCGCAGCTCGTGGCTGACGTTGGCCCAGAACCGGGTCTTGTACTCGTGGGCGCGTTCGAGCTGGTGGGTCTTGTCCTCCAGCTCGGCGTAGAGGGCGACGACGCCGCTGTTGGTCTCCTCCAGCTCCGTCGCCAGCTCGGAGTACAGCGCCATGACCCCGACGTTGGTCTCCTCCAGCTCGGCGTTCAGCCGCTGGAGCTCCTCCTGCTGGTGCTGGGACTCCTCCAGCGCGGCCAGGAGCTGGCGGTTCTGCGTGGACAGGGCCTCGATCAGGTCGGCGGCGGCGTCGTTGCCGACGAGCTTGCCGCGCACCTCGGCGGCCAGGCCGGCGAGGGACGTGGCCGGCGCGGGGGTGCGCTGCGCCAGCACGAGCGTGTGGCCGCCGTCACCGGCGGGCTGCAGGCGGCTGTCGTCGAGCAGGCGGCCGGCGGCGGCCAGCAGGGGGGCCGTCGGCCGTCGGGCCTCCCGCCAGCCGAACCGTACGGTCGCCATGACGGCGTCGGTCTCCTCCAGGCAGACGCGGGCGGTGAGCGCGGGGGCCCCCAGCAGTTGTTCACCGACCTCGCTCACCACGGTGGTCAGGCGGACCAGGGGGCTGCCCGTCAGTCCCGCGGCCCGGCACACCGCCTGGGTGCACCGGCGCAGGGTGAGCACGTCGCCCGCCTCGCGGAGGGCGATCGTGATCAGTTCGTGCTCGAAGGGGTCGGGGTTCACGGATGCCTGTGCAGGGCCACCACGATGCCGGCGTCGTCCCGGCGTACGGCGGCCTGGTTGAGGATCTGGCCGGCGGCCAGGGAGGGGTCCTGCGCGAACAGGCCGGGGAAGTCGGCCGGCTTCCAGCGGTCGCTGAGGCCGTCGGAGTGCATGACGAGGGCGGCGCCGGGCGGGAACGCGGCGTCGAAGGTGCGCGGGCGGGGCAGCTGGAGGCCGACGATGCCCGGCAGGGACAGCAGTCCGCTGCGCGTGCCGTCCACCGCGACGAGCGAGGTGATGTTGCCCGCCCCGCTCAGCCGCACCCGCTCGCCGGCGTGGTCGATCAGCGCGATGGCCACGGCCGCCCCGCGGGTCCCGCGCAGTCCGTTGTGGACGTCCTGGAGCACCTCCGTCGGGTCGGTGCGCCGGCTGTCGCGGAAGGCCTGCCTGGCCAGGTCCGCGACCCGGGCCGCGAGGGGGCCGTGCCCGAGGCCGTCGCACATCATCAGCAGCAGCCCGTCGGAGTCCGCGGCGCCGGCCGTGCGCACCGCCCAGGTGTCGCCGCACACCTGTTCGCCGGTGATCGGGCGGGTCAGTCCGCCGGTCTGCACCGGGGCGGACTCCGGTGCCTGGTCGTCGGCCCAGAAGCGGGCGCAGACCACCGTGCCCCGCCCGGGCAGGGAGTGGATGCCGGAGACGTCGGCGAGCCGCTTGATGGCTCCCATGCCGATGCCGAGGCTGCCGGAGGACGACGTGCCGTCCAGGAGCGCCCGCTGCACGTCGGGGATGCCGGGACCGCTGTCGAGGGACAGGCACTCCAGGGCGGCGCGGCCCCGCACGCGCACCACGCGCAGGGCGAGGGAGCCGTCGTGCGCGTACTTCAGGAGGTTGGTCGCCATCTCCGTCACGCACAGCTCGGCCCGTGCCTGGCGGTCCTCGGGCAGGCAGATGCCCTTGCCGAGCTGGGCCGCCTGACGGCGCGCGGCCGCCGCGAGGGCGACGTCCGCGCGCAGCCAGCAGACGTCACCGGCCTCGGCGACGGTGGTGCCGCTCACCGGCCCCACTTCACGATGCGCACGGTCGTGCCCCCCGATCCCGACTCGATGTCGAACTCGTCGACGAGTCGCTTGGCGCCACTGAGGCCCAGGCCCATTCCGTTGCCCGACGTCCAGCCGTCCGTCAGTGCCTGCTCGATGTCCGGTATACCAGGTCCCTGGTCCGTGAACTCGACGAAGACGCCGGGCCGCCCCGCGTCGGTGACGGCCGCCGCGCGCACGACGCCCCCGCCCCCGTACACGAGCATGTTGCGTCCGAGCTCGCTGGCCGCGGTGACGAGCTTGGTCTGGTGGACCAGTGACAGGCCGTTGCGCTGGGCCAGGGTGCGCACCATCTGCCGCGCGGAGACCACGTCACCGCTGTCGGCGACCGAGACGGTCTCGGCCGTGGCGCTCACGGCACCGTAGTCCCTCATGCTTGGCCTGCGCTGAGCCGGCGCAGGAGTTTGAGCCCGCGCTCCAGGTTGAGGGCGGTGCGCACGCCCTTCAGCGACAAGCCGAGTTCGACGAGCGTCATGGCGACGGCGGGCCGCATGCCGACGACGATGGTCTCCGCGCCGAGCAGGCGCGAGATGGAGGCGTTGGTGGCCAGCATGCGCCCGACGAAGGAGTCGACGATCTCCAGCGCCGAGATGTCGATAACGACGCCCTTGGCGTTGGTGGCGACGATGCGGTTGGACAGGTCCTCCTGGAGGTCCATGACCATCTGGTCCTCCAGGTCGGTCTGGATGGAGACCAGGAGGATGTCGCCGATCTTGAGGACGGGTACGCGGTCGGTCACAGCAGGCCCCGCACGTCGTCCTGGGCTTCTTCCTTGGCGACCTCGGCGAGCGCTTGGCGCAGGGCGTCCGCCAGCGAGGCGTTGGTGGGGATGTCGCCGAACTCGATGCCGAGCGCCACGATGGTCTGGGCGATCTGCGGCCGGATGCCCGAGATGATGCACTGGGCGCCCATCATGCGGGCGGCGACCACGGTCTTCAGCAGGTGCTGCGCGACCTGGGTGTCCACGGTCGGGACGCCGGTGATGTCGATGATGGCGTGGGTGGAGTTGCTGTCGACCAGCGTCTGGAGCAGCTTCTCCATGACGACCTGGGTGCGCGCCGAGTCCAGGGTGCCCACCAGCGGGACGCCGACGACGCCGTCCCACAGCTTGACCACGGGGGTGGAGAGTTCGAGGAGCTGCTCCGCCTGGGCGGAGATGATCTCCTCGCGGGTGCGGACGTACGCCTCGGTCGTCAGCAGGCCGAGGTCGTCGAGCAGCCGGGAGAACTGGAGGTACGCCAGCGCGCCCTGCTCGTCACCGGTCAGCGACGGCTCCAGCACCTCCTTGAAGGCGAAGACGCTCCGGGCGGTCTCGGTGGGGGTGAAGCCCTGCCGGGCGCGGTTGCGGGACAGCTCGATGAGCAGGCTGCGCACCTCGCCGAATGACTCCGCCCGGCCGTCCAGCCCGCCGGCGGTGATCCCCTCCAGGATGGCCGTGTACAGCTCACCCAGTTCCCGGCCCAGCTCGGCCAGGCTCAGCCGGCCCGAGAGGTCCTCGCCGACCGTACCCGTCCACCGAGCGAGGAACTCGTCACGCTGTGCGGTCAATGTCTCGACCAGAAGGTGCGCGTTGCTATCGGTCGCCACGACTTCCCCACCAAACACTTGGTTGATTATGTCAGGTAGACGATACGACAATCTGGCCACGCTATGGCGACGCCCACATGTGTCACGTCTCGCCCCGTCACGGTGATCGGGGACGGCCGGGCCGGGCGGGTGCGTCACCGCCGCTCCGGTGTGTCGTCCACGTCCGTCCCCCGCCGCATTCCGGGCAGTCCCTCTCCCGGACCGCCGCCGTCACCGCCCCGCGCCGGGGCCGCCGAGACCACCACGATCTCGTCCCCGGCCGCCCACACCCGCCGCTCGGACTTGCCGGGGCACAGCCGGAAACCGGTGTCGCGGCCCGCGGTGAGCGCACGGTAGCCGATCGCGCATTCGCCGCGCTCGTACGCGGCCGCCGCGACCGTCGCGAAGGCCGCCTCGCGGCCGGGGCGCACGTACTGCCCGGCCGGACACAGTGCGAGGGCGCCGCCCCGGGTGGCGAACAGCTCCTCGAACACCGGGGCGAGCACCGGATTCTGGGAGAGCTGCGTCATCAGCAGGGCGGTCAGCTCCCCGCGGACCACCGCGTCGGCGGCCCGGCCCAGCGGGGCCAGGGCGCGGCTGTGGTGGTCGCACAGCTCGGCGACCACCGGCAGGGCGCGCCCCGTCTCCTCCTCCCGGGCCCGCAGCATCAGCAGGGTGAGCAGGGTGCGGTCGTCCGGCCGCCGCGCACCGGCGGCCGAGTCCGCGCCCAGCACGAAGACGCTGTCGTAGCTCCCCGTGTCGAGGGCGCGGAACGTCTCGGGCCGGGCGAGGTCCCCGGTGTGCCAGGCGACGGCCGGGGCGCCCGGGTCCGCGGGCGGCGTCCGCACCGCGTCGTCGTCCGGTTCGGTGACCACGTCGAGGACGGATCCCGGCCGGGCGCTGCGCCGCAGGAGGTCGACGATCAGCGGCGCCCGCCGGTTCCAGCCCAGCAGCAGCACGCGCGAGGGGCCCTCGGGCTCCGGCTCCGGCGGGGCCGGCGCGGACACGTCGACGAGGCCGCGGCAGTCGGCCGGGGGCAAATCCGTGTCGTCGTGGGCGACCACGACCAGACGGTCCCCGGCGGCGAGGACGGTGTCCGGGCCGGGGGTGAGCAGGGCCCGGCCGTCGGCGCGCAGCACACCCACCACACAGGCGGCCTCGAAGCACAGCACCAGCTCGGCGAAGGACCGCCCCACCGCCTCCCGGGCCCAAAGGACGTGGAACTCGGCCCCGGCGACGTCGAGGAGGTCGCGCAGCACGGCCGACAGCCCGGGACGGCGGGCCGACTGCACGAGGAGCCGCGCCGTCGTCAGGTCCGTCTCCAGCACCACGCCCCGCGAGCCGGCCGCCAGGCGGGCCGCGTGCAGATAGCGGCCGTCCCGCACGGCGGCCACCACCGGGGGCCCGGGGTCCGTGCCGAGCAGGGGCCGCAGCGCGAGCAGGGTCCGCACCACCTCCAGGTCCGCGTCGGGCCCCTCGGCCGGCAGCACCAGCACCGAACCCGCCGAGCCGGGGGCGACCAGGGCCAGCGCGGCGGGGTCCGTCAGCGCTCCCGTGCGGCAGACCAGCCGGTCCCCGGGCGCGTCCAGCGCCGCGGCGAACGCCTCCTCCATGTCCGGGGTGTCGCGGTCCGCGAGCACCGCCACGACCCCGCGCCCCCGGCCGGCCCGCGCCGCGAGCAGCTCGGCGACCACCGTGAAGACCTGCTCCGACCAGCCGAGCACCACCGCGTGCCCGCGCTCCAGCACGGTCGAGCGGCCCCGCCGCAGCTCCGTCACCCGGTCGCCGAGGCCCGTGGTGACCACTCCCACCAGCGTGGACACGCACAGCAGCGTGATCAGGCCGAGCAGCACGGACAGCAGCATCCGCAGCGGGGCGCCGGACGCGGCGCCCAGGCGCAGGGTCTGCGCACTGGTGCGCCACACCGCCGTGAGCCGGCCGGACAGCGAGTGCGGCGCGGCGGGGTCCATCCACACCAGCAGGGCGCTGACCGGTACGACGACCGCGAGGCAGCCGAGGGACAGCCAGCCCAGCAGCCGCCCGGTGCTGCGGGCCAGCCGCCGGTCGAAGAGATAGCGCGCCCGGTCCCGTAACGAAGCCTGCTGCCGCCCCACCACATCCGCCCCCTGACGATCGGCATCCGGTGCCTGCACGTCCCAGGGTGTGCCGCGGACGGGCCCGACACCCCGCGGTGACCGGGCGATTCATCCGATCGGGAGGGGCCCGGCCGAGGCGTCGGCGCCCGCGCTCGCCGCTCCTGCCGTTCCGCGGCCGCGAGAAGGTGTTGGGAATCGCCGCGGGCGGGTACCGGCAGGGCGACGCGGGACACGGTCGCGGGGAGGGTGACGATGGGATCAGTACGCCAGTTGCGGCAGTTGAGGACGGTGTACGCCTGCGGTGTGGTGGCCTGGACGTGCTGCCTGCTACTGGGCCTGGTGCGGGGTGACGGATCGGCACGGCAGACGGTGGTGCTGCTGGGCCTGCTCGCCGTCTTCCTCGTTCTGCTGCTGTGGTCGACCTGGTGCCTGTGGGAGGCCGGGACGCGCCGCGCCGGACGCGGGCTGGCGCGGGGGGCGGTGGGGGCGGTGGGGCCGCAAGCCGACCGGGTCTAGCGCCGCGACGGCGTCCGCCGTGACCGGTGGTGAGGCCAGGGTTGTGTCCGCGTCGTCCGCGGCGGCTGGTGCGGCTGGTGCGGCTGGTGCGGACCTGGTCCCGGCGTCGCCGGCGCCAGGCCGACGAGTTCTGCCGGGTCCGTGCGCGGTGGTGCCGAGGGCGCGGAACAGCGGCGTGCGGGAACGGGGTGCGGCAGCGGTCGCGGCGCCCCGGCCCGGGGTCCGGCGCCCGTCCCGCTCATGGCCGAAGTCCTGCTTCCCGTCTCCGGCCCGCGGTCTCGACCATGGCGACGTGTCCTCCTCCGATGCCGCCGCTTCCGTGCTCTTCCAGTCGAACAGTGGTCTCAGCCGGCCCGATCGCTTCGCCTGGTTCATCGATGCCGTGCGTGAGGGAATCGCTCCCTTCGCATTGTCGAGCCCCTACTCCGGGGACTTTTCCGCGCGGGTGGTGAGCGCCGGTCTCGGCGCCGCCAAGTTGGCGGCCTTCTCCTTCCCAGCTCTCGACGCGGTGCGCACCGCCCGCCACATCCGGCGCAGCGATCCCGAGACCTACATGCTGGGGCTCATCCAGCGTGCTCCCATGCAGGTGGCCCAGAAAGGCGGGACAGCGGCCGTTCGGGCGGGTGAGCTGGTGCTATTCGACACCTCCTACCCCTTGGAGGCAGTGTTCCCGGACCCTGGGCACCACGTCGTGGTCACGATCCTGCGACTGCCGAGAGCGTCGATGCCGATTCCCGGCGACCAGGTAGACCGGCTGCTCGCCCAGCCGCTGTCCACGCGCGGTGCCACGGGTTCTCTCCTGCGGCACCTCATGGGATCCGCGCTCGGGCAGGTCACGGACCAGTCGGAGGCGGAGAACCAGCGCCTGGGCACGATCGCCGTCGACCTGGCAGCCGCTTTCCTCGCCGGCTGCGTCGACGTCAGTGGTCTCCTCCCGGCCGAGACGAGGCGCCGGGCCCTCGTCGCGAGTATCGGAGCCTTCATCGAGGCGAACCTCGGCGACCCGGGGCTCTCCCCGGCCGCCATAGCCTCACGACACCACATATCGGTCCGCACCCTGCACCAGCTGTTCAGCGCCGAGCCCGAGGGCGTCATGGCGACCGTGCGGCGCCGACGGCTGGAACGCTGCCGGCAAGCCCTCGCCACACCCTCCCTGCGCCGGCAGCCCATCGGCGTGATCGCCGCCCGATGGGGATTTCTCCAGCCCGGGCGAATTCAGCCGGGTGTTCAGGAGAACCTACGGCGAGACACCTCGGCAGTTCCGGGATGCCTCGGCCGCAGCTCGTTCTCCGCGCTGAATGCGCATCCGCTCCGCGCCCGTCGCCAACTCCGCGGAGACACGGCACACGACGATGGGTGCGCGGCACCGGGGAGCCGGAACGGTCCCTGACACCCGTGAGGGCCGGGAGAGTTCGGGAGGCGAGATGACGGGTCAAGGGCAGGCGCCCGGTGGGGGCGGCGGTTCGTTCAGCAGCGAGACGGGGCAGGGCTGCGGCTTCTGCATGGGTGTGCTGCTGGCTTTGCTCATCCTCATGGCGATCGTGGTGGTCGGCGGCTGTTCCGCGTTGTCCGGAGGCTGACCGCCACGGTCCGGCACGACGCGCAGACCTGACAGCCCGTACTGCGGTCACCGAGCGTTCTCAGCGTCGCCTCTCCAGGTTGGTCGCTCCCACGGCAGGCGGGGCAGCACGCCATGTGCGCCGCGGCTGGGCGCCGGTGCGAACGGCACGTCCGGGCGGATTCCCGCCGCCCGGACCCCGGCCGCTCCTTCCTGTTCGGCGCGCAGTGCGCGGTCGGTGAACGGTTCCCGCACGGCGAGGTTCCCACCGACAGCCACCACCCGTTCGGCCCTCGTCCGGGCATTGCCGATCCTCGCACCGGGGGCGGTCCCGCCCGGTGTCGAGCAGCACCCGGTCGCCGCACCGCACTCACCACAGTCCTGGCACTGCGCGCCGCAGACCCCGTGCGATCAGCCGGTCCACGGGGTGGGTGATCGGACCGCCGGTACTCGGCCGTTCGGCCAGGCGCCGGGCGAGGTGGTCGGCGAGGATCTGCCGAACGCTTCCACCACACCGGCATCAGCGGCCGACCGGTCGGCCTCCCCGGACAGCACACCCGGCAACGAGTGGGCGCAGTAAGCCTGTTGGCGTGTCCGGGGCGACCCGGGGTACGCGCACGTCGCCGACACCGGCGGAAGGAGGAGGCTCGTGCACTCACATAAGGACGCTCCGGCACCGGAGATCGGTGCGCTCGCCCGGGGAACGGGACAGCGCGACCAGTTGCGCAATCGCCTTTCGGACATCGCTTGGACGTGCCTGTGCGCGGTACTGGCCGTCTGGGCGCTGCTGGAAGCCGTCGGTTCCGCACTCGGGTCCGCGCGCTGGGCCTACACCGCGGTGGCGTGGATCCTGCTGGCCGTGGCGCTCTCGCTGCGGGTGGCGGCCCTCCGCAGGCGTGCCCGGTACACCCCCGGGGACCGGTGATGGAGCGCGTCCGGCTGCTCCTCGCCCGGCACCTGTGGCTCGAGCTGGTCCTCGGCGTCCTGGTCGCCACCGTCCTGATCACGCTGCTGTTCCCGGGGGGTTCCTTCCTGTCCGTCCTGGTGCGCACCGCGGTCACGTCCGTGGGCGCGGTCCTCGTGGTGCTCCGCCGGCGGCGCGAGGAGAAACGCGCCGCAGGCGGCTCGGTGGACGACATCGTCTCGCTGGACGACAAGCTGCGCCGGGGGGAGGTCCCCTCGGCGCCCGACGAGCGCCGGGCCATGGGCGAGCTGGTGGCACGGCGCCTGCACCGCACGCGGCACCGCGTACCGGCCCTCGTCGGTCTGGCGGCGCTCTTCACCGCCGTCACCGTGCTGACGGCGTTCACCGGCACGGTCCGGCAGGCCGTCGGCTTCGCGCTGCTCACCGTGGTCTTCATCGGCTGGAACATCCGCCGTAGCCGGGTCTGGCAGCGGCGCCTGCGCACCATGGAGAGCGCCCTGAAGGGTGGGCGGCCGGCTCCGGTGTCCCGCTAGCGGGGACGGCGCGCGGCCTCCCGGTTCACCGGCGCCCGACCGCCCCGGCCGTCGTGGGTGTCGGCCGTCGCGGAGCATGATCAGTACCCTCCCGTGGGGTCCACCCGCACGTAATCGCTCCTCCCGCGACTCAGCGAGCGGCGGTTTGTACGCTTGTGTGAGGTGCGTACCGCATACGGCCGCCGGGGCAGGAGGTGCGGCATGACGAGTTCACCGGCTTCGTCCGGCACGGCCCGTGCGGACGGCCGCTACGGCGAGGATCTGTTCAGTCCGGAGCATCCCGGTGAGGCCGGGCGGATCGACGCCGCGGCGCTGGTCTTCGATCCGGTGACCACACGCCGCCTGCGGGCGCTGGGCGCCGGGCCGGGCAGCCGCTGCCTGGACGTGGGCGCCGGGACCGGGACGGTGTCCCGGTGGCTGCTGGAGGAGGCGGGCGCCGACGAGGTGGTCGCCCTGGACCGGGACACCACCCGGCTGGAGGCCCTCGCGGGGCCGCGGCTGCGCGTGCTCACCGGGGACGTCACCGACGAGGGTCTGCAGCCGGGCGGTTTCGACCTCGTCCACGCCAGGTTCGTCCTCATGCACCTCCCTTCGCGACGCAGGCTGATCACACGGCTGGCGGGCTGGCTCGACCCCGGCGGCCTGCTGGTGCTGGGCGACGCCCTGGAGGTGCCGGACGCGCTGGACGCCTCCTCCGCCTACCGGCGCACCATGGACGCCATGTGGCGAGCGCTGCGGGCGACGATCGGCACCGACATCTCCTCCGTCCCGGCGTACCCGCACTTCCTGCGGGAGGAGGGGCTGCGGGACGTCGCCGCGGAGCTGGTCGTCCCGCCGCTCGTGGCCGGCGGCCCCCTGGCCCGGTTCTGGGCCGAGACCTGGCGGCGGATGCGCCCCGCCCTGGAGGAGAGCGGCGGGGTGGAGGCCGCGGTCGTCGACGAGGCGCTCGCGTACCTGTCCTCGCCCCGGCTCGCCGAGCTGGGCCCCGGCATGATGCTGGCCTGGGGACGGCGGGACTGATCCGGCGGCTGCGTCCGCGCGCGGTCAGGGGCGGCGCGGACCGGCTCCCGGGTCCGGCCGGGCGGTGGCGGGCCCGTACGGTGCCGCCTCGCCGTCCGGCCCGGTCCCGCCGGGCGTCCGCGCGTCGTCCAGCCACTGCCGGTAGGCCGGGGCGTCCTGGGCCACCGCCCAGTAGGCCTTCTCCAACTCGGGGTAGGCCTCGTCCAGTTCGGCCTCCGTACGGGCCGCGAGGAGCAGCCGTACCCCTATGGGGTCGCCCTCCACGGGGCGGATCGCGCAGTCGGGCCGGGGCAGGGCCGTGGGCTGGCTGATCGTGACCACCTCGCCGGTGGCGGCCAGCGAGTAGGCGGTGAGGTAGTCGCCGTGCAGGATCTCGGCGTCCAGGCCCGCCGCGCGCAGCACCCGGCACAGGGCGTCCCACTCGCCGTCGACCGTGGAGTCCACCATCCAGCGGTCACCGGCCAGGTCCGCCAGGCTCACCGCCCGCCGTGACGCGGCCGGGTGGTCCGCGGCGAGCGTGACGAACTGCGGTTCCCGGTCGACCAGTACGCGCACGCACAGGCCCGGCGGCAGGCGCAGCGGGCTGCCCTCGACCTCGTGCACGAAGGCCATGTCGAGCCGGCCCGCGGCGACCATGTCCAGCAGGGCGTTGGCGGACACGCTCATCTGGAGCGTCGGCTCGGTGCGCGGGACCCGTGCCCGCAGCAGCCGGAGCCAGCCAGGGAGGGCGCGGCTCGCGGTGGCGCCGAGACGGAGCTGGAAGCCGCCCGCGGCCCGGGCCGCCGCCGCCCTGGTCTCCGTCACGATCGCCGCGAACTCCGCCACCAGCGGCCGGGCCCGGCTGAGCACGGCCAGCCCCAGCGGGGTGGGCCGGCAGCCGGTCCGGGCCCGCACGAACAGCTGGGCGCCGAGCGCGCGCTCGATGCGCCGTAGCTGAGTGCTCAACGAAGGCTGCGCCAGGCCGAGTTCCCGTGCCGCTTTGTGCAGGCTGCCGGTGTCGGCGATGGCGCAGAGAACGCGCAGGTGCCTCACCTCGAGCTCCATGGGGGGAGCGTAGGACGGCGCGGCACACCACACCAGATGTTCAAGGTCCAACGAAAGCGGACGAGTCGGCCGCCGCGCGCGACGGGCCCCGCGGGCTGGGGGCCCGGCCGCGCGTCAGATGCGGCCCCGGGTCCAGCGGGTGAGGGGGCCGTGGGACCGGCGCTCGGCCTGGCGGCCGCACGCGTACGAGGCCGCGCTCAGCGCGGTGAGGCCCGCGCCCACCCCGGCGGCGAGCAGCCTGCGGTGGGCGACCACCGCCCAGGCCGTCCTGGCGGTGGCCGCGACCCGGCCCGACGCGGTGATGAGCGCCTGGCGCCCCGTTTCGACGCCCCGGGCGGCCGTGCGGGTGACCGCGCCGGTCGCCTCGGTGGCCCGCTCGGTGCCCGTCTTCGCGGCGGAGACGGCGGCGTCGGAGGTACGCACCGCCTTCTTCGCCGCGCGACCGGCCGGTGCCGTCGCCTTCTCCGCCGTCCGCCGGGCCTTGTCCGCGGTCTCCCGCTCCGGTGCGGCCTGCCGCCCGGACTCCTTGTTCGGTTCAGTCATGGGCTTCGCGTTGCCCGTGCCCCGGGGAGCAAACCTGCCGGGGCCGCGGGCCCTTCGGGGATGCGCTCCAGCACGCCGCCCGCGAAGACGTCGTACAGCGGGAGCGTTTCCAGGTGCACGTACCCGATGTGGCAGTCGCACACGGCCAGCGGGCAGGGGCGCGGGCGCAGCGCCGCCCGGTAGGAGCCGTCGTAGAGGTTACCCAGTTCGGTGCGGACGAAGTGGCAGCGGCGGACGGTGCCCTCCCCGTCGACCGAGACGACCGACTCGCCGGTGCGGCAGGGCAGTCCGGCGCTGGTGTGCGGGCGGCGGCTGTAGGGGAACAGCGGGTCCAGGTCCGTCCAGACGGCGGCGTCCGCGTCGGTGTAGGTGTGCCCCTCGGCCGCGTTCACCCAGAGGTAGACGTGGCCGGGCAGGTCGGCGCGCAGCCGGCGGGCCTCGTCCAGGTGGCCGGGCAGTCCCACGATGCCGACGCTGTACCGGATGTCCCGCTCCGTGAGGTCGCGGCACTTGGCCAGGAAGCGGTCGTACGGCGTCTGTCCGGGGTGGTACGTGCACCACAGCGCGACGGTGCCGGGATCGGCGCCGGCCAGCCAGTCCGTGCGGCAGCTCAGGTTGGTCTGGATGGCGACCCGCCGTACGTGCGGCAGGTGGGAGAGATCGGCCAGGGCCCGCCGGTACCAGGAGCGGACCAGGCCCTCGCCCCACGGGGTGAACAGCACCGACAGGCGGTCGCCGGTCCGGGCGGCGACCCAGGCGGTGAAGCGGTCGAGGGCGGCCCGGTCGGCGCGCAACCGGTCCGGGTCGTCGCGCCGCTTGGCGAACGGGCAGTACGGGCAGTCGTAGTCGCAGGAGGCGAGCGGGCCGCGGTAGAGGATCGTCAGGTCCATGCGGCGGCTACTTGCGCTCGTAGGCGGTCATCGCGGCCCGTACGGACGGGGAGAACAGCTCCGGGCCGACGGCGTCGGAGTGCGCCAGTCCTTCGGGGGTCAGGCGCAGCCGCCGGGGGCCGCCGTCCCGCTCCAGCCAGCCGCGGCCGGCGAAGCGGTCCAGTTCGGGCCCGAAGTCGTCGGCGGGGTCGCTGCCGAAGCGGGCCCGGTAGTCGTCGACGGCCAGGCCCCCGGCCTGGAGCAGGGACTGCAGGAGGTGGCGCCGGCGTGCCTCGTCCGATGTCATGCGGCGGCCGTACTCGGCGTGGGCGAAGTCGGCGGCGGGGCGGGCCACGTAGTCGTCGACGATGGCGCGGATCTCGTGCATGCCGACGGCGTAGTCGAAGGAGTAGTGCAGGCCGGCGGTGTACGAGCGGGCGCCGCAGCCGAGGCCGATCATGCCGTCGGTCTGGCAGGCGTGGTCGTCGGGGCCCTGGGACGGGGCGTCCGCCCGACGGAACATGCGCATGGAGTGCTGTACGTAGCCGTGCGCGAGGAGGTGGTCGCGGCCCAGGCGGTACAGGCGCAGCCGCTGCTCGTCCCAGGCCGGGTCGGGGCCGGGGCCGCGGCGGTCGAGGCCGGTGAGGGGGCGGACGTAGAGCGGGTAGAGGTACAGCTCCTCGGGGTGCCAGGCGAGGGCGGCGTCCAGGGAGTGGCGCCAGGTGGCGTCGGTCTGGCCGTCGATGCCGTAGATCAGGTCGATGTTCAGCACGGGTATGGCGGTGTCCCGGACGCGGCCGAGGGCGGCCTCTACGTCCGCGCGGCGCTGCGGGCGTACGGCCGCGCGGGCCTCGGTGTCGACGAAGCTCTGCACGCCGAGGCTGAGCCGGGTGGTGCCCCGGTCGGCCAGGACCGCCAGCCGGTCGGCGGTGGCGGTGGCGGGGGACGCCTCCACCGAGAGCGGGACGGCCCGCAGGTCGGCGCCCATCCGGTGTTCGGCGATGTCGCAGAGCCGGTCCAGTTCGGCCGCGGTGAGGAAGGTGGGCGTGCCGCCGCCGAACGCGGCCGTCGCGAAGCGCACGCCGGGTGCGTCGCCGAGGGCCGCGCGGACCGTCGTCGCCTGGCGTTCCAGGGCGTCGAGGTAGGCGGTGGCGAGGCCGTCGGGGGCGCCGATCCGGGTGAACAGGTTGCAGAAGCCGCAGCGGACCTCGCAGAACGGCACGTGCAGGTAGAGGGAGAGCGCGTCCTTGGGTTCGCGGGCCCACAGGGTGCTGAGCGGGGGACGGTCGGGCAGCCGGCGGTAGGCGGTCTTGTGCGGGTAGGCGTAGACGTAGCCGCGGTAGGGGCCGGCGTCGGCGGGCCGGGGAGCGGTCATCGGGCGGCCCCGGCGGTCGTGGCGTCCCGGTCCTGGCCGGGGTCGAGGAAGAAGTGGGCGTAGGGCACGGTCCACACGGCGGGGTGGCCGAGCCGGTGCCCGGTGTAGCCGTCGTCGCCGTAGGCCGTGCCGTGGTCGGAGCAGACGACGGCGAAGCAGCGGCGCCTGCTGCTCGCGGCGGCGAACAGGCGGCCGATGTGCCGGTCCACGTACTCCAGCGCGGCGGCGTGGGTCGCGCGGCTGTCGCCGGCCTCGCGGGTCGCGCCGGGCAGGTGGAACCAGTTCGGCTGGTGCAGGGCGGAGACGTTGACGAAGAGGAACAGCCGCCGGTCCGCGGGCAGCCGGCGTACGACCTCCTCCGCGCGCGTCACCTGCGCCTCGAAGGACGTCGGGGACGTGACGCCGAACTCGGGTTCCCAGTGGGACTCCTGGAACATCCCCGGCAGGACCGAGCCCAGCGCGCCCTGCTTGCTGAAGAAGCCCACTCCCCCGATGCACACCGTGCGGTAGCCGTCCGCGGCCAGACCGGAGACGAGGTCGGGGGTGTCGTACACGTAGGTGCCGTCGGCGGTGGTCTCGCTGCCCGCGAAGCGCGCGGCGAACAGGCGCGGGTGCGGGCCGGGGGCCGCCGGTGTCGGCAGGAAGCCGGCGAAGAGGGCCTGGTGGGAGGCGTAGGTGAAGCTGCCCGGGGCGTGCCTCTCCTCCCAGCGGCCGCCGGGGAGGTGGCGGGCCAGGTGGGGGATGCGGCCCGCCGCCGCCAGTTCGGCCGCCACGTCGTGGCGCAGGGTGTCGAGGGTGACCAGCAGGAGGTCGTGGCTGCCGACGACGTCGTTCATGTCCGGTTGCCCGGCGCGGCCCGCGGGCGGGTGCGGAGGCGTCGGGTCAGGCGAGCGCATGGGCGGTTCCCGTTCCGTTTCGGTGCGAGTGGTGCGGGTGGTGCGGGGTGGGCGGGTGGTCCGGAGCAGGAGGGTGGTCCCGGTCGGACGAGTGGTCCCGGTGGTCCGGGACGGGCGGGCGGTCCCGGTCGGGCTGAGGGTCCGGGTCCGGGTCCGGGTCCGGGTCCGGGTCCGGGTCCGGGTCCGGCGGATGGTGCCGGTCCTGGGAGTGGGGCGGGCCGGGCAGGTGCCGGGCGAGGGCGGCGGCGACCTGTGCCCCGTAGGTGTCGAGGCCCTCGGCGCCGCTGCCGGGCAGGCCGGTGAGCCCGGGCAGCAGGTCGCCGAAGGCGTTGACCTCGCCGACGGCCGTCCGCCGCCAGCCGGTCGACGGCAGGAGGTCCACGCCGACGCACAGGGTGTGCGGGAAACAGGCGGCGGCCCGTTCGCACACGCCGAGGACGTCCGCCCAGCGGGCGCCCGCCGCCTCCACGGCCGCGCGGGCGGCGTCGAGGTCCCCGCGCCGGCCGCCGAGGTGGAGGTTGGTCAGCGGGGAGGCGCTGGTGCGCACGAGGGCGTGGGTCGCCCGCCCGGCCACCACGACGACCCGCAGGTCCGCGGCGCGCCCCTGCTGGGAGCCCTTGGGCAGCCAGCGCTCCAGGTGCAGGCCGTCGGGGGCCAGGGCGTCGACGATGGCCGCGAGCTGCCGTTCGTCGTGGTAGCGGCGGATCCGCAGGGAGTTGAACAGCCGCCCGTCCGGGGTGAGTTCCACGGAGGTGGTGGCGCGGATCCGGCCACCGCCCGCCGACTCGACCGCGAGCACACCGGACGCGGACGAGCCGTGCGCGGGCTTCACGAACAGCCGGGGCATCCGGTGCTCCCGCATCAGGGCGCGGACGTCGTCCCAGCCGCGTACGGGTGCCCGGGCACCGGAGGTGGGCGACTCCGGAACGGGCACGCCCGCAGCGGCCAGCACGGCGTGGCAGCGGCGCTTGTCGAACAGGACGGCCAGTTCCCCGGTGTCGTCCAGGCGGATGCCGCCGCGCAGGCCGCGCAGCGCGGCCGTCAGTGAGGCGTACCAGCGGGCCGAGCCCTCCACCCGGGCGGGGTCCTCGGCACCCCGCAGCAGCCGGTCGACGTCCGCGTTCTCGCCCGGGGAGTCGAGCCGGACCAGTTCGCCGGGGTCGAATGCGGCCCCTCCGGTGCGCAGCACGTGCGCCCAGGGGACGACGCGCGGTGCGGGCAGGCCCGCCGCGCGCACCGCCCGGCCGAAGAGGGCCACCCGGCGGTTCCCGGGGTTGCCGACCACCGCGAAGCGCACGGCGCCGGGCTGTCGTTCGCGGCTGCCGACGGGGTGCGCGGCCACTACTCCCCCACGGACACGTAGCGCCACACCGTGCCGTCGTCGTCCTTGTCGTCGTAGGCGTCGTCGCGGTCGAGGTCCAGCCGCACGCCCGCGGGTCCCAGCGTCTGCCGGAGCCGGTCCAGCAGGGGCTCGCTGATGTAGTGGTGGTGCAGGTCCAGCTTCTCCAGGTGGGTGAGGGGCTGGCCGCCGAGGAGGGCCGCGGCGCCCTCGTCGGTCAGGATGCCCATGGAGAGGTCCAGTCTCCTCAGGCGGGCCACCACCGGGGCGGACGCGACCGCCGCGGCGACGGCGTCCTGCATCTCGCTGTTGCGCAGGCCGAGGCGGCGCAGGCGGGGCAGGCGCTCGCCGGACAGGATGGGCGCCAGGTCGGCGACCTCGCTGTCGCCGCCGTAGTCGGGCGTGCCGAGCCACAGGTCGAGGTGCTCCAGCTCGGGCAGGTCGCTGGCGCCGACTCCGCGCACCACCTCGGCCGGCAGGCCGCCGGTCTGCATCGTCAGCCTGCGGAGCGCGGTGTGCCGCAGGGCGGGGAACTTCAGGCCGGTGCCGCCCCGGACGCCGAACTCCTCCAGTTCGGGGAAGCCGGTCAGCAGCGGGGTGACGTCCGTCTGGTGGATCCAGGAGATCTCGCACTCCTCCGACTCCATGGCGCCGAGGAACAGCGCGCGCAGGGCGGGGAGTCGGTCCCGGGCGGCCAGCAGTGCCGCGATGACGGCGGACGAGTCGGTGTCGTACGCCTCCTTCCAGGCGCCGACGATCAGCGCGCGGACCCGCGTGGTGTCGACCGTGTCCAGGAAGCGGGCGAACACGGCCTCCCACTCCTCGCCGTCGTCGTAGACCTCGCCGGCCAGGTGCCAGGCGACCGCGTCCGGTTCGGGCAGGGACGTCTCCTCCCCGTCCGCGTCGGGGAAGCCGAACACGGGCAGCCCGTGGAAGGCGTTCGGGGTGTCGCCGAAGGTCATGCTGCTTCTCCCGGGATGGAGTGAGGACCGGCTGATGTCCGCAGTTCTACCAACAGCCACTGACAGCGCCCGCCGCCGGGGGCGCTGTCAGTGGCTGCCCCTACTGTCGCTGCCACGGACGCGGTGCGGTGGGCACCGTGGTGAGGGGAGCACGCATGTACCGGCAGGGAGACGTCCTGCTCGTGCCCGTCGCCGACGAGGCGGTTGTGGCGCACGTCGCGGACGCGCCGCGGGAGCGCAGGGACGGGCGGGGCCGGCTGGTCCTCGCCCTGGGCGAGGTCACGGGACACGCGCACGCGGTCGTCGGGCCGGGTGAACTGGTGCGGGAGGCGGGCCCGTTCGGGCCGATGCTGCTGCACCTGCCCGCCGGTGGGCGGGTGGTGCACGAGGAGCACGCGCCGATAGCCCTGCCCGCCGGCTGGTACCGGGTGGTGCGGCAGCGGGAGTACGTGCCCGGCTCCGTGCGGATCGTGGCGGACTGAGGGGGGACGGGGAACCGATGGTGACGCGGCGGGAGGCGCCGGTGCCCGCACCGGCGGCGGTGCGTGACGGGGCCGGCGTCGACATGACCGGGGACGACATGGCCGGGGAGTGGCGCGCGTGGGCGGCCTCGACGGCGCCGGCCGACCGGCGCCGGGCCGAGGCGGGGATCCGGTCGGCCTACCGGCGGGCCGGGCTGGACGGACCGGAGCGCGTGGTCTGGGCGGGCTCCCCGCGCGAGGGGGTCGCCCTGGTACGGAACCTGCCGGACCGGGGGCCCAGTGTGCGCGAGGCGGTGCGCAGCGCGCCGTGGGCGGACGAACGGCGGCGGTTGTACGAGGAGTTGGGCGCCACCGGGTGGGCGGCGCACTGGTCGGCCACCGGTGGACGGCTGTGGGACCCCACCCAGGCCCTCGTCGACCGGATCCGGGCGGGCGTGCTGCAGGACCTGGGGGACGGCCCGGAGATCCGGCTCGCCCTGCTCGACGCCGTGCTGGGCCAGCACGACGCGCCGTGGCTCGCGGCGTTCGCCGGCCTGGGAGGACCGCTCGACGGGCTCGCCGAGGTGTGCCGCAGCGCGGGCTGGTGGTGGCCGTTCGCGAAGGTGGCCGTCGTGTGCGAGCGGCCCGTGGCGCTGCATCGGGACGAGGCGGGCCGGCTGGACCGCGGGGACGGCCCGGCGCTCGCGTTCCCCGACGGGTTCGCCCTGTACGCGTGGCGGGGCATGCCGGTCCAGGCCTCGTTCGTCGAGGAACTGCGCACGCTGACCCCGGAGCGCATCCGCGCCGAGGAGAACGCCGAACTGCGGCGGGTGATGCTGGAGTTCTACGGCTACGACCGCTACCTGGCCGACTCGGACGCGCGTCCGGTGCACCGGGACGGGACCGGCACGCTGTGGCGGATCGACCTGGCCGGGGACGAGCCGGCCGTCATGGTGGAGGTGGTCAACTCCACGCCCGAGCCGGACGGTTCACACCGCACGTACTGGCTGCGGGTGCCACCGTCGACCCGGACCGCGAGAGCGGGGGTGGCCTGGACGTTCGGCCTGGACGAGAGCGTGTACGCCCCCTTGCGGCAGACCTGAGCCAGGGCCCGGCCGGGCGGCTCCGCGCGGACCGGCGCGGCCGGCTGCTACGTTCCGGAACCATGACCGACAGCGTGTATGTGGGCAATGCGGGCAAGGACGCGGCACTGGACCGGGGGTGGCTGCTGGGGCATTTCAAGGATGCCTCCGATCCCCGGCACAGCGAGGCGGTGGAGATCAAGTGGGGCGTCCACCCGCAGGGCGATGAACGGGCGCGGTGGGTGACGGGCGAGGAGCGCACCGCCCTGCTGGTCCTCATCAGCGGGCGCTTCCGGGTGGAGCTGCCGGGCCGCAGTGTCCTCCTGGCCCGGCAGGGGGACTACGTCGTGTGGGGCCGGGGCGTCGACCACTCCTGGTTCGCGGAGGAGGAGTCCGTGGTGCTGACGGTCCGCTGGCCCTCCGTCCCCGGCTACAAGGTCGAGGACACCGCCGTCTGAACCGGCCCGGCGCCACGGCCGCGTCGACGGGTCGGCCCGCGCCGGAGGCGGTCACCGCGCGGCCCTGCCCGCGGGCGGGCGGTGGCCGGGGCATGACCCGGGCCGCGGGCCGATGCGCGCGCGGGCCCCGGCACCGACGACGGCGTTCTCATCGCCGACGGGACCGGCTCCCCCGCGAGAGCCGGTCCCGGAGCCGAGCGGGCAGCGGCCGCGCGGCCGCTGCCCTTGGCGCGGTGTCGCCGGGGAGCCTACCCGTGGCAGACGCCGCCGCGGACCATCGCCAGATGCCCGGCGACGATCGGCCGGGCGGCGCGAGCGGCCGCGCGGACCTTCGCGTCGGTGCCCGAGGAGATCTCGCTGTCGATCAGTTTCAGGGCCTGCGTGTGGCCCTCCGCCTGCAGCTTGAGCCAGGCCGGGTCGTAGGCCGAGGTCCCGGCGTGCGCCTTCACCGCGGCCAGTTGCCGTTGCTGGGCGGCGGTCGGCGCGGCGGCCAGCGACACGCCCTTGCTCCGGGCGAGCGTCCGGCCCTCGGAGTCGAGTTTGGTGTGGTCGCGCACGATCACGGCGGCGACCCGCTTGACGCAGGCGGTGGTCGCGTGTGTCCGGGCGTCCTGGCCGGCGGCTATCTCGGCGAGGTTGGCCTGGTGGATGGCCTGGAGGAAGGACGTGTCCTTCTCGGCGAGCGGCGCGGCCGTCGCCGGGGTGGTGGCCGTGGCGAGGGCCAGCAGCGCGGTCGCCGCGGCCGTACCGCACAGACGGGAAAGTCGCATGGAGTCCTCCACGTGTCGGTGAGCCGAAGGGAAGAGGCCGAGAGCGTCTTCCGCGCCACCGCCCGGGCACGGCCCTGGGCGGGGCTGTCACTCTCGTCATGCTGACGGCACGCGTCGGCCGCCTGCTCGCCCGTTGCGCCGGAAGAGTGGGGCTCCGGCCCCCGTCCCACCCACGGTGACCTGCGGGGACGACGTCGTACCGGCAAGAACGGGGATGGGGCCGATCGGGTGAATTCGGCCGCGGACCCGTATGCGTCCCCCGACGGCCTTAAGGTCCCCCGGTGGGCACCCTCGGGCCCCGGCCGAACAGCTAGGTGTTCTTCCCGGTGTCGGTGGGCCCGGTGTCCTCGGCCGTGCCCGGCTCCGCCATCGAGCGGTGCAGGGCGGCCTTGGCCCTGTCCGGCAGGACCTTGTCGGCCAGTCCCTGGGCCTTGGTCTTCAGCGAGCCGGTGACCTTCTTCTCACGTCCGTGCACGATCGCCTCGTACGCCTGGCGGGCGACGTCGTCCGGGTCGTCCTTCTCCGTGGTGCCGATCTTGGTGTCGCCCATGTCCGCGCGGCGGAAGAAGTCGGTCTCCGTCGGCCCGGGCATGAACGCGGTGACGGTGACCTCCGTGTCCTTCACCTCGTCGCGCAGCGCCTCGGCGAAGGACTGCACGAACGACTTCGAGGCGTTGTACACCGGCTGGAAGGGGCCCGGCATGGTCGCCGCGATGGAGGACGTGAACGCCAGCCGGCCCGAGCCGCGGCGCAGCATGCCGCGCAGCAGCGGCTTGGCGAGCCGCACGGTGGAGGTCACGTTCAGGTCGATCACGGAGAGGTCGTCGGCCAGGTCGGTGTCGGCGAAGGCCCCGCCCTGGCCCACCCCGGCGTTGAGCACCGCGACGTCGATGTCCAGGCCGGCCGTCGCCGCGACCAGCCGGTCCACTCCGGCCGCCTCCCGCAGATCGGCCCGCACGGCGCGGACCTCGGCGCCCGTCTCGCGCAGCCGCAGCGCGGCGTGCTCCAGGCGGTCGTCCTCCGCGTTGATCAGCAGGTCGTAGCCGTGCTCGGCGAACTGTCCGGCCAGTGCGTACCCGATTCCGCTGGAGGCCCCGGTGACCAGGGCCAGCGGCTTGTCATCGTCCATGTGGTCCGGAGTATCCACGCTCCCCACCGCCCAACCCCACGGGCCCGGGGGACCTCCCCGGGCTTCCCGGCCAGGAGGCCGCGGCGCTTTGCCCGCCGGGACCGCGCGGCCGGTACCGCACGCGTCGGACCCCGTCCGGGCGGACTCCGTAGCAGGCTGGGGTGTGTGCCCGTCCCCGGCGGGGGAACCTGTCCGGCCCGGGCACCGCCCGGGGAGAGGAGCCGAGGTGACAGCGTCGACGTCAGCCGCAGGGGGGCGGGGACCGGCCGCCCGGGACGACGGGTACGAGCCGGACCCGAACCGCTGGCGCGCCCTGTGGGTCACGCTCGTGGCCGGGTTCATGAGCCTGCTGGACGTCACGATCGTGGCGGTCGCCCTGCCCACCATCCAGCGTGACCTGCACGCCTCCCCCGCGCAGGTGCAGTGGGTGGTCTCCGGCTACGCCCTGACCTTCGCCCTGGCCCTCGTCACCGCCGGCCGCCTCGGCGACGCCCTCGACCGGCGCCGGATCTTCCTGCTGGCCCTCTCCTGCTTCGTGCTCTTCAGCGCGGCCTGCGGGGCGGCCCCGGACATCACGCTGCTGGTGGTGGCCCGGCTCGCCCAGGGGCTGGCGGCCGGTTTCATGGCGCCGCAGAACTCCGCGCTCATCCAGCAGATGTTCCGCGGTGCCGAGCGCGGGCGCGCCTTCGGCTTCTTCGGTGCCACCGTCGGCATCTCCTCCGCCGCCGGCCCGATCACCGGCGGGGCGATCCTCGCGCTCGCCTCGGGCGCGCAGGGCTGGCGGTGGATCTTCTACGTCAACGTCCCCATCGGGATCCTCGCCGTGCTCCTGGGCCGGCGCCTGCTCCCCCGCGTCGGCCGGTCCGGGCGCGGCCACGTGGACGTGCCGGGCGTCCTGCTCCTCGGTCTCGGCGTCCTCGCGCTGATGTTCCCGTTGGTGCAGGCCGAGTCCGGCGGTCTCGGCCGGCTGTGGTGGCTGTTCCTGACGGGCGCCGCGGTCCTCGTCGTGTTCACCCGGTGGCAGCACCGCCTCGTCGCCAAGGGCGCCCAGCCGCTGCTCGACCCGCGTCTGTTCACCACCGTGCGCGGCTACGCCGTCGGCGCGGGCATCGGCACGCTCTACTTCATCGGCTTCAGCGGTGTCTGGCTGGTCTTCGCCCTGTTCTACCAGCGCGGTCTCGACTTCTCCCCGCTCCGGTCCGGGCTCGCCGTGACCCCGTTCGCGCTGGGTTCGGCGATCGCGGCCGTGCTGTCCGGCCGGCTGGTGGAGAGGTACGGCCGCCTGCTCACCGTGTGCGGTCTCGCGGGCGTCCTCACCGGCCTGGGCGGCACCGTGCTGCTGCTCGGTCTGGCCCCGTTGCACATCGCTCCCTGGGTCGCCGCCCCGGTGCTCTTCCTCGGCGGGGTCGGCAGCGGCTTCGTCGTCTCGCCCAACATCACCATGACCCTGCGGGACGTACCGGTGCGCATGGCGGGCGCCGCGGGCGGTGCCTTGCAGACCGGGCAGCGGCTGGGTGCCGCGCTGGGGACCGCCGCCCTGCCCGGCCTCTTCTACCTGGTGCTCGGCAGGACCCACGACTACCGGGGCGCTCTCGTCACCGCGCTGGGCGCCGGGCTCGCGGGCATGGCCGCGTCCCTGGCGCTCGCGACGTTCGACTGGCAGCGCGACCGGCGGACGGGCGGGCCGCGCGGCAAGTGTCCCGACGAGGCCGCCCACGACCCGGTGCACTCACGGCATCCCTGACCGACCCCTGACAACCCGGCCGACCCCTGACAACCCGCCCGAGCCCTGCCCGAGCCCTGGTCGGGGCCGCCCCGCTCCGCCGAGCCGCCGCTCAGTCCGCCGCGTACAGCCGGCGCAGTTCGTCGCCGATCGCCTGCCGCAGCGCGTCGTGCCGCGGACCGAGGGCGAACCGCTCCTCACTCCACCGGCTCCGCGGGTACAGCCACACGGGCCTGCCCACCAGGTCCGCCGGCTCCCACTCGAAGCGCGGCCAGACATGGGCGTGCAGGAAAGCGTCGGTGTTGCCCAGGATCTCCAGGTTGACGCGGCGGAACCCCGGCTCCAGGCGCGCGCAGGCCCGCTCGACCGCCTCGCCGAGCCGGTCCATGTCCGACAGGAACGCCAGCCGCCCGGCCCTCGGCAGGTCGGACAGCCGCCCGATACCGGGGTCGTCCGCGAGGAGGACCGAGTAGCCCGGCAGGAACTGCACGTCCCCGATCACCGCGAACCCCGCGTCGAGCCGCCGCAGCACCGTCGGGTTCTCCCCGCGCAACGCCGCCCCGATCCGGTCCGCCCGCCAGTCCTCGGCCATGGGCCCAACCTAGGGGAGGACCGAGCGGCCTGTCCGCACTCCCGACCCCCGGCCCCCGCCGGACGACTGAGTCCGTCGGGCGTTCCACGGCCCCGGCACACCGGGTGGGCGCGAGCACACCGCGTGGGCGTGGGTGCCAGGGCCATCAGGGTGGACCGGGGTCGTGTCGGTCGGCCCGGGGGCGCGGGGTTGGCCATGCTGGGCCGGGGGCGGCCCCCTTCGCGGCGACAAGGAGCACTGCATGCCGACGGACTCCGTTGAACGATTCCTGGCGGCGCTGGACCCGCGGCGCCGGGAGGCCGTGACCGCGATGCCGCGCGAGGAGCGGGAGCGGCTCGCGGCGGCGTGGGAGCGGGAACTGGAAGCGGACGACGAGCTGGACACCCTCGACGAACTGTCCCCGCCGGCGGCGGAGGCCGAGGCGGCCCGCCGGGTCCTGGAGCGCGAGGCCGGCTAGCTCCAGCTCCGCCGGCGGGCCTGCTGCCGGATCGGGCTTCCGCCGTTGACGATCAACTTTCGTGGCCTGCGGGGTCCGACGGCCGACGAGCCGACCTGTGGGCCCGCCCCTCCCGTTCCGATCCCGGTCGGGGAGAATGCGAGACGCTCGGAGTCCGCGCCCGAACACCGAGTCCGCCGACGGGAGTCGCCTGCGCCGATGGACATGTCCTCCGGAGAGATCCGCCTCCCCCTCGGCGAAGCCGTCGCGATACTGCGGGACCTGAACGAGATCGTCGTCTCCCTCGACCGGCTCGGTTCCCGGCAGGCGGCCGGAACCGCCGACGAGCGCACCGTCGGCGCGTTCGTCGCCGACTGGGACGTCGGCCGGCGCCTGGCCCGCGCCCGCCACGTCATCAGCGCCGCGCTGGACGCCCGACTCGGCGAGGAGGACAACGCCGAGATCGACGCCCTGTGCGACCGGGGCCGCTTCTACGGCACGGCCGACACCACCACCCCCCCCGCCACCGGCGAACCCGGCTGAGCCGTCGAGCACACCGGCCCGGCCGGCCGGGCCGGGGATCGGTCGCCGGGCGTAGGTCTCGCGCCCCAGGTGTGGCGTGTGCCCGCTGACTAGGGTCGATCTCATGGAGACCACGGGAATCGTTCGCCGCGGGACGGCGGAGCGTGTGCGCGACGCCGTCGAGCGGCTCGTCGCCGAGCGGGACGTATGGGTGTCGACGGCTCACCCCGAACACGGGCCGCACCAGGTGCCGTTGTGGTTCCTGTGGGACGGGCGAGCGGTGTGGATGTGCACCGACGCCACCTCCGTGACCGCGCGGAACGTCCGCGCGGAGCCGCGCGTGCGGCTGTCGCTGCCGGACGCCTACGACGTGGTGCTCATCCAGGGTGAGGCGGAGTGCTTCCCGGACCGGGAGGTTCCCGAGGACGCGGCCGACGCGTTCGCCGGCAAGTTCGGCTGGGACCCACGCGTGGAAGAGGGCTCCTTCCTGTACGTGCGGGTGGTCCCGACGACGGTGCGCGCTTGGCGCGGCGTGCCGGAACTACGCGGAAGGGTCGTCATGCGCGACGGCGCGTGGCTGGAATGACGGCCGCCCCCGGCTCCCGGCCCCTCGGCGGCTCGTCGTGTCCGCCGAGTCGCCGGGGCACGCGTTAGGGTCGGTCGGATGACCCTCTCCATGGAAGAACGAGAGCAGTTCCTGGCGGAGCCTCACATCGGCGCGCTGTCGGTGGCCGAACGGCCGGACCGTGCTCCGCTGGTCATCCCCATCTGGTACCAGTACACGCCGGGTGGCGAGCTGTGGGTACGCACGGGGCCAGATTCCCGCAAGGCGCGGGCGATCCGCTCGGCGGGGCGCTTCAGTCTGATGGTGCAGCGCACGCGACCGACCGTGCGCTACGTGTCGGTGGAGGGACCGGTCACCGGAACCGCCCCCGACACCCGCGAACTGTCCCGGGAGATGGCCGCGCGCTACCTCCCCGAGGACCAGGTGGACGCCTTCGTGGAGTACGACCGGACCCGGCTCGGCGAGCACTTCGTCATCCACATGCGGCCGGAGCACTGGGTCTCCGCGGACCTGGGCGGCTTCTGAGGACGGGCGCCGGGCGCCCTTCCCCGGCGCCCGGCGGTTCCCGCGAGCGGTCACCCTCCCGTGCTCACGTGCGCCAGAGCGTCCAGGTGCCGCCCGTGCAGTCCTCCTGAAGCACCTGTTCGCCCTCCCCGCCGCCGGTGGGCAGCGCGAGGCACTTGCCACTGTTCCGGCTGACCAACTGCCACGCGTGGTGGGGGGTGTCGTAACGGAAGGTCCAGAACTGGTCCGGGAAGAGTCCTTCCTCGGCATCGCAGATGTACTGGGTGATGATGACGTCGTTCTCCTTGCGTGCCGCATCGACCGACAGGCACAGGTCGCTGTTCTGGTTGCGGACGGAGTACACGGGCCCGGCCGAACCCGAACCCTCCTCGGTCAGTCTCCAGAACTGTTCGGGACCGGAGGCGCAGCCGGTCTGGATGAGTCCCGCCGCCGGGGTGGTGTTCCCCGGGGGCGCCGACAGGCACAACTGGCTGTCGACATTGGTCAGTCGGAACAGGCCGTCGGGCAGCGGTGGTGGGTCCGCGAGGTGACGCGGCGGATCGGCCGGGGTGGGCACGGCGGACCGCGCCGAAGGCGTCGACGAGCCCGGAGCGGTGTGGGACGCCGACGGGGTGGCGGCCGGTGTGGACGGGCCGCGGGTGTCGGACCGCCGTGTGGACGGCGTGGAGGGCCGTGCCCAGTGGCTCGGGCTGTGGTCGATGGAGGGCGCGGGCGTGGGCGCGGCCGTGATCGGCGCCGCGCCCGATGCGGACGTGTTCCGTTGGTGGGTCGCGAACCACACGGCGCCCACCAGCACCGCGAGTGCGAGCCACTGCACGGGGGTCCGCCAGCGCCGGAACCGGTCCCGCCGGCCACCGCCACTGCCCCCGCCACTGGCCCCGCCCGCGGAGGGCGTCTGCCGTGCGGCAGGCGGTTCCGCGTCCGCGGCCGGTCTCGGCTCCGCGTCGTCCGGGCTGCCGGGCCGGCCCTTCCCGTCGGCCGCTCCGACGGCCACCGGTCCGGCGGCGACCGGTCCGGCACCGGACGGCACGGCGCCGGTCGGAGCAACGGCGCCCGGTCCGACAGCGGGCAGCCCATCGTCGGCGGGCGGCTCATCGTCGGCCGGCCCCGCGGCGGGCGGCACGGTGTCGACCGGGCCGACGGGCGACGGCCCGTCGGCTGGTGCGACGGCAGCCGGTACGGCAGTGGCCGACGCGGGGGCGGTGTCCGCCTGGCGGTACCTCTCCTGGTCCTCCAAGGCGGCGTCCCGGGCCTGGAGGGCGTCGGACTTCGCGCCTTCGGCGAGGGTGAGGCTCTTCCTGGCCCGGCGGAGTTCCTCCCGCGCGCCCTCGTCCGCCGCGGGGCCGGGGAGTTTCCCGTGCTCCAGCCGGTGGATGACCTCCACCAGTGTCCGGATGCGCCGTTCGGCCTCGGCCAGGTCCGTCTCGGCCTGCCGCTGCGCCCGTACGGCCTCCTCCACGGCCTGCCGCGTCTTCGACACCGGGGCCTGCCGCTGCTGCCTCTGCGCCACCAGGGCGTAGAGCCGTTCGGCCTCGTCGAGCCGCTGCCGTCGCGTACGGGCGTCGGGCACCTGGCGATTGACGACCTCGCGCAGGATGTGCGGCGGCACCACGCGTTCACCGGAGCGGTACTGTCCCCACATCGTCCTCCCGCCGCCCTGCGGGTAGCGCTCCGCGAGTTCCCGCAGCGTCAGGCCCTCGGTCAGCCGGCACAGCATCTCCGCCAGTGCGTTGATGTGCTCCGACTCTCCCCTCAGCCCCTCGAAAGGCCGTCCCGCCCTGGCCATGGCTCCCCCTCCGTCCACGGACAACCCCCGGTGACGCCGACCGCACCGCGATACAGGCCGGACGGGCCCGCGGCACGACGGCCCGGGTGGCGGCGCCGAGGTCGCCCCGCGGGTCCCCGCGGGCCCGGTCCTGCGGTCGACAGCGCATCGGCGCTGGAGGGACTCTACCCATGTGCCGGGTCCCACGCCGCACCCGGCTGCAGCCGGATCAGCTCAACACCCGTACTTGGCAACCCACTTGGCAACCTCCGCCGCGCCCCGGCGGACGGCCGCGCCCGGGGCGTGGGCGCTCTGCGCAGGCTGGTGATCCAACCCAGCCTTGGATGTATCGGGGGACCGCGCACGGCGCGCGAGGAACCGATCTCGACCTGGCTGGTTCGCCGCGATCCGGCTCGCGACCGCGCGCGGGGTGAGCGTTGCCGAGGCGGCCGGGAACAGCGGTGCCCCGCTCGACCGGTTCGTCGGTCCGCAGGGCCGCCGGACCCTCGACCGGTGGAGCCCGGAGTTCCAGCAACCCGGCGACCGGGGCGCCGGGGAGGATCTCCGCGAACCGGATGCGCGGCGTCCTCACCCGCCCGCTCGACAGCGGCGCGGGGGCTCCGGGCGCCTTCATCGGGGTGATGCCCTACCTGCACAAGCTGATCGCCGACGAGTTCGTCCAGACAGGCGACCGGCGCGGAGAACCCAGGGGCCGGCGGGCGGGGTACCGGCCGGGACGGCGACCGCGCTCGCCTGCGCCATCGACGACGTCCAGCCGGCGTTCCCGCCCTCCGTCCCGCCGGCCACGCGGCGGCCCGCCCGAGTCGAACCGGCGGGCGGGCCGCTCACGCCCCGGCGGGGCCGGGTCAGAGCGCGCGTTCCAGACGGTCGGCCACCAGGCTGACGAACCGGCCCGGCTCCTTGGGACGACCGCCCTCGGCGAGCACCGCGAGCGCGTGCAGGAGTTCGGCGGTCTCGGCCAGCTCCGTGCGGTCCTCGCGCTCCTTGTACGCCCGGTTGAGCCCCTTCACGAGCTGGTGGTCCGGGTTGAGCTCCAGGATCCGCTTGGCGGGCGGCACCTCCTGGCCCATGGCGCGGTACATGTTCTCCAGGGCCGGGGTCAGCTCGTTCGCGTCCGAGACGACACAGGCCGGGGAGACGGTGAGGCGCGAGGAGAGGCGGACCTCCTTGATCTCCTCGTCCAGCCGCTCCTTCATCCAGCCGAGCAGTCCGGCGTACTCCTCGGTCTGCTTCTCCCGTTCGTCGTCGGAAGCGTCCTCGTCCTCGGCGTCCAGGTCGATGCGGCCCTTGGCGACGGACCTCAGCTTCTTGCCCTCGTACTCGCCGACCGCGTCGGCCCACACCTCGTCGACGGCGTCGGTGAGCAGCAGCACCTCGATGCCCCGCTCACGGAACGCCTCCATGTGCGGGGAGTTCTCGATGGCCTCCCGCGACTCGCCCGTCAGGTAGTAGACGTCCTCCTGCCCGTCCTTCATGCGCTCCACGTACTGCTTGAGCGTGGTGGGTTCGGCGGCGTCGTGCGTGCTCGCGAACGAGGAGACGGCCAGGATGGCGTCGCGGTTCTCCGAGTCGGTGATCAGCCCTTCCTTCAGGACGGTGCCGAACTCCCGCCAGAACGTGGCGTACCGGTCCTGGTCCTTGGCCATCAGGTCCTTGACCGTGGACAGGACCTTCTTCGTCAGCCGCCGCCGCATCATCTCGATGTGGCGGTCCTGCTGGAGGATCTCGCGGGAGACGTTCAGCGAGAGGTCGGCCGCGTCGACCACGCCCTTGACGAACCGGAGGTAGGGCGGCAGCAGCGCCTCGCAGTCGTCCATGATGAACACGCGCTTGACGTAGAGCTGCACGCCGCGCCGGACGTCCCGGGTGAACAGGTCGTGCGGGGCGTGCGCGGGCAGGAACAGCAGGGCCTGGTACTCGAAGGTGCCCTCGGCCTGGAGCCGGATGGTCTCCAGCGGGTCCTGCCAGTCGTGGCCGATGTGCTTGTACAGCTCGTGGTACTCGTCGTCGGAGACCTCGTCGCGGGGCCGCGCCCACAGGGCCTTCATCGAGTTGAGCGTCTCGGGCTCGGGCGCCGTGTCGCCCTCGCCGGACGTGCCGGAGCCCTCGGGCACCATCCGGATGGGCCAGGTGATGAAGTCCGAGTAGCGCTTGACGATCTCCCTGATCTTCCAGGGGGAGGTGTAGTCGTGGAGCTGGTTCTCCGGGTCGGCGGGCTTCAGGTGCAGCACGACGGAGGTGCCCTGCGGCGCGTCGTCCACCGTCTCCAGGGTGTACGTGCCCTCGCCGCGCGACGTCCACCGGGTGCCCCGGGGCTCACCGGCGCGCCGGGTCAGCAGCGTGACCTCGTCCGCCACCATGAAGCCGGAGTAGAACCCCACGCCGAACTGTCCGATGAGCCCTTCCTCACCGGCCGTGTCCTTCGCCTCGTGCAGGTCCTTGAGGAACTTGGCGGTGCCGGAGTTGGCGATGGTGCCGATGAGCTGCCCGACCTCGTCGTACGACATCCCGACGCCGTTGTCCCGCACGGTGAGCGTACGGGCGTCCGGGTCGATGTCGATCTCGATGTGCGGATCGGACACGTCGGCGTCGAGCGAGTCGTTCCACAGCTTCTCCAGACGCAGCTTGTCGAGCGCGTCGGAGGCGTTGGAGACGAGCTCCCGCAGGAAGACATCCTTGTTCGAGTAGACCGAGTGGATCATCAGCTGGAGCAGCTGACGGGCCTCTACCTGAAACTCAAACGTCTCGGTCGGCATGTTCGCGAGTACCTCACACGTCCTGTCGCCGGAACTGGTGGCTCACACTGTAAAACACCACGTCAGGGCGGTGGCCGGAAATCAGGTCGACTGGCCGGATCCGAACTGTCCGAACGGCCCCCGGAGTGCGGCGGGATCCGGGTCCGGGTCATGACCTCCGGTTCCCCGGGTACCCGGGCGACCCCGGCCGGTTCCGCCGCGCGGGCGGGCCGGGACTCGTACAGCCGAGCAGTGAGAACGGAGACGCGCAATGAGCACGGTCAAGGAAGCGGTGGAAGTCGACGTCCCCCTGCACACCGCGTACAACCAGTGGACGCAGTTCGAGGACTTCCCGAACTTCATGGAAGGCGTCGAAGAGGTCACGCAGCTGGACGACCGGCACAACCACTGGACGACGAAGGTCGGCGGGGTCCGGCGCGAGTTCGACACCGAGATCGTCGACCAGCTCGCCGACGAGCGGATCACGTGGCGCACCACCAGCGGCGACACCCACCAGAAGGGCTCGGTGCGCTTCGAGCGCCTGGACGACACCCACACCAAGGTCGAGCTGGTCATGGAAGTGGAGCCCAGCGGCGCCACGGAGAAGGTCGCGGACCTGCTCGGGACGATCGACCGGCGGGTCAAGGGCGACATGGAGCGCTTCAAGCACTTCATCGAGGAACGCGGCGCGGCGTCCGGTGAGTGGCGCGGCCGGATCCGGCCCGGCGGCGACACGGGCCCGGCCCTCTGACCGACGGTCCCACGAAGAGGCGTCCCGGCCGGTACCGGCCGGCGTCCCGTACCCGCCCGGCAGCAGGCCGGGGCCGACACCACCGCCTCTTCGTACACGTACGCGCCCGCCCCGCGGCTCCGTCGCGGGGCGGGCGTGCGTCGTCCCCCGGTCCGGGTCGTGCGGGCGGCGGGCGTGCCCCGGGCCACGGTGGCCGCCGCGGAGCCGGGCGAGCCGGTCGCCGGGGTGACCGGCCCGGTACGAGCGGACCGGCGGCTCCCGGCGAGGGGGCTTGTGCCGACGGCCCGCGCCGGGTGGGAGCGGGTCGATAGGGTGCTGGTCATGTCCACCACAGCCCGCAGAACCGTCGCCGGTGCCGCCGCTCTCGCCGCCCTCTGCCTGACCGGCCTCACCGGCTGCTCCTCCGGCTCCGGCCGCGGGAACGCCGACGGCGGCACCCCCGTGCTGCAGCGGCTCGGGACCCTGGCCGACGACACCAGGAAGGACCCGGTGACGTACGTCGACCTCGCCACCGTGCGCGGACTGCGCAAGGGGGCGCAGGAGCGGTACTCCGTCGTCGGCCGGACGGGCAGCGCTCTGCTGAACGGGTACGGCGCCGGCCCGTGGCGGGAGCACCTCACGGTGGACCGGATCGACACGGCGGTCGACAGCCGGGGCGCGGGCCGCTGGGAGGGGACGTTCGACGCGGCCGCCATCACCGAGTCGCTGGAGGCGGAAGGCTACGTCGGCCGCGACGAGGACGGCGAGCGGACCTGGGCGCGCCCCGACGGCAAGGGGGTGGCCCTGCGGGTCACCGAGGACACGGTCTCCTACGCCACCCCGGGCGTCACCCCCCTGTCGGCCGTCGACCCGGACGAGGGCGCCTCGCTCGCCGACGTCGAGGAGTACCGGCTCGCGGCGGAGTGCCTGGGTGACGTCTACCGCGCCGACTTCAACCCGCTCAGGCCGAGCGAGGCGGTACGGCTGTCCGCTGTCGGCCAGCGGGCCGGTTCGGGGGGCCGGAACACCGAGGTGCTGTGCGCCGTGGCGAAGGACGGGGCGACGGCCCGCCGTCTGACGGCCGAGCTGCGCACGGTCGTCCGGGAGAAGTCACCGCGCTACGACGGCACGGTGGTCGCCGTGACGGAGGGTGACCGGCCCGTGGTACGGGCGACCGTTCCGGACACCGACGCCCAGCGTCCCGGCCGGCTGCTGGTCTACGAGGCCGACCTGTGGGCGGCCCTCGCCCGGTCGTGAGCGGGCCGGCGTCACCCCCGCCGGTACCGGTCCATGGATGTCCTCGCGCGTGAGCGGCACCACGGCGGCGGGGCTGCCGTCGCCGTGGGAGTCGCGGCCCGGTGGTCATCCGTGGAGCGAGCGGGCTCCCGGGCTGCCGTGGGGGAAGCGCTGACCCATGGCGATCTCGTCGCCCACCACCGACCAGACGGTCTCGTCGTCCCGGAAGGGGAGCGGGTCGACACCGCTCGTCTCCGCGCGGATGCGCTCGACCTCGCCCTCCAGGCGCTCGAAGGCGGCTTCCTCGTCGGCGTCGTCGCCACCGAAGGTGAACTCCTCCAGCAGGCGCTGGAACCGGACGGCGACCCGGACGAGGGAGGAGACGTCCGTGTGGAGTGCCCGCGCCGTCTCCTCGTCGGGATCGAAGGCGTGCACCCCGCCGGACACGGGGTCGAGGGCGAGGTGGGCGTTGAGCAGCCAGCCGATGACGGGCCAGTCCCCCGCCCCCGCCGGGGCGCCCTCGACGTCCTCTACGTGGACGACGTCCCGGACGAGGGCCGGCCGGCCGTCGTCCTCGTCGGGCCTGCGCAGCATGAGCGTGCCGGTGGGGACGCCGACGGTCCGCAGGAGGCGGGCGCCCTCGGTGTCCGCGGCGGCGGGCGGGAAGGCGGTGGCGGGCAGCGTCGCGAGCCGGTCCTCGCCGAAGACGCCGGCGAGTTCGCCGCGGGTGACCTCGAAAAGCACTGCCGGAACTCCGAACTCCGCGGCGGCGGACGCGCCGTGGGACTCTCACTGGATGGAAGCGGTCACCAGTATGACGGCGCCGCCCACCCTCCCGGCGGGGCGCCGTGGGATGCGCCCCCTCAGCGCCTGCGCCGCGTGAGCAGCACCGCGACCAGCCCTGCGACGGCGCCCACCACGCCGGCTGCCACCAGTGTCCTCGCCATCCGTGCCTCCCCCTCGGTCAGCGGTACGCGGGCCTGCCGTGATCCTGCCCCGTGGCGCGGTCGTCATGGGGCCCGGTCGGCCCCCGGCCGGTCGGGCGGGGGCGGGCGCACGCGCGCGCCACCCCGGGCGTCCGCACACAACCCGGGCGCCCGCGGGAAGATGCGCTCGCCCCGGACTGCCGTGAGGGTGGAAGCGCTCAGGCACTGCCACCAGGACTCGACGGGATCGTGCACGTGGACAAGACACAGCTCACCGAGATGACCGCTCGACGCGCCGCCGGACACGAGGACGGCCGGCGGATCCCCGCCCACGACATCGACCGGATCCTCGACGCCCTCTTCGGCACCGTGGAACACCCCGGGACCATCGCGGAGGCGCTCAAGGGCGGGGAGCCCGTGAGCCTCGGCAGCTTCGGGGGCTTCCACCTCGCCGACGGCACGGCCGCGTTCCGGCCCGGCACGGCCCTGACCGAATACCTCCGGGGGCAGGTCGGCTGAGCACCGGCCGCCGTGGGAGGCCGGGCCGCGCGCCCGCCTCCCGCCGCTCGTCCAGCCGCCGTACCGCCGGGGCCCCCCGGGCGGCCCTCCGCGGTCAGCCGTTCGCCCCACCGGCGCTGCGCGGCGCGGTGACATCGATGAGCATTCCAGTGCGGCCCGCGCGCCGCCGGCGCCCTGGACACCCACCACCGGAGGAACCGTGCCCGTGCTTCGTCGGATCGTCGTTCTCACCGCGGTGGGGGTGCTGGCCACCGGCGTGGCCGCCGGCGCCGCCCCCGCACGGACCACCGCGGGGGGCGCGGGCCCACGGCCCCCCGCCACGTCACCGCCCCCGCCGGGCGCTGCAGGCGGCGAGGCCTGGGCCTGGACGCAGCTGACCGGACAGGGCACCCGGATCCGCTACGTGTCCACCGACACCAGCCTGACGTGCCCCGTGGTCCGCTACACCGTGGGCACGAGCCGCAACCCGTTCCCCATGACCCGGGTGAGCACACCGATGGGGTCCCAGTTCCCGACGACCGTGTGCGAACTGGGGGTGCCGCTCACGGCCTCCGACGCCGTGCTCGAACAGTCCTCCGTCCAGGCGGCCAGGGTGCACCCGGCGAACCGGCAACTCCCCCTCCCCGACTGGACGTCGGCCACCCGGCCGCGCAGGGTCGCCGTGATCGGTGACACCGGCTGCGAGGTGCCGTCGGCGGGCCCCGTGCAGAACTGCGCGAACCACCAGACCGGCTGGCCCTTCCCGAGGATCGCCGCCTCCGCCGCGGCCGCCCGGCCGGACCTCGTCGTGCACGTCGGCGACTACCTCTACCGGGAGGACCCGGCCAGGGAGAACGACAAGGCGGCCAACCCCGGCTGCACCACGACCGCCGACCGGGCGAGCTGGGACTGCGTGGTCGCCGACTTCTTCCGGCCCGCCGAACCGCTGCTGGCCGCCGCGCCCGTCGCGCTGACCCGCGGCAACCACGAGGACTGCAACGCGGCGCAGCAGGGCGGGGCGGGCGGCGCCTGGTTCCGCTACCTCGCCGACGGCCTCCGCGCCAACGGCTCGTGCAGCGTCTACGGTCCCACCACGCCGATCAGGGCCGGCACGCTGAACCTGGTCTCGGTGGACTCCTCCTTCGCCGACCCCGGCGACACCGGAGGCACCGCGCAGGCCGGGATCTTCGCCCGGCAGTTCGACGCCGTGAACCAGGCCGCGCAGCAGCATCCGGCCGACGACTGCTTCCTGTTCACGCACAAGCCGCTGTGGATGGTGAAGGCGGCCGGCACCCTGCCGCAGAACGTGGAGTGGGTGACGCACGTCCTCGACGCGGCCGTCGCCCGCACCGGCCCGCACCGGCTGGCCGACAACGTACGGCTGGTCCTCTCCGGCCACATCCACCTCTACCAGATGCTGGACTTCGACACCGCGCGGCCGCCCCAGCTCACCGTGGGCTCCTCGGGCGGGCCGCTGGACAACGGCCCGGACGACGCCAAGGTCGTGGGGAAGACGATCGGCACGCCGCCGCAGGCCGTCCACCAGTCGGTCACGCAGGAGCAGACCCCGGGCGGACAGGGCGTGTCCGGCTACGCGGTGCTGGCCGACGGCGGCGGGACCTGGAACCTCACCTTCCACGACGCGGCCGGGGCGGTCCGGGGCAAGACGTGCACGCTGAGCGGCAGCACGGCGCAGAAGTCGTTCGTGTGCAAGTGAGCACCGCGCCTGCCCGGCCCGCCGTGCGGGCCGGGCCCCGTCACGGCACGCGGGGCACGGCCGTCGGCGCCGCGCGCCGGGGCGCCTCCCGCGGCGCGGCCGCCGCCACGGCCGCCGCCGCCTCGCGGGCCGCCCGGGCGAAGACCTCCAGTGCGCCGGTGACGTGCCCGGCCCGCCGGACCAGGGCGTAACCGGTCGGCTCGGCGTCCGTGAGGGGGACGTAGGCGACACCGGGGCGCGCGTAGTACAGCGCCGTGTGCGCGGGGACGAGCAACGCGCCCGCTCCGCTCGCGAGTTGCATCAGCGCCTCCTGCATGTGGGTCACGCCGGGCCCACGGGCGATCGGCCGGCCGCTCGGCGTGCGGGCGGGGACGTGGTGCCGGAGCCAGTAGTCGGCCACGTCTCCGACGAACGCGAGCAACGGGACCCCGGCCAGGTCCTCCAGGGACACCGCGGCCCTCGCCGCGAGTGGATGCGCCGCGCCGATCGCGAGCACGCGTGCCTCGGCGAGCAGCTCCGGACCCTCACTCAAGTCGTCCTCACGCACCGGCAGTTCAGAGATCTGTACATCGAACTCGCCGCGCCGCAACTGCCCGTACGGGTCGGAGAGCGGGACCTCGCAGATCTCCACGGCGAGTCCGGGGTGGCCGACGAGCAGTGCCTCCCGCGTCCTCATGGCGATCTCGCCGGTCAGCGGGTGCGAGAAGCCGACGTGCAGCACGGTGTCGATGCCGCGCGCGGTGGTGACGGCCCGTTCCAGCGCGGCCTCGATGGCGCGGTGGTGCGGTTCGAGGTCGGCGCGCAACTGCCGGCCGAGCGGGGTGAGCGCGACCCTGCGGCTGGTGCGGACGAACAGCGGGGCGCCGACGCGGCGTTCGAGGCGCTGCACGAGCTGGCTGACGCGAGCGCGGGACAACCGCATGCGGTCGGCCGTCCGTCCGAAGTGGAGTTCCTCGGCGAGCAGCAGGAAGCACTCCAGTTCATCGCGTTCCATCGACGTTCCCCGGTCGGTCGGATCGGTAAGCCCTGCTGAACGAACGTTGCGTTCTTCGCCGTTGTTCCCCCGCCACGCCCTGATCGATGGTGGTCGAGCCCACAGCATCCACACATTCCCAAGGAACCGACATGAGTTCACGTGAAACGGCGAGTGCCCTGAGTGCGCGCGAATGGGGGGTCGTGCTCGTACTGTGCGGGGCGATCTTCCTGGAGGGCATCGATGTGGCCATGCTCAACGTGGCCCTGCCGTCCATCCGCGCCGACCTCGGGCTGTCCACCGGCTCCCTCCAGTGGGTGATGAGCGCGTACGTCCTCGGATACGGCGGCTTCATGCTGGTGGGCGGGCGCGCCGCGGACCTGTTCGGGCGCCGCCGCATGTTCGTCTTCTGGCTGTCCGTCTTCCTGCTCTTCTCCGGGCTGGGCGGTTTCGCCACGGAGGCCTGGACGCTGATCACCGCCCGGTTCGTCACCGGGGTCGCCGCGGCCTTCATGACCCCGGCCGGCCTCTCCATCATCACCACCGGTTTCGAGGAGGGCCCGCGGCGCACCAAGGCCCTGCTGTTCTACTCGGGCACCGCGGCCGGCGGATTCTCGGTCGGCCTGGTCGCCGGCGGGCTGCTCACGTCGGTGGACTGGCGCTGGGTGTTCTTCGCCCCGGTCGTGCTCTCGGCGCTGGTCCTGCTCTCGGCGCTGGCCTTCGTACCCCGGTCGCCGCGTCCCGACCGCACCGGCCGGAGCGTCGACCTGGCCGGCGGCGTGACCATCACCGCCGCCCTCGTCCTGCTCGTCCTCGGCGTGGAGCGGGCCGCGCACGCGAGCCTCCCGGCGACCCTGGGCACACTCGGTGCCGGTCTCACCGCACTCGCGGTGTTCGTCATCGTGGAACGCCGCTCGGCCGCCCCGCTCGTCCGCCTCGGCATCTTCCGCAACGGCGCCCTGGTCCGCGCCGACCTCAGCGGGCTGCTCTTCGCGGCGGGCTTCTTCGGCTTCCAGTTCCTGGTCGTCCTCTACCTCCGGGAGCTGCGCGGCTGGTCGACCCTGCAGACCAGCTTCGCGATGATCGTCATCGGGATCGACGCGGTCCTCTCCCCCGTCCTCACCCCGAAGCTGGTGGCCCGCTTCGGCAACGCCCGGGTGAGCTTCGGCGGACTGCTGCTGGCCGCGCTGGCCTACGCCCTCTTCCTGCCGGTCGGTGCCGACTGGACCTACCTGGCGATGCTCCCCGCCCTGCTCACCCTCGGCCTCGCCTTCTCCCTCGCCTACGGCCCCCTCACCATCGTCGCCACCGAAGGCGTCGCGGAGGAGGAACAGGGCGTGGCCGGCGGACTGCTCTACACCTGCTTCCAGTTCGGCGCCGCGGTCGGTCTCGCCGCGGCGACCGCCGTCAACGTCTCGGCCACCGCCTCGACGTCCCCGGCCGCGCTGCTCGACGGCTACCGGGCGGCCCTGTGGGTGCCCCTCACGGCGGCCCTCCTCGCCGCGCTGATCGGCGCCTTCGGCCTGCGCACGGGCTCCGCCGGAAAGGTGGCCGCGTCCGCCGGACCCACCGACCGGACCACCGGCGAACTCCCCGTCTCCGGCTGATCCGCCACCGGCGGGGCGGTCTCCGTGCCGGCCGGGCGGGGGCCCGCCCCGCGCGGCGGTGGCCGCCGGGGCCGCCCGCCGGCGCACGGCCGGGTGCCGCCTGTGCGCGGCAGCGGGCGGGCGCCGGTCCGTCGGGGTCACTGGTACGGCAGCAGGGTCGCGTTCACCGCCTCCCAGGAAGCCTTGAGTTCGGCGAGGAGCCCGGGGCGGTCGGGGGCGAGGTCGGCCTGTTCGCGGGCGTCGGCCGCGAGGTCGAACAGGTGGTCCTTGCCGTCGGCGTCCCGGTAGTACTTGAAGTCACCGCGCCGGAGGGCCCGGTTGCCGCGCACCCGCCAGAACAGGTCGCGTTCCGGTACGGCCCTGCCGTGCAGCAGGTATCCGGCCAGGCTGTGGCCGTCCAGCGGGTACCGGGGGTCCGGACGGGCGCCGGCCAGTTCCAGCAGTGTCGCCGTCCAGTCCGGCGTGTACACGGGCACGTGGCTGACCTGGCGGCCGTCGATCCGGGACGGCCAGCGCAGGATCGTCGGCACCCGGATGCCGCCTTCCAGCAGGGAGGCCTTCTCGCCGCTGAGCGGCCACTGGTAGGAGAAGCGTTCGCCGCCGTTGTCGGAGGAGAACACCACGATCGTGTTCTCCTCCTGTCCGGAGCGGCGCAGCGCGGCCAGCACCCGGCCGACGGCCGCGTCCAGGCTCTGCACCATCTCCGTGTACTTCTCCACCGAGCCGCCGTCGTTGTGCAGCAGCGCGCCGAGCACGTTGCCGCCGCGGATCCGCTCGGCGATCTCCGCGCCCGTCTCGGCGTCGTCCTCGGTGAGCCACGGCCAGTGCGGGGTGGTGAAGTTGAGGTTCAGGAGCCACGGCTGCTCGTGCCGCCGGCCGACGTACTCCACGGCGCGCTCGGTCAGCACCGTCGTGTAGTACCGCAGGTCCCGGTAGGTGGCGTCGCCCTCGTACAGGTCGTAGTCGCCGAGCTGGCCCAGCTTGGAGAAGTACTCCAGGGCGCCGCCGAAGTTGCCGAAGAACTCGTCCCAGCCGGACTTGGTGGGGCTGTAGTCGGGCAGCCAGCCGCAGTGCCACTTGCCGATCAGCGCGGTGGCGTACCCCGCCTTCTTCAGCAGGGACGCGAGCGTCGGGTGGCTCGGGTCGAGGCCCTGGGCGCGGTTGGCGATCGGTTCGGCGAGCCCGCCCTTGGTACGGCCCGGGAAGCGGCCGGTGTAGAGGCTGAACCGGGTCGGGGAGCAGGTCGCCGACCCGGAGTAGGCGTCGGTGAACCGTACGCCCTGCGCGGCGAGCCGGTCCAGGTTCGGCGTCTTGATGTGGGGGGCGCCGTAGGCGGACAGGTCGGCCCAGCCGAGGTCGTCGGCGAAGACGAACAGGATGTTGGGGCGTCCGCCTGGGCGGGCGTGCGGACGGGCCCGGAAGGGCCGCTCGGCGGGGGCCGCGGCCTCGGCGGTGGCTTCGGTACCGGCGACGGCGGTCACGGCACCGCCACCGACCAGGCCGGTGAACGTACGGCGGGATATTCCAGACATGGGGGATCCTCGGATGCGGCCGCGCTCCGAAGCGGGCACGGCGAGGCGGGGAGAGGCGAAGAAAACAGGGGGAGGAAGAGGTCCGGCTCAGCTACAGATCGCGCCGGCCTGACGGCACAGGTCGACATGGCGTCGCGTCACGAGCGCGACGCACAACCCGGTGCCGACGGCGGAGAACCTCATGATCATGCACGGTGCCAGCGCCCCCGACGGGCGTCAAGGGGCCGTCGCGCGCACCGGAAGCGGTTTCATACGGCGTTCACGTGCGGTGCCCGGTCCCCGGCGGTCCGGACCTCCGCCGGGGGATCCCTCGACCGGGCCGCACGGTACGCCGTCCTCCATGACCGCGGGACGACGAGCGGCCCCCTGCCGGAGGGCAGGGGGCCTGGCGGGCACGCCTCGGTGGGCGTGCCCGGACGTGGCGCGCGTCCGTCACCCCACGGTGGCGGCCGGGTGGAGCACCGCCGTCACTTCCTGCCGGCGGGCTGCTCGGCGATGCGGTAGATCTTGTGGCTGCCGCGGGTCATGTCGACGACCAGCTTGGTGGTGCTGGACCGGCTCCAGGTGAGGGTGATCACGGCCTCCGTGTGGTCGGTGGTGCCCCTGTCGGTGACCTTCCAGGCGAGGGGCACGTTCTGGGCGCGCAGGACGCCGTCGGCGTGGTTCTTCGCCTCCCAGGCGCCCAGCTTCTTCCGGTAGTCGGCGGTGAGGTAGTGGCCGCGCAGGGCGCCCGGGAGGTTGCCGCCGCGCCCGTCGGTCATCGCGTCGATGTAGGCGCCGTAGAAGTCGGCGATGCGGGTGATGTTGTCGGACGGCTTGCCGCTGACGCTGCGCGGGGTCCCGGCGGACGCCTGGACGGTGGCGCCGAGTCCGAGGGCGACGGCGAGGACGCCGGCGGTGAAGACGGTGCGGGTCTTGCTGTTCATGCCTGTTCTCCGTTTTCGCGTGATCAGAGGATCGGGTGAGCGGATGATCGGGTGTGGTGGCCGAGTGATCGGGTGATGATCGGGTGATCGAGGGTCGGTCGGTCGAGCGGTCAGGTGGTCGAGCGGTCGGTCGGGCTGGTGGTCGGGCGGTCCGGTGACCGCGGGCGAGGGGCGGCCGGGCCGCGGTCGTCGGAGGCGGAGGCCCTCCCGCCCCCCGGTGACGGGAGGGCCGCGGCCTCCGACGCGCCGTCAGTGGAGCTTCCGCACTGCCTTGGTGGTCGTCTTCCGGAAGGCCTGCACCGGAGCACCCTCGAAGCCGCCGAGCTGCGCCCAGTTCACGACCGTCACGGTGCGGCCGTCCCGGCCGACCGCCAGCAGGCGGACGTCGCTCGCGCCCCCGGACGTCTCGGTGTGGACGCCGTAGACGTGGGCGCCCTCCTCCACGGACAGCCGCCCGTAGTCCCTGCCGGTGGCCTCGGTGTGCGGGTGCTGCCGCTCGATGCGGGCCGCGCAGGACTTGACGTCCTTCTCCAGCCGCGCGGTCAGCCGTGCCGCGGAGCGGCTGTCGGGCAGGACCACGGTGATCTGCCGGGCGTTCGTGTCGAGGTCGGTACGGAAGTCGCGGTGCCAGGCGGGCGCCCGGCCCGGCAGCGCCCGCAGACAGGTGTCCCGGGCCGTCCCCGCCGGTACGCCGGCGGTGACCTTGCCGGCCGTCCAGGAGGAAGCGGGGTGCGGCGGCAGGTCCGCGGCCGCGAGGAAGCCGGGCGCCTTCGGAGCGGCGGCCGCCGGCCCGGCGAGCGCCACGGCCGAACCGGTGACGACGACGGCGGCGGCGAGGAGCGCGCCTGCCGGGGTGAGCTTGGACATGGGTGTCCCCTGTGGAGGAGTGCGGTGGACGCACGACTGCGGTACGTGCGGATCGGACGCCGCCCGACGCCGGTTGGTGGTCCCGGCCCTGGTCGGTGCGGCACCAAGAGCATCGCCGGTCCCGGGACGCCGGTGCAACGGCTGCCGCGCTTTCGGCCGTGGTGGAACCATCCCAGCCCATCTGACGTGCAGGTATATGGGTGCCTGGGATACGGGATCGCGGGCGGGCTGCGGGGGAACGGTGTCGCTTCACAACGAGGTCGAGGAGTTCGCGGCGCTGCTGCGGCGGCTGAAGGACCGTACGGACCGCAGCTACGGCTCGCTGGCCCGGCGCCTCGGCATGAACACCTCGACGCTGCACCGGTACTGCGCGGGCGAGGCGGTGCCGCAGGACTTCGCGCCCGTGGAACGGCTCGCGGCGTTCTGCGAGGCGACGCCCGCGGAGCGGCTGGAGCTGCACCGGCTGTGGCTGGCCGCGGTGGCGGCCCGGCGGCGGGTGCGTACGGCCGGTGCGGCGGAGGCGGCCGTTCCGGCTGAGACGGCGGTCCCGGCGCCGGACGCGGCCGGGGTGCCCGAGGAGGCCGACGGCGCCGCCGGGCAGCCCGAGGACGTTCCCGCGCCGGCCAGTCCGGTGCACCCGGCCGATCCCGTGCACCCGCCCGCTCGGCGGCGCTGGTACCGCCGCCGGCGGGTCCTGGCGTCCGTCGCCGTCGTCTGTGCGCTCCTCGCCACCCTGGGCATCACGTCGGCCCTGTCGGACGACCGTCCCGCAGAGGCCGGTGCCTCCCGCTCCGCGGGCCTGCGGACGACCGCCCACGGTGCACCCCACCGCCCGGCGGACTCCCCGGCCACCGCCTTGCCCTCCCCCTCCCCCTCCCGCACCCTCCCTCGCACACCCTCTCCCTCTCCCTCCCCTTCCCGAAGCTCCGCGCCGGCCGTCCCCCGGCGCGAGGCGCCCGCCCCGGCCGCCACCCGCCGGGGTGCCCCCTCGACCGCGAAGCCGGCCGCCGGGCCGCCCCTCACCTGGAGCGCCGACTCCCAGGTCTGGGACATGGGCTGCGGGCACGACTACGTCATCGGCAAGCCGCCCGCCGAGGTGCCGCCCCCTCCGGTGCAGCAGGACGCCGGGGCGTGGGCGGCGACGCAGGGCGCGGTGCACGGGCGGCAGACGCTGGTGCAGGTCTCCGTGCAGGGTCGGTCGTCCACGGCCGTGGTGCTGGAGGCGCTCCGCGTCCGCGTGGCCGGCCGCGGGGACCCGGCCGCCGGCCACGCGTACGCGATGGACCAGGGGTGCGGCGGCGCGCTCACGCCCCGGCGCTTCACCGTGAACCTCGACGCCGACCGCCCCATCGCGCGCCCGCAGGACGGCGCCGACAGCGAACACACCGTCCCGGCGGTGCACTTCCCGTACCGGGTCTCCGCCGAGGACCCGGAGGTGCTGCTGGTCGACGCGACGACCCAGGCCTACGACGCCCGCTGGTACCTGGAACTCGACTGGTCCTCGCAGGGCCGCACCGGCACCGTCCGCATCGACGACCACGGCCGACCGTTCCACACCACCGGTATCAAGGGCATGCCGCGCTACTGGTACGGCACGGACGACGCGGGCGCGCGTGCCTGGGTCCCGTACGCAGGCTAGGAGCGCCGGGGGCCGGCGGGAGCCGTGCCCTTACAGTGGTCCGCGAGAGTCGACCGGTTGCGAGGTCCGGTGTCCCTGCGTCTTCTGTCCGCCGCGAACGTTCCCGGTCCGGTGCTGCCCACGTGGGCCACGATCGCCGTCGTCGTCGTGGGTGCCCCGCTGATGGCGCTGCGCCTGTACCGCAGGTACCGCCGCAAGAACCGCCCCTGAGGTCTCGGCCGGTCCGCGGGACACGGGGCCGCAGTGCCCGGCGGGAGTCCTTCGCACAGGGCGCTCAGGAGCACACCTCCCTGCGCACACAGGCAGGACGGCGATCCGGGCGGTGCCTACATTTCCGGCACACACCAGCACCGGAACGAAGAGGCTCCATGCAGTTCGGAATATTCTCGGTGGGGGACGTCACCCCCGATCCGACCAACGGCCGTACCCCGTCCGAGGGCGAGCGGATCAAGGCGATGGTCGCCATCGCCCTGAAGGCGGAGGAGGTCGGCCTGGACGTCTTCGCGACCGGTGAGCACCACAACCCGCCGTTCGTGCCACGACGCTGATCACCACCAGTGACCCGGTGAAGATCGCGGAGGACTTCGCGATGCTCCAGCACCTGGCCGACGGGCGCGTCGACCTGATGATGGGCCGCGGCAACACCGGGCCGGTCTACCCGTGGTTCGGGCAGGACATCCGGCAGGGCCTCAACCACACCAGGCGGATGGTCCAGTTGTACCGGCGGCGCTTCGCCCACCACGGCCACGGCCGGCCCGAGCAGGCGATCGTCGGGCTCGGCGGCCAGGTGTTCATGCGGAAGAACTCGCAGGACGCGGTGCGCGAGTTCCGCCCGTACTTCGACAACGCGCCGGTCTACGGCCACGGACCCTCGCTGGAGGACTTCACCGAGCAGACCCCGCTGACCGTGGGCTCCCCGCAGCAGGTGATCGAGCGCACCCTGTTCTTCCGCGAGACCGTCGGGGACTACCAGCGCCAGTTGTTCCTGATGGACCACGCGGGACTGCCGCTGAAGACCGTGCTGGAGCAGCTCGACATCCTCGGCGAGGAGGTGGTGCCGGTGCTGCGGGCTGCTGGCCGGGGTCGCCAACGACGACATCTCGCTGTGGCGGCTCGACCACCCGCAGGCCCCCGTCCTGCGCCACCCGCTGACCGAGACCCGGCCGGTCGACGTCCGGATCGACACCGGGGCCCGCGTCCTGCGCTACACCTCGAACGCGCCGGGCGGCGGGACCGTCGTCCACGGCATCGGCATCGGCGGCGTCCTGGCGCCGCACTGGAGCACCCGTGGCGTGACGGCGGCGGCCCTCAGCCCGGACGGCGCGGTGCTGGCCGTCCTGGACGACCGCGCCGGGGGCCCGCGGATCCTCGACGGGCGTACCGGCCGGCCGAGGTACACGATCGCCGCCGGGCGGCGCACGGCCGCCGGGGACGGTCAGGCGGTGCTGTCCCTGAGCTCCGACGGGCACCGCCTGGTCTTCGGTTCGGACCCGGCCGAGCCGGACGGCGCACCGGCGCGCCTCACGGTGTGGGACACCGTGCGCGATCGCCGGGTCACCACGTTCCGGCCCTACCCCGGCGGTGACACGTTCCGGGCCGGGGCGGTCCTCAGCCCGGACGGCCGGGAACTGCTGACCACCGGCGGCACCGACGCCGCGGTGACCGTCTGGAGCGCCGACAGCGGCCGGAGACTCAGGACCGTCCCCCGCCACGACCCGGGCGACGGGAGCGGCGGCGAGCCCGCCGGTGAGCCCCTCGTCTCCCTCTCGGCGGACGGCGGTCTCCTGCTGACCGACAGCGGTGCCCTGCTGCCGACCGGGGGCCGCGGCCGGGAGCGGACGACGATCACCTGCCTGTGCGTCGGCGCCCTGAGCCCCGACGGCGGTCTCGTCGCCCTCGCGGACGCGGACGGCGGCGGCGTCACCCTGTGGGACGCGGTGCGCGCCACCTCGCTCGGTGTGCTGCCCGGCGGCTTCTTCGGCGGGGGCACCGGCGAACAGGAGGAACCGACCGCGCTGGCGTTCTCCCGGGACGGCGGCATGCTGGCCGCGGCCGGTTCGAAGGGCACCCTACGGCTCTGGGACGTCGACGCACGCCGGCAACTGGGCTCCGACCTGCCCACGGCCGGCGACGGGATCCTCGCCCTGGCCTTCACCCCCGACGGCGGCAGCCTGTACGCGGCCGGCGAGCACGTACCCGTCCAGCACGTGCCCCTGGACCCGGACCGCGTCGCCGCCGCGGTGTGCCGCCGCGCCGGCGGCGGGCCCACTCGCGGGGAGTGGCGGACGTACGTGGCGGACGTCCCCTACCAAAAGGTGTGCTGAGCGCCCCGCGTCCGGGCCGGCGGCCGTGCCACGGCACCGTCCCCGGCGTCGCGGCGGACGGGCTTCACGGGTCGCACGGCGGTGCGTAGGCGAGGTACGGCAGGTGGGCGGCCCACTGGGCGCGGGTGATGCGGGGCACGGCGTGCGCGCAGGCGCGGGCGATGGCGCGGGCCGGGTCGGTCGCGGCGAGCCGGACGGTGCCGTCGAACCCGCCCGAGGCGAGCACGGTCCCGTCCGGGCTGAAGGCGACCGAGCTGACGGCGGTGACGTGAGCGGTCAGCGTGGTCGGCGCCGTCGGGTGCGCGGGCCGGTCGACCCGCCAGGTCCGCACCGTGCGGTCGTCCCCCGCACTGGCGAGGGTCCGCCCGTCGGGGCTGAACGCCACCGCGCCGACGACGTCGGTGTGCCCGGCCGGGGCGGCGAGCGGGGCCGGGTGGCGTGGGTCCGCGAGGTTCCACAGCCGTACCGGGGTGCGTCCGCCGCCGGCCGTGGCGAGGGTGCGGCCGTCCGGGGCGAAGGCCACGGAGAACGCCCCGGTGGCGTGGCCGTCCAGCGTGGCCAGCGGTGCCGGGCGGCGCGGACGTGTGAGGTCGGTCAGCCGGACGGCGCCGTCCTCGCCGGCGCTGGCCAGCGTGTGGCCGTCCGGGCCGAACGCCACCGCGCGGACGGCGTCCCGGTGGCCGGTCACATGCGTGAGCGGGGTGGGCGCGGCGGGGTCGGTGACGTCCCAGATGCCCACGCTGCCGTCGCTGCCGGCGGTGGCGAGCTCCTTGCCGTCGGGGCTGTAGGCGAGGGAGCGTACGTCTCCCCCCTGTCCGGTGAACGAGGTGAGCACGGAGGGCCGGGAGGGCGTCGCCGTGTCCCACACGCGCACGCGGCCGTCGGCGGATCCGGTGGCCAGCACGCGGCCGTCGGGGCGGTAGGCGACGGTGCGGACGTCGTCCCGGTAGCCGTCGAGGGTGGCCTCCAGGACGGGGCGGTCGGTGCCGTGCACCCGCCACAGCCGGGCGGTGTGATCGCCGCTCGCGGTCGCCAGGCTGCGCCCGTCGGGGCGGTAGGCGAGGGCGAGGACCTCCTTGGCGTGGGCCGGGACGGTCGTCATCAGGGTGCTCGCCAGGGCGTCGCGGGTCCGGTCGGTCGGCGCGAGGCGGTAGGCGGTCAGCCCCAGTTGGACCGCGAGCCCGGGACTGGTGTTGATCAGTTCGGAGGCGGTGTCGGCGGTGTTCCTGGCGACCGCCTCGTTGCGCTGCCGGGTGACCTCGTCCTCGGCCCGCAGGGCGCTGGTGGTGGCGACGGCCGCCACCACGACGAGGACGGCCAGCAGTGCGACGAGGCAGCGCAGCCGCCGGGCGCGCCGGCGGGCGGAGTTCCAGGCGGCGGTCTCGGCGGCCGTGCCGGCGTCGACGAAGTCCCGTTCCACGGGGGTGAGTCCGATCCCGTGGCTGCCGGCGAGGTCGCGGGCGAGGGCGAGACGGGCGCCGCGGTAGAGGGCGCCGGGGTCCCTCCCGAGCGTCTCCCAGGCGCGGGCCGCGTCGGCGAGCTGACGGTGGGTCCGCAGCCGCTCGCGGTCGTCGGTCAGCCAGCCGCGCAGCCGGGGCCAGGCCCGGATGAGCGCCTCGTGGGTGAGTTCGACCCGTCCGTCGTCGAGGGTGAGCAGCCGCGCCGCCGCGGCCCGGGCCAGTACGGCCGCGGTGTCGGTGTCCTGGCCCAGTTCCTCGCGGGGGACGGGCCGCTTGGTGTCCTCGGTGCCCTCGCCGAGGGCGATGAGGTGCACGAACACCTCCCGGGCCCGTTCTCGCCGGCGCTCGGTGAGCGAGCGGTACAGGCTCTCCGCGGACTGGGCGAGCGCGCCCTCGAAGCCGCCGGCCGCGTGGAAGCCGTCCAGGGTCAGGGCGGCGCCGCGCCTGCGGTGCCAGGTCTCCAGCAGGGCGTGGGACAGCAGGGGGAGGACCCCGGCCTGCCCGTGGGCGTGGGCGACCAGGGTGGCCTGGAGGGCGCCCTCCACGGTCAGGCCGGCCCGCCGGGCGGGTTCGACGACGGCGCGGCGCAGTTCGGCGGCGGTCATCGGGCCGACGACGACCTGGGCGTCGCGCAGGATGGCGACGAGGGGGGCGTGGCGGGTGCAGTGGGCGTAGAAGTCGGCGCGGACCCCGAGGACGACCCGGCAGTCCGAGCCGGGCCGCTCAGCCTGCTCGACGAGGGCGGCGATGAAGCGGGCCCGCTCGCCGGCGTCGGCGCAGACGGTGAAGACCTCCTCGAACTGGTCGACCACCAGGACCAGTTCGGCGCCCGCGGGACCGGGCGCGGGCCGGGCGGCGAGTGCCCGCTCCAGCCGTGCTCCGGGGTGGGGGCCGGGGGTGAACACCCGTACCGTGCGGCGCGGTGCGCCGGCGGCGAGGCGCGGCAGCAGTCCGGCGCGCAGGAGGGAGGACTTGCCCGCGCCGGACGCGCCGACGACGGCCACGGCCCGGCTGCGGGCCAGGGTGGCGAGGAGGTCCTCGACGAGGCGCTCCCGGCCGAAGAACAGGTCGGCGTCCTCGCTCCGGAAGGCCGCCAGACCCACGTACGGTCCCCGCACCGGCGCGGGCGGGGCGGCCGGGCCGGGCAGTGCGTGCGGGCCCGGCGCCGGGTGGGTCCGCGCCTGTCCGGCGGCCGGGGACGCGGCGCGCAGTTCGACGGCGACGGCGTGCCAGCGCCGCTCCCACTCCCGCGGGTCGCCGCCACACGCCCGTACGTACGACAGCGTGACGTCGAGGCTGGGCAGCCGCCGGCCGGAGGCGGCGCCGGAGAGGGTGGCCACGGAGTAGGAGGCGCGGTCCGCCAGGTCCCGGTACGGCGGGGAGCCGGCCTCGTGGCGTAATCGGCGCAGGGCGGCGGCGAACCGCAGCAGCGGTCCGTCGTCACCGTCCAGCGGACGCTCCTTGCGGGCCATGCCTCCCCCTGTCCCGCGTGCGCCTCCCCGGCGCACGCTTCTCCACCCGGACAGTTTTGCACCGTCCGGGGTGGATTGTTCACGGATTGTGGCTTCGTCCCGGACGACCGGGTGCCGGTCCGGGTGCCGCAACGAGCGGGACCGCCGCACCCCCCCGGGGGGAGGGTGCGGCGGTCCCGTGACGTCCGCGGTCCTCGTGGACCGGTCGGTCACCGCCGGGCGGGTCTTCGCGCCTCGGCCGTCAGGTTCTGTCCTGCATGGTGCGTACGGGCAGGTCGGAGCCGGGTGTCCAGCGCATCACCCGCGCCAGGTCCCGGTGTATGCGGTCCGCTTCACCGCGTACCTGGGTGGGGATGTCGCCGCGCTCGGAGACGAGGCGGCTGAAGATCGGGGTTTCCTGGAACACGGTGCAGTCTGCTTTCTGGGATGACCGGCCGCGGGTCGGCCGGTGCGGGAAGGGCTTGCGGGTGGAGACGAGGCCGCAGTGGTGCAACAGGTCGATGCGGGTCGCGGAGCGCTCGCGCGGCGGGTTCGAGGCGCTCCGGATCAGTAGTCGAGGTCCAGGTAGTCGATGTCGTTGAGGGCGACGTCCGAGAGTCCCATGGCGCGGCCGCCGCTGTCCTGGAAGTACACGTCCCTGAAACCCTCCGCGATGATGCGCCGCAACTGCCCGTCGCCCGCACCGGTGTCGCGGGCCTCGAACAGCCGCTGCGCGTAGGCGGGCGGGAGGTGCACGGTGAGGCGGCGGAACCGTCCGTCGTCGGTGGTCCCGACGGGTGCGGTGTACCCGAACCGGGCCCTGGTCTCCACCGTGATGCCACCCGTGGTGGCGGCCAGGTGCCGGCGGCGGCTGCGCACCAGCGGCTGCCACCGCCGCCGCACCGCGTCGTCGATCCTCGCGGCGACGTCGGCGCGCGGGTGCCTGCGGGCCCCGCGCCGGTAGCGGTTGACGGAGTCGGCGGTGACCCCGATCTCCTCCGCCACGGCCCTGGCGCTGCCCAACTGCCGGATCAGGAAGCCGATCCGGCCCTTGAGGGTCTTCGGCGGCTCGCGGGTGAACGCCTCACGGTCCGCCCGCTCGATCGCGTCCTCGATCTCCCCCACCGGTCACTCCCCCTCGTCCAGGACGGCGTCGCCGCCCTTGATGTGCCGGGCCGGGTTGAGGCCCCGCTCCATCAGGTCGACCGCCCACAGCATCGACTGCACGCCCTCCGGCTTCGCCAGACCCGGCGACGGTCCGAGCCGGAAGCCGCCGGGCTGCGGCCGGCCGGACGCCGCGTACGGCAGGAAGTCCAGCGGACTCGGGCCCGGCGAAGGGTAGACGACGCAGTCCGAGAGCACGCCGAGCGGGTAGAGGCCGGTCATCTTCGCCATGTTGGAGAGCTTGCGGTGCATGTTGACCCGGGCCTTGCTGATGACGGCGGCGCGGATGTCGGGGCGCCAGGTCGGCCGCTCCAGGGCCGGCCACCGCTCCCCCGGCCGGTAGCGGCGGCCCTGGGGGCGCTCGCGCAGCTTGCCGATGCCGCCCTTGACGGTCGCCTTGACGGCGGTGAGCACGGCGGCCAGGACCGGGTCGGCCCGCTTGTACCGCTCCATCGCGGCGAGGAACTCGGCGTCGGACAGCTCCCGGGTGACGCCGAGGTCGGCGAGGGTGTCGACGTACGCCGTCCTGAGGCGGTCGTGCCACGGGTCCAGGTAGGCGCCGCTCTCGCGGCGCAGGTACGCCTCGACCGGGTGGACGTCGTGCCCCAGTTCCTGGGCGTAGGCGACGGTGTGCGTCTGGTACCAGGCCGGGCCGTCCGGCCGGGTGCCGTCCGGCGTGAACGGCGAGGGCAGGCGCGGGTCCAGCTCGATGCGCGAGAGGTCGACCAGCCAGCTCCCGGGGATCTTCGGGTTGAAGGCCGGGGCGCGGAAGTGGTCGGGCGCGGACAGGCCGACGACCAGGCGGGCCGCGGCGGCGAGGAAGGCGGTGTTCAGGTCCAGGCCGACCGCGTACGGCAGCAGGCACTCCGCGTCGCCGAGGAGCTCCGGCGACCGCACCCATTGGTACGCCTCCTCGTCGAGGAAACCATCGGTCCAGCCGCTGTCGACGACCACGGGGTGCTCGGGGGTGGCCTCCGGCGGGGCCGGGTCCACCGGCTCCGTGCCCAGCGAGCCCGGGTTGTGGGCGCTGACCCAGTTGCCGGTCGCCTCGTCCCGGACCGGGCGGGTGGGCGGACGCAGCGCCGTCATCAGCTCCAGGCCGGAGACGGCGGTGGAGCCGCGCGGGGTGATGACCCGCCGGGCGTAGGTCCCGAGGGCGCGGGCGATGTCGGCCGGTTCCATCCCGGCGACGCCGGGCCAGGACCGCTCGTCGAGCGCGCCCCAGGACAGGAGGGCGAGCTGCACGCACTGCCGCTCGCGGTCCCGGGCCCTGCGGTAGATGCGCGCCCAGGGGCCGAACCCGCGCCGCGTGAGGTGCCATTTGGCCCGCAGCACCTGCTCGACGACCGGGTGGTCCGCGGGCAGGCGCAGGGAGCGGCGCTGCTCGTGGCCCTCCAGCCGCTCCGGCAGCCCGAGCTTCACCGCGGCCGCGGCGGTGAGCGCGATCAGCGGATCGGAGTCCTTGCCGTGGCGGTGCAGTCGGGCGGCGCCGAGGCCGGACTCCCGCAGCGTCCACTCCACCAGCTCGGGGACCGTGGCCGCCGGGCAGTCCAGCACGATGCCGTCGACCCCGTACGCGCGGCCGTCGCCGTCCAGCACGGCGAGCGGGCCGTGCGGGAAGCGTGGGTCGGGGCCGGGGCCGGGCCCTTCCTTCACCGCCGGGCGGCGGGCCGCCGCCGGGCGCGCGGCCGGGCGGGCCGGGCGCCCCGGCGCGACCGGGACGGCGGGCGCGGCGGCCGGCGCGGCGGTGGCCGCGCCGGCCGCACCCGGTCCGGTGGCCCCGGGCCCGGCCGGGCCGGTGCCCGTGTCCGCGGCCCCCGGACGCGGCGGGGCGGCCGGTTCGGCCGCGGTGGCGGGACCGCCGGGCGCGGGGTACCTCTCCGCCCAGCCGCGGAGCAGTCGCCGGTACGCCTCCAGGCGGGGCGGGCGGGGCTCGGAGCGGCCGTTCTCCCAGTTCTTCACGGTCTGGGTGGTGGTCTTCAGCGCGGTCGCCAGACGTGCCTGCGTGATGCCGGCCGCCTCACGCAGCCGGGCGCGCTCGGCCGGGGGCGGGAGCTGCGGCTCCTCCTCCAGCAGTGCGTCGACCGACGCGAACAGCTCTTCCTCGGTGGCCACGGCGGCTCCCCTCTCGAACCTCGGGAACCCTAACGCACTTTACCCCTGCGTTTAACTCGGTACAGCCACGACACGCGCCGCGCGGCCTCGGCCCGCCGTAAGGCGGCGTCAGGTCACCAAGCCGTGGCGGTAGGCGTAGACGACGGCCTGGACGCGGTCGCGGAGCCGGAGCTTGCTGAGGATGCGGGAGACGAAGGTCTTCACGGTCTCCTGGCTGATGACGAGGGCCGCGGCGATCTCGCTGTTGGAGAGACCATCCGCAATGAGGCGGAGGACTTCCAGTTCGCGGGGGGTGAGCGGGATCTCGCGCGGGGCGTTCTCGGCGGGACGGATGCGGGCGGCGTAGCGGCCGACGAGCCGGCGTGTCACATGGGGGTCCAGGAGGGCTGCGCCGGTGGCCACGGTCCGGATGCCGTGGAGCAGCCGGTCCGGGGGTGCGTCCTTGAGGAGGAAGCCGCTGGCGCCGGCGCGCAGTGCCTCGTAGACGTATTCGTCCAGGTTGAACGTGGTCAGCACGAGGACTTTGACGGGGTGGGGCACTCCGGCGCCGGCCAGCAGACGGGTGGCTTCCAGGCCGTCGAGGACCGGCATGCGGATGTCCATCAGAACGACGTCGGGCTCTGCCTCGCGGGCGAGTTCGACTGCGGTTCGCCCGTCTCCGCATTCGCCCGCCACCTCCATGTCGGGCTGGGCGTCGATGATGGTGACCAGGCCGGTACGGATCAGCATCTGGTCGTCGCAGACCAGGACCCGGATCGGTGCGCTCACGAGGTGCCGCCGGCGGGGATGCGTGCCCGTACGGTGAAGCCGCCGTCCGTGCTGCTGCCGGCACTGAAGTCGCCGCCCAGGACGTCGACGCGTTCCCGCAGTCCGGCCAGACCCCGTCCGCTGCCGACGGCCGCCACGCTGCGTGAACCGGCTCCGTCCGTGCTGACCTCGACGGTGATCTCCCTGTCACCGTGCCGCACCTGGACGGAAGTCCGGCTGCCGTGGGCGTACTTGAGGGCGTTGGTCAGTGCTTCCTGCACCACCCGGTAGGCGACGAGGTCGGCGCTGCCGGTCGAGGCCGGTGGTGTGCCCTGCTCGGTGAAATCCACCGGCTGTCCGGCCCGGCGGGTCTGCTCGACGAGGGTCAGGACCCTGCCGACGGCCGGTGACCTCGTACCCGTGCCGGTGCCGTGATCGGGGTTGAGCAGGTCGAGCAGGTGGCGCAGGTCGGTGAGGGCGCGACGGCCGGTGTCGCTGACAGCGGTCAGGGACTGCTCGAGCCGCTCGGGTGCGGCAGTCAGGTAGCGGGCGGCCTCGGCCTGGACGACCATTGCGGTCACGTGGTGGGTCACCACGTCGTGCAGTTCTCGGGCGATCCGGGTGCGTTCGGCGGTACGGACCTCCGCCGCCACGCGCTCGCGGCGTTCGGCCTCGGCGATCCGGGTGGACCGCAGCCATGCCCCGGCACCCCAGGCCAGGGCCAGCACCAGGTAGAACGTCACGAACCCCTCCGGCGGCTCACCACCCGAACCGAGCCTCGCAAGCGCTGTCGCCAGCGGCACGTACGCCGCGGAGAGAAGGAGGGCGGTGGTGCGCCGACGGTGTTCCAGATGGGAACCCGCGCTGATCAGCACGATGGGCAGGGTGGTGCCGGCGGTCGAGTGATAGCCGCGTAGCTGGTCGAGGGCGAAGCCGCACGTCACCAGGACGAGGCAGACGGCCGGCCACCGCCGGCGCACCGCCAGCGGGAGGCATTCGAGCCCCAGGGCGACGACGGCGAACGCGTCGAACGGGCGGGTCGGCAGGTCCCCGACCTCCGTCCCGTGGCCGCGCAGTCCCGGCAGGAACGAAGCGACCAGGAACAGCACCCCGAGCGGAAGGTCGCGGACGGTGACGGGAAGCCGGCGCCACATCCGGCCGGCCCCCTGACAGCTCATCACCGGGCGAGTTTAACAAGGGTGTTGACGCGCTCGGCGCGCTGCCGCGGAACGATGTGGCCGCGCCGGTGGGCCAGCAGCAGGAAGGCGGCCATCAGCAACGCACCGAACAGCACCGAGTACACACTCGCCTCCGGGCCGAACTCGCCGCCTGTGATCAGCTTCGCGCCGGACGTCGTGGCGTCCAGGAGCCCGTGCATGTCGCCGTTGCCCGAGACCTCGGTGCCGAAGATGCCGGACTCCGCGAAGTTCCAGCCGAAGTGCAGGCCGATCGGGAGCCACAGGGAGCGGGTGGCGGCATACGCGGCGGCGAGCATGCCGCCGGCCTCGATCGCGATGGCGGCACCGCCCAGCAGGGTGGCGTCCTTGTTGAGCAGATGGACCGCGCCGAAGACCGCGCCGGACAGCGCCAGCGCGATGTACGTGCCCAGACCTCGCTCGACGAGCCGGAAGAGCAGGCCGCGGAACATCAGTTCCTCCGTGACGGCGGCGCCGGCCATGAAGCCGAACAGCGCGACCGCTCCGGTCAGCGAGCCGAAGCCGTGGACCTCGTAGTCGCCGAGGAAGTAGATGTTCGCGATGACGCACCCGAACATCGCGACACCGATGGCGAGGCCCCGCAAAAGCGCCCCCCGCGCGCCCTGCCGGGCAAGCTCCGTGACCGGTCGCCGCTCGGTGCGCCCCACGACCCACCGGTAGACGAACACGGAGAGCACGACCGTCAGGCCGGCCAGAAGGAGCGACAGCCACGGGTCGCCCTGCACCGCGGTGAGGCTCTGACCGCCGACCGCACTGACCGCGACCACGGCCAGGATCTGCCACACCAGTTTCATGACGACTCCTTCTTCGGTCCCGCTTCCGGTGCCTTGTCCGGTCCACGGCCGGGGCGCCGCGGCTGAACCGAACGCTAGGGAAACGGTGGTCGGGAATCGTCACCACACGGTGGACACCTACGCGTAGCTCTCATGGGGGACAGGCCCCGCACCCAGTACCGGAACCGAAGGACACGGAGTCCGCGCGGCCGATCCACATCGTGGTGCGCGGGCCCTCGGCGATGTCCGCGACGGCGGGTGCGGCGCCGGCCAGGCCGGCGGAGTGCTGTTGGTGACAAGCGGGCCCCCGGAGCCCGAGGCACGTTTCAACCGGTCACAGACCGGCGATGTCCCCGGCCCTCTTGAGCACGGAGTCGAACGCGTCCACCACGGCGTTGTGCCGCTTCGCGCGCGCCGCCCGGTCTGCCGGCACCAGCCGGGCGGCGGCCCGCACCGCGTAGGCGTCCGGGTCGCCGAAGGCGGCCCGCGGGTGCTCTCCCGTGTCCGCGCAGTGGGCCGTGACCTCCTTGACCGCCTGGAGCACGACTGTCCGGTCCACGCCCGGCTGCACGGCCAGCCGCACCTGAAAACGCGCCAGCCACTTCTCGCGGTCCTTCTCCCCCGTCACGTCCGTCCTCTGGTCCTTCTTCGTCATGTGCTCTCCACCACGGGACGGCGCTCTACCGACCGGGACCATCCCCGCGGACGGTGGAAACTGCACCTGCCGGCTGACGGACAGCCGGCTCAGCCCCCGCAGCCACCGAATCCGAGGGCGCTCACCGCGTTGTCGTAGGCGAACAGAAGTTCCTGCTTCGCACCCGGCTCGATGCTGAACCAGTAGCCGTAGTAGTCGACGTCGGTCCAGATACAGACGGGCTGGTTGCTGCGGTTCCACACCGAACTGGCCCGATCGTTCCACGCCCAGCCGATGTTGGGGGTGTCCACCGGATCGAGCTGCAGGACGTCCCCGGTATTGTTGTGGCCGTCGAAGAGGCAGACTTTACCTTCTGCACAGCGAATCACTCCCCCATCTTTGGGGTCGTCAGCCGATGCGGTTCCCGGGGCCGTCAGTACGGTGATGGAGGCCAGGACCGCTCCTACTACCGCGGTTTTGACTGCGAGTTTCATGAGTACCCTTTTCCGTTCGCTTGCAGCATCATCTGCCTGTGCCGATTTCGAATGTCACGCTAACTTACGGGGCATTCCACGGGGCCTCCACAGATCCGCACGTTGTACACGCGACCGTGCAGACCCCAGTCGATGGTGTAGTCCTGCCATTTGCGCAAGGTGCGCTCGGTGTAGTAGTCGTTCTCCTCGATGATGTAACTGAAGGTGACGACATTGTTGCCCGAGTGGAAATGTCTGACGTCGTTGAAAGACACCCTCAAGCTGCCGGCGTTGGCGAAGCACATGCGATTGCCGGTGCTCGTTTCCGCCCATGCGAGGTCGGTCCGCGCGGGGAGAGTGGGGTCTCCACAAGAAGTCTCGTTGGCCGCGGAGGCGGGGGTCGCCGGCATCACGAACGCCAAGCCCGCAGTGGCCACCGCTGCGACGAGCACTCTCTTGGCTACCTGCGTCATGGTCGTTCCCCTCCAGGAAGCTGAATAGAAGTGATTCGCGTGCACTTGTCGGATCTCTTCGCCGTCGGCCCGGCGCGAGCGCTGCGGCCAGGTGGAAGGCTACGGAGAGCGGAGATCGCGGTCGTCACCACACAGAGCCAACTCGGGCGTAGCTCCCACGGGGGACAGACCCATGCGCCCCTTGGCGCAGCCGCGGTGAAGCGCGCTCGGGGTACGTGTCGACGTACTTGGTGATGTGGCGCTTGCGCAGCCGCAGTGCGCGCCGCGGGGCACGAAGGACGCGGACTCGCCGAGCGCCGCACGGCGGGCGGTCGCTCCCGCGCTCATGACCGTACGCTCACAGGCCCGGCTGCACACCCCGCTGATCACTGCCGGTGATCCCGCCACGGCCGCCCGCGACCGGGAACCCCGGATGCGGACCGGCACCGAGCCGCAGGCGGACATCATTGCCTCGGCTACCCTCACCGCATGCCTATCACTGCTGATCAATTGGCAGGGTACGTGGATCGGGATCTGGACGCCGACCTGGCGCGCTGGTTCCCCGACGGGCCGCCGGTCGACATCCCGGCGTCGACCCGCCCGGTCGAACCGTTCCTCGCCCAGCTCCCGCGCGACGCCGCAACCGCGTTGGCCGCCTTCGATCGCAGGGTCCGGTCCGGCACCATGCCAGCGGGGTTTCTCGACATCTACGACTGGTCGTACGGCTTCGACTTCGCGGCCAACGACTGCCGGATCATCGACTCCGACTATGAGACGGAGCTTTCCGATGACGATGTGTGGTCCCTCGGTGCCGATGGAGGAGGCAACTACTACGTGGTACTGGCCAACGGCCGGGTCGCGGTGTGGTTCCACGAAGAGGAGGTCATAGAGGCCCAGACGCAGTTCGACAACCTCGATGTCTTCCTATGGTCGGTCGTCCGATACCGCGCCGTGCGCGCCGGTGCCCTCGACCTGGCAGCGGTCGAGGGCGACTTCCGCGACCTCGGGCAGCCCGGAGTGCTGGCGGCGGGGACCGGGCTCCTCGCCTCGCTCTCGTGAGGCAAGGGCCCCGGCACCCTACGAGTCCTGACGCCGACGTCTCCACGCGTATTTCTGTGCGAGCAGCGTGAACGTGCCGGCCACGATGATGCCGAGCAGGTTCAGCAGTAGTTGTTCCGAGGAGCGCACGGTCTGGTTGGTGTCGCCGTACACGAGTGCCACGGCGGCGTTCGCGGCGGCGGGAACGGTGGTCACCGAGATGGCCACACCCACCAGCGCGCCCGACTTCGCGGAGGTCAGGGACAGGGTGCCGGCGATTCCGGCGAGTACGGCCACGACGAACGAGAACCAGTCGGGGGCGTAGATGAAGCCGGTGTTGGGCCGGTCGGCCTCCAGCCGGCTCTTGCTGAACAGACCGACCGCATCCATGAACAGGCTGAACGCCGAGGTCAGTGCCATGGCTACCGCGAAGCCGACCAGTAGGGCCGTCAGCGAACGCCACGCCAGGCTTGCGCGCCGGCGCACGAGGGCCGTGCAGAGGCCGGCCAGTGGGCCGAACTCGGGTCCGACAGCCATCGCGCCCACGATCAGCACGGCGTTGTCCAGCACGACACCGCAGGCGGCGATCATCGTGGCCAGGGTGATGAAGGCGACGTAGGTGGCCGACAACGTCGATTCTTCGTGGGTCGCTTCGGTCAGTCCTTCCCAGAGCACCGCGTCCGCGCCCTCGCCCGGGGCCTCCTCCTCGGCCTTGTCCGCCCGCCGGGACAGCGACAGGTCGATGTTCTCGACGGCGATCGAACCGGTCTCGTCCAGGCCCAGTCGGCGTAGCTCGCTGATGAGACCGTCGCCCGCCTCGCGTGCCACGTCGCACATCACGACGTCTCCTACGGGATTGCGGGCGGCGTCCGGAAGGACGACGAGGTGGGCGGTGCCGACCGTCTTCTCGACGAGACGGACCACCTCGTCGGTTCTGTCCGCCGGAGTGATCAGGCGAAGATGCAACATGGCGCCTTTCTAGCAGGCGGCCTTCGCGGTGCCGTGCTGCGCCCTCGCTCGCCGGTTGCGCCTCGCGGCGTGAACCAGGCGTCGGTCTTGCGCACCAGCGAACACATCTCATGCCGGTCCCCCATACCGCAGTGGCGCCAGACACGCCGCCGCGGTCCACGATCCACGCGGTGATCCTCCGGCGGGCCGCCGCATCCTCACGCTCCTACGAGTCCGGCACGCGGCGACCGTGCGCTCCCCGCCCGCGAGTCCGGCCCGCTCCCCCGGCGTCGGAGCACGGTGGATCGCCCGGTGCGAGGTGAGCGGCGGCGTAGCCCCGGGCGGGGACTGCCGGGCAGCGCGGGCGCTCAGCGGGGGCGGGGGCCGTCCTCCGGCTGCTCGTCAAAGGTTCGGCGGGCCTGCTCGATGGCGGGCAGGTGCGCGTCGGCCCAGGTCAGGAGGGTCTCCACCGGGTGGCGCAGGGTCTTGCCGAGCGGGGTGATCCGGTAGGTGACCGCCACCGGCCGGGTGGCGGTCACCTCGCGTTCGACGACGCCGTTGCGTTCCAGCCGGCGCAGAGTCGCCGTCAGGGACTTCTGCGTGACGGCGGGAATCGCTCGGCGCAACTCGTTGAAACGGCTCGGCTGTTCACACAGTCGGCCGAGTACGGCGAGCGACCACTTGTCCAGCACCTGGTCGAGAAGTTCGCGGTGCGGGGCGTCGATGCGCGGCCCGGCGGGGTCGGCGGTATCCACGGCGAAACCTGGTCTCGTTGAAGTGCCTTCAGGACACTAAGTATCTTCCAGATACCGCTTCGGGACGTCAAGAGAGGCGTCCCGTCGGTGACCCCCGACGTCGTCCGCCCGTACGCGAACAGGAGAAACCCCCGTGACTGTCCGGCACTTCACTCCCCGGGGCATGCTGCAGCCCACCCCGTACCACCACGTCGCCGTCGGCACTGGAAGCCGGCACGTCCACGTCAGTGGGCAGGTCGGCCGCCTGCCGGACGGGACGCCGGTGATGCCCGGCGACCTGGCGGGGCAGGTCGCCCAGGCGCTGCGCAACACCGCCGTCGGCCTGACCGGCGCCGGGGCCTCGTTCGCGGACGTGCTCCGGCTGACGTTCTACGTAACCCACTGGCACCCCCGGCTGATCGGCGCGTTCATGGCCGGAGTGGAGGCCGTTGCCGAGGAGGTCGGGCTGCCGCTGCCGATGCCTCCGGCCTCGCTCATCGGCGTGGAGCACCTTTTCGAGCCGGACGTCTTGGTGGAGGTCGAGGCGACCGCGCTGCTCGACTGACAGCATCGACTGACAGCAGTGACGCTCCTGCTGATGCCGCCCGATCGTCCGGCCCATCGACTGGCCGACACTTCGGCCGGCCCGGCCGGAATCGCGGCCGGCGCACCCGTGGACGGTGGCATCGCCGGCCGGCCGGTCGTCGCCACCGCCGACGCGCTGGGCTGGGCACGCGGTGGCCGCACCGGCGGTCCCTGGCCGCCTTCGGCTACGGCTCCAAGACGCTGGCAGGTCTACCGCCGTAGTGGTTGCGGCCGGCACAGTCCCGACATGCTCTGGCCTCACCCTTCTTCCAGCACCGCCCGGATCACGTGCCGGGCGTTCTGGGCCATCGCCGGGTTCGTCTTCCGGTAGTACGGCAGCGCGATCAGCGCCTGCGAGAGCGTCCGCCCCCGGCCGCGGATCCAGGTCGCGTCGTCCACGCCCAGCGCCTCACGGAAGATCCCCCTCGCACCGGCCGGCAGCAGGTTCCACGCAGGGAACAGATCGCATGCCGGATCGCCCACCCCCAGGCACCCGAAGTCGATCACCGACGTCAGCCTGCCACCGTCCACCAGCAGGTTGCCCGGCATGAGATCAGCGTGCAGCCACACCGGCCGCCCGTCCCAGTCCGGGACCCGCGACGCCTCCTCCCACACGGCAGCGGCGGCGTCGCAGTCGACACCCTCCTGGGGGATTGCGCGCAGTTCCTCGATCGCCGCCCGGGTCGGTGCGTCGAGCGAGACGAGCGGCCCACCGCGATGAGCCTGCGGCGCGCCTGCCAGGGAGACCCGCCGCATCGCCGCCACGAACGCGGCCAGGTCCTCGGCCAGCGGCACCGGTTCGCTCAGCACCCCCGCCTCGGGGTTTCGCCCCTCAAGCCACCGGTACACCGACCACGGCCACGGATACCCCTCGGCGGGCCCCCCGGCCCCGAGTACCTCGGGGATGGCTATGGGCAGGTGGGGCGCGAGGCGGGGCAGCCACTCCCGCTCCATCGCCACGTCCTTGGCGCCGCCCCGCACCAGCGGCAGCCGCACGACCATGCCGTCGCCCAGCCGGTACATGGCGTTGACCGTGCCACCGGAGGGAAGACGCTCCACCGGAAGCCCCGCCCACCGCGGGAACTGACCAGCGATCAGCCGCCGTACGAGGCGGTCGTCGATGGGGTACTGACCGGGATGCATCGGCCCTGCGCTCATGACACGCCATCCGACCCCTGGCCCCCGAGAAGTGTCAAACATTTTCCCGCAGGCGTCGGCGGCGGGCGGCGGCGCCAGTGACCGGTACCCTCTCAAGCCGAGCGCTGACGCCTGTTCGCCGCTTCACGGCCGGTACGACGAGCCGGCCGCGGATTCGGCGATGTCCACCGCCGTCGAGAACGGCGTCCGTACCGCCGCGGCAGCCGCACGTCGGGCAGCGGGTAACCGCTGCCCTCCGGCTGTCTATTGGGGCGGGCGGCCGGTCAGGGCGCCGTCGGGGTCGTCGAGGAGGGCGATGCGGGCGGTGATGCGCTTGCCGACCGACGCGCGTTGTACTTCGAAGCCCTGGACGACGGCCATGACGATCTCCAGGCCGTGCTGTCCGACCCGGCCGGCGTCCGCGGCCCGGGCGACGGGGAGGTGCGGGCTGGAGTCCCACACCACGACCTCGACCATGTCGCCGAGGATCCGCAGATCCAGCAGCACCGGTCCCGGAGCGTACTTGCGGACGTTGGTGACCAGCTCGCTGACCACCAGCCGGGTCAGCTCGACGGCGCGCTCGGAGACGGGCAGGCCGTGCTCGGCCTGGACGCGGGTGAGGAAGCCGGCGGCCAGGTCGCGGGCCCGGGCGATGTCGCCGCCGTCCCCGGCCAGGGCGACCGAGGTCTGCAGAGACCGCTCGTAGGGGGCGACGCTGTCCTCGCCCAGGGGCACTGCCTCCATGGCGGCCGCCTTCACTGTCTGATTATCCCGCATGGGCTTACCCCATCACGACCAGGTGACGCCTGGATCGGCGGCATCGGTTGCGTCACGGACGGGCATCACTCGGGGGGAGCAGGGCGGCGAGCCGGCCGGGAGTCCGGTTGTGCCAGGATCACCGGGATGGCTGAGAGAGACGTGACGGAGAACGAGAACACCGAGCGGGCGGCAGGGCTGTCCGTCGTGGCCACCGCCACCGTCGACGGCACCCATCTGCTGACCGTGGCCGGGGAGATCGACCATCACACCGGCGACACGCTCCGTACGGCGCTGGACGTCACCGGCGCACCCCGGATCGTGCTGGACCTGCACAAGGTCCCGTTCATGGACTCCAGCGGCATCAACATCCTCATCGCCGCCCACCGCACCCTGAGCGGGGCCGGCGGCTGGCTTCGCCTGGCGAACCCGGCAGAGCCGGTGCTGCGCGTCCTGCGACTCGTCGGCGTCGACACCGTCATCGACTGCCACGACACCCTCGACCATGCCCTCGGCAGCTGAGCGGCCGCCGCCCGCCGGATACCGAGCCCGCACCGCCGGGTGGATTGCCGCACGCCGCGGCGGGACGCCATGCGGACGGGCCGACCGGGCAGGAGCCCAGGATGGGAGAACGGCGTTCACACACAAGCGGATCCAGCGTGGATGAGCCCGACGAGGCCCGTGAGGCCGCCCTGCGGGCAGAGATCGAGCAGCTGAAGACAGCGCTCGAAACGCGTGCCGTCATCGACCAGGCGATCGGCGTGGTGGTGACCTACGGTGGCCTGCCGGCCCCGCAGGCCCGGGAAGTCCTCATCGAGATCTCGCAGCGCACCAACACCAAACTCCGCGACGTCGCGGCCCACCTGGTCCAGTGGCCGGCCCGCGGCTGGCTGCCCGCCGAGATCCGCACCGCCCTGACCACGGCCCTACGACACCGAGGCCCCCACGACCCCCCGGACAGCAGCCCCTGACACAGGGGGCCGCCATCCCGGGCCGGGCACGGCCGCCGCCTCGGCTGCGCGGTCCCGGCGCGCAGGGACCTCGAAGCCGAGTCGGCCGGAGCCCGTGACCAGAGCCCTGCCAGGAGACCTACCGGTCGACCGTTACAGCCCCGTCGAGGGGAGGGGCAGCCCTGGCTGGCTCTCGTGAGAAACGACAGGATCCGGCCGGTCGGACGGAGTCGCCCCGTGCGTTCCTGTGTCGCGGTCGCGCATGGAGCTGTGCATCGGTCAGTCGGGGGCGGCGTCTGTGGCTCCGGCGGAGTCCGTGAGGGCGTCGAGTCGGGCGGCGAGGCCGGGGTGGGTGGTCAGGTGGGGGCGGGTGGCAGCCAGGGGGCGGACGAGGGCGGCGGGGTCGTCGGCGGCGAGGGCCGCGTTCAGCCGCCTCAGCGAGGAACGCGCGGCGGCCGGAAGGTCGGTGAGGGCGGTGATCTGGCCGGCGATGCGGCGCAGGTCGGCGGCGTTGCGGCGGGCCCAGGTGGCTGCGCTGCGTTCGGCGGCGCGGTGTTCGCGGGTGGCCTGGACGCGCTGCTCGCCGGTGCTTCCCGCGGGGCCGGGTCGACCCCGCAGGTAGCGGCGTTCGGCGGCCTGGCGGCTGGCGACGCCGAGGGGGTGGGCGAGGTCGGCCCAGCTGGCGCCTGCGTGGCGGGCGGTTTCGATCAGGCCGGTTTCCCATCCGGCGAGCTGCTCGCGCACCTGCCGTAGCAGCAGCAGGGAGGCCAGGGCCTGCTCCGGGCCGGCGTCGGGGGCATCCGGGGAGCCGGGGGCTTCGTGCCGGGCGGCGCGCAGGGCGTCGTCTATGGCGTGCAGGGCCGCCGCGGCGGCGAGAAACGATGCCGGGCTCTGAGCGCCGGGGCTGGAAGGGGTCGGCCGGTCGGCTGCTGTCATGAGCACCTCCCTCGGACTGTCATCTTTCCGACGACGCTTTCGTTTGTCATCCATTGGACGACATGCTACAACGGTTTCAGTGAGGCGCATTGGCAGCAACTGCCCGAACCTTCTGGAGGTGTTTTCCATGTTGATGCGCACCGACCCCTTCCGTGAGCTCGACCGGCTGGCCCAGCAGCTGATGGGCCCGGGCACCTGGTCACGGCCGTCCGCGATGGCCATGGACGCCTACCGCGAGGGCCACGAGTACGTGGTGGCCTTCGACCTCCCCGGCGTCAGCGCGGACGCGATCGACATCGACGTCGAACGCAACATGCTGACCGTCAAGGCTGAACGCCGCCCCGTGGCCAAGGGCGACGACGTGCAGATGGAACTCTCCGAGCGGCCCCTGGGCGTCTTCTCCCGCCAGATCGTGCTCGCGGACACCCTGGACACCGAGCGGATCAAGGCCGACTACGACGCCGGGGTGCTCACCCTGCGCATCCCGATCGCCGAGCGTGCCAAGCCCCGCAAGATCTCCGTCGGTTCGGGATCCGACCGCAAGGAGATCTCCGGCTGAGCCGGACGACGCGGGCCGAACAGCGGCGGAGGACGGGCATCTGATCTCCCCCCTCGCCTCGTCCTCCGCGCCCCACGGGAGGAGCCCGAAGACGAGGGGCGATGGACGTGCCCCCGCGTCAGGAAGCGTTCCTGGAACATGTGCAGGAAGCGTTCCTGGACACGTGAGGGAACGCGGCGCGTACGACAGCCCGCGGGAAGCGGAACGTGCCGCCCGCGCGGGTGCTCGCCCTGCTCGGCGCACACCTGGTCGGCGAGGCACGCGCCGAGCCGGCGGCGCGTCTGCCGGGGAACTTCGCCCTGATCTTCCTCAACCCGCCGCGAAGCGGGGAGCCCCTGCCACCGGAGAGGTTCCCGCGCGCGGCCGCCGCCCGGATCGAAGGGGCCCCCGAGCAGACCGCCGCCCGGGACGTCGGCCCGTTCTCGGCTCGGTCGCCGACGCGGCCGGCGACGACCTGCCGGGTCGGTCGGATCCTGCTCCGGCTCCCCGCCGGCTACGGCCTCCTCTTCGGCCGCCCCAGTCCGCCTGACCACCCGTACCCCGGTGCCTCCGCACAGGCACCACGACCTTCGGCGACAGAAAAGGCAAAGACCACAGTGATGACCGACCGGCGTGCCCCACTCCGGCACACGTCTGTGATGACGTACGAGCAGCTGCTGGAGAAGGTCCGCCACGAAGGCGCCTACCCCGCTCGGGACAGAGCCGAGGAAGCCGTCCGTCTGGTCCTCGCAGGACTCGGACGCCAGCTGACGGGCGACGAACGCGTCGAACTCGCCGCCCGCCTCCCCTTCGAAGCCGCGACGATCCTCACCGCGCAGATCCCCGACACCCGGCCCCTGACCGCTTGGGCCTTCGTCAAAGATCTCGCCGCCCGCACCGGCGCCGCCCTGAGCACCACCCGCTGGGACACCGGATCCGTCCTCCGCGCCGTCGCAGCCCTGGCCGGCCCCGGCCTCCTCACCCGCATCCTGCGCCAGCTCCCCTCCGGCTACGCCCTGTTGTTCGGCCGTGCCGAACTCATCCAAGCCGCATAGGCGGCCGACGAGCCGCTGAACATGCTGAAGGCATGATGATCGGCATCGACGGGACGGGCGTCTTCCTCGGCCTGGACGTCGGCACCGGACAGCGCGGTCGGTGTCGGCACCCGCCGCGCACGGATCGTCGACCGCGGCGTGCGCGGACGTTGGAGCATGAACGCCGTCGGCTTCGGCCGGCAGGCGTCAGGGCCTGCCGTGCCGGACGGGTCCCGGACGGGTGAGGGGTGAGTCGCTGCCGGGGTGCTTGCCGGGGACTCCGAGGCCGGGTGAGAGCGGCGTGGGTGAGAGCGTGGTGGCCTCCTCACCGGGTTCCAGGAGGGTGTCGGCGGCGCCGACGATGAGCGGGTCGGGTGTGCCCACCGCCTCGTGGTCCTTGTTCGCGTAGTCGATGCGCGACAACAGGCTCCGCATGGTCTCCAGCCGGGCCCGCCGCTTGTCGTTGCTCTTGACGACGGTCCAGGGGGCGTGGGAGGTGTCCGTCGCGCGGAACATGCCGACCTTCGCCTCGGTGTAGGCGTCCCAGAGGTCCAGGGACGCCAGGTCGGTGGGCGAGAGCTTCCATTGGCGCACCGGGTCGACCTGCCGTATGGCGAAGCGTGTGCGCTGCTCGGAACGGGACACCGAGAACCAGAACTTCACCAGCGCGATACCGCTGTCGACCAGCATCCGCTCGAAGGTCGGGCACTGGTCGAGGAACAGCTCGTACTCCTCCTGGGAGCAGAAGCCCATCACGCGCTCCACGCCGGCCCGGTTGTACCAGGAGCGGTCGAAGAACACGATCTCCCCTGCTGTCGGCAGCTGCGCGACGTACCGCTGGAAGTACCACTGGCCCGCTTCGCGTTCGGTGGGCTTGTCCAAGGCGACCACGCGGGCGCCGCGCGGGTTGAGCCGCTCGGTGAGCCGTTGGATCGTGCCTCCCTTGCCCGCCGCGTCACGTCCCTCGCACACGACGACGACGCGCGTGCCGGTGTCCTTGACCCAGCGTTGGAGCTTGAGCAGCTCGATCTGCAGCACGCGCTTGGCGCGCTCGTACTCCTGGCGTCCCGTCTTGCGGTCGTAGGGGTGGTTCTCTCGCCACGTCCGGACGGGGCGTCCCTCCGCGTCCAGCACGATCGGCTGCTCCCGCCGACTGGCGTCCACGGTCAGTCCGTCGAGCAGTTTCCCGGCGTCTTCCACGTTCATCAACTGGCATTCCGTTCGGCTCTCGCGGTCGGTCAGAGGCACACACGAGTGCCCCGTCCGGCCCCGTCCATTGGTGGCGCCCCGCGATGGACGACGCCGACCGCCGCAAGAACGATGGGTGCACCGTAGCCGGATGCGGTTGCGGGCGGGTCCGGCTCGGGGACGAGCGGTCGGCTACCGCGTGTGCGGTACCCACGCGCTGTCTGCGGCATCCGCGGTATCCGGATGCCGCGGCGGCGGCAGCGGGAAGTGCCTGCGTCTGCCGGACGACCGGCAGGGGATCCGGCGCGCATGCTCTCAAGGCACATCGAACCTCGAGATCAGTGACGGAGAAGGAGGGGAACGGCATGAGTGCTTCAGCAGCGCTGATGGCGGCCGCCGAGGGCGGGATCATCGGCGACGGGCGGACCGGGGCCAACCTGGCCCTCGGGACAGGGGCGCTCGGGCTGGCCGCCGGCTGGCCGACCCTGGACCGCGCCGGCCGCCGGATCGGCACCGGCGACGCGCGCGTCGGCGGGATGTCGGCCATCGCGGTGGGGCTGGCCGGCACGGTCCTCGCGGTGCTGCACCTGGCCACCTCCAGCGGCGGTCCCGGCACCGGCACCGGACTTGTCGGCGCCATCGTGGCCATCCCGCTGGGACTGGGCGCCGTGCTGCTCGGCCGCCGGGCGCTGACCCGGGCCCGCCGCGCCGACCGGCCGGCCGTCTGACCGCGCCACCGGGTCACGGCGTGCGCGCGGCCACCGCGCGCCGGACCCCGTGGCGGCGCCGAAGGCCGTCCCCGCGGACGCGGGAGGTGCGGCGGCGCCCTTGCCGGTACGGGCCGGGACGGAGGGACTGGGGCCCGCGCACGAAGTACGCGCGGGCCCGGGCGGCCTGGTCTGCGACCGGGGTGAATATGCGATGCGGGGTGAATCTGCGACGCGGCGTAAGCGGACGGCGTGACAGGCGGGAAGTGATCGGAGGGGCATACGTGCCGTCGCAGCAGGAACCAGTTCTACCGCACGTTCGTCACATCGCGCAGAGAGAGGACCGCCTGTGTCTCAGGTAGAGGAATCCATCGAGGTCAACGTCCCCGTCCGCACCGTCTACAACCAGTGGACCCAGTTCGAGGACTTCCCCCAGTTCATGGACGGCGTGGAGCGCATCGAGCAGCGCACGGACACCCTCACCCACTGGAAGACGAAGATCGGCGGGGTGGAACGCGAGTTCGACGCCGAGATCACCGAGCAGATCCCCGACGAGCGGGTCGCCTGGAAGAGCATCGGCGGTGAGGCCAAGCAGGCCGGCGTCGTCACCTTCCACTACGTCGACGACCACACCACCAAGATCATGCTCCAGCTCGACTACGAGCCCGAGGGACTGGCCGAGACCGTCGGTGACAAGCTCGGCTTCGTCAAGAGGCAGGCCACCGGGGACCTGAAGCGGTTCAAGGAGTTCATCGAGTCCCGCGGCGGCACCGAGACCGGCGCCTGGCGCGGCGAGGTCTGAGCCCTCCGGGCAGCGGGGCCGGCCGATGGATGCGGTTGCCGGGGCGGGCCGGTGCTGCCCCGGCCACCTGTGCCGGCTCCCCCGGGCCCGTGTCCCGTCCGGGCCACCCGGTCGCCGTGTCTGTCCGGCCGGGCCCCGGTCGGCTCCGGCGGCCCGGCCGGCGAGGGACCGAGCCTCACGCTCGGGTCTCTTCCGCCGGCGCCGCCGGGACACGGAGCCAGCCCAGCCAGGCCACATGGATCAGCCCTCGGCGCCAGGGACCGATGCGGCACCGGGGGCTCCCCCGTCCGACGTCACCGAGCAGCGGGGAAAGGTGCTGGTCGTGCCGCGGACCGCAGTCGAGCGGTACGCGGCATCCGCCGGGCGGCCGGGCGGCGCCCGGGTTCGCGCCACGGGGACACGACCCGGCGCGAGCGGGGCGCACCGGGGGCCGGATGCGCGCGTGGCCACAGGCCGGCCCCTCCTCGGGCAGACGGCCGCCGGCGCGGCTCGACGTACCGGCTGGGCGCGGTGTGGCGCGCCTGGACTCCGCTGATCGGCCCCGCTCGGCATCCGCCTCCCGGCCGGCCCGTACCGCGACGCGCGCGCACCGCCGGGAGGCGGGCTACCGCGGGTACTGGTGGCAGGCCCACTCGCTCCAGCGCCCGTCCAGGCTGCGCTCGCGGAACCACCCGGTGCCGTCCAGGGTCCGGGGCGGCACGGGCCGCGCGGCTACGTCGTCGGCCTCAGCCCTCGTGGCCGTCCCGAGCGGAGGGGACAGGCACAGCCGGGTCGGCGCCGGCGGCGACGGCACGGCACGCGAGTTGCAGGGCGAGGCGTACCTCCGGGTCGGCGAGGTCGGCGCCGGTGAGGTCGGTGACCCGGCGGATCCGGGCGCCGACGGCGTTGCGGTGCAGATGCAGGGCCTCGGCGGCGCGGGCGGGCGAGTTGTTGTGGTCCAGGTAGGCCTGGAGGGTGTGCACCAGGGGCCCGGCCCGTTCCGGGCCGAGGGCCAGCACCGGTGCGAGGAGTTCACCGACCGCCTCCCGGGCCGAGTCGGACGCGTACCACTCGGTGAGCATGCGGTCCAGGCCGGCCGCGTCGTGGACCACCACCGGTGCGGCCGGGTCCCGCAGCAGCGCGGCCGCCGCCTCGCGCGCGGTGGCTCGGATGCCCAGCACGCCGCGGTGGGCGCCGCCGACACCGCAGCGCAGGGCCGCGGGATGGTCGCGCTCCAGGCGGCCGGCCAGCCGGCGCACGTCGTCGCCCAGCCGCCGGCGTTCCTCGGGGCCCGGCCCGGTGCGCCAGGTGGCGAGCAGGATCAGCGCCTCGTCGGCGAGGGCGGCGTTCCAGCGGACGGCCGGGGTCCCGGCCGGGGCGCCCGCCTCCGTGCCGCCCGCCGACCAGTCCCGCAACAGGGTGAGGGCTTCCGACATGACCGGTTCGAGCACCTCGTAGCGCTCGCCGGGCCCGCCCGTCTCGAGGCGCAGCGCGATGTGGTGGCCGTCGACCGGCAGGCCCAGCGCCCGGCCGCGGGCCGCGAGGCGGGCGGTCCGCTCACGGGGCGCCACCAGGATCTCCGCCAGCAGGCGGCCGCGCGAGCGTACCGGTACGTCTCCGCGGCCGCCGCCCGCCGCGGCCAGTGCCGCCATCGCCAGCACCGACCGCACCGCCTGTCCGGTGTGACCGCCGGCGCGCAGCGGCGCGGCGAGCCGTACCTCGCCGTCCGGGCCCGCCGCCGAGGCGCCCGCCTCGCCCGGACCGGCCAGGCGGACCTCGACCGGCACGCCGAGCGCCCGCGCCGCGACCCGGGCCGCGCCCGCCGGGTCCCCCGCCACGCCGGGCAGTGCGGCGGCCGCGGCGGACACCCGGGCCAGCGCGTCGGCCGCGTCCCCGGCCACCGCCCGCGCCACCGCCACCACCAGGGCCGCCAGGTCGCCGTCCGCCGCGAGCAGCGCCACCCGGCCCCGTTCCGCCAGTGCCCGCACGGTCGCCGGCAGCGGCAGCGGCGGCGGCGCGCCGCGGTCCGCGGGCGGGCCGTCCGCCGCCGCGGAGCCGGTCCCCGCCGGGGTGGCCGGTCCGCCGTCCACGCCCGCGGTGCCGTGCCCGGCGGTGAGGACGACGGCCGCCGCGCCGGCGGCGGCGGCCTCGCGCAGGGCGACGTCCAGCAGGAGGCCGGGGACGGGCGAGGTGAGCACGACGAGCGAGCCGCCGGGTACCCGCACGAGGCCCTCGCGCCGGGTCTCCAGGCGGGCACCCGTGACGGGCCGGGCGTCCAGGGGGCCCGCCAGGTGGCGCACGTCACGCAGACCGGGCGCGGAGAGCAGATCGGTGAGGAGGACCATGGCCACAGTGTGCCCTCGGCACAGCCTGGCGGTGAACGGTGTGCTGCGGACCACTGAAAGCGGACGGAATGCTTCCTATGGTTCCTCCCATGGACCTCGACGCCGCGGCGCTCGCCGCCTTCGCCCGGGGCTGCGCCCTGCTGGGTTCGGGGGGCGGCGGCCCCGTCTCGGTGACCCTGCCGGTCGCCGCGCAGGCGCTGGAGGAGTGCGGCCCCGTACCGGTCGCCGACCCGCGCGACCTGCCCGGTGACGCCCTGGTGATGCCGTTCAGCCTGGTGGGTTCGCCGGCCGTGGCGGCCGAGCGGATCGGCGGCCGCGACGAGCCCGCTCGGCTGCGCGACCGGGTGGAGCAGCTCCACGGCCGGCCCGTCGCCGCCGTGCTGAGCAGTGAGATCGGCGGCCTCAACGGGCCCGCCGCCCTCGCCTGGGCCGCCCGGCTCCGGGTGCCGCTGCTGGACGCCGACAGCATGGGCCGGGCCTTCCCGCGGATGAACCAGAACGTGCTGGAACTGGCCGGGCTGCGGCCCGGGCCCGCCGTGCTGGTCGACGAGTACGGCCACACCGCGGTCCTCGACCACGTCGACGGCGTCCACCTGGAACTCCTGGTGCGCGGTGTCGTCGACGCGCTCGGCGGCCGCGCCGCCTCCAGCGACTACCCCCTCACCGCGGCCCTGGCCGCCGCGCACGCGGTCCCCGGCACCGTGACCCGCGCCCTCGCTCTGGGCCGCGGTGAGGTACCCGCTCCGCTGCTCACCGGCAAGGTGGCCGACCTGCGCCGGGCGGGCGAGGCCACGCACGTGCTGCTGGAGGGCACCGGTGGTGACGACGGGCGGCTGCTGCGGCTGGAGGCCCGCAGCGAGTTCCTGGCGGTCGTGGAGGACGGCGCCTGCCGTGCCCTGGTACCCGACGTGATCTCCCTGGTGGACAGCCGCACCGGCTGGGCCCTGCCGGTGGAGGAGGTCCGCTACGGGCTGCGGGTGGCACTGCACGTGCTGCCGGGAGCGCCTGCCTGGTACACCCCGGCGGGACTCTCCCTGGCCGGTCCGGCCGCGTTCGGGCTGGCCGGACTGGACCGCCCGGCCGCCACCACGTCCGCCGCGGACGCCCGGTGACCCCCGGCAGCGGCACCCGGTGGGCCGGGATCCGGTCCGCCCGTGCCCGCACCGCGCCACCCGCCCCCCGCACCGCGGCCCGGGCCGCCCGCACCGGTCCGGCGGTCCGTGCCGCCCACGCACCCGCCCCCCGCACCCCGGCCCGGACCGCCCGCACCGGTCCGACGGCCCGTGCCGCCCGCACCCCCGTCCGCCCCACCGTCACCGCGCCCGCCGGAGGTGTCCGATGATCCTCGGCATCGACATCGGGTCCACCAGCACCGACGCGGTGCTGCTCGACGACGGCCGGGTGGCCGCCACCGCGAAGGTCCCGTCCCGGGCCGGCGACCCGGTGGCCTCCTTCCTGGCCGCCGCCCGGGCCGTCCCGGCCGCCGCCCGCGCGGACGTCGGCCAGGTCGCGCTCGGCCTGCGGGCCGCCGCCGGGGCGGTCGCCGCCCGGCGCGGCCTCGGCCGGGTCGGCGTGCTGCGCATCGGCACCGCCGACGCCGTACGGCCGCTGTACGGGTGGCCCGCCGACCTGCGGGCGGCGGTGCTGGCCGGCGTGGCGGAGGCCGGGGGCGGCGGCGGCCTCGGCCCCGGTGCCGCCGTGCCCCTGGACCGGGACGCGGTGGCGCGGTTCGGCGACCGGCTCGCCGGACGCGCCGACGCCTTCGCGGTGAGCGCCGTCTTCGCGCCCGCCGACGACAGCCAGGAGCGCGAGGCGGCGGAGATCCTGCGGGCCCGCACCGACGTGCCCGTGCTGCTCTCCGGGGAGGTCGGCCCGCTGGGCCTGCTGCACCGGGAGAACGCCACCGTGCTGGACGCGGCCCTCAGTTCCCTCGTCGACGGCATCGCCGGCCGGGTGGAGGAGGCCCTGCCCCGGCTCGGACTGGCGCCGGGCGCCGCGGTGTTCGTCACCCGGCACGACGGCACCCTCATGACCCTGGACTACCTGCGCCGCCAGCCCGGCCTCAGCCTCGGCTCGGGCCCCGCCTGCACCCTGCGCGGCGCCGGTCTGCTGGCGGGCAGCGAGGACGCCGTGGTCGCCGACATCGGCGCCCGCCGCGCCCGGGTGGGCACCCTGAGCGGCGGCTACCCGCAGGTCTCCGGCACCACCGAACTCATCGGCGGCGTCCCCGTCAACCTCCGCTTCCCCGACCTGATCACGGTGGACGCCCGGTCCCACCGCGACCTCGCGGAGGCCGCCGACCGCATGCGCCCGGGCGCCGGGCACTTCCCGCTGATCCTGGTCGGTGGCGGCGCGGACGACGTACCGGACGTGCCGGGTTTCCCCGTCGTGCGGCCGCCGCACGGGGCGGTGGCGGGCGCGTTCGGCGCCGCGGCCAGCCCGGTGGGCGGTCATCACGAACGGATCGTCCGCCCCGGCACGGTCTCCGCCGAGGACGTCCGTGCGGAGGTGCTCGACCTCGCCCGGGCCGGCGCCGTCCGCGCCGGGGCCGACCCGAAACGCCTGTCCACCGTGCTCGAACCCGACCTGCCCGTCCCGTACCTGCCCGGCGCCGTGCTGGTCAGGGCACGGGCCGCGGGACCGCCACTGCCCCTGTGACACCGGCCGCCGGCCGCCGTGCGGCCGCCTCCGGCCACGCCTTCCGTCCCTGGCGGCGGCCCACCGACGAGCCGCCGTACACCGTTCATCCCCGTAGCGAGGACCACCATGCCCAGACCACAGGGCGCCCCGGAGACGACCGGGGCCCGCACCGACGAGGAATACCCGCTGGAGAGGGTGCCGCGCGCGGCCCGCCACTCCTGGTTCGGCGTCGCCGTGCAGCGCTTCGGGCAGCTCTCCGACCTGACCCAGTTCCTGCTCGGCGCCACCCTGGGCGCCGGCCTGTCCTTCTGGGGCGCCTTCTGGGCGTTCACCCTGGGTTCGGTGATCCTGGAGGTCGTCTGCATATTCGTCGGCATCGCCGGCATGCGGGAGGGCCTGTCCACCTCGACACTGGTGCGCTGGACCGGCTTCGGCCGCTACGGCGCCAGCCTGATCGGCCTGGTCATCGCGGTCTCCCTGTTCGGCTGGTTCGGCGTGCAGACCGCGGTGTTCGCCGCCGGCCTGCACCAGCTGGTCGGCGCGGTTCCCATGTGGGCCTGGTGCCTGATCTGCGGGCTGGGCGTCACCGCTCTCGTGCTGCGCGGGTTCCGGGCGATGGGCTGGACCGCGTTCGTCACGGTGCCCGCCTTCCTCGGTCTGGCCGGCTGGGCGATGGGCGTGGAGTTCGCCCGCCACGACATGCTCGACCTGGTGCACGCCCAGCCGTTCGGCAGCCACCTGTCCGTCGCCACCGGGGCCACCATCGTGGCCGGTTCGTACATCGCCGGAGCGATCGTCACCCCGGACATGACCCGCTTCAACCGCAACGCCGGTGACGTCGTCAAGCAGACCGTCATCGGCATCTCGCTCGGCGAGTACGTGCTCGGCCTGGCGGGCGTGCTGCTCGCCTACGCCGTGAAGTCGTCCGACCTGATCGCCATCATCACCTCCTCCTCGGGCGTGGCCGGTGTCATCGTCCTGGTCTCGGCCACCGTCAAGATCAACAACTGGAACCTGTACTCGGCCACCCTGGGCCTGGTCAACGCCGCCGAGGCGCTGCTGCACCTGCGCCTGAACCGGGTCGCCGTGACCGTGGCCCTCGGTGTGCTGGGCTCGGGCGCGGCCGCCGCGGGCATCCTGGACCGGTTCACGACCTTCCTGACCGTGCTGGGGGTCCTCACTCCGCCGGTGGCCGGGATCATGGTCGCCGAGTACTTCGTGGTCAAGCAGTGGCGGCCGCACCTGGACGCGTCCCGGGCCCGCGGCCGGCTGCCGGAGACCGAACCGGGCTGGGTGCCCGCCACCCTCGCGCTGTGGCTGGTCTCGTCGGTCTTCGGCTGGTTCTGCGACCACTACCAGTGGTGGGGCGTGCCCGCACTCAACTCCCTGGTCGTCGCGGGGCTCGGCTACGTCGTGCTCGGCCGCCTCGGCCTGGTCCGCTCCTTCGGCGACCGGCCGACCGTGCAGCCCGCCCGGCCCGCCGCCCAGATCGAGGCGGAGGCCGCGGCGGCCGCCCGCCACCCGGCCGCCGTCTGACCCGATCACCGGGGCCGGCCGCCCCGGACCCCCGCCCCACCCGTACGGACGAAGGAACACCATGCGCATCGGCATCGACGTCGGCGGAACCAACACCGACGCCGCGCTCCTCGGGGACGACGACCGCGTCCTCGCCGCCGCCAAGACGCCCACCACCGCGGACGTCACGTCCGGCGTCGGCGCCGCGATCCGGGCCCTGAACGCGCCGGCCGGCGACATCACCGCGGTGATGATCGGCACCACGCACTTCCTCAACGCCCTGATCGAGGGTGCCCGGCTCGCCCCGGTCGCCGCCGTGCGGCTCGGCCTGCCCGCCACCGCGGCGCTGCCCCCGATGACGGACTGGCCCGACCGGCAGCGTGCCGCGGTCGGCGGCCACGCCTACCTCTGCCACGGCGGGCGGGAGTTCGACGGCCGGCCGCTCTCCCCGCTCGACCCGGACGAACTGCGCCGCACCGCCGCCGACATCGCCGCCCGCGGGCTCACGTCGGTCGCGATCTCCTCGGTGTTCTCCCCGGTCGCCGAGGAGGACGAGCGGCGCGCCGCCGAGATCCTCGCCGCGGAACTCGGCCCCGGCACCCGTTTCTCCCTCTCCCACGAGATCGGCCGGGTCGGGCTGCTGGCCCGGGAGAACGCCACCATCGTCAACGCCGCGCTGCGCGACCTCGCCGACCACATCGTGGAGTCGTTCGGGAAGGCGCTGGCCGAGGCGGAGATCACCGCCCCGTTCTTCCTCTCCCAGAACGACGGCACCCTGATGGACGTCGGCCACGCGCGGACCTACCCGGTGGCCACGTTCGCCTCCGGACCGACCAACTCCATGCGCGGCGCGGCCTTCCTGTCCGGCCTGGCCGACTGCGCCGTCGTCGACGTCGGCGGCACCACCGCGGACATCGGCATCCTCACCGGCGGGTTCCCCCGCGAGGCCGCGGGCGAGTCGGAGGCCGCCGGCATCCGCACCAACTTCCGCATCCCCGACGTCCTCTCGCTCGGCATCGGCGGCGGCTCCCTGGTCGCCGGGGACGGCGAGACCGGGCCGCGCTCCGTCGGCTACCGGCTCACCGAGGAAGCGCTCGTCTTCGGCGGCTCCACCCTCACCGCCACCGACCTGGCCGTCGCCGCGGGCCGCGCCGAGGTGGGTGACCCGAGCCGCGTCGCCCACCTCGACCGGGCCTTCGCCGAACGCGCCCTGACCCGCATCGCCGGCCGGCTCGCGGAGGCCGTCGACCGGATGCGTACCTCCGCCGCGCCGCTGCCGGTGGTGGCCGTCGGCGGCGGCTCGATCCTCGTCCCCGAGGCCCTGCCCGGCTTCGACGACGTGCGCCGCCCCGCCAACTTCGGGGTCGCGAACGCGGTCGGCGCCGCCATCGCCCAGGTCGGTGGCGAGGTCGACCGGGTCTTCCGCGTCCGCGAGGGCCACCGCGAGGAGGTGCTGGCCCAGGCCCGCGAGGAGGCCACCGGCCGCGCCCTGGACGCCGGCGCCAAGGACGGCACCGTCCGGATCGTCGACATCGAGGAGGTGCCGCTCGCCTACCTCCCCGGCGGGGCCACCCGGATCCGCGTCAAGGCCGTCGGAGACCTCGATCTGCACCGCATCCAGCACGTCACGAACACCGGAGCCCCCACCCATGCGTGAGATCACCCTCGACAACCTCGACGACATCGCCCGCGGCGCCGGCATCCTCGGCACGGGCGGCGGCGGCGACCCCTACATCGGCAAGCTCCTCGCCCGCGAGGCGATCCGCGCCCACGGCCCCGTCACCGTCGTCGGCATCGACGAGGTCCCCGGCGACGCCCTGGTCGTCCCGGTCTCCGGCATGGGCGCCCCGACCGTGCTGCTGGAACGCGTCCCCAACGGCGGTGAGGAACTGACCGCGCTGCGCGCCCTGGAGAAGCACCTCGGCCGGTCGGCGACCCATCTGGTGCCGATCGAGATCGGCGGTGTCAACTCCATGCTGCCGATCGCCTGCGCCGCGCAGGCCGGGCTGCCGCTCGTCGACGGCGACGCCATGGGCCGTGCCTTCCCCGAGGCGCAGATGGTGCTGCCCGGTCTGATCGGGGTCACCAACACCCCGATGGCGCTCGCCGACGACAAGGGCAACACGATCGTGGTGGACGCCGTCTCCAACCACGCCGCCGAGCGCATCGCGCGGGCCGTGTGCGTGGAGCTCGGCTGCCAGATCTCCTGCGCCGACACCGTCCTGCGGGGCGACCAGCTCGCCGCCGGCCTGGTGCCGGAGACGCTCACCCTGGCCGAACGGCTCGGCGCCGCGGTCCGCGAGGCCCGCGCGGCGCACGAGGACCCGGTCGGCGCCGCGGTCGCGATGCTGGGCGGCATCCGTCTGCTGACCGGCAAGGTCGTCGACGTCTCCCGGCGCACCGAGGGCGGCTTCGCCCGTGGCCGGGCCGTCCTGGAGGGCACCGGCGAGGACACGGGCCGCACGCTGGAGCTCGGTTTCCAGAACGAGCACCTGCTGGCCGTCCGCGACGGTGTCACCGTCGCCACCACGCCCGACCTGATCTGCGTGCTCGACAGCGAGACCGGCGACCCGGTGACCACCGAGGGCCTGCGGTACGGGCTGCGGGTCTGCGCCCTGGTCGCCCGCTGCGACCCGCGCTGGACCTCCGAGGGCGGCCTCGCCCTCGCCGGACCGCGCTACTTCGGTTACGACACCGACTACCTGCCGTTCGGCAGCACGCTCTGACCAGCGCCTCCCGCTCCCCCGCTCCCGCGCTCCGGCGCGCCTGCGGAGTGCGCCTCCCCGGCCGCCCGGTACGGGGGGCGGGGCGCGGGGGCGTGCCCGGGCGGCGCGGTGGGCGACGACGCGACCGCGGGTTCCCGGTCGCAGCGACCCGGGAATCCTGGGTCCGTCGGTCACAGTATGTAATTGGCCAGAAGTCGTCTGTTCCGGCTCTGTCTCGATCGTTCTCCGCTGCCTAAGCTCGGCCGGGTTGTCGCGGCATCACCGAGTGTCTCTTGTCGATCCAGGAGGACCACCGTGAACCAGCCCACCACCCATGAGGGCCAGTCCCGCACCGAAGCCCGTCCCTCCGCCGAGGAAGAGCTCGACCTCGTCATCGGCGAGCTGGAGCAGGAGATCCCGGCCCGCAGCGGAGCCGCGGCCGGCACCTGTATCCGCGTCTACTGCATCTGACACCGGCCGCGGTCGTCGACAGGCCGCGACACGGTGCACACGGGTGCCGTTCCGCCCCGGGCGGGACGGCACCGCGCCGGGAAGGACGCCATGACGCAGGTGCTGTGGCAGGCGGACGCGGTCGCGCCGACCGCGCGGAGGAGCGCCCCTGCGCCCGGCCCCGCCGCGCGCAGGGTGATCGACGCCGTACGGGCGGGCGCCGCCGGCCCCATGTTCCCTCCGGTGCTGCGCCTGGGCGAGGACGGCCTCCTCGTCCATGACCGCGACCTGGCCGGTGAGTCGGACGCCGCGCTGCTGGCGGCCGCGCTCACCGACCGCCGCTTCGCTCCGCTCGACTCGCTGCTGGACGCCCTCGATGCCTGGTGCGGCCGCACCGCCGCCCGGCACACCGCCCTTCTCGCGCCCGGAGTGCTCGACGTCACCGACGGCGCGCTGTTCGGTCCGCTGGTGTGCGAGGCGTTCACCGCGTGCGCCGCCGGCGTCGCCTACGACGCCGACGCGGAGTGCGCCCGCTGGACGGGCTTCCTGGACCGCTTCCTGGAACGTCTCGCCCGCGACAGCGGCACCCGCTGGTTCGACCGGCCCGGCCTGCGGCTGCCGGTGACCGGCATCGAGGCCCGGGGCGCGGAGACCCACAACGGCCGTCGCCGAGTGCTGCGGGTGCGCCTGGGCGGCGGCAGCATCGCCTACAAGCCGCGCCCGGCCGGCGGCGAAGTCCTCTTCCTGCCCCCGGACGACTCCGTGTTCGCTCTGCTCAACGCGTTGCCGAGCGCGTCCGGACCGGTACGCCTTCCCGTGCTGCGCTGCACGCCCGGCTCCGGCCCCGACGGACGGGAGTACACCTGGCAGGAGTGGCTCGAACCACCCGCGCAGTGGGGCGTGATCCGTTCGGGGAACGGCCGGCGGCTGCACGGCCCCCGCCTCGGCCGGCGCCAGGCGGAACGCTACTGGCACCGGGCGGGCTCGCTCGCCGCCGCGGCGTTCCGTTTCGGCATCGCCGACCTCGGCGAGGGCAACCTCCTGGCCGGCGCCCGGCCCCAGGACCGGGAACCCCTGCCGTACCCCGTGGACCTGGAGATCTTCCTGACACCGCTGCGGCGGCTTCACGACACCGGGCTCGTCGCCGACGAAGCCGCCGGCGACCATCACCATCCGGGCTTCGAGGACCGGCCCCGCTGGTGCACGGTCGACGGACCCGTCGCCCACTTCACCGAGACCGCCGACGGCGGACCACGCCTCGTACGGCGGGACCGGCCCTGCACCCGGGCCGGCACCCGCACGGTCGTCGCCGACACCCACGGGCGCGCCGGGCACGGGCCCTACCTGCCGTCCTTCCTGCGCGGCATGTTCGACGCGTGGACGCTGATGTCCCGCCATCACGACCGCATCCGCGCCTACCTCCGGCGGGCCGCACCGGACATGTACGTCCGCGTGCTGCTCAAGCCGACGGAGGCGTACACGGAGGTCCTGGCCGACCGCCTCACCGGCACCGGGACCCGCGCCGGGACGCCGTCCCCGGCGCGGCCGTGCGGCGCCCCCGCGACCGTGCCCCAGGACACGGCCGGCGCCACTGCCGGCGCCGTCCACGGAGCCCTCGCCGAGCCCGTCTTCGGCCCGGCCGAGACGGCCCAGCTCGACATCGGCGACGTCCCCTACTTCTTCCGCCGCGCGCACGGCGGCCCACTGCTGCGCACGGCGGACCCCGCCCACGGCCCCGGCCCCGCCGCGCACCTCACCGTCCCCGCGGACCCCGACCCCGCCTGGCCGCCGTCCGCCGCCGTGGTCGACGAGCGCGGCCGGGACCTGGCCGGCCTGGGCGTGGCACTGCGCGACGCGGTCGAGTACGCCTGCGCCACCGTGGGACCAGGCACCTTCGAGGGTGACGGCGTCCGGGTGCGCGTCACCGACCGGCACACCGGCTGGGCCGAGTTCACCTGGGCCGAAGCGGGACGGCGGATCACGTACGCCTGGGACCGGGAGACGGTCCGCATCCGCGTGGAGCCGTTCGCCCGTCCCGGGCCGGCGCCGGATGTGCGGCGGCGGCTGCTGCGCATGGACCGGGTCGACGCGGTCCTGCGCGCCCGCTGGGTGGCCTCCGGCTTCACCGACGAGGCGACGGAGAAGCGGCTGGCCGCCTTGACCACGGCGGGTACGGGATGGCTGGCCGACGTCGTGGCCCGGTACGGCTGGCCCGGTCACGCCCTCGTCGGGCCGGCCGCCGCGGCAGCCGCGTGCCGGCTCGTGCAGCACGCCGAGGGCCCGGTCGCCTTCCGGCAGGAGTGCCTCCGGCTGATCCGGCGGGCGGCCCGGGAGGGGGATCTGCCGTGGCGTCAGGTGGCCTACGTCACCGACGCGCTGCGGGTCGGCCAGGGCCGCCCGCAGGTGTACGGGACCAAGTTCCGCATGGGCGAGGGAGGGTTGGAGCCGTGTCCCATCGAACAGCCCGACCGGGTCGACGAACTGCGGCGCGACCTGGGGATGGAACCGCTCGCACGCTACGCAGGCCGCCTGCGCAGCCGCTACCGCACCCGGACCCGGTGACCGCCGCCTGGGACGACCTGGCCGCCCGACACCGGGGGCGCGAGCCCGCCGTCGCCCCCGCGCCCGGCGGGACGGCTGCGGTCGACGCCCTGCGCGCGTACACGGTCATGGTGCGGGCGGCACGGCCCTTCCGGGCGGGCACCCGGTTCCGCGCGCTGCCCGACGTGCGGTTCCTCGTCGAGGGCGGACGGATCCGGACGCCCGGCGATCTGCTGCCCGGCCCGCGGGACGACACCGCCGAGCGGTACGCCTCGCGGCTCGACGCCCGGACGGGAGGGAAGGGCCGGCTGCTCGCCGTGGAACAGCCGCTTCTGCTCGACCACGTCCTGTGGGCGCAGGTACGCGACCTGGTCGCACCGCTGTGGGCACGGATCGGCCATCCCGTGCTGCCGGTCGTCGCCGAACTCGCCCTCGGCGAAGGGATCACCGACGGCGACGGACTGCGGCGCGAACCCGCGCACTCCAGTCTCGTATGGGTGCTGCACGGCAGCGTCACGGTGCTGCCGGAGCACCCCCGGGACGGTCCTGCCCGCACGGCCGGCACCGGGGAGCTGCTGCACTGGCCCGCGGGACGACCCCACTGCCTGCGCTACGGCTCGCGGACCCTCGCGCTGCGGCTGCTGGTCCCGGCCGATGCCCGCCTGCTGACGGAAGCGGTCAAGGACGTCGTCGCGGGCCTGTTGCACGAACGACGCGGCCACGACCACGTCCCCTGCCTGCCGTACCCGCCCGCCGAGGGGGAAGGCGGTGCGCCAGAGGTACCCGAACTGGGGCAGGCGGCAGGGGACTTGCGGCAGGTGACCGGTGAGGAACGGCTCGGCCGCATCCTGCGCGTCCTGTGGGCGCGCCGGGTCAGCGCGGGTGCGCTGGAACCCGCCCCGGCCCCCCGGGCGCCCGTCACCCTCGCACCGGAGGACCGGCTGCGGCCCGCCTCGCCCGTCGTGCGCATGCCGCTCGACGAGGAGCAGGGGTGGATCTGGGCCGTCGACGGCCACGCCTTCTCCCTGCGGGGCACGCTCGGCGAGCGCGTCCTGCACCTGCTGCGGCAACCCGGCGCGCACACCGTCGCGGAACTGTGCGCCGAGGCCGGCCCCGGACGCCAGGCGCAGGTCGCCGCGCTGCTCAACAAACTGCACGTCCTGCGCGGCGTGGACGTGGTCGGGAGGACGGACACGGCATGAGCGAGGAACCGATCCCGGCGGTCGAGGAGGAGTTCTCCTGGAGCACCCTGATGGAGCGGTACTGGGACCGGTGCCCGGTCCTGTTCCGCTCCGTCGCTCCGGCGCCGTTCACGGCGCCGGAGGTGTTCCGTGCCACCGTGCGCGGCTGCGCCACGAGCACAGCGGACGCACCCGTGCCGCCCAACGTGCAGTTCACGGTCGACACCGTCCAACGGCATGACGCCCACGGGGTGTTGCCCGTCGCCGGGGACGGCGCGTTCGACGCCTACGACGCACGGCTCGCCGCCCGCCTGGACGACCGCCGGTACGCGTTGGTGGTCAACGGCTTCCACGCCTTCGACGCCGCGCTGTGGTCCCGGGAGCGCGCGTTCTTCGCCCCGCTGTGGCGGACCGCCGGCCTGCCGCTGACCGGCGCCATCACCACGTTGTTCCACGGCACCTACGAGCACAGCCCGGTCGGCGTCCACAAGGACCGCTTCGCCACCTTCCTGTTCGGCCTGCGCGGCCGCAAGCGGATGCGGTTCTGGCCGCGCAGGCCGTGGGACGAACCCGTCTCGACCAAGACCGACTACGCCCGGCACATCGCGGCGTCCGTGCCTGCCGAGGTGGGCCCCGGCGAACTGCTGTACTGGCCCGCCGACTACTACCACGTCGGCGAGAGCGCCACCGCCGCCCCGGCGACCAGCGTCAACGTCGGCGTCCCCCGCGACGGGCACCACACCGGCTACGAACTCGAAGACCTGCTCGCCGACCTCGACCCGGCCCGCCTCGCCGGCCGCGGCGGCCTGGACACCCTGCCGGGCACCACGGACGCCCCCCTGACCGCGCCCGGCCCCGCGACCGGAGGCGTCCTCGCTCCCACGCTGCCCGAGGCGCTCACCAGCGCCGCACGGGCCCTGTACGACTTCGCCGACCCCGTCGCGATGCGCCGCCGGGTCACCGTGCTCTCCCTGCGCCGCTGGACCGCCGGCGGCTTCGAGCCGGTTCCGCCCGCCGCGGCGCCCCGCGCCCTCAGTGACGCGGACCGGCTGCGCGGCGACCCGCAGGCGCCCGTGCTGTGGGCGCCGGACCCGGACTCCGGCACCCTCTGCGCGGCGAACGGCCACGAGACCCGCACCCCGCTGGCCCCCGACGAGGTGCGCCGGCTCACCCGCGCGCCGTCCGGGCCGGACCCGGTCGCCGTCGGCGCCCTGTTGCGGGCTCTCGCCCCGGGCGCCCGGCGCGACGAGGGCCGTGCGCTGCTGGAACGCCTCGAGAGCTTCCGGGCCTTCCACCGCGCGCCATGACGGGACCGGCGTGGGCCGCTGTCCGCTGACGGCGAACCGCACCATGGTGCGCTCGCCCCGCTTGCTCTTCCCCCACGTGGATCACTGCCGGCTTGCAGCCGCCGGCCCGTATCGCCTTGGCCACGGCACAGTCGTTGTACTGCCCGGTCCCGCACCGGGGAGGGGGTGCGGGACCGGGACGGCCGGTGCGTGTTCAGCCGGTCGTCAGGGCGGTGTCGTCCACGATGAAGTCGGTGGCGAGGTAGGCGTCCTCGACGCCGGTGAACTTCAGGGTGACCGTCTGGCCCGCCAGGGAGGACAAGTCGAGGGACTTCTGGCTGTAGCCGGAGGCCGCGTTGGCGTTCGAGTACGTCGCGAGGGTCTTGGAGCCGGCGGTCACCGTCAGCTTGTCGTAGGCGGTGCTGCCGCTCTCCGCGGTGTCGATGTGCAGGTAGAAGGTGAGGGTGGCCTTGCAGCCCGCGGGGATCGTCACCGACTGGGACAGCGTGTCGGTGTGCGTGGAGCCCCAGCCGTTGAGCCAGGCCGTCCAGGAGCCGCCGTGGGCCGGCTCACGGGTGTCGTTGTTGATGACGCCGCTGTCGGTCCAGCCGGTGTCGCCGGACTCGAAGCCCGGGTTGGCCAGGAGCTGGGCCGAGGAGCACGTGCCCCCGCCGCCGGTGCCGACGGTCCAGGAGAAGGTGGTGGTACCGGTCGCGCCGGTGGAGTCCTTCACCGTGACGGTGGTGCTGTAGGTCCCGGCCGTGGTGGGCGTACCGGAGATCACGCCGGTGGAGCCGTTGATCGACAGGCCGGTGGGCAGGCCGGAGGCGCTGTAGGTCAGGGAGCCGCCGCCGGTGCTGCTCGCCTGGATCCGGAGGCTGACGGCGGTGCCGACGGCGGAGGACTGGCTGCCGGGGTTGGTGACGGTGACGCCGCTGCTCGGCGGGGTGATGTGGCTGCCGACGTTGATGCCCGCGAAGGCGTTGCCGACGGCGGCGTACTGGGCGGAGTTCGCGCCGTACAGCGCGGAGGCCGCGTTGAGCGCGGCGGTGCGGGCGCCGGCGTAGGTGGTGCTGGACGTCATGTACGACGTCAGCGCCTTGTACCAGATCCGCAGGGCGGCGTCGCGGCCGATGCCGGTGACGGCGACGCCGTCGGAGGTCGGGCTGCTGTACGTGACGCCGTTGATCGTCTTGGTACCGCTGCCCTCGGAGAGCAGGTAGAACATGTGGTTGGCCGGGCCCGAGGAGTAGTGGACGTCGAGGTTGCCGAGGGAGGAGGACCAGGAGTCCGCGGATTTGCCGTCCTTGCTGGGCTTGTCCATGTACCGCAGCGGGGCGCCGGTGCCGTTGATGTCGATCTTCTCGCCGATGAGGTAGTCACCGGTGTCCGAGCTGTTGTCGGCGTAGAACTCCACGCCGGTGCCGAAGATGTCGGAGGTGGCCTCGTTGAGGCCGCCGGACTCGCCCGAGTAGTTCAGGCCCGCGGTGTTGGAGGTGACGCCGTGGCTCATCTCGTGGCCGGCGACGTCCAGCGAGGTCAGCGGGTCGTTGTTCCCGGTGCCGTCGCCGTAGGTCATGCAGAAGCAGCTGTCGTCCCAGTAGGCGTTGGCGTACGCGTTGCCGTAGTGGACGCGGGAGTAGGCGGCCTGGCCGTCGTTCTTGATGCCGCTGCGGCCGAAGGTGTCCTTGTAGAAGTCCCAGGTCTCCTGCGCGCCGTAGGCGGCGTCCGCGGCGGCGGTGGCGGCGGTGGAGTTGGTGCCGTCGCCCCAGGTGTCGCTGGTCTGCGAGAACAGGGTGCCGGTGCCGGAGGTGGCGTGGTTGAGGTTGTACGTCTTGTGGCCGCCGCGCGTGGCGTCGGTCAGGGTGTACGAGGAGCCCGACTTGGTCGAGGTCAGCGGGACTTGGCCGCTGTAATGGGTGTTGCCGACGCCGGTCTGGACGCTCTGGTACCGGTACAGCTCCTGGCCGGTCGTGGCGTCGGTGATGACGTGCAGCTTGCTGGGTGTGCCGTCGTCCTGGAAGCCGCCGATCACGGTCTCCCAGGCGAGCGTCGGGGTGCCGGCGCCGGCCCAGATCACCTTGCGGGCGCTGTCCGCGGCGGGCTTGACGGCGTCCAGGGCCTTCGCGGTCTTCAGCGCCTTGGTCTCGGCGGCGGCCTTGGTGAGGGTGGCGGTGGTGGAGGACACCCGTACGGCGCGCTTGGTGTTGAAGGTGGTGCTCACGGTCCCCTTGGCCAGCGAGGCGGGCGGGGTGTGCACGACGAGGTCGCCGCCCAGGACGGGCAGCCCGTCGTAGGTACGCTCGTAGCGGGTGTGCAGCGTGCCGTCGGCGTCCTTGGTGACGTCCCTGACGACCAGCTTCTCCTTGGCGCCGAGGCCGAGGGTGCGGGCGGTGCCGGCCGTCCTGCCCTGGGCGCTGCGGATCAGGGCCTGGTGCTGGGCCGGGCTGAGTTCGGCCTCCAGGGCACCGGTGCGCAGGGGGCCGGGGTGGTGCGCGGCGGGGGCGGAACCGCCCTCGGCGGCCGCGGCGGTGGTGCCGGCGAGGGTGCCCGCGAGGCCCGCCGTCAGCGTGAGCGCCGCGAGGGCCGCCGTGAGTCTGGTCGAATGCACGTCTGCTCCAGTTCCATGGGGGCAAGTCGGTGGGATGCGGCGAGTATGGACGTGAGCATGGCAAGAAAGGGACATCCCACCGGTCATAAGCCCCGTGTTATGACCGGCCCGCCGGAGCCCCTCCACGCCGCCCCCTCGCCCCGCATATGCTGGTGAAATGCAGCTGGAGTTGAGGCATCTCGAAGCTGTCCGCGCGATGGCGGAAGCGGGCAGTCTGGGGCGCGCGGCGGGCCGGCTCGGGGTGTCCCAGCCGGCACTCTCCGCCCAACTGCGGCGTATCGAACAGGCCACCGGCGGCGAGCTGTTCGTCCGCAGCAGGAGCGGCGTCGAGCCCACCCCGCTCGGCGAGTTCGTACTGTCCGTGGCGCGCCGGGTGCTCGGTGAGATGGACGCTCTGACCGCCGGGACGCGAGCCGCCGCACCCCATCCGGCACTGCGGCTCGGCTGCATCATGCTCGTCCTGGTGGACCGGCTGTTCGGGCGCCTGGAGGAGGAACTGCCCGACCACGAGATCGACATCACCACCGAGCACTCGGCGACCACACTCACCCGCATGCTCGGTGCCGGAAAGTACGACGCGATCCTGTACGGGGAGGTCGGCGACCACGAGGTGCCGCTCCCCGGCGGTGTGGCTGCCCGCACCCTCATCCCGAAGGAACCCGCCTGCGTGCGCCTGTCGGCCGCCCACCCGCTGGCCGGGCAGGAGCAGATCGATCTCGCCGACCTGGCGGGCGAGACCTGGACGGCGCTGACCGACGACGGCGACGGCGGTCCGGAGGCCATGGCCGACGTCTGCCTCCAGGCCGGCTTCACGCCGAAACTGCGCTACCGGATCGCCGACCGCAAGATGCGTTGGGAACTGATCGCCGCCGGACGGGCCGTCTCCATGTGCCAGCCCACCTCGCCGCAGGTCGAGGGAACGGTCCTGCGCCCGCTGGCCGGCGACCCGCTCACCGAACGCATCCGGATCGCCTGGAACCGGGCCGGGGTCTCCGACGAGCGCGCCGGCCTGCTGTACCGGGCTGCGGCACGCGCGTACCTCGACAGCATCCCCAGCGACACCTTCTACCGCACGTGGTGGGAAGAGCGCCCGGAACTGCACCCGGTCCTCGACTGAGCGCTTCCACAGGCCGCGGCGGGGACGCGGACCTCGCCGTGCGGGAAGACCCCGGGGGCCGGACGGTCCGGGCACCGAGGCGGCGGACACGGCGGGCCGACGCCCGTGCGCCGCTTCGGCGGAGGCACCGGCCCTCTCCCCGCCCGCTGCCCGGACGATGTCCGCCGCGCACACCGCACACGTACCCGGACCCCGGACGCCCACGACGCCGCCCGGACCGCGTTGGGAGTCGCGGTCGGACGTGCTGGGCACGGCGACCCGCACAGGTGCGGGTGACGACCGACAGGGCAGCCAGGGCGGCGCGGGGCGCGGCCAGCGCCTTGGCAGGCCGCACGCCCGCGCAACTCGTGCGCGCAGGGCGGCGGGCCCGGCGGAAGCCGGCATCGAGGTGCCGACGGCGATGCCGTCCAGCCGGCCTCGCGGGACCGCGCCGCGGCACCGGGCGGACGGCAACTGGGGCTGCGGCCCACGCTGGTTGCCGGGGCGACAGTCCAGCGGACGGCCGGTGAGGAGCGCGGCGGCGGCCCCGCTTCACGCATCGGGTGCGAGACCGTGGAAGGTTCCGGCACCGTAGGCGGCGAAAGTCAGGTCACCGGGTCCGCAGGGCGTGCACGACAGCCTCGGCGACCGGGCGGGCACTGCCGGGGTTCTGGCCGGTGATCAGCCGCTCGTCGGTGACCACGTGGGGCTCGAACGGCTTGTCGGCGATGCTGTAGTTCCCGCCGCGCTTCTTCAGCTCGTCCTGCAGGCTGAAGGGGACGGCGTCCGCCCGCTGGGCGGCTTCCTCCTCCGGCCAGGAGAATCCGGTGACGTTCCTGCCCTTGACCAGCGGGTCGCCGGTGTCGAGCGTGACATCCAGCAGGCCGGCCGGGCCGTGGCAGACCGCCGAGACGATCCGTCCGCTGTCATGGAACCGGGCCGTCAGTGCGGCCAGGTCCGGGTCGCGGAAGTCGAACATCACCCCGTGACCGCCGGTGAAGTAGATGGCGTCGTAGTCCTCGACCCGGACATCGCCGGCCTTCTCGGTGTGGTCCAGCATGTTCATGAACTCGCGGTCGCGGTAGCGCCTGTCCGTGCCGAGTTCGCCGAGCACGTCGTGGGCCAGGCTCTCCGGATCGATCGGCACGTACCCGCCGGCCGGGCTGGCGATGTCGAGTGTGAAGCCGTTGTCCTTGGCGTAGTCGTAGAAGTGCGTCAGCTCGCCGAGCCACAGCCCGGTGCGCATTCCCACCTTCTCGTACTCGCCCACGTTCGTCACGATGATCAGGATTTTCTCAGTGGCAGCCATCGGCGTCCTCCGGTTCTCGCGCCTCCCCTACGGCTTCCCGCGGGACCCGCCTCGCACCGGTCCGACGCCGAGAAGGACCCGAAAAGGGCAGCGGGGTGGGCACATGGCTTCCAGCCGGGCATCCGGGACGGCCCCTGCCGACGGGCAGGACTCATGACGACGGTTCTCGGCTGACGGCGGGCAGCCGTGGCCTTCGGCCGCACCGGCACGGTCTTCGGACGTGCGGCCGGGCGGGCCCCGCCGGCCGGGCGCGGGTCACAGGCCGTCGCAGCCGGCCTGCCGGGGCCGAGCCGGACCCGGCGAGTGACGGCGCCGGACCCGGCCGCCGTCACGAGCGAGCCGCCGCCGGGACCGTGGTGGAGCGAGGTGATCCACCAGTTGGTCCGGCTCCGGCCCGATCCCCCGGAGCGGCTCAGCGCCCGGGAGAGGGAAGTACTGGCCCTGATGGCGCAGGAGCGTACCAACGCGACCATGGCGGCGGAGCTGTTCGTCGGCGAGGCGGCCGTCAACAAGCGCATCGGGAACATCTGACGGCCCACCCGGCGGTGCCGAATGCCGGGCGGCCGGGCGGGGAGGACCGCGCCCCGGGGAGGGGCGGTGGGTGCCGGAGCGCCGGTGACGGGCCGCCGGCCGGCTTCCGTATGCTGACGCCTGCGAGCGCCGGCGACGTGAGGGGGTGGGCGTGCCGCTGCACAGGGACGACCCGAGGTCCATCGGCGGTTACCGCCTGGTCGACCGGCTGGGGGCCGGCGGCATGGGCAGGGTCTACCGGGGCAGAACGCGTTCCGGCCGCGAGGTCGCCGTCAAGGTGGTGCACGCCCGGTACGCCCGCGACGCCGTCTTCCGCGCCCGCTTCCGGCAGGAGATCGAGGCCGCCCGCCGGGTCAGCGGCGCGTTCACCGCGGCCGTGGTGGACGCCGATCCCGAGGCCGAGTCCCCCTGGATGGCCACCCAGTACGTGCCCGGCCCGTCGCTCGCCGCCCGCATCCGCGACTACGGCCCCCTGGACGTCGGCGAGTTGCGGCCCCTGGCCCTGGGGCTGGTGGAGGCGCTGCGGGACATCCACCGGGCGGGAGTGGTGCACCGCGACCTGAAGCCGGCCAACGTCCTGCTGGCCCACGACGGCCCCCGGGTCATCGACTTCGGCATCTCCCGGGCGGCCGAGAGCCACCACACCCTCACCGAGACGGGCCAGGTGATCGGCACCCCGTCGTTCATGTCCCCCGAGCAGTTCGCCGACGCCCGCACGGCCGGCCCGGCCTCGGACGTGTTCTCCCTCGGCGCGCTGCTGGCGTACTGCGTCACCGGCCGCGGCCCCTTCGACGCCGACAGCCCCTTCCTCACCGGGTACCGGGTGGTGCACAACGAGCCCGTCCTCGACGGGGTGACGGGGCCCGTGCGCGCGGTACTGGACCGCTGCCTGGCGAAGGACCCGGCCGGCCGGCCCGGGGCGGACGAGCTGGCACAGGCGCTGGCCGAGGCGCTGCCGGAGCCGCCCGCCGGCGAACCGCGGACACTGGCCCCGTGGCCGGCCGCCGTGCCCCCGGGCGGTCCGCCCGACACCGCCGGCGAGACCGCCCCGGACCGCCGCCGGCCGCGGCGGCGCACCGCCCGCGCCCTCGTCGCCGGCTCGGCCGCGCTCGCCGCGGCCCTGACGGGCTACCTCCTGGTCCCCTCGGGCGACGGCGACGCCGCCGCTCGGGTGAACGCCGCGCCCGCCTCCCGGTGGGACGCCCTGCCGAGCCGCTGGACACCGTGGCAGACGACCGCGGCCGCGACCGCCGGACAGGGCGTGCGGAAGGCGCCGGGGTACGACGGCGCCAGGGCGCCCGAGTGCCTGCCGGACGGTGACGCCCTCTACTGCGCCGGCAGCGCGCTCCTGCCCGAACGCATCGACGCCGCCACCGGCCGCACCCTGTGGCGCTCCGGCATCGCCCCCGCCGCCCTGCCGGCCGCCCGGTACACGACGACCGTCCTCGGCGTCCACGAGGGCCTGGTCCTGGTGGAGTTGGCGACCACCGGCGAGGACGGCCGGGGCACCTCCCAGTCAGTGCACGCGCTCGACACCGCCCGCGGGCGACAGCTCTGGTCCCACCCCGTACGCAAGGACAGCCTCGGCTCGGTCTACGCCGCCGGAGTGACGCTGACGCAGGAGGGCGACGGCAGGACGGTGACCGTCCGCTCCGCGCGCCAGGGCACGGTGCGCCGGCAGATCCCCGTCCCGGCGGGGTACGACTGCTCGCCCCTCGCCGTCGACGACCGCCCGTACGTGGAGTGCGTCGAGAGCGCCGAGGGCGCCCACGCCACGCGGTTCCGCGTCGTCGACCCCGCCGGCACCGCCGACCGCGTCCTCGTCTCCCCGGCCCCGCAGCGGACCTTCACCGGTGTCCTGAACGGCCGGCTCCTCTTCCTGGAGACCGACGACCGGCCCGAGACCACCGGCCCCGACCTGACCTACACCCGGATCGTGCGCGTCGACCCGGCCACCGGCGGCCGCTCGGTGACGAAGCTGCCCGAACGCTGCCGGGGCGGGGTCCCGACCCTGGCGCACGGCACCCTGTGGTTCGCCACCTCCAGCGGTCTGGTCACCGCCGTCTCGGCCGTGACCGGGAAGCGGCTGTGGAAGAGCCACACGACCCTGGAGACGCCGGGCACGGTCTCGGTGGACCGGAAGGGCCGCACCGTCTACCTGGCCGGCGGCAGCGGCCGGGTGGCCGCCCTGGACGCGGCCCGGGGCACCCTGCTGTGGGAGTCCGCGGCCCGCGCGGAGGTTCTCGACAGCGGTCTGCTCCCCACCGTGTGGTTCGCCGGGGGCGCCCTCGTCCTCGCCGCCTCCGACGGCACCCTCTTCACCCTCGACCCGGCACATCCCGGCCGGAGGCCCGCACGCCGGTGAGCCTTTTCCCGCCGGGCCGGCGGACGGGACCGGCACATCCCCGCCGCAGCGGCTTCTCTTTCCTGAGCTGAATTGTATTCGCGGGCGCATCCCATTTCCCTTCCACCCCGCACGGTACTTCCGCCTTCGCGCCGCAATCCCCGGCAAGTGGAAATCCCGCCACCCGGCCCTCCCGGCGGTTTCCGGACGTTGTTTCCGCGACGCACCGCCGAATCGTTTCGGCATATTTACGATCGCTGGCGTGACCGACACTTCGCCGGACAGCTGTTGCTGCCCGCCCTTCAGGACGCGCTGGTGATGGCGTACGGCTACGAGGGCCTGTGAACCTGCCAGGAGATCTCCGCCCACACCCGGCTCGGGCCGCGCCCGGCGGTGTTCGTCCTGGACCCGGCGCCACCGAAAATGCCGCACTGGGCGATTCCACATCCCGAAGGGGAGAGAAATGGCTGATCTGAATGTACTGATCGCGTTCGACGCGGCCACCATAGTCGAGCAGAATCCCAACGCGTCACGGAATCCGGACGCGCCGACCTACGTCGACCAGAGCCTGATCTACATGACCACGCGGCACGACCACATCGTCGGTACCTCGGGCGCCGAACTGAACCTGCGGGCCGAGCCCGGGGACACCGTCCGGTGGCGGGAGACGACGCTGTCACTGGGCAGCGACTACAAGGCGCTGCTGTACCGGTACGTGAGCAGCGACCGCGACCACACGCTCATCCGGACGCCGGAGATCGAGGTGGTCGACGGCGTCTACCCGCTGCCGCGGGAGGGCGGTGAGGGCCGTCCGGACTTCGTGACGCAGAAGTACCAGGACCACTACTGGCGCACCACCGTGAAGAGCGTCGGCAAGGTCGTGTACCACTTCTACTTCCAGATCCTCGACCGGCACCGGCAGTTGAAGGGCTACTTCCAGTGGGACCCCTTCATCACCATCGAGGACTCCTGACGGCCGGGCCGTGACGGGCGGCGGGCGGCTCCACGCCGCCTGACACCCGGTCCGGTGTCACAGCCAGCCGTTGCGGCGGAAGGACCGGTACAGCCATCCCGAGCCCAGCGCCATCACGGCGAGCGCGCACGGATAGCCCCAGCGCCAGTCCAGTTCCGGCATGTCGGAGAAGTTCATGCCGTAGATCCCGGCGACCAGGGTGGGGATGGCCAGGATCGCCGCCCACGCGCTGATGCGGCGCATGTCGTCGTTCTGCCAGGTGCCCACCTTCGCGAGGTGGGCGTCCAGCACGGAGGCGAGCAGGTCGTCCAGGGCGCGGACCTCGGTGTCGGTGCGGGTGAGGTGGTCGGTGACGTCACGGAAGTACGGCACGACCCGCCGCGGCCAGTCGTCGCGCGCCGTGGTGAAGGGCTGCAGGACCGGGACGAGCGGCTGGACGGCGTCGCGGAACTCCACCACCTCCCGTTTCAGGGAGTAGATCCGCTCGGTCAGGTCCTCGCGGGCGGGCGAGAACACGCACTCCTCCAACTCCGTCAGGTCCTGGCGGACCTGCGCGGCGGACTCGGCGTACGCGTCGACGACGACGTCGGTCACCGCGTGCAGGACGGCGACCGGCCCGAGCCGCGCCATGTCCGGCTGCCGCTCGATCCGGCGCGCGGCCTCCGCCGTCGGGTCCTGCGCGCCGTGGCGCACGGTCAGCGCGAAGGACGGGCCGAGGAAGATCATCACCTCGCCGGTCTCCACGTCCGCGGACCGCTCGACGAACCACAGCGTCTTCACGGCGACCGCCAGGACGTCGCCGTACCGCTCCTGTTTGGGCCGCTGGTGCGCCTGGACCGCGTCCTCGACGGCCAGCGGATGCAGTTTCAGGTAGGTGCCGAGGCGCTGCAACTCCTGCGGACCGGGCTCGTCCATGCGTATCCAGGCGAACTCGTCCTGCTCCAGGACGGCCAGACGGTCCAGGGTGGCCTGGCACCCGTCGTCCTGCCCCCGGCAGTCGATCCGCTCGCTCTCGCCCGTCCGCTGCTGGTAGATCACACACTCCATGCCTACCCGGATGCTTCCGCAGCCGCATTCCATGCACGTGTTCCGGCCACGGCACGCGGCGCGCCGCGTCCGGCCGCTCAGTCGAGGGACGAGCGCATCCGGTGCAGGATCTCCTCCAGGATGCCGCGCGAGGTCGCGAAGTTGAGCCGGACGAAGCCTTCGCCGCCCGGCCCGAACGCGCGGCCGTCGTTGAGCCGGACCCGCGCCTTGTGCAGGAAGAAGGTGTAGGGGTCGGTGTCCAGTGCCAGGTCCCGGCAGTCCAGCCAGGCGAGGAAGGTGGCCTGCGGGACGCGGTAGCCGACACCGGGCGGGAGCAGGTCGCCCACCAGCGCGGCGTTGCGGGCCAGGACCGGGTGCAGCCGTTCCAGCCAGCCGGTTCCCTCCCGCCAGGCGGCCAGCGTGGCCGCGACCCCGAAGGTGTTCGGCTCGCCGTACAGGTGGGTGGGGTGTGCCAGCGCCTCGCGCACCTCCGCCGCGCCGACGTGGGCGACGGCGCAGCGCACCCCGGGCACGTTGAACGCCTTCGTGGCCGAGGTCATGGTCACGGTGCGCGCGGCCACCTCGGGCGAGAGCGAGGCGAACGGGATGTGCCGGTGCGGGGCGTGCACCAGTTCGGCGTGGATCTCGTCGGCGACCACCAGCAGGTCGTGGCGGAGCGCGAGCCGCGCCAGCGCCTCCAGTTCCTCGCGGCGCAGCACGCGGCCCGTGGGGTTGTGCGGGTTGACCAGCAGCAGCACCTGGGAGGAGCCGTCCGCCAGCTCCGCCTCCAGCCGGCCGGGGTCGAAGGCCCAGCCGTCGCCGTCCGGGGTGTAGGGCACCGGGTGCAGGCGCCGGCCCATGCTCGCGATCGTCTCCAGGAACGGCGGGTAGGTCGGCGTGTGCACCACGACACCGTCCCCCGGCCGCGTGACGGCGTTCAGCACGGCCTGGAGGCCCTGGTTGATGTCGGTGAACTCCCGGACATGGGCGGGATCGGGATCCCAGCCGTAGCGGTCCCGCATGCGCTCGGCGAAGGCGGGCCGCAGCGGGTTGCTCCCGGACCGCTCGTCCCAGGACGGATAGCCGAGGTCGTCGTCCACGCAGGCCAGCAGGGCCGCGCGCACGCAGGGGGCGGGCGGGAAGTCCATCTCCGCGATCCACGCCGGGAGGACGTCCGGCTCGACTCCGCTCCACTTCGCACCGGGTCGGCGGTACAAGGCATGGACGTCGAGGTCGTCGAACATGGCGTGCCTTTCTGTTGCCGTTCCCGGCCCCCGGCCGGGCCGGGGCGGGGAAGCACCGTGGGCCTACCCGGGAAGTACCGTGTCCTGAGAGGTGTATACACCGGGCGGCGTGCGCGCGCCGGGAGCCCGGTGCCCGGGCGCGCGCACGCCTCGTCCCGCGCGGCGGCGGGTCGCCTCACCCGGGCACGGGTACCGGCGCGGCCCCCAGATGCCCGGACCGGTGCAGCCCGGTGACCAGGCCCGCGCAGCCGAGTCCGGTCGCGGCCAGCACCGCCCACGGCAGCCAGGCCACCCCCGTGTCGAACAGCGCCCCGACGGCCAGGTTGCCCACGGAGACGGTGACCCCGGAGGCGGTGCTGTAGGCGCCGTAGTACGTGGCCACGAGCCGGTCGCCGGAGAGCCGGACTACGGTGTCCATCTCGAACGGGTAGAGCAGCGCCCCGCCGCAGGCGAGCAGGACGGCGCACAGCGTGAGGGCGGCCGCCCCGGTCAGGGCGCCGTGCGCCCGCGGCAGCAGGGGCAGGAAGGCGGCGCCCATGACGACCAGCCCGCAGGCGACGGCGCGCGGTCCGGACAGGGTCCGCTGCGCCCACGCGGTCAGTCTCAGCTGCCCGGCCAGCGCGGCGAGCGCCGAGGCGGCGAAGACCGCGCCGGTGACCGCGCCGGTGCGCGGGCCGAAGAGCGCGCGGGCCTGCAGCGGCAGGGCGAGGTAGACCTGGAAGGCCAGCACGTAGGAACCGCTCATGGCGGCGGCGAAGAGCAGGAAGGGCCGGTTGGCGGCGACGGTCCGCCAGTCGGCGGCGACCGCGCGCCAGGCGGGTCCGGTGCCGCGGCCGGCCGGGGGCCGGGCGGGCAGGGCACGGGCCTGGAGCACGGCCAGGGCACCGAAGATGACCGCCGCCACCGTGCACACCGCCCTGAAGTCCCAGGCCAGCAGGGCCAGTCCGGCGAGCGGGCCGACCAGGATGCCCGCCTGGTAGAAGACGTTGAAGGCGGCGAACGCGGCCACCCGCCGCTCCTCCCCCGCGTCCGCCGCCAGGTAGGCCCGTACGGCCGGGTTGAACAGCGCGCCCGCCAGGCCGGTCAGCGCCGACGCCGCCACCAGGGCCGGCAGCGATCCGGCCAGCGCCAGCAGCACGAAGGCGACCGACCGCAGCGCGCAGCCGACGAGGATCATCGGCTTGCAGCCGTAGCGGTCGGCGAGGGTGCCGCCGACGAGGAACATGCCCTGCTGCGAGAAGTTGCGCACCCCCAGCACCAGGCCGACCGCCCAGGCGGCGAGGCCGAGGCCGTGGGCCAGGTGGTCGGCCAGGTACGGCATCAGCATGTAGAAGCCCAGGTTGATGGCGAACTGGTTCACCATCAGCAGCCGGGCCGGCCGGTCGAAGGAGCCCATCCGGGCCCACGGCCGCCTCACCGGGCACCCGCCTTCACGAGGCCGCGCGCGAGCGGGTCGCGGACCCGGGCGCACCGGGTCCACCGCGTCACCGCGCGGGCGTCCGGCTCGGTGAGGTCGTCGGGTTCGGCGGGCGGCGCCTGCCCGAGGAGCGCGTGGTCGCGGCACCAGGCGTCGTCGTAGACGGTCTGGAGGTAGCGGTGCGGGCCGTCGGGGAAGATCGCGGCGATCCTGGTCCCCGCGGGGTACGTCCGGGCCGCCCACCCGGCCACCAGCGCCACCGCCCCGACGCTCCAGCCGCCGGAGGCGTAGTGGTGCCGGGCGAGCCGCCGGCAGGCCCAGACGGCTTCGGCCGGGCCGACCCAGTGGACCTCGGCGAAGGCCGCGTAGTCGACGTTGTCGGGGTGGATGCTGGAGCCGAGGCCGCGCATGAGCCGCGGCCCGGCCGGCTGGCCGAAGATCGCCGAGCCGACCGAGTCCACCCCGATGAGCGTCAGCCGCGGGAACGCCTCGCGCAGCACGGCGGCGACACCGGCGGAGTGCCCGCCCGTGCCGACCGCCGCCACCAGCACGTCGACCCACCCGAGCTGGGCGGCCAGCTCGGCCGCGAGGGGCCGGTAGGCGGCGACGTTGTCGGGGTTGCGGTACTGGTCCGGGCAGTACGCGCCCGGGGTGCGGGCCAGCAGGTCGGCGACGCGCCGGCGGCGGGCCTCCTGCCAGCCGCCCTCGGGGTGCGGCGCGCCGACCTGGAGGACGCGCGCGCCCAGCGCGGTGAGCAGGCGGGCCACGGGGGGTTCCATCCCGGGGTCGCTCACGACGGTGACCGGGTGGCCGTAGGTCAGCCCGGCCAGGGCGAGGCCGAGGCCGAGGGTGCCGCTGGAGGACTCGACGATCGGCGCGCCCGGCGCGAGGTCGCCGCGGCGGCGGGCCTCGCGGATCATGTGCAGGGCCGGCCGGTCCTTGAGACCGCCCGGGTTGGCGCCTTCCAGCTTGGCGTGGAAGCCGTGGCCGGGCGGGGCGAACGGTTCGTCGACCCAGAGGACCGGGGTGTCGCCGACGAGCTGGGCGGGGCGCCGCGCGGTCAGGGCGCGGGAGGTGCGGGACCCGGACGGTTCGGGCAGGGGGAAGTGCATGGGCGTACGGCTCCTTCGCGCCCGGCGGGAGTGCGGCGGGCGCTGTGCGCGGGAGGGGCGGGGACGCGGAGCACGCCCGCGGAAGAGGGGTCCGGGGCGTGCGGTCGCCGGCCTATTGCCGCAGCACGCGGACGAGCACGAGGAGGGAGCCGGTCCGCGGGGGGTGCGCGGCGACCGGCGGGTGGCGCCACTCGGGGTGCGCGAGCCGTCCGCGCGGCACGGCGGGGATCACCGGCGGGGGGTCCTCGTCCCCGGGCGCGGTGTCGTCCAGGGCGGTGCGGGGGCGGTCGGCCGTGTGGTCGAGGTGCCCGTCCGTCGCGTGCCGGTGATCCGGCCGGGGTGCGGTGGGATCCGTGCCGTCCGCGCCGTCCGCCGGGTGCGGGACGTCCTGCGCCGGCACCGGGGTCGGGGCCGCCCCGGCGGAGAGGGGGCAGGCGTGGACGGCGCCGGTGAGGTGGGCGGCGACGACGAGGACCAGCCCGAGCAGCAGGGCGGCACGGCGGGACCGTCCCGCGCGCCTGCCCCGGCCGACCCATGCCCCGCTCACATGCGCAGCGTAATCAAATAGTGACGTGGTGTCACATCGCACAGGGTCACGGCGCGTCCGTGCGGGTGGCCCGCACGGACGGGGCGGCCGGGCACCGGGCCGCGCGCCGCCGTTCTCTTCCGCCTGCGGACTCCCGGCACGGTGTTCCATGGGCGCATGGAGGAAGCCATGGCACACCGTCCGCCGCGTCCCGGACCGGCCGGAGGGCCCGTCTACCTGGACCACAACGCCACCACGCCCGTCGACCCGCGGGTCTCCGAGGCGATGGCGCCCCACCTGACGGAGCACTTCGGCAACCCCTCCAGCGGTCATCACTACGGCCTTGTGCCGCGCCGGGCGTTGGCCGAGGCGCGCGCCCAGGTGGCCGCCCTGATCGGCGCCCGCCCGCCCGAGGTCGTCCACACGTCCTCGGGTTCGGAGGCGAACCTGCTGGCCCTGCGCGGCGCGGTGCTCGCCTCCGGCCGCGCCCGGCCGCACCTGATCGTCCAGGCCACCGAGCACCCGTCCGTGCTGGAGACGGCGCGGGCCCTGCGGCGCCTGCACGGGACGCGTGTCACGGTGCTGCCGGTGGACGGGGAGGGGCTGGTCGACCCGGGGGTGCTGGCCGCCGCCCTGACCGAGGAGACCGTGCTGGTGTCGGTGATGGCCGCGAACAACGAGACCGGCGCGCTCCAGCCGGTCGCCGAGCTCGCCGCCCTCGCACGCGCGCGGGGCGCGCTGTTCCACTGCGACGCCGCCCAGGCCGCGGGCAAGATCCCCCTCGACGTCCGGGAGACGGGCGTCGACCTGCTGACCGTCGTCGGCCACAAGATGTACGCGCCCAAGGCCACGGCCGCCCTGTACGTGCGGGAGGGGGTGCGGCTGGAACCGGTCGTCTACGGGGGCGGCCAGGAACGCGGACTGCGGGCCGGTACGGAGAACGTGGCCCTGGCCGTCGCCCTCGGCACCGCCGCACGTATCGCGGCGGAGGAACTCGCGAGCGGCGCCCCGGCGCGTGTCGCGGCGCTGCGCGACACCCTTCACGAGCGGCTGGCGGCCGGGCTGCCGGGCCGGGTGAGCCTGAACGGACCCGTCCGGCGGCGCCTGCCGAACACGCTCGACGTCAGCGTGGCGGGGGCGCTCGGACATGAACTCCTCGCCGCCGCCGACGGGATCGTCGCCTCCACCGGTTCCGCCTGCCACAGCGGGACCCGCACGCCGTCCCCGGTGCTCACCGCCATGGGCTTCGACCGGGACCGGGCACTCGGCGCGCTGCGGCTGTCCCTGGGCCGCTGGACCACGCCCGAGGACGTCGAGACCGCGGCGACGGCCCTGATCCGCGCGGCGACCGCGCCCTGAACGGGACCACGACGAACCCGGCCCGCCAACGCCCACTTCGGCGTGACACCGGGCCACGGCCCGGGGGCCCGGCACCCTCCCGGGGCGGGCGTCGACGGGCCGAGCGCCCGGCGCACGCGCATGCCTGCCGCTCCTCCGAGGCACGCGACCGCGCCGCGGGAGACCCGCCACGGGGCGGGACGGACCGGTCCGGGCTCGGGCGGAAGCCGAACGGGACCGGCGCGAGGCCGGGGCGGGGCCGAGACACGGACGAGCCGAACCGTGACGGGAGCCCGAGCGACGGCCGAGCCGGACCGGCACGAAGCCGGGGCGGACCGGTACCGGGGGCAGGCCGGGACGGGACCGGCACGGGCCCGAGCGGGGGGGGCCGGCGGGACCGGCATGGAACCGGCGCGGCACCGGAGCGGACCGGCGCCGGGCCGAGACGGGACCGGCCCTGGCCCAGGCACGGGCCGGAGCCGGACCGGCCCAAGCGGGTCCCGGCGAAACCGGCACGAGGCCGGGCGGGGTCGGACCGAGACGGGACCCCGGGCCCGGACCGGCACGACAACCGGGGCAGGGCCGGGGCCGGGCCCGGGGTGGAGCCGGACCGCGCGGGCGGGGGGTCGGGGGCGTCCGCGCGGTCCGGCTCGGCGTCGGGTCAGCCGGTCGCGCGCACCGCCTCGCGGATCAGGTCCGCGACCGTCTTCGGCTGGGAGACGGCGACCGCGTGCGACGCGCCCTCGGCCTCGACGACGGTCGCCCCGGCCCGCGTCGCGCCGAAGCGCTCCACCTCGGGGTTGATCGCGTTGTCGGCGCCGGCCACCAGGGCCCAGGACGGCTTGGTCCTCCACGCGGCGGCGGGCGCCGTCTCGTCGAAGGCCGCGGCGGCGAGCGGGCGCTGCGCGGCCGCGAGCACCTTGGTGACGTCCGCCGGCACGTCGGCCGCGAAGACCGACGGGAAGGCGTCCTCGGCGATGGTGACCTCGACGGCCCGGTCACCGCCCGCGACGGGGTACGTCCACTCCTTGAGGTTGCCGACCAGCGGCGCCAGGGGGAAGCGGCCCTGCAGCTCGCCGAGGCTCTCGCCCTCCTCCAGGACGTACGCGGCGACGTAGACGAGTCCGACGACGTTGTCGGTGGTGCCCGCCACGGTGATGAGCGCACCGCCGTAGGAGTGGCCGACCAGGACGACGGGGCCGTCGATCTGGGCGGCGACGGAGGCGATGTACGCGGCGTCGGCCGTCAGGCCGCGCAGCGGGTTCGGCGGCGCGATGACGGGGATGCCGTCGCTCTGCAGTTCCTCGATGACGCCGGACCAGCTCGCGGCGTCGGCGAAGGCGCCGTGGACGAGGACGACGGTGGGGGTGGTGTGGCTCATGTCCGGGATGTTCCTTCGCAGTCAGGCGGTGTGCAGGGCCGAGCGCAGCGTGCGCACGGCCAGGTCGATGGCGGCCTGGGCGGCGTGGGTGCCGCGCAGGGCGTTGAGCATCACGAAGTCGTGGATGATGCCCTGGAAGCGGACGGCGGTGACGGGCACGCCCGCCTCGCGCAGCTTGTTGGCGTACGCCTCGCCCTCGTCGCGCAGCACGTCGGCCTCGCCGGTGACGACCAGGGCCGGCGGCAGGTCCTGGAGCTGCTGGACGGTGGCCCGCAGCGGCGACGCGGTGATCCGGGCGCGCTCGTCGGGGTCGGTGGTGTACTGGTCCCAGAACCACTGCATGCCGTCGCGGCGCAGGAAGTAGCCGGTGGCGAACTGGTGGTAGGACGGCGTGTCGAAGTTCGCGTCGGTGACCGGGTAGAACAGCACCTGGTGGGCCAGCGCCGGGCCGCCGCGCTCCTTGGCCATCAGGGTGAGGGCGGCGGTCATGTTGCCGCCGACGGAGTCACCGGCCACGGCCAGCCGCGAGCCGTCCAGGCCCTTGTCGGCGCCGTGCTCCACGACCCACGTGGCGACGGCGTAGTTCTGCTCGATGGCCACCGGGTAGCGGGCCTCGGGAGAGAGGTCGTACTCGGGGAAGACGACCGCGGCCCGGGCGCCGACGGCCAGTTCGCGCACCAGGCGGTCGTGGGTGTGGGCGTTGCCGAAGACCCAGCCGGCGCCGTGGATGTAGAGGACGACCGGGAGGGTGCCGGTGGTGCCGGCGGGCTTGACGATCCGGGCCCGGACGCTGCCCGTGGGACCGCCCTCGACGGTGATCCACTCCTCGTCGACGTCCGGCATGGCGATGTCGCCGGACTGCACCTCGTCGACGGCCTTGCGGCCCTCGGCCGGCGGGAGGTCGAACAAGTACGGCGGGTTGGCGGTCGCCTCGGCGAACTCGGCCGCGGCGGGCTCCAGCACCGGCTGCACCGGCGCGAGGGCATCAGACATGTGAATCTCCTGGATCTACTTCGGGGGGGCCGGTCGTGCCGGCACGCGATCGGGACCGTCGTGCCCAGCACTCCGGCGCCACTGACCGGCACGGTAGAACGGCCGCCGCACCCGTGGTTGCCCGTCCGCGCACCCCTCGCGTCCTCACAGCGCACGCCGTCCGCGGCGGCCGGACCGGCGCCGATGCGGGGCCGCCGCGGCCGGCGTGCTCGCGGCCCGCGCCGCGTGCTGTGCCCCGTGCGCTGTGGGGAACGCCGCGGTGCGCGGAAGGGACACCAGGCGGGCGGGGCCGGACCTAGCGTTCACGGCGCAGCGGTCGCGGTCCGCCCCGCACTCGGCGTTCCCCGCCGATCGGCCGGCGGCGGACCCCCGCGCCCACCCCACCGTTTGTCCTGTCGGCCGGCTCCCATGCGCCGGACGGCGGGACGCCCGTTCCGCAAGGAGGTCCCGCACTCGTGTCTGCTATGCCGGTCGGCGGACTGGTTCCCCAGGCCACCGACGAAGGCGCGGAGCTCGTCGTACGCAACGCGAAGATCCACACGGGTGATCCGAGCCGCCCGCACGCCGAGGCGCTCGCGATCCGCGGCGGGGTCGTCACGGCCGTCGGCGACGACAAGGACGTGGCCCCGCACATCGGGGCGGGCACGCGGGTGGTGGACGCGCTCGGCCGGCGGATGGTCCCCGGCCTCAACGACGCCCACCTGCACGTGATCCGCGGCGGTCTCAACTACGTGCTGGAGCTGCGCTGGGACGGCGTCCCGACGCTCCGCCAGGGCCTGGCGATGCTGCGCGAGCAGGCCGCGCGGACCCCCAAGGGGCAGTGGGTGCGGGTGGTGGGAGGCTGGTCGGCGGAGCAGTTCGCCGAACGGCGGCTGCCGACCGTCGCCGAGCTGAACGCCGCCGCCCCCGACACCCCGGTGTTCGTGCTGCACCTGTACCAGGCGGCCGTGCTCAACCGGGCGGCGGTGCGGGCGGCCGGGTTCGACCGGAACACGCCCGACCCCCGGGGCGGCCAGATCGTGCGCGGCCGGGACGGCGGACCGACGGGCATGCTGCTGGCCGCGCCCAGCGCCCTCGTGCTGTACTCGACGCTGGCGAAGGCGCCGGTCCTGGAGGGCGAGGACAAGAAGCTCTCGACCCGTCACTTCCTGCGCGAGCTGAACAGGTTCGGGCTGACGTCGGCGATCGACGCCGCCGGCGGCTTCCAGAACTTCCCCGAGAACTACGGCACCGTCATCGAGCTGGCGGAGGCCGGCCAGTTGTCGCTGCGCATCGCCTACCACCTCTTCCCGCAGACGGCGGGCCAGGAGATAGCCGACCTCACCCGCTGGATCGAGACGGCCCGGCCCGAGGACGGGGACGCCTGGCTCCGGCTCAACGGCGCGGGCGAGAACCTGACCTGGGCGGCGGCGGACTTCGAGAACTTCGCCCAGCCGCGTCCCGAACTCGGCCCCTACGAGGCGGAGTTCGAGAAGGCGGTCCGGCTCCTCATGGAGCACGGCTGGGGTTTCCGGCTGCACGCCACGTACGACGAGACCATCCGCCGCGACCTCGCGGTCTTCGAGAAGCTGGCCGCCGAGGGGCTGTTCCCGGCGGGCAACCGGTGGCTGTTCGACCACGCGGAGACCGCGTCGCCGGAGAGCCTCGACCGCGTCGCCGCGCTCGGCGGGGCCATGTCCGTCCAGAACCGGCTGTCCTTCCAGGGCGAGGCGTTCCTGCGCCGGTACGGCCCCGGCCGCGCCGCGGACGCCCCGCCGATCCGGGCCATGCTGGACCGCGGGCTGACCGTGGCCGCCGGCACGGACGCCACCCGGGTCTCCACCTACAACCCGTGGGTCGCCCTGCACTGGCTGGTGAGCGGGCGCGGCGCCGGCGACGCCGTGCTCCGTCCGCGCGGCAACCGCGTCGACCGGCAGATTGCGCTGCGGATGTTCACCGTCGCCGGCGCCGAACTGACCGGCGAGGAAGACGTCAAGGGCGTGCTGCGGCCGGGCTGCCTGGCCGATCTCGCGGTGCTGTCCGACGACTACTTCACCGTGCCCGAGCCGGAGATCGCGCACATCGAGTCGCTGCTCACGGTCACCGGCGGCCGGATCGTGTACGCCGCCGGCGAATACGAGGGGCTCGACGAGCAGCTCCCGGCCGTGACCCCCGCGTGGAGCCCGGTGGCGCACTTCGGCGGCTACCAGGCCGCCCGGTCGGCGGGCGTGCGCCAGGCCGAGTCGCTCGGCGAGGCCGTCGCGGAGTCAGAGCGGCACCGCGCCTGGCGGGTGCGGCGCGGCCTGCTCCCCGACGGCGCCGACGCGCCCTTCGACCCCTGCTTCGTCCTCTGACCGCGCGGGGGCGGCCGGCACCGCCGCCCGCCCCCGCCGGGACGCATCCCCACCGCTTCCGTCCACCGGACGGCCACGACCGGCGCGGACGCCCGTCCGTCGCCGACACCCACGGGAAAGGCACCACCATGACCATCACCGACATCGCCCAGGTCACCTCGTCCCCCAGCCCCGACCTGCTGACGCCGGACAACTGCACGGTCCTCTTCGTGGACCACCAGCCGCAGATGTTCTTCGGCACGGGCAGCGGCGACCGCACCGCGATCATCAACGCCACCCAGGGCCTGGCCAAGGCCGCCAGGGTCTTCGACGTGCCCGTCGTGCTGAGCACCGTGGCCGCCGAGTCCTTCTCCGGTCCGATCATGCCGCAGCTCGCGGAGGTCTTCCCGGGCCACGAGATCGTCGACCGCACCACGATGAACGCCTGGGAGGACCCGGCGTTCGCCGAGGCCGTCAAGGCGACCGGCCGCAAGAAGCTCGTCATAGCGGGTCTGTGGACCGAGGTCTGCGTGGTCCTGCCGACCCTGTCCGCCCTCGCCCAGGGCTACGAGGTCTACGTGGTCACCGACGCGTCCGGCGGTGTCAGCCCGCAGGCGCACGAGCACGCCGTCCAGCGCATGGTGCAGGCCGGTGCCGTGCCGGTCACCTGGGTGCAGGTCCTGCTGGAGCTCCAGCGCGACTGGGCCCGCGGCGAGACGTACGTGCCGGTGACGGAGGTCGTCAAGGAGCACGGCGGCGCCTACGGCCTCGGCCTCGTGTACGCCCAGGCCGTCATCGGCGCCCACGCCGCCGGCTGATCCCGGCCGGACGAGGACGGACTCACGAACAGGCAGGAAGAGATGGATACGGGACTGCTGGTCCTCCGGGCGGTGGCGGGGCTCCTCATCGCCGGACACGGAGTGCAGAAGGTGAGCCACCGGCTCGGGGGCCAAGGCCTGGCAGGCGGAACCGAGGAGTTCCGGCACGACGGCTTCCGCGGAGGCAGACTGACCGCGGTGGCCGCGGGCGCCAGCCAGATCGGTGCCGGCCTGTTCCTGACCGCCGGGCTCCTCACGCCGCTGGCGGCGATGGCCGCCATGGGGGTGATGACGGTCGCGGGCACCGTCAAGCGGCCCAAGGGGCTGTGGGTGCAGAACGACGGCTACGAGTACCCGCTGGTCCTCGTCACCGTCTCCGCGGCGCTGGCCCTGACCGGGCCGGGCCGGTGGTCGCTCGACGGGGCGCTCGGCATCACCCCGTGGCCCGTGTGGGTCGCCGTCGCCGCGATCGTGGTCGGGCCCGCCAGCGGGCTGCTGACCCGGCTGGTCCTGCACCGTACGCCCGCGACCGCGGAGGTGGGGCCCCGTGCGCACCTTGCTGACTGACGCCGTCCGGACGCTGGCGCCGCCGAAGGGCGACCGCCACGGCCCGCTGCCCCCGCTGCTGCTGACGCTGACGCTGGTCACCGGTCTGGTCGACGCGGTGAGCTACCTGGGCCTTGGCCACGTCTTCGTCGCCAACATGACCGGCAACGTGGTCTTCCTCGGGTTCGCGCTGGGGGGTGCGCAGAGCCTGTCCGCGCTCGCCTCCGTCGTCACGCTGGCCGTGTTCCTGCTCGGGGCGCTGGCCGGGGGCGGGCTCGGCAGCAGGTTCGCCGCGCACCGGGGCCGCCTGCTGACGGCGGCCACCGCGACGCAGACCGTCCTGGTCGCCGTGGCCGTCGTGGTCACGGCCGCCGCGGACGGGCGGGTCACCACCGGTGTGCAGTACACGCTGATCGTGTGCCTCGGGCTCGGCATGGGCCTGCAGAACGCGGTCGCCCGGCGCCTCGGCGTCCCGGATCTGACCACCACCGTGCTGACGCTGACGCTCACGGGTCTGGCCGCGGACTCCACCCCGGCGGGCGGCGCCGCGCCGCGGCCCGGCCGCCGGGTGCTGTCCGTGCTGGTGATGCTGTTCGGCGCCCTGGCCGGCGCCGGACTCGTCCTGCACGGCCACCTGGTGCTCACCCTGGGGCTGTGCCTGCTGCTCCTGGCGCTCACCTCGGTGGTGACCCACCGCCTGTCCGCCACCGACGCGGTCTGGACCCGGCCGCCGGCCTGAGACCGGTCCACCACCGCGGAGCCGCCCGGCCCCGGCGGACCCCCGGCCTCCGGGGGCTCCGCCGGGGCCGCCGCGCTGCCCGCCGGGGCCCGCCGGAACACCGGGCGGCGCCGGGCCACGGCTGAGGGAAATTGGGGCCGCGGGTGCCCGGGAAAACGCCGTCGGGCCGGTCGCCGGAATTCCGGCGGCCGGCCCGACGGCGGCGGTGTCAGCCCAGTTGGCCGTTCAGCCATTCAAGGATCTCGGGCGTCACGGGATCCACGAGGTCGGCGAATTCATCGTGCCGCGTCAGGAATTTGGCGACATAGGGGCAGACGGGCACGATCCGCTTCCCGGAATTCCGTACGTCGGTGAGGGCCTCCTGTACGAGCACGGAGGCCAGGCCCTGCCCGGCGAAGGCGTCACCGATCTCGGTGTGGAAGAAGACACGCTGGTCATCACGGTCGCGGTAGGCGGTCAGCCCGGCCCGCTCGTCGGCGACGCGGATCTCGTAACGGTGCCGTGCGTCTATGCGCTCGACGACCGGGGCGGCGGGAGGCTGGTTCATCGGATGCCTTTCGAAAGGGTCAGTGACGCGGCGGGTTGCGGCGCGCCCTGATGGTGGCGTTGGGCAGGACGGGGGCGGGGAGGCGGTCCCCCGGATATCCTTCGACAGCGCCGAAGCGATCACTGGAATTCTGCCATTCCTCGCGCGCCTTGACGATATCGTCGTGGCTGCGTCCGATGAAATTCCACCACATGACGATTTCCTCCTCGAAGGGTGCTCCGCCGAGGAGGACCGCCCGGGCTGTGGTGTCCGACTCGTTGACCAGGGTCAGCGTGGCGGGGCCGGGGTGGACGTACCCCAGCTCGGCGGAGTCCAGGAGGGCATCGGCGAGGCGTACGGGCCCCCGGTCGACCAGGAGGCCGTGCTCGAAGCCGGGGTCCACGGCGAGGGTGACCGTCGCCCGCGGCCGGAGCAGGATCTCCGCGCCGAGCAGCGGGGTGAAGGTCGGCACCGGGGAGGCGGTTCCGGCCAGGGAGCCCAGGAAGACCCGGATCTCGGCGCCGTCGGCCGTCACCGGCTCGGGCACGTGGTGCCGGAAGTCCCGCGCGGTGCCTCGGTGCGCCTCGGGCAGCGCCACCCAGAGCTGGACGCCGTGCAGGACGGTGGTCCGCGGGGTGGAGACCTCCGAGTGGGCGATGCCGTGCCCGCCGGTCATGAGGTTCAGCTCGCCGGGCCGTACGAAGGCGTGGCTGCCCAGGCTGTCGCGGTGCTCGATCTCCCCGCTGAAGAGCCAGCTCACCGTCTGCAGGCCGGTGTGCGGGTGCGGGGCGACGTCCATGCCGCCGCTCTCGCCGACGTCGTCGGGGCCGTAGTGGTCGGCGAAGCACCAGGCGCCGATCAGGGTCCGGGCGCGCTGCGGCAGGGTGCGCCGCACGGTCATCGCCCGCGGGCCGCCCAGGGGGACGTCGCGCGGGGTCAGCACGTCCACCCGGGCCGCCTCGGCCGGCCGCGTACCGTCGACCGCCGTGCCGCAGCGCACTTCCACGGGTTCCGTCTCGACATTGCTCATCGTCGACCACCTCTCAGCCCATTAATTGTTTTATATTCAACCATCATGGGGGCGGTCGCGCACGGGCGCCACCGCGGTTCCCCCGCCCAACATGCGGCCCGCCGCGCCCCGGCGCCAGCGCGATGCCCGGTGGGGCAACGGACCGTGCGCTGGACGGCAACCCGCCCGCCGGGACCGGCCGTACCGTCGGCAGCACCTCGGCCCGGCGGCGACCTGACCGCCGGGCCGGCCGAACAGACGCAGACAGGGGCGGCATGACACATCGACCTGCCGGTGCCGCGGACGGAGACCCGGTCGTGTGCCGGACGAGCAGCCACGTGGTCGTGGCCGGCGAGCGGCCGGTACCGCTCCCCGCCGAGCTGCGGTACACCGCGGCGGACCCCTACGCGGTCCGCCTGTCCGTGGGCGCCCCCCTCGCGGCCCCGGTCGACTGGGTCTTCGCCCGCTCGCTCCTCGCCCGGGGCCTGCACCGCCCGGCGGGGGCCGGGGACGTGGTGGTGCTGCCCCGCCGGCGGTGCCGCCCGGACGCGGTGCGCGTCCTGCTGCGGGGACGTTCGGGCGCGGCACTCCTGGAGCTTCGGCGCGGCGCCGTCGCGGGCTTCCTGCGCCGCGCCGACGCGCTGGTGCCGCCGGGCACGGAGCACCGCCACATCGATCTGGACCGGGTCGTCGAACGGCTCACCGCCGGCAGCGGGTGATCCGTCCGCCCGGCGCCGGTGCGCTGACCGGCACCGACGCGTGCGCTCCGGGACGACGCGGCCGCCCGAAGCGCGCCTAGCGTCGCCCCGTACGCACAGCACGGCATGACCCAGGAGGAACACCATGACCACCGAGACCCGGCCCGCGGGCAGCCAGCCGTGGCTGCACCAGAAGGGGAGCGTCATCCAGGAGTTCGGGACCGTCAAGCAGTTCCCCGTCGCCCTGTCCTACGAGGCCCGCATGTACTCCTGCCAGCGCCTGAACAAGGTCCTGGCCGACACGCAGATGCTCTACGGGCTCTACAAGAAGCACCACTGGATCATGCGGGGCGCGACCTTCTACCAGTTGCACCTGCTCCTGGACAAGCACGCCGGTGAGCAGCTGGAGATCGTCGACACCCTCGCCGAGCGCGTCCAGACCCTGGGCGGGGTCGCCGTGGGCGATGCCCGGCACGTCGCCGAGATCACGTCGATCCCGCGCCCGCCGGACGGCGTGGAGGAGGTGCCCGCGATGCTCTCGCGGCTCCTGGAGGCCCACGAGACCATCCTGACGGACGCGCACGACGCCGCCGCCCGCACCGCCGAGCTGGGCGACGACGGCACCAACGACGTGCTGGTCTCGCAGATCATCCGCACCGGCGAACTCCAGGCCTGGTTCCTGGCCGAGCACCTGGTGGACACCCCGCTGGTCCGCTCCTGAGGTGATCCGGCGACGGCGGCCCGGCGTGTCGTACGACGCGCCGGGCCGCCCGTGCGTCCGCGGTGCGTCCGGCCGCCGTCAGCGCGGCGGCGGGCCGCCGGTCGGGCGGGTCCGGCGGGTGCGGGTGGCGCCGAAGCCGGTCTCGTGGTCCCAGACGTGGGTGCACGAGGGGCACTGGAGGTGCAGGAGGCTGCCGGTGTTGCCGAGCAGGTAGCGCCAGTGGTCCCGGCACCGGCGGCCCTGGGCGCACGTGGCGCAGTCCAGGTGGTCCGCGCAGGCCGGGCAGGTAACCCAGGCGCGGCGCCCGATGTCCGCCTGGGGGTCAAGCGGCAGCACGGCCGTCTCCGCGCAGGGGGAGGACACCGGCCTCGGCGAGGGTGTCGTACAGCCGCTGCTGTTCCTCGTCGAGGCCGGAGTAGAGCAGGTCGTACGCCTCCTCCTCCCCGCGCACCGCCGCCGCGGGGTCCCAGCCGTCGTCGAGCGCGGCCATGACGTGGGCCCGCCGGGTCATCTCGTGGGCGGTGAGGTCGACGGCGAAGGCGACCGGTTCGCCGGGCGGGGTGGGGTGGTGCTGGGGGGACATGTCCCCGAACTTAAGGAGCCCTTCGCGCCGCGACAAGGGCGCGTGGGAGACGTCACAGCAGGTCGGCGGCGCCTCCCGGCCCGCAGGGCCCCCGCCCGTCATGTTCGCGATCTCGCGGATTCACGCGATGCGGCGGCGGGGGCGCGCTGGCACGGTATGCCGGTAAGCCGCACGTGCCGAAGGGCGGAGATCGTATGTCGCCGGGTCCATCCACGCTCACCCCGGGGTCTTCGGGCACCCTCCACACCACGGACGCGGTGCCCGCGGACCGCAGACGGGCCTACTGGCGCGAGGCCCTGTCCCGCACGTTCGGCGCCGTCGACATGAGCGTGCCCGACGAGATCGGCAGCGGCACCATCCGCACGTCGGTGCTGGGCCCCATGCGGGTCGTCATGGTGGAGGGCGACCCGCTGCGGGCCGTGCGCACCCGCGCGAACGGCGGCGAGGGCGACCACGTGGTCGTGAAGCTGCTGAGCCGGGGCGCCGGCCGCATCGAGCAGGACGGCCGGGACTCGGCCGTGCGGCCGGGCCAGCTCTTCGTCTACGACACGGCGCGCCCCGTGCGGCTGACCCTGCCCGAGTCCTTCCGGACGAAGTCGCTCGTCCTGCCCCGCCGGCTGCTGGGCCTGGGCGAGGCGGACCTGCGGCGGATCACCGCCTCTCCGCTCGGCACCGAGTCGGCGCTCGGCGGGCTGCTGACCCCGTTCCTGTCCCGGCTCGTGGACACGGCGGGCACGTACCCGCAGCGCACGGCGGAGCTGGTCGCCCGCAACGTCGTGGACCTGGTGCAGACGCTGGCCGAGGAGCGGCTGGGCCGCGGCGCCGAGGACACGCCGAGCGCCGCGCGGACCACGCTGGTGCGGATCCGGGCGTACATCGACCAGCAGCTCGCGAACCCGGACCTGAGCCCGGAGGCCATCGCCCGGGCCCACCACATCTCCGTGCGCTACCTGCACAAGCTGTTCGCGCTGGAGGACATCACCGTCAGCCGGTGGATACAGCAGCGCCGGCTGGAGCAGTGCCGGCGCGACCTGGCCCGCCGGGAGCCGGCCGGGGCGACGATCGCCGCGGTGGCGCACCGCTGGGGCTTCACCAGCGCCTCCCACTTCAGCCGGGTGTTCCGGGCCGCCTACGGCGTCTCCCCCGCCGAGTGGCGCAACTCCGCCCTGCACGAGGCCCGTTCGTCGTCCTCCCCGTCCTCCCCCGGCTCCCGTCTGTGGCCGGTGCCGTAGGGCCCGGCAGCCGAGGTCGGCCGCCGGGGCGTTCGCAGGTACCCTGAGCTGCCGTTTTTGTCACGGTGGACCCCCGCGCGGCGAGGGCACGGGCATATACGGACAGGCACGATCAGGCACGGACGGGTGCGAACAGACACGGACAGGTACGGGCAGAGATGACCGAGGTGGCGGGGACAGGGGAAGCGCTGTCCCGGCACGGTCTGCGCGGCCGGGAGGCCGAACTCGACGCACTGCGGAACCTGATCGCCTCGGTGGCCGGCAGCGGCAGCGGCGCGCTCGCGCTGCTCCGCGGGGAGCCGGGCATCGGCAAGACGACCCTGCTCACCGAGGCGGTCGCCCGGGCCGAGGCGGCGGGCTTCTCCGTCGGCCTCGGCAAGGCCGACGAGCTGCACCACCTCGTGCCGCTCTCGTCGCTGGCGACCTGCGTCCTGCACGGCGAGCGGCCACTGCTGACCGGCGACGCGTTCGCCGATCTCGCCCGCCGTCACGACCAGCGGATCTGGCTGGTCGAACGGCTGGCGGAGGCGATCGAGGAGCGCGCCGGCAGCGCGGCCGTGCTGATCGCCCTGGACGACGCGCAGTGGGCCGACCCGCTGAGCAGGTTCGCCCTCCAGCAGTTGCCGAAGCGCCTGCGGACCTCCCCGGTGCTGTGGCTGCTGACGAGTCGGCGCGGCGCCGACGAGCCGGCCGAGGACATCCTGCCCGCCGTCGCGGGTGAGCTGCCGGTGCACACGGTGTCCCTGGGCCCGCTGTCCGGCGCGGCCATCGGCCAGCTCGCGGGCGACACCCTGGGCGCCGGCGTCGACGAGCGGGTGCGCGGTCTGCTCGACGGCGCGGGCGGGAACCCGTTCCTGGCGGTCGAGATGCTCACCGGGCTGCGCGGCGCCGGCGCCTTCGACGATCCCGTGCCGCCCGGGCTCGTGCTGGGGGTGCGCGGCAGGCTCAGGTCGCTGCGGCCCGAGACGCTGCGCTTCCTGCAGATGGGAGCGGTGCTCGGGCGGAGCTTCGGCTTCCACGACGCCGCCGCGCTCTGCGGCAGCCCGTCCGTGGCCCTGCTCCCGGCCCTGGAGGAGGCGGTGGGCGCGGGCCTGCTGGACGACGACGGCGACCGGCTCGTGTTCCGGCACGACCTGCTGCGCCAGGCGGTGTACGTGGACATCCCGCCCTCGGCCCGCAAGGCGCTGCACCGGGAGGCCGCGGGCCTGCTGGTCGTGGCCGGCCACCAGCCGATCGACGTGGTCTCGCACCTGCTGCGGGGCGCCCGGCCCGGGGACGACGAGGCGGTGACCCTGCTCCGGCGGGCCGCCGACGACGTCCTGCCGGTCACCCCGGGCCTCGCGGCGGACCTGGCGACGCGCGCGCTGGAGCTGGTGCCGACCGCGCGGCCGCTCTGGTTCGACGTGGGTGAGCAGGCGGTGGTCTGCCTGACCCGGGCCGGCCGGAACCGGGAGGCGCTGTCGACCGGGGACCGGCTGCTGGAGTGCCGGCCGCGCCTGGAGACGTTCGGCCGGCTGCACGCGGCGCTCGGCCCGGCGCTGTGGAACATGGACCTCGCCGACGAGCTCGGCCGCCGGACCGGGACGGCGCTCGCGGTCGGCGGCGCCGCCCCTGACGTCGGGGCACGGCTGGCGGCGCTGCGCGCCCTGGCCCTGTCCCGGGGGCGCGACCTGGCCCCGGCCCGCGAGGCGGGCGAGGAGGCGCTGCGCGCCGCCGTCGCCGTCGGGGACCGCCAGGCGCACGTCGGCGCGCTGTCCGCGCTCGGCGAGATCGCGCTGAACGCCGGTGAGACCGCCGCCGCGCTGGAACGTTTCACCGCACTCCGGGCCGTCGACTCCGCCTACGTCCCGGAAGAGATCGTGGCGTACCAGCACGTGGACGACTTCGAGACGGCCGGGCGGCTGCTGGCGCGGGCGGCGGAGGACTCCGGCGGGCTCCGCGAGGCGATGCTGCTGTGGGCGCAGGGGCAGCAGCACCTGGCGCTGGGCCGGCTCGACGACGCCGACGCCGACTTCGTGACGATGGAGCGCTTGGAGGACGACGTGCGGGTGCCCGTCCAGCAGGTGAACGCGCGCGTGATCCGGTCCCGGATCGCGCTGCTGCGCGGCGACCGGGAGGCCGCGCGGCAGCACCTCGCGGCGGCGCGGGAGCGGCTGGCGGCGAAACCGAACCCGGGCAACACGGCCGCGGTGCGCTTCCTGGAGGCGGTCCACGCGGACGCCGACGGGGACCCGCCGCTGGCCGTCGAGCGGATCCACCGGGTCCAGGAGGAGGGTCCGTTCCTGCGCTGGCGGCTGCTGCGCACCTGGGTCGGCGCCGCGGTCCGGGCGGCGCTGCGCGGCGGGGACCGCGCTCTCGCCGAGGACCTGGCGGCGCAGGCCGAGGCCCACGCCGCGCGCAATCCGGCGGTGCCGACGGCCGCGGGGGTCGCCGCGCACGCCCGCGGGCTGGCCGCGGCCGACGTCGTCCTGCTGGAACGCGCGGACGCCCTGCTCCGGCGGGGACCGCGCCCGCTGGTGCGCGCGGCGGCCCGCGCGGACCTGGGGCGGGCGCTGCTGGCGGCGGGCCGCGAACACGAGGCGGTGGCCGCGCTGACCGGGGCCGGTACCGCGTTCGCGGCGGCGGGCGCGGACGCCGCCGCGGCCCGCGTGCAGCGGGCCCTGCCGGGCGCCGGGGACCGCCGGGCGCCCGGCGGGCGGCGCCCGGTCCAGGGCTGGGCGGCGCTCACGGCCTCGGAGAAGAAGGTCGCCCGGCTCGTCGCCGACGGCCACACCAACCGGGCGGCCGCGGAAGCGCTCGTCGTCTCCCCGCACACCGTCAACACGCACCTGACGTCCGCCTTCCGCAAGCTGTCCGTCAACTCCCGGGTCCAGCTCGCCAACCTGGTCAGGAGCCTGCCCGGCGACTGAGCGGGCCGGACCTGGTACGTTCACGCGATGCCCGCCGGCCCCGGGTGCGCTTGGCTGGGAGCCCCACCCAGCCGGAGGTCGCCCCCGTGCCCGGACCCGTCCCCGTACCGCCGACCGTCGTGCTCGTGCACGGGGCGTTCTCCGACGCCTCGGCGTGGACGGGGGTGATCCGGCACCTGCACGCCGCCGGACTGGCGGTGCGCGCCCCGGCGAATCCGCTGCGCGGCCTGGCGCACGACGCGGCCTACCTGCGCGGCGTCGTCCGGCAGATCGGGCGGCCGGTCGTGCTGGTCGGCCACGGCTACGGCGGCGCGGTCGTCACGGAGGCCGCCACCGACGCCGACGACGTGGTGGCCCTGTGCTACGTGGCGGCCTTCGCGCTCGACGCCGGGGAGAGCGTCCTGGACGTCACCGGCCGCTTCTCCCCCACGCCCGCCTGGAACGCGACCCGCAGCGCCGCCGTGCCCGCGCTCACCGCCGCCGCCCCCGGCAGCGAGCTGTACCTGTGCGGCACGCGCTTCCGGCAGGTGTACGCCGCCGACCTGCCGCCCCGCGTCACGCGCGTGCTGTCGGTGACGCAGCGGCCGATCGCCCGCGCCGCGCTGTCCGCCGGATCGGGCGCGCCGGCCTGGGCCGGCAAGCCGTCCTGGTACGCCATCGCCGCCGACGACCGGATGCTCAGCCCGGTCGCCCAGCGCTTCATGGCCCAGCGGATGGCGGCCGACGCGTACGTGCTGGAGGGTTCGCACGCCGTGCCCCGCTCCCGGCCCGGCGCCGTGGCCGCGGTGATCCTGGAGGCGGCGGGCGGGAGGGCGGCGACCTGCTGATCCAGTAGACGGTTGAATGCGGTAGCATCCCGCTCGGATCGGAACATTCCGGTACGGACCGTCTCGCCCCGCCGCCCGGGACCGGCGCTCCGCCCACACCCCCACACGCTCGGGAAGGCACCCCCATGTTCTCAGCGGCCGGGCGCACCGCGCGGCGCGTCGGCGCCCTGTGCGCGACGCTCGCCCTGGTCCTGGCCGTCGCCGGATGCGGTGGCCGGCCGGGCGACGACACGGTGACCTCCGTCACCGCGCTCGACTACTACACCGACGCCACCGAGCACGCCCAGTGGGGAAGGCTGCTCACGGCCTGCGGGAAGCGGGCCGGCGTCACCGTCGAGCAGCGGAGCGTGCCGGCGTCGGCGCTCGTGCCGACGGTGCTGCGGCAGGCCTCCTCGCGCACCCTCCCCGATCTGCTGATGCTGGACAACGCCGATCTCCAGCGGATCGCGCAGACCGGCGCGCTGACACCGCTGGACCGCTACGGCATCGGCTCCCGGGGCGTCGCCGACGCCATCCTGTCGGCGGGCACCTACCAGGGCAAGGTGTACGGGCTGGCGCCCACGGTCAACACGGTCGCCCTCTTCTACAACAAGGACATGCTCGCCGAGGCGGGCGTCGCCGTACCGCGGACCTGGGACGAGCTGCGGACGGCCGCGGCCCGGTTGACCCGGCCGGGACGCCACGGCATCGCTCTGGACGCCAACGCCACCTTCGAGGCGGCCTGGCAGTTCCTGCCCTTCCTGTGGTCCAACGGCGGGGACGAACGGCACCTGGACACCCCGCAGGCCGCGCAGGCGCTGCGGCTGTGGACGGACCTGGCCGCGGACGGGTCCCTGTCGAGGTCGGCGCTGAACTGGACCCAGGTCGACGTCCACGACCAGTTCGTCGCGGGCAGGGCGGCCATGATGGTCAACGGCCCCTGGCGGATCGCCGCGATGAACAAGACGGAGGGACTGCACTGGGGCGTGGCCCCGCTCCCCGTGCGCCGGCCGGGGCAGACCCTCGTCACCCCGCTCGGCGGTGAGGTGTGGACGGTCCCGCACGGCCCCTCCGGGGCCCGGCAGGCGGCGGCCGCCCGGGTGCTGGCCTGCCTGAACGATTCCTCGTCCCAGCTCGCCCTGGCCCGGCAGTACTTCACGGTGCCCTCGCGTCCCGCGGTGGCCGCCCGGTACGCCCGGCAGGTCCCCTCGATGGCCGCCTTCGTCGAGAGCGTCGAGCGCTCCCGGGCCCGCACCGACCGGCTCGGGACCCGGTGGCCGCAGGCGGCGACCGCGCTCTACACCGCGGTCCAGGCCGCGCTGACCGGCGAGCGGACACCGGAGGAAGCGCTCGGGGATGCGCAGCGTACCGCGACCGACTCCTGACCCCGCCGTCCCCCGGCCGGACGGGGCGCACGGCGCGCGCCGGGCCGCCCGCCGCGAGCGGGTCACCGGGTGGCTGTTCCTCCTGCCCGCCACCGCCTATCTGCTGCTGTTCTTCGGCTGGCCCCTCGTCATGAACGTCGTGACGAGCTTCCGGCACTACTCCGCCGCGACGTATCCCACCGGTGCCGCGCCGTTCGCGGGGCTGGCCAACTACACGAGCGTCCTCTCCTCGGACGGGTTCCGGCAGGCCCTGCTGACCACGGTCCTGTTCACCGCCGGGTCGCTGTGCGGCCAGTTCGTGCCCGGACTGGCCATCGCGCTGTTCTTCCGGCGCGGCTTCCCGCTCGGCGGTGTGCTGCGCTCGCTCCTCCTGCTGCCGTGGCTGCTGCCCCTCGTGGTCTCCGGAACGGTCTGGAAGCGGATGCTGGAGCCCGAGTCGGGGGTGGTCGACCGCGTGCTGCGCGAGCTGCACCTGGTGTCCTCCGGCGTCCCGTGGCTGACCGGCACCACCCAGGCGCTCGTGTCGGTGATCCTGGTCAACGTCTGGGTGGGGATACCCTTCAACACCGCGCTCCTGTACGGCGGGCTCCAGGACATCCCGGTGCACCTGTACGAGGCGGCGAAGCTGGACGGCGCCGGTCCGGTGGCGGCCTTCCGCCATGTCACCTGGCCGCTGCTGCGGCCGGTGGCCGCGGTCGTGCTGGTCCTGGGCGCCGTCTACACCGTCAAGTCCCTCGACCTCGTCCTGGTGCTGACGGGCGGCGGACCGGCCGGCGCCACCGAGACCCTGGCCACGCGGTCGTACGAGCTGTCCTTCCAGCAGTTCGAGTTCGGCCGGGGCGCCGCCACGGGCAACGTCCTCGTCGTCCTCTCGCTCGTCTTCGCCCTGATCCACCTGCGCGTCCACCGCCGCGCCCCGAACGCCTGAAGGCCGGTTCCGTGACCCTCATATCCGTACGGCGAGTGGCGGCCACGCTCGCGGCGACGGCCCTGCTCGCGCTCATGCTGTTCCCGGTGTACTGGATGGTGAACCTCTCGCTGCAACCGGCGGGCGACGCCCTGCGGGCGGACTGGTTCCCGCGCCACCCGGACCTCACCGGGTACGCCACCGCCCTGCGCGACCAGGGTCCCAGCCTCGCCACCAGCCTCGTGGTGGCCCTCGGCAGCGCGCTGCTGAGCCTCGCGCTCGCCACGCCCGCGGCCTACGCGCTGGCCCGGTTCCGCCCGCGGGGCGGCACGGCCGTGGTCCTCGCCGTCCTGGTCACCCAGGCGGTGCCGGGCATCGTCGTGGCCGACGCGCTGTACGGCGCCTACGCCGACCTGGGGCTGCTCAACTCCCGCCTCGGGCTCGTCCTCGCCGACTCGACCGCGGGGGTGCCCTTCGCGATCCTCGTGCTGTCCGCGTTCATGCGGGGCGTCCCGCGCGAGATCGTCGAGGCCGCACGGGTGGACGGCGCCGGGCCGGTGCGCGTCCTGTGGTCGGTGGTGCTGCCGGTGAGCCGCAACGCGCTCGTCACCACCGGGCTCTTCGCCTTCCTCTTCGCCTGGAGCGACTTCCTCTTCGCCCTCACCCTGAACACCACGGACGCGGTCCGGCCGGTCACCGTCGGCATCTACCAGTACATCGGCGCGCACACCGACCGGTGGAACGCCGTCATGGCCACCTCCGTGCTGGCGTCCGTCCCGGCCGCGGTGCTCCTCGTCGCCGCCCAGCGGTACGTCGCCGCCGGGGCCACCGGCGGCGCCCTCAAGTGACCCCGCGCGACCGTGCCACCCACCCGGCCCCGCCGCCCCCACCCCCTCACCAGCGGACGGCCGTGAAGTCGATCGGCCGCGGGCGCAGCCGGCGCGCGCGGTCCGCGAGGCCGCGCAGCCGCCGGGACATCTCGTCGGCCGGCAGGCGGCGCCGGTCCCCGTGGCCCGGCAGCACCCACTCGAACCGCAGCCGTCCCGCGGCCCGGGCCAGGGAGTCGGCCAGTTCCCCGATGGAGTACCAGGTGACGCTCTCGACGACCTCCAGGTCACCGGTCGTACGCGACCAGTAGAAGCTGTCGCCGGTGAAGCAGTGGCGGTCGTCGGCCAGGCACAGGACGCTGCCCCGGGTGTGCCCGGGGAACGGGTGCACGGTGACGCCCTCGGCGATCTCCAGCGGTTCGCGGCCGCGGATCACCTCGTCCGCGTCCGGCGCGGCGTCGAGGTCGCCCTCGTGGATCCACAGCCGGGCGCCGAAGTGGTCGGCGTAGCGGCGGCCGTGCGCGGCGTGGTCGCGGTGGGTGAGCAGCACATCGGTGACGGGCCCCGACGCCGTGCAGCGCGCCGCCAGTTCACGGCTCCAGCGAGGCGTGTCGATCATGATGCGGGTGCCGGACGGCCGCAGCAGCAGGTAGGAGTTGGCGCCCGCGGTGTGCGTCGAGTTGTGCCCGCAGATCAGCACCCGGTCGTCGAGGGCCAGCGGGAACGGGTCGAGTGCCCGGTCCACGCTGCCGGTCGCGGGCCGGATCGAGCGGGTGGGGCAGGCGAAGACCGCGGCGTGCAGCCGCCGGTTCTCCGCCTCGTCGGCCGGCGGGCGCAGGATCCGCGACCTCCCGTTCTCCTCGCCGATCAGCTCGGGGGCGAACTGCCGCGCCGCGTCGCAGTTCGTGCAGCGGTCGTCCACGTACCAGCCGTCCACGGCCGGACTCCTTCCACGGGTGGTGTGCGGCCCCGGTGGCGGCCGCCCTCCCAGAGGTATCCCCCGGCTCGCGGCGATGGTAGGCCGCGGCGGCCTTGTGTTTGCGCCACCCGGGCGCTCTCCGCTCCCGCGGACCGGTTCCGCGTGCGCCCGGAGCATCCGCCCGGCGGCGGCCGGGGTGCCGTGGTCCTCGCGGGGCCGGTGCGGCCGCTCGCCGGTGACCGGGCACGGGACCTCGTCACCGTGTTGATCGCCGCCGCGGCCGATCGGCACAATGACCCGTGCCACGACGGAGGTGACGACCGCAAGGAGGGACCGTGCGAGCGGGAGACCACCTCGCCGGGAGATACCGGTTGGACGCACGGCTCGGCCACGGCGGCATGGGCGAGGTGTGGCAGGCGTACGACGTCCGGCTCGGCCGCGCGGTCGCGCTGAAGCTGCTGCTGGACTTCGACGCCCGGGACGAGGCGCTCCGGCGCTTCTGGCGCGAGGCGCACATCGGCGCGCGGCTCCAGCATCCGGGGATCACCGTGGTGTACGACGTCGGGCACCACGACAACCGCCTGTTCATCGTCATGGAGTTGCTCCGCGGCACCGACCTCGCGGAACTGCTGGCCCGTGCGCCGCGCGGCCTCGCCGTGTCGCAGGCCGTCGGGCTCGCGCGGCAGGCCGCCGACGCGCTGGCCGCCGCGCATGCCCAGGGGGTGGTGCACCGCGACCTCAAGCCGGACAACCTCTTCCTGCTGACGGACGGCCGGCTGAAGATCTGCGACTTCGGGATCGCCCGCGCCGCGGGCGCCACCCGCGGCCTGACGGTCACCGGCCGGCTGATCGGCAGTCCGCGCTACATGGCGCCCGAGCACTGGCGCGGCGAGGACGTCGACGCGCGGTGCGACCTGTACGCGCTCGGCTGTGTGCTGTACGCCCTGGTGGCGGGGGCGCCGCCCTTCCCCGACACCGAGATGTGGGTGCTGATGCGGCGGCACCTGGAAGAGGTGCCGCCGCGCCTGCGCTCGGTACGGCCCGACGTTCCGGTGGACCTCGACCGGCTGGTCGCCGCCCTGCTGGCCAAGGACCCCGCGGACCGGCCCGGCATCGGCGAGGTGCTCGCCCTCCTCCGGCCCGCGGATCCCGGCAGGAGGTCCCCCACCCTGCTCGACTCACCCGGCCCGGCTGCGCCCGGCGGGACCGTGGTGGTGCTTCCCGCACTCGGTGCCGGTGTCACCCAGGGGACGATCACCCGGTGGCTCAAGCAGGTCGGCCAGCTCGTCCGGGAGGGCGAACCCTTGCTGGAGGCCGCCACGGACAAGGTCGACGCGGAGATCCCCGCACCCGCCACCGGCATCCTGACCTCCATCACCGCCGCCGAGGACCAGATCGTGGACATAGGTGCGCCCATCGCCACCATCTCCCCCACGCACCCGGCGCACCGCCGCTGAGCGGGGCGTCGCGGTCCTTGCGCCGTCCCGCCGACGAGGTCGGCCGACGCGCCCGGCCGGGGCCGCCCTCCGGCCCCGCGCCGGACCGAGGGGGCCCGCCCGGTCGGCACCGGCCCCGCTCCGGTCCGGCGGTCCCGGCAGCGCCGCGGGGTCGTCAGTCGCGCGGCAGCAGGAAGCGGGTGAGGGCGGCGGTCACCAGCAGGACGACGGCGACGGCGAGGAGTCCGAGGCGCATGCCCGGGAGCGAGAAGCCGTCACCGCCGCCGGCCAGCAGGCTTCCGAACAGGGCGACGGCGAACGCCCCGCCGGTCTGCCGCAGGGCGTTGAGCAGCCCCGACGCCGTCCCCACGCGCTCCGCCGGAACGGCGTCCATCAGCAGCGCGGTCAACGCCGGGACCGCGAGCGCCCCGCCGGTGCTCAGCGGCAGCAGCAGGACCAGCACCAGCCACACCGGGGTGTGCGCGGTCAGCGGCAGCAGGGCCACCATCGCCCCGGCGAAGACCAACTGCCCGACGACGATGACCCATCGGGGCCCGATCCGCTCCGCCAGCCGGGGCGAGACCAGGTTGGTCGCCGTCACCACCACCGACATCGGCACGAACATCAGTCCCGCCTCGATCCCCGACATCCCGCGCAACTGCTGGTAGTACAGGCCGAGGAGGAAGATCCCGCCGTAGAAGGCGGCGTTGACGGCGAAGCCCACGGCGAGCGGGACGGCCACCCGGCGGTCCGTCAGCATCCCGAACGGAACCATCGGCCGGGCCTGCCGGGCCTCGACCACGCGGAAGACGCAGCCGGAGGCGACGGCGAGCGCGCCGGCGGCCAGCACGGGGACCGAGGTCCAGCCCAGCCGGCCCCCCTCGATCACCGCGAACGCCAGTCCCGCCAGGGCCAGTACGGCGGTGAGCTGACCAGCCGCGTCCAGCGCGGCGGGCCGGCGCGGCGAGCGCGGCACCCGCAGCAGCAGGGTGAGGATCACCGCGCCCACCGGGAGGTTCAGCAGGAAGACCGACCGCCAGCCGGCCGCGTCGGTGAGCAGCCCGCCCAGCACCGGGCCCGCGGCCATCGCGACCGAGCCGCCGACCGTCCACAGCGCGATCGCGCGGGCCCGGGCCCGGGCGTCCGCGTAGGCCTGGCGGACCAGCGCCAGCGAGGCCGGCATCACGACGGCGGCCGCGGCACCCTGCGCCACCCGTGCCGCGATCAGGACGCCGATGCCGGGCGCGACCGCGCAGGCGAGGGAGGCCAGGGTGAACAGGGCGACGCCCCAGGCGTAGGCGCGGCGGGCGCCGGCCCGGTCGGCCAGGGCGCCGGCGGACAGCACCAGCGCCGCGAACATCAGGGTGTAGGCGTCCACCACCCACTGCAGGCCGGTCATGCCGCCGCTCAGGGAGTCGCGGATCGCGGGCAGCGCGATGTTCACGGCCGAGACGTCGATGGTGATCACCGTGAACCCCAGCAGCGCGGCGACGAGTTCGACTCCCCTGCGCGGGGACGCCCCGGGTCTGGTCGCGGGCCGGGCGGCCGGTCGCGTCCCGTCCGGGTGCCGCGGCCTCGGAGCCGGCTGTCGCGGCGGACGCTTCGCCGTCCCGGGGCGGTGCCCGCCGTCGGGTGCGGCAGGGGGCGGCGGGACGGGACGACGCGTGGTCGGCATGGTCGACTCCCTTGCGCGGTAGGTGGAGACGGTGTCGGTGGCGGGCGGCCGCGGCGGTGCCGGGCCGCGGTCCGGTGTCTCGCACCCCCTGGGTCCCGGTCTCCGGGCCGCCCGCTCCGGGACAACTCTCCATCGGGGGACGGCCGTCCGGCAGACCGCGTCGTTCCCCGGGTGCGGCGTTCCAGGCCCTGACACACCCCCTCAGGCGGGTCGTCCGGCTGTCACAATGTCCGGATGGCAGCAGCAGAGGGGCGCGGCACCGAACTCGGCAGGTATCTCAAGGCCCGCAGGGCGCAGGTGCGCCCGCAGGACGTGGGCCTTCCCGCCGGCGCGGGGCTGCGCCGCACCCCCGGGCTGCGCCGGGAGGAGCTGGCCGCGCTGGCCGGGGTGAGCGTCGACTACTACATCCGTCTGGAGCGCGGACGGGAGACCAATCCCTCGCCCGCCGTCGTGGACGCCCTCGGCCGTGCCCTGCGCCTGCGCGGCGACGGCTACGAGCGCCTGCACGAACTGGCCGAACTGGCCTCCGGCCGGGTCTCGGAGCTGCCGGCCTGCGCCGACCGGACCGTGCGGGACTCGGTCCTGCGGATGCTGGAGTCGGTGCGCCCGCTGCCCGCCTACGTGGCCAGCCGCCACAACCGCGTCCTGGCCGCCAACCCCCCGGGCCGGCGACTGCTGCCGGGTCTGTGGGACTGGCCGGAGGAGCAGCGCAGTCTCACCCGGTACCTCTTCCTCCACCCGGTGGGCCGGACGCTGTACGAGCCGTGGGAGGAGACGGTCACCCACTCGGTGGCACATCTGCGCGCGATCGCGGGCGCCGACCCGGACGACCCCGAGCTGACCGCGCTGGTCGGTGAACTGCTCGTGAAGTCACCGGACTTCGCACGCATCTGGGAGCGGTACGAGGTGTGCGAGCGCGGTGGCGGGCAGAAGTGCTTCCGCCATCCGGGCGTCGGCCCGATGACCCTGACGTACGAGGTGATGCGCCTGGCCCGGACCGGGGGCCAGCGGCTGGTGGTCTACCAGGCGGCTCCCGGCAGCCCGGACGAGCAGGCCCTGCTCCGGCTCGACCCCGCGCCCTCCCCGCGTGCACCGGCCTCGCCCGCGGACCGCCCGGAACCGGTCGCCGCCCCGCCCGTCCCGAACCCCGCTCCCCTGCCGCCGTATCCCTCCCGCGGCCAGGTCCCCTCCCCCGCACCGCTCGCCTGAGGCCACCCGGCAGCCGGAGCCGCCGCCGGGCCCGTAGCCACGACGGCACGGGTACGGCCGACCCGCGAGCGCGGGGGGCGGGAGCGTCACCGGCGGGCGTCTTCCGGCAGGGCGCGGGCACCAGCCCGTGGCGCGCGGGCGTCTTCCGGCAGGCACGCGCGGGTGCCGCGCTCAGCGCGTCCGGGCCGCCGGGGCGGTGCTGGAGGGGGTCTCTTCGCCACCGCGCGGCTTCGGCCGTACGGCACCGGCCAGGAGGAGGACGACGAGCCCGCAGGCGGCGACCAGCATCCAGCCGGGACGGGAGGCGTGCGCGAGCCCCGCCGGGTCCTCGCCGGCGACCAGGCCGCCGGCGAGGACGATGCCGAGGGCGGCGCCGAACTGGCGCGCGGTGGACGTGATCGCGCCCGCGACACCGGCCCGGGCGGCCGGCAGCCCGCTGACCGCGATGTTGGTGATGGGCGCGTTGGCGAAGCCGAAGCCGGTCCCGATGAGCAGGTAGGCGAACAGGAGCAGGTGAATGCTCGTGTGCCGGTCGAGTCCGACCAGGCACAGCCCGCCGGCGGTGAGGAAGCCGCCCGCCAGGAGCAGCGGCGGCCGGGGCCCCACGCGGCCGACCAGGTGGCCGGACCACGGCGCGCAGACGGTCGCCGCGACCGCCATGGGAAGGGTCGCGGTCCCGGCGGCGAGCGGGGTGAACCCCCGGGTGTGCTGGAGGTAGAGGGTGTTGAGCAGCAGCGTCGCGTTCAGGGCGACGAACACGGCGACGGCGCCCAGCACCGCGCCGCTGAACACGGGCCCCCGGAAGAGCCGGGGATCCACCAGCGGCTCCTCCCGGCGGACCTCCGCCCACACGAAACCCGCGGTCGCCGCGGCGGCCACGGCGTAGGCGGTCAGCGCGGCCGGCGTCGTCCAGCCGATGCGCGGCCCCTCGATGAGGACACCGACCCAGACCGCGATCGTCACGGTCAGCAGGAGCTGCCCCGGCACATCGAGCCGTCGCGCCTTCGGGGCCCGGGACTCCGGCACGAAGACCGCGGTGAGCACCAGGGCCGCCACCACCACCGGGACGTTGATCCAGAACAGCGACCGCCAGCCGAGACCGGCGACGAGGGCGCCGCCGGTGACCGGCCCCGCCGCCATGCTGAGGCCGAACACCGAGGCCCAGACGCCGATCGCCCGGGCCCGTTCCCGCGGGTCGGGCGTCGCGTTCACCACGATCGCCAGGGCCACGGGACTCAGCATGGAGGCGCCGATCCCCTGCACCGCGCGGGCGGCGACCAGCGTGCCCACCGTGGGGGCCAGTGCGCAGGCCAGCGAGGCGACGCCGAACACGGCCAGCCCGGATAGGAACACCCGGCGCCGCCCGAACCGGTCCGCCAGCGCCCCGGAGGAGATGAGCAGGCCGGCCAGGACGACGGTGTAGGCGTCCACGGTCCATTCGAGACTGCGGGTGCCGACGTCCAGACCGCGTCCGATGGCGGGCAGGCCGACGTTGACGACGGTGGTGTCGAGGCCGACCAGGAACATGCTCAGACAGCAGACGGCCAGCACCGTCCGGCGTCTGCGTCCGCTCAGCACGGGCTGGGCAGGGGGAATCGTCGTCACGGCCATCGTCCGCCTTTCGGTACCGGGGTCGTACCGGGTCAGGCTCGGCCACGAGGACCGGTTCCGACCAGCGTCTTTGCCGGGACGGCAAACAAGGGGCGCCGCCGGGCGCTCAGTTGGCCCGACTGCGCTCCAACAGGCGCCTCACGTGCGGCCGTACGACCTCCCACGCGGTGGCGGGCAGGTCTCCCACGGCAGTGGCGCGCAGGGCGTCGAGGGTCTCGTCGGCGTCACCGCCCCGGAGGACGCTGCCGTCGAGCACGTCGTACCCGTCCCGGACGGCGACGCGCAGGCGGTCCGGGCCCCCGTCCCCGGGGTGCAGGGCCGAGGCCACGACGAGGGGCGGGCGGCCGCCCGGCTCGGCGGGCAGCTTGCGGTAGGCCGAGGCGATCGGCGTGCGCCAGCGCAGGCCGAGCAGCAGGGGGCGTTTGGCGACCACCTCGGCCAGGTCCGTCTCGCGGACGCCGTCGGGTTCCAGGACGGTGGCCCGCGCGTCCAGGACGAGGGCGGGGGGCAGCAGGCAACGCAGCGTGCTGCCCACGATGTTGCCGCCGACCGTCGCCGTGCGCCGCACCGCTCCGGTGCCCACCGTGGCGGCGGCCAGCCGGAGGACGTCCGGAACCCGCTCGTCGATCCGGTGCAGGACGACGGCGCCGCCGAGGGCCTCCCGGCCCACGGCGTTGGCCTGCGGCAACTCGCGCAGCGACACCGCGAGCCCGGGGAAGCCGTCGCGCTGCCACGTCGCCCAGACGAGCGTCGCCCCGCCTATGGGCACGGCCCCGTCGGCGAGGGACTCCTGGGCTTCCGGCACGGTTGTGGGCAGACGCAACAGCACGGCGGCCGACCTGCCTTCCTGGGGTTCGGGACGAAGGGCGGACGGCGCCCGGTCGCCTGCCCGCCGACAGCGCAGTCTCGCCGTGCGGCCGGGGGCGCGTCCAGGGCTCACACGGGCATGCGGCGCGCGCTCGGCGGCCCCGCCGTCGCCGCGCGGAGGCCCCCGCGTCCCCGGTCGGCGATCGCCGGGCCGCCCCCGGTCAGTGCAGGTCCGCCTGGAAGGCGTGGCGGGGGTCGGCGGGGCACGTGAAGACGCGCAGTTCGCCGTACCGCCCGACGATCACACCCGTCTCGGCGTCGCTCGCCACGGTGAACAGCAGTGTCATGGCGGTTCCGCACGCATCGCAGGGGAACACGGCGGGGTGGCTCAGGTGCCAGGTCGGCCAGCCGCCCAGTTTCCAGCCCCCGATCCGGGTGACGGCGTCGCCGCCGTCACCGGTCCGGCGCACCAGGTCTTCCAGTCCGGACCGGAGCGGCGGGGGCAGTTCCTCGCGGTAGGGGAAGTCGGTCACACGCTCGGCGGTGAGGAGGCACGCCCGGGGCAGGTATCCGTCCTCCCCGAAGCGCGAGGGCGCGGGCGGGGCCGCCGGCCCGTCGCGCACGTCGGCGGCCCGGCGCCACCGGATCTCCAGCACCGGGCTGATGTCGGCCTGCGGGGCCGGCGGGTCCCAGTGCTCGTTCGGGCACCAGAGGATCTGCAACAGGTCGGCGTCGGCGGGCCACCACGGCCCCGGCACGTCATGCCGGTACAACTGGGCGACCGGCACCATGGCCGTTGCGGGCATCCCGTCGGGGCTGTCGGCGTCGGGCAGGGAGCACTCGGGCCAGGGCTCGTCGCCGGGCCAGAGCGGCGGGCCGCCGATCGAACTGTCCCCGGTCCCGGGCTCCCCGCGCTCGGGGTGCAGGACGACCGCTTCGCGCGCGTACGGCGCGAGACCGGGCAGCGCGTCGAGTACCGCTCCGGTGGACGGTCTGGGGGTGCGGCTCATGGTGCCTCCGGTCGGCCGGGAAGTGGATCACCGGGAGGGTACAGAACCGCTGTGACGGTGGTGGGATGCCGGCGGGCCGGTGGTGACCGGTGGGGGCCCGCGACGGCCGCGCGAGGACCGCGCGAGGACCGTGGAAACGGAGGAGTCCTGCCGGACCTCGCGGCCCGGCAGGACTCCTCCGTCACATCGGCTGCCGCCGGTCGCGGCCCTCAACCAGCGGCTGCGACCGGCGCTTTCACCACAGGTTCACCACAGGACTAGCCGCGGCGCCCGGCGGGATCGTGGACGGTGTCCCGCTCCGCGTCGGTGCGCGGGTCCCCGGTGCCCGTGGCCCCGGCGCCGGCGACCGCCGGCTCCGCCCGGTCCCCGTGGCCCGGCCACCAGGCGGCGTGGCCGATCAGGGCCGTGAGGCTCGGGGTGAAGAACATCGCCATGACGAACGCGGCCACCGCGATGCCGAAGGAGACCGCGAAGCCCATCTCCGTGAGCAGCGCGTTGCCCGCCAGCATCATCGTGGCGAAGGTCGCCGCCAGGATGAAGCCCGCGGCGGCCACGGTCGGACCGGCGTGCCGCAGCGCCATGCCGGCCGCCTCGCGCGGATCGCGGCCCTCGCGTGCCTCCTCGCGCAGCCGGGCGATCATGAGGATGTTGTAGTCGGTGCCGATGGCGACCACGAAGAGGTACATGATCACCGGCAGCATGAACATCAGACCCGGGTGCCCCTGGCCGTCCTGGAAGATCCACACGGTGGCACCCAGCGTGGCGCCGAAGCCGAGGCCCACGGAGGCCATGAGGTACCAGGGGGCGACCACACTGCGCAGCAGCAGTCCCAGGATGACCATGATCAGGACGGCGGCGACGGGGAAGACCGTCTTGTAGTCGTGATTGACCGCCGCGTTGATGTCCTTGAAGATCGAGGACATGCCGCCGACGAGCGCCTCGGTGCCGTCCGGTGCCTGCGCGTGCGCGACGTCGCGGACCCGCCCCACGGCGTCGAGCGCCTTGTCCGTCGACGCCTCGTACTTGAGTGTGACGGTGAAGTCCGCGGTGGTGCCCTGCTCGTTCACCTGGCTCATGCGCGCGTCGGCGACGCCGTCCACCGCGCCGAGCTTGCGCGCGTACGCGTCGAACGCGGACTTGTCCAGCGGCTTGCCGTCGACGCTGGACAGGTAGACGTCGGTGGGTGCCGCGGCGCCCGCCGAGTACGCCTTCTGCATCTCGTCCTGGACGACCATGGACTCCTTGGTCTTGGGCATGGAGCCGGACGCCAGGTCGAAGGTGGCCTTGTAGCCGAACGTGCCGACGGACAGGGCGAGCAGGATGAGGCCCGAGACCACGGCGGTCAGTGCCGGGCGGCGCTGGACACCCCGGCCGAGGGCGGCGAACCGCGCGTTCTGCGGCTCCCGCTGCCAGGACTTCGAGGGCCAGAAGACCTTCGGGCCGATGAGCGAGACCACGGCGGGGATCAGGGTGAGGCCCGCGACCAGGGTGGCGGCGACCGCGATGGCCAGCGCCGGGCCCATCTGCTTCAGGAAGCCCAGCGTGGAGAGCACCAGGGCCAGGAACGCGATGATGACGGCACCGGCTGCGGAGGCGATCGCCTCACCGACCCGGCCGACCGCGTTGATCATGGCTTCCTTGGGTTCGTCCCCCGCGCGCAGGCTTTCGCGATATCGGAAGATGAGGAAGAGGAAGTAGTCCGTGCCCACGCCGAAGAGCACGACGATCAGGATCGACGAGATCGAGCTGTTGGCCTGGAGGTCGAACAGCTTGGTGGCGTAGGCGATCAGGCCGTTGGCGACGGCGGAGACCAGGCCGATCAGCACCAGGGGCAGGATGGCCAGGAGCGGCGCCCGGAAGATGATGAGCAGCGTCACCAGGATGATGCCGAAGGTGCCGATACCGATCAGCGCCTCGCCGCGCTTGGACGAATCCTGCTGGTCGAGGGCCTGCGCGGCGGAACCGCCGAGCTTGACGTCGAGTTGCGTCCCCTTGGCCAGCAGTTTGGCCTGGTCACGCAACTCCTTGGCCGCGTCCGCCTGTTCGGGCTGGCCGGCCTTCTTGCTGTCCATCTGTACCAAGGTCATGGTGTACCGGCCGTCCTTGGACGGCTGGCCGGGGACGACCTTCTGCACCTGGTCGATGTGCTTCTTGCCCAGTTCGGAGGTGATCCGGGCGACGTCCTTCTGGTCCGCGGCGGTGAGTTTGCCGCCGTCGGTGCGCTGGTAGAGCGCTATCGCGGACGGGGTGAAAGCGCTGGGGAACGCCTTCTGTTGGACCTCCGCCGCTTTGATGGACTCGTAACTCTTGGGTAGGAAACTGCTTTCGTCACTGTTCGAGGGCAGGCCGGGCGCGGTGGCGACAATCGCCACCGCCGCGATCAGCCACGCCACGATCGTCCAGATGGGATGACGGACGACGGCGCTGCCTATTCGTCGGAACATGCGGAGGGTCCTCCTGGGAAGGAAGATCACCGCAGCCCGGGGAGCGGTCCCTGGCATCGGCGACCCCGACCAGCCCTCAACCAACGGGCTGGTCGCATGGTTGTCTTGGCCTCACATCCTAGTGATACCGGCCATGTGATCTCTCCTCGGTTGTTCCCGGTGCGAGTCGCGCCCGCGCATCCGCCCGATGCCCCGGTCCAGCGCGGGCCGGCGGGCCGGGCCGGCCTGAACCGGCGTCAGACGGGGCCGGGTGCCCCGTCGTCGCACCCCGGCACGCGAGACCGGTGGTTGCGACGGCGCGGTGCGCGTCGGCCCGGTGTCCGGAGGACGTGGTGCGCGTCGGCGGCCGGAGACACCGGCGGTGGGCGTGCCGGGCACGGGGCGGTCGCGGGGCCAGTGGTCGAATTCGGTTGCGGCGGGCCGGTGTGGCGGGTGAGGTGGGCACGTGGACGGTGCCCTGCGACGGGTCCGACGGGCCGGGACGGAACGGGGGCGGGGGGCGGGGACGGAACGGGGGCGGACGACCGGGACGGAACAGGCGTGGGAGGCCGGGGTGGTGCGGGTGCCGCGCGGGGAGGCGGTGCGTCCGGGCGCCCGGCACGGGCCGGCCGTGCTCGCGGCCCTCATGCTGGGCGCCTTCACCTTCAACACCGTGGAGAACCTCCCGATCGGGCTCCTGGGGATCGTCTCCGGCAGCCTCCGGGTGTCGCTGTCGACGGCCGGTCTGCTGGTCACCGCCTACGGTGTGACCGTCGCCGTGGCCTCGCTGCCGCTCACGCACGCCGTGCGGGCGGTACCCCGCCGCCATGTGCTCGCCGGGGTGCTGGCCGCGCTCGTCGTGTCGAGCGTGGCGGCGGCGCTCGCGCCCTCGTACGGCGTGCTCCTCGCGTCCCGGCTGCTGACCGCGCTCGCCCAGGCGCTGTTCTGGGCCGTGATGGGGCCGGTCGCCGTGGGCCTGTTCGGACCCGCGGTCCGCGGACGGGTGGTCGGGGCGCTGTCCGTCGCCGGATCGCTCGCCCTCGTGCTCGGCGTCCCGGCCGGGACCTGGCTGGGCCGGCAGAGCGGGTGGCGGCTGCCCTTCGCCCTGCCGGCCGCGCTCGGGCTGCTCTCGCTCGTGACGGTCGCCGTCCTGCTGCCGACCTCGCGGCCGGAGGAGGAGCCGGCTGCCCGCGGGACCGCGCCCGACGCCCGCAGGTTCCGGACCGTGCTGGCGGCCGGGTGCCTCTCCGCCACCGGGGCGTTCGCGGGATACACCTACGTCGTGGCCTTCCTGGGTGACGTGAGCGGGTTCTCCCCGGGCGCGACCGGCCTCCTGCTCGCCGTGTTCGGTGTCGCGTGCCTGGCCGGGGTGGGTGTCACCGCCGTGCTGCTCGACCGGTTCCCGCGGGCCGCGCTGACCGCCGCCGTGGCCGTGCAGGGAGTCGGCATGCTCGGCCTGTGCACGGCGGGCGCCCATCAGGTGGCGGCGGTGGTGTTCCTGGTGCTGACGGGCGGTGCGCTCGGGCCGGTGTTCATGACCGCGCAGAACGCGATGCTGCACTGCGCACCGGCCCGTACGGACGCCGCCCTCGCGGCGAACTCCGGTGCCTACAACGCCGGTATCGCGGCGGGCGCCGCACTCGGGGCACTGCTCCTGCCGCACGTCGGCGCACGCGGCGTCTTCCTCGCCGGCGGACTGCTGACCACCGGGGCGTGCGCGGTACTGCTCAGCGCTCGTGCCCGTACGGGGGTTCGCTGACCGACCGCGCCCGGACGGCAACGACCGGGCGGCACCGACCAGACGGACACGAGCGTACGAGAACGGCCCAGCCGCTCGGCGATCCCTCGGCCGGTGGCTCCCACGAGGGAGACCATCCGCCCGGTTGCCGCCGGCCCGGACGCATCGGACGGTGTGCGCGGGGGCCGGCGGCACCGCGGGAGCGTCGGGCCGGCCAGGCCACGGCCGGCTGTCCCGCCGCCGCCGGCAGACCGATCAGCGTCGCCCGGGCGCGGGCGACGCGGGAGCGGACCGTGCCCACGGGGCAGTCGCTGACCGCGGCCGCCTCCGCATAGGGCAGGCCGAGCAGCTGGGTGGGGACGAACGCCTCCCGGCGCTCGTCCGGGAGGGCGGCGACCAGGCCCAGCAGGGCGGTGCCGTCGTCGAAGCCGGGCAGGCCCCGCGGCTGCGCCGACTCGACGGCCGGTTGCCAGTCCGCCAGGTCGGAGGCCCGGGGGCGCGCGGCGGCACGGCGGTAGCCGTCGGCCACCGCGCGGCGTGCGACGGCGAGCAGCCAGGCGCGGGCCGAGGAGCGGCCCTCGAAGCGGTGCAGGCTGCCCAGGGCGCGCGGGAAGGTGTCCTGGGCCAGGTCATCGACGGCCTGGGGGGCGGCGCGGAGGTGGGCGACGTAGCGCTGTACGCCGCGGTGCGGGGCCCGGACGACGTGCTCGACCGCGTCGGCGTCGCCGCCCCGGGCGGCCGGCGCCCATGCGGTTGTCGACTCGTCGGCGGTCGGCGCCTGGTCGTCCGCGGTCCGTGCTGCGGGCAGGACAGGAGTGATCACGTGGTGCCCTTCTCGGATCGACCGTGACCGGACCGGGGCGCGCCGGGGCGCGGGCGGTCCGGTGATGGGGACGGTCGTACGGCGCACGCACGGGCGGGGACGGGTGGTGACGCTCCGGCCCGGCGGCGAAGCCACGCGACCCGGGTACGGGGGCGCCGGGGCGTCATCGGAGTACGCGGGTGCCACGAGGTGGCGACGCCCCGGGCGCGGGTGCCCGGGCAGGGCGGGGCTGCGGCGCGTGCGCGACCCGCCCCCGGCCGGCACGCGGAGGTGGCAGGTGTCGGATTGGGCGTCGGGGGCATCGGCGCAATATGGATGCACAGTCATGGGCACTACGCGGACGGGGCGGGGCGCGCCGGGCGGCGGACAGCAAGGCGATGTCCGCGGCGGCCCGGTCGGGTTTCGCCGCGCGCGGGCTGATCTACGTACTCGTGGGTGTGATCGCGCTGCAGATCGCCTTCGGCGATGACGGCGGCCGGCGCCAGGCCGACCGCGGCGGAGCCCTCGACGAGCTGGCGAACCGGCCGTTCGGGTCGGCGGTGCTGTGGGTCGTGGGCCTCGCCCTGGCCGGGATGGCGCTGTGGCGGCTGTCGGAGGCGGTGTTCGGCGGGACGGGCCCCGACGGGTCGAAGGCGTCGCGGCGGGCGGCGGCCCTGCTCCGGTCCGTCTTCTACGCCTTCGTGTCCTACTCGGTGCTCTCGTACGCCGCCGGGGACCGGGGCAGCGGCAGCGGGTCCTCCGACCGGCAGACCGACGACGTCACGGCCCGGGTGCTGGACTGGCCCGGCGGCCAGTGGCTCGTCGGGGCCGCGGGCGCCGGCGTGGTGGTCGCCGGGCTGTGGATCGCGGTGCGGGCCGTGCGGAAGAAGTTCCGCAAGAAGCTGCGGACCGGCGCCATGTCGGCACGGGTCCGGCGGGTCGTCGACTTCTTCGGGGTGACGGGCGGCACGGCCCGCGGCATCGTCTTCGCCACCGCCGGTGTGTTCGCCGTCGTCGCCGCCGTCCGGCACCAGCCGGGGCAGGCCAGGGGCATGGACGACACCCTGCGCGGCTTCCGGGACCTGCCGGCCGGGCCCTGGCTGCTCGCCCTGATCGCGATCGGCCTGGCCGCGTTCGGCGTGTTCTCCTGGTGCAACGCCCGCTGGCGCGAGGTCTGAGCCGGCCGGCGGCGGGCCGGCTCTGCCCGCTTACGCGTCGGAGTCCGGCTTGTTCCGTGCCGCCGCGTACGCCTGGGCCGGTGTCATCGTGACGCCGTCGACCGTGACCGTCTTGTAGGGGCTGACCTTGGCGCAGGTCTTGGCCTGGGCGGCGGTGGAGGCGTGGGCGTCCGAGACGGCGGCCGCGGAGCCGGAGGCACCGGAGCCGGCGGGCTTGCCCGCGGCGGCCTCGCTGTCGGCCGGCGCCTGGGAGGCCGTGGACCCGCCCGGATAGCTGCTTCCGTCGGTCCAGTCGCTGCCGACCACCAGCGTCAGGCCGCTGCCCGTGCCCTGCTCCAGGCTGGAGGCGGGCAGGCCGAGCGCCTTGGCGACCGTCCGGGCCGCGGCCTTCCCGCCGGTGCCGTAGGTGAGAGTGGTGCGCGTGGCGGGGGCCGGCGCGTTGCCCGTGGGGGCGGAGGCGAAGCCCTGGCCGGTGAGGGCGGCCGCGATGCCGGCGGCGCGGCCCCCGATGCCGGTGCCGTTGCGCACCGTCACGGAGATCCGGGACGGGGGCACGGCGGAGGCGGTGGGCGTGGGCGTGGCCTCGGGGGCCGACGCGGCCTTCTTGCCGCCGCCGGCGCTCAGGGACCGGTCCTCGGCGATGGTGGCGAACAGCGCCCTCGCGCCAGGCCCCACCACCACGCGGTCCTTGTCGGCCGGGTCGGGCGCGGTCTGCATCGTCGTGAAGGTGATCTTGTCGGTGGGCACCTTGTTCACGTCGCCGGCGAGCGCGATCAGCTTCTTCACGCTGCCCAGGCCGTCGTCGACCGTCAGCGCCTTGGTGGCCGCGTCGGAGAGCTTGTACACCGCGGTGGGGTCGGTCAGCGTGCCCGCGCTCTTGAACTTGCGGATCATCGCGCTGAGGAAGATGTGCTGCGAGATCGTGCGGCCGAGGTCGCTGCCGTCGCCGAAGCCGTGCCGGGACCGGACGAACTCCAGGGCCGCGACGCCCTTGAGGGTGTGGCTGCCCCCGGACAGCTTCAGGTGGGAGTAGGTGTCGTAGACGTCGTCGCTGACGCACACGGAGACCCCGCCGACCGCGTCGGACATCTTGACCACGCCGGAGAAGTCCAGCTTGACGAAGTGGTCGATGGGGATGCCGGTGAGCTGGTGGACGGTGGCCACCTGGCAGGCGGGCCCGTACTGGAGCGCGCTGTTGACCTGGCCGTAGTAACCGGCCGTGGACCGCCCGCTCGCGCCGTCCCGGCACGCGGGGACCCTGGTCATGGTGTCGCGGGGGATGCTCATGACGGTGGCGTCGGAGCGGTCCGCGGATATGTGCAGGACCATCTGGACGTCGGCGTTGCTGCCGGACTGCACGCCGGTGCCCGAGCACCCGCCGCCGAGCTTGCAGTCGGCCGCGTTGGTCCGGCCGTCCGAGCCCATCACCAGGATGTTGATGGGGGTGCGTCCGAAGGCGTCGGCCTTCTCCGTGCCGCCCTTGCCGTCCAGCGAGATGCTGTGGAGGTTGCCGTCGAGGTGCTCGTAGAACCACCAGCCCGCGCCCGCGGTGACCACGATCAGGGCGGACAGGCAGACGGCGGTGGTCTTCAGCACCTTCCTGGCCCGGCGCACCGGGGGGACGGTGTGGGCCGGGCCGCCGCCGCGCGGTCGCGGGACCGCCCGGCCGCCCGGCGGACGCGCTCCGTCGGGTCCGTCCGCGCGTCGCCCGGGCACGCGCGCGCCCCGGTCGGGTGTGGCCTGGCCGGCCGGGCCGTCCCACGGGTCGCTCATCTTTCACTCCCCTGAACGGTCGGGCCTGCACGGAATCGATTGCGTGGTTGCGCAATCTAACAAAAGTGACCCGAACAGCCGAGGTGCGGCCCAGGTCACACCCGGTCCCCGGCCGGACCGCCGCGCCGTCGCGCCACGGCCCGCCGGACGGGCAGCGGGAGTCTACGTGCCGTTCCTGAGAGCCGGGCGCGGCCCCGCCTACGCCGTCGCCGCCGGCAGGTCGGCCTCGCGCGCGGCCGGCTCCCCGGCGGCGGCCGGCCCGCCGGTCAGCCGGGGGAACGCGGGGGCGGCGGCCAGGAAGCCGAGCGTGGTCAGCACGAACGGCCAGGTGAAGGCGTGCCCGCCGGAAGGGGCGAGCAGGTGGGCGACGGCCGGCGTCACGGCGGTCGCCGTGGCGGCGCCGAGCACCGCGTACAGCAGTGCGGCCGGGGCCGCCGCGAGGAAGACGCCGCACAGGGCGAGGGCGACGAGTACCGCGTTGTACCCCATGAGGCCGTCGGCGATCCCGGCCGCCGGCGAACCGAGCGCCCAGGCGGTCAGGAGGCCCGTGGCGCTGCCGGCGCAGGCCGCCAGGCCCGCCACCCGGCTCGCCAGGAAGAGACCGGCGAGCAGCAGCGCGCCCACGTACCACTGGTCCATGAAGAAGACCTGCGAGATGTTGCGGAAGAACGCCCGCCACAGGTCACCGGGGTGCAGCGTGCCCGGGCCGGACGCCGCGAGGGGCAGTGCGGCGAGGCCGCGGCCGTGCGGCCAGATCCGCGGGAAGGCGGGCGCGGCGATGGTGAGCGCGCTCGCCACCAGGCAGAAGGGCATGGTCAGCGAGGGCAGCCCCCAGCCGCCGAGCAGCCGGACGACCGCGGCGGTGGCGATCGTGGTCACGACGGAGCCGAGGACGGCGAGCAGCACCGTGGCAGGCCGGTCCGCGCCGAGGAACACCGCGAGGCCCAGGGCGACGAGGCAGGAGTTGAAGCCCTCCAGACCCTGCGCCACCCGGTCGGGGTCCACTCGCAGCGCCCGGGCGGTGCCGGTGCCGACGGCGGCGCCGCCCAGGGCGTAGAGGCCGTACCGCCAGTCCGCGAGGGCCAGTGCGGCGCAGAGGACGGCGCCGGTGCGGGCGTCGGGCAGGAACATCACCTGCGCCGGGCCGCGCAGCAGCCACCGGCCGGCGTCCGCACCGCTCCCTCGACGCCACCACCGGACCCCGGCCGCCTGTCGCACGTCCCGCCCCCTCATCCGACACGGATGCCCGCGTCATTCCACATCGTGACATTTATGTTCCGGCATACGATACGCCCGGACGGAAGTCCGGAACTCGGCGTCCCCGAGTGTCTCCCCCGCGCCCGCCGGCCGAAGTGGCGGTGCGTCACATGCCGTACGCCGGACCCGTGGAGGAAGTGCGGTGGAACCGGGGAGCCCGTACCGGGCGCACGCCCCGAAACGGTGTGCGACCAGCCTGCATCCTCCGCGCGATCCGGGGCAGCCTCCCGTGAGAGAAGCTTGGGCAAAGCTCTGGGCAAGGATCGGCGAGCGTGGACGAGGGACTCGTGGCAGAGACAGCAGGCATACACGAGCAGGCGGGACCGGAGGGGCTGTCGGTCATCCGAGCCACCGTGGACGGGGTCACCGTCGTCACGGTGACCGGCGAGGTCGACCACCACACCGCGGGCGCCCTGCGGGACGCCCTCAGCCCCCCGACCACCACCCCCGGGGCGCGCACCGTCGCGGACCTGAGCGGTGTGCCGTTCATGGACTCCAGCGGGATCAACGTCCTCATCGCCGGGCACCAGGCCCACGCCCCCACGGGCTGGCTGCGGCTGGCGGGCCTGCGCCGGCCCGTCCTGCGGACGCTGGAGATCGTCGGCCTCACCCCCCTCATCGCCTGCTACCCGAGCGTCCGCGACGCCCTGGAGGGGTGAGGTCCGACCGGTCCGTCAGGACTGCGGGCGTCGCCCGTGGTTGGCCGCGTGCTTGCGGCGCGACTTCTTCTTCCGGCGTCGCTTCGAGGACATGGACACCTCCCTCCACGGCCGCGGACGGAGCGCGTACGGCTCCGTGTACCGACATTGCGGACATCCGCACACTATCGCCGCGCCGACCACCACTCCACCGCGAACCACTCAGGCGGACTGTCCGCTTATGATGCGCCATGCCGGTTTCCGAGACGCGGTCCGGCCGCCGTCCACCGCGGAGGAGCAGAGACCATGACCGGTGAGCCGGAGCCCATCAGCGCGCAGGCCCGACACGCCCTGGAGCAGGAGCTGGCCGATCTGCGGGACGAGCGCCGGCTGGTCGCCGGGACGCTCCGCGACTCCGCCCCGGTGGGCGACGAGGCCGATCAGGCCGACGAGTTGCGGCGGGCCGACCAGCTGGAGCGCCTCGACCGCCGCATCGGGGAGATCACCGTACGGCTGCGAGAGGCGGCGGAGGCCGGGCCCGCCCCCACCGACGAGGTCGGCGTGGGCAGCACGGTCGCCGTCCGCTTCTCCGGCGGTCCGGTGGAGACGCTCCAGGTCGCGGAGGTCGCCGAGGCGCTGGACCAGACCCTGGTCACCGCCGACAGCCCGCTGGGCCGCGCCCTGCTCGGCCGCCGGCCCGGGGACACCGTGCGCTACGACACCCCGGACGGGCCGGTGACGGCGGTCGTGGTCTCGATCGGCGAGGCTCCACCGGCGTCGTAGACCCGGCGGGCGCCCCGCTCAGGTGCCGGACGGCGCACCGGCGTCGGACTTGCGCACCGTGCAGTGCAGCGAGTCGCCGAGCACGTCGGCGACGATCGTGTCGCCGGGCTCGGCCTCGCCGCCGAGCAGGAGGTCGGCGATGCGGTTGTCCAGTTCCGCCTGGATCGTGCGGCGCAGCGGGCGGGCGCCGAACTCCGGCTGGTGGCCGTGGGCGATGAGCAGCTTCTTCGCCGCCTCGGTGACCTCCAGGCGCATGCCCTGGGCGTGCACCCGGTGCTTGCTGCGGTCCAGCAGGTGGTCCACGATCCGCTCGAGGTCGTCCTCGGACAGGCCGTGGAAGATGATGATGTCGTCGATCCGGTTGAGGAACTCCGGCAGGAACCGGCCGCGCAGGTCCTGCATCAACTCGTCCTTGAGTTCCGACACGTCGCCCTGGTGGTCCAGGATGCGGTGCGCGCCGATGTTGGACGTCATGATGACCACGCAGTGCCGGAAGTCGACGGTGCGCCCCTGGGCGTCGGTCAGCCGTCCGTCGTCCAGGATCTGCAGCAGCGTGTTGAAGATGTCCGGGTGGGCCTTCTCCACCTCGTCGAAGAGCACCACGCTGTAGGGCTGCCTGCGGACCTTCTCGGTGAGCTGGCCCGCCTCCTCGTACCCGACGTATCCGGGGGGCGCGCCCACCAGCCGGGCGACGGTGTGCTTCTCCTGGAACTCGCTCATGTCGAACCGGACCATGCGGTCCTCGTCGCCGAACAGCAGGGCGGCGAGGGTCTTGGCGAGTTCGGTCTTGCCGACGCCGGTCGGGCCGAGGAAGAGGAAGGACCCCACGGGGCGGTTCGGGTCGCCCATGCCGGCGCGGTTGCGGCGGACGGCCCGGGAGACCGCGCTGACCGCCTCGTCCTGGCCGACGATCCGCGCGTGCATCTCCTCCTCCAGCCGCAGCAGCTTCTCCTTCTCGCTCGCGGTGAGCTGGGCGACCGGGATGCCGGTGCGGCGGGCGACGACGTCGGCGATGTCGTCCGCGGTGACCGAGACGACCCCTTCACGGCGTTCCTCGATGCCGGCGAGTTCGCCCTCCGCCTCCGCGATCCGCCGCTTCAGCTCCGATGCCTTCTCGAAGTCCTCGGCGGACACGGCCTGTTCGAGCTCACGGCGCAGCTTGGCGATGGTGTCCTCGCGGCTGACGACCTCGGTGGAGCGGCCCGCGCTGCGCAGCCGCACCCGGGCCCCGGCCTGGTCCATCACGTCGATCGCCTTGTCCGGCAGGAAGCGGTCGCTGATGTAGCGGTCGGAGAGTTCGGCCGCGGCCGTCAGCGCGCCGTCCTCGAAGCGGACCTGGTGGTGCGCCTCGTAGGAGTCGCGCAGCCCTTCGAGGATCTGCACCGTCTCCTCGACTGTGGGTTCGGGCACCAGCACCGGCTGGAAGCGGCGCTCCAGGGCCGCGTCCTTCTCCACATACTTGCGGTACTCGTCAATGGTGGTGGCACCCACGACGTGGAGTTCGCCGCGCGCGAGGGCGGGCTTGAGCATGTTGCCCGCGTCCATGGAGCCCTCGCCGGTGGCGCCCGCGCCGACGACCGTGTGCATCTCGTCGATGAAGAGGATGATGTCGCCGCCGGCCGCCTGGACGTCCTCGATGACCTTCTTCAGCCGTTCCTCGAACTGCCCCCGGTACTGGGCCCCCGCCACCATGCCCGACAGGTCCAGCGAGACGACCCGCTTGTCCTTCAGGGTGTCGGGGACCTCGCCCGCCACGATCCGCTGGGCGAGCCCCTCCACGATCGCGGTCTTGCCGACGCCGGGCTCCCCGATCAGCACGGGATTGTTCTTGGTGCGCCGGGAGAGGATCTCCACGGTCTGCTCGATCTCCTCGCCCCGCCCGACGACCGGGTCGAGCCTGCCCGCCTTCGCCTCCTCGGTCAGGTCCCGGCCGTACTCGTCCAGCGTGGTGGCGGGCTTCTTCCGCTCGGCGGGGGCCGCCTCGGCACGCGCCGCCGACTGCTCGGCCAGCCCGGCGAGGCGCTTGGCGTCCAGGCCCTCGGCCCGCAGCAGCCGGGCCGCGCCGGAGTCGCTGTCGCTGTCGCCGATGAGCGCGCCGAGGATGTGCTCGGGACCGATGTACGACACACCGGCCGCCTGGGACTGGGCGTAGGCCGCCCTGAGCGTGCGCTTGGCCGCCGGGGTGAGGCCGGGCTGCGCGGAGGGCTCGCCGGACTCGCGGGGCAGGATCCTGCCCAGCTCGGTGGCGAGCCCGTCGGGGGCCACGCCCACCTGGGAGAGCAGCCGGCGCGACGGGTCGACCTGGGTGGCCGCCCAGAGCAGGTGCTCGGTGTCCAGGTCGGAGGTGCCGTCGTCGGCGGCCCGCTGGGCGGCCAGGGTGAGCAACTGCTGCGACGACTCGGTCAGCAGCCGGCCGATGGGGACGCGCTGCACGGCGGGGGGCGAGGACGCCGGCGACATCCCGAAGAATCGGTTCAGCAGCTCGTTGAAGGGGTCCGACGAACCGAGGGGTGAACCGAACGGCATCGACATGACAGCTCCTGGCGCGCGTGGGGTCGGCAGTCCGCGACGAGGGGTCCGCGCGGGCCTCCGCGGGACCGGCCGCACGGGGGCCGCGGGGCGGGGGTCGGCGAGGCGGGGCCTGTGAGGGTCCGTAATCACTGAACCCCCGCGCGGTCGGCACCGCAAGCGGAGGGGCGCCGGGGTGGCACGTGGCGGAGATGGCCGGCGGGCCGGGCCGCGGGCTCGCTGGGCGTCAGTACAGCACCGGCAGGTCCCCTGGCCGTACCCGCAGGGTGACCGGGAGGGTGGCCTCCACCTCGCCGTCGGCGCCGTACGGGACGGGTCGGGCGGCCTCGATGCGCAGTTCCCGGCCGCGCAGGACGCGCACCTCGGGACGGCCGACGTGGGCACCGGTCCGCAGCTCGTTCATGAGGGTGAAGAACAGCCGGCGGGGGGCCTCCCGGATCATGACTATGTCCAGCAGGCCGTCGTCGACGCGCGCGCCGGGGGCGATGAGCCGGCCGGAGCCGTAGTAGGGGGAGTTGGCGGCGACGACGGTGTATCCCCGGTGGGTGTGTTCCTCGCCGTCGACGGTGACGCGGTAGTCGGCCGGCCGCCAGGTGGTGACGGCCCGCAGGCCGCCCGCGTAGTAGGAGGCGGCACCCCGCAGCAGCCGGGCGTTGTTGGCGTGCCGGTTGGCCTCCGCGTCCACCCCGGCGTACACACTGCCCAGGACCACGGTGCCGGAGTGGACGGCGGACTGGACCTCGACGGTGTCGACGGGCCGTGGTTCGGCGTGCAGCAGGATGTCCGCGAGCGCGTCCGGGTCGGCGGGCAGCCCCAGCGCGCGGGCGAAGTCGTTGCCGCGGCCGGCGGGGACCAGGCCGAGGACGGTGCCGGTGCCGCTGAGGGCGCCGCCGATGCCCCCGGCGATGCCGTCCCCGCCCACGGCCAGGACGATCCGGCCCCGCTCGCCGGCCGTGCGGGCGATGTCCTGGGCGTGGGCGAGGCTGTGGCTGTACTCGGTCTCCAGCCCGGCGCCGGCCGCGCGGAGCAGCCGGGCCAGCCGGAGCAGGGTCGCCGCCCCGGTCGAGCCGCCCGCTGTGGGGTTGACGACGGCGGTGAACTGGCGCATCGGGGTGCCTTTCGCGGCGGGCGGTCGGATCGGGTGGGTTCAGTCGGTGGGCAGCAGGACGCCGGGGTTGAGCAGGCCCTCGGGGTCCAGGCGGCGCTTGACGGCGCGCAGGGCGCCGACGCCGAGCGGGCCGGCCTCGCGGACGTACCAGTCGCGGTGGTCGGTGCCGACCCCGTGGTGGTGGGAGATGGTGCCGCCGGCGGCGAGCACGGCCTCGTTGGCGGCGTGCTTGGCGGGCGTCCAGTGGGCCACCGGGTCCTCGCCCTGGGCGCTGACGACGGTGAAGTACAGCGAGGCGCCGTTCTCGTACACGTGGGAGATGTGGCACATCACCAGGGGCGGGGTGCCGGCCCGGGTGAGGGTGTCGGTCAGGGCGGTCCGGACGGCCGCGTAGAGGCCGGGGACGCGGGACCAGAAGGCCGCGGTCTCCAGCGTCTCGGCGAACGCACCCGCGTCGAGCAGGGCGTCGCGCAGGTAGGGCGCGGAGTAGCGGCCGTGCGCCCAGCGTTCGCCGGGTTCGGGGCCGGCCGGGGTGCCGCCGTGGGCCGCCAGGACGGCCGCCGCCCGTTCGCGCCGGTGGGCGGTGTCCTCGGCCGTGCCCTCGTAACCGGTGATCGCGAGGCAGCCGGCGCCGTCCTGCGCCGGGCCGGCGCCGATCGCGTCGGGCTGCGCGAGGCCGATGAGCGTCTCGGTCTCGTCGGACAGCCGCAGCACGGTGGGCCGGGGCCCGTCCTGGGCGAGGGCGCGCAGGGCGGCGGTGCCCTCCTCGAAGGAGGCGAACCGCCAGCCCTCGTACACCCGGGCCTCGGGCAGGGGCCGGATGCGGACCGTGACGGAGGTGATGACGCCGAAGGCGCCCTCCGAGCCCAGGATCAGCTGCCGCAGGTCGGGGCCGGCCGCGGAGCGGGGGGCGCGGCCGGTCTCCAGGGTGCCCTCGGGGGTGGCGACGGTCAGGCCGAGCACCATGTCGTCGAAGCGGCCGTAGCCGGCGGACGCCTGCCCGCTGGAGCGGGCGGCGGCGAAACCGCCGATGGTGGCCCACTCGAAGGACTGCGGGAAGTGTCCGAGGGTGAAGCCCTGTCCGGCGAGGAGGGCCTCGGCCTCCGGGGCGCGCAGGCCGGGCTGGAGGGTGGCGGTACGGGAGACCGGGTCCAGGTCGAGCAGGCGGTTCATGCGGCGCAGGTCGAGGGCGACGAACGCGCGGTGCCGCGGTGCCAGTCCGCCCACCACGGAGGTGCCGCCGCCGAACGGGACGGCGGCCAGGCCGTGCGCGGCACACGCGCGCAGGACGGCGAGCACCTCGTCGTGGCTCGCGGGCAGGACGACGGCCTGGGGAACGTCGGAGAAGTCGCCGGCCCGGGTGCGCAGCAGGTCGGGGGTGGACTTGCCCCGGGTGTGCCGGACGCGGCTGTCCGGATCGGTGCGGACGTGCTCCTCGCCGCCGACCGCGTCGGCCAGTGCCCCGAGGGCGGCGGGCCCGGCGGTGGTAGCGGGCAGCCGGACGTCGTCCAGGGCGAGCGCGGGGGTGCCGTACGGCTTGACGCCGAGCAGGTCGCGCAGCAGCCCGGTCACCGAGTCGGGCAGCGGCGCCGCCTTGGCCGGGTCTCCCCAGCCGTTCCACAGCATGTCCATTGAACGGTCGTCCTCACAGGTCGGTGTGCTCGGTTCGCTCGGCTCGGCTGCCGTCCCGGGGCCGGGCCGGTTCCGTCCCGCTCCCAGGGCGTTACACTGTGACACATGACGCCTATTCGTCACAACGGTTCGGACGGTGATTCCGTGCTCGACGCGGCACGTGACTGCGTGCTCGCCGTCGGGGTGCGGCGCACCACGCTCGCCGACGTCGCCCGCCGCGCCGGCGTCTCCCGGATGACGCTGTACCGGCGGTGGCCGGACCTGCGGACCCTGGTGGGCGATCTGATGACCCGGGAGTGGGTCGGCGTGGCCACCCGGGCCATCCCGGAGCCCGCGCCCGGGGTGAGCACCCGCACCCGGATCGTGGACGGGCTGACGACCGGGGTGGCGGCGTTCCGGGCGCACCCGCTTTTCCGCAAGATCCTCGACGTGGACCCGGAACTGCTGCTGCCGTACGTGCTCGACCGGCGCGGCGCGAGCCAGGTGGCACTGCTGGCGCTGCTGGCGGACGCCCTGCGCGAGGGCCACGCGGACGGGTCGGTCCGGCCGGGGCACACCGAACGGCAGGCGCGCGCCCTGCTGCTGACCGTGCAGTCCTTCACCCTGTCCCTGCGCACGATGACCGACGAGGACGATCCCGAACTGGACTCGGCCGCGTTCCTGGGTGAGCTGCGCATCCTTCTGGAGAGGATCCTGACGCCATGAGCCACACCGAGGCCGTGGCCGGTTCGTCCCTCGACGCGCACCGGCGCGGCCGGGAACTGGCCGAGGCCGCCGACGGCCGGGTGGCCGACGTCCTGGTCGTCGGGCTCGGCGCCACGGGTGCCGGGGCCGCGCTCGACGCGGCGGCCCGCGGCCTGGACGTCGTCGCGGTGGACGCCCACGACCTGGCCTTCGGCACCTCCCGCTGGAGTTCCAAGCTGATCCACGGCGGGCTGCGCTACCTGGCCTCCGCGCAGTTCGACGTCGCCCACGAGAGCGCGGTCGAGCGCGGGGTGCTGATGACCCGCACGGCCCCGCACCTGGTGGCCGCCCAGCCGTTCGTGCTGCCGCTGACCCCGCTGGTGTCCCGGGCGCAGGCGTCGCTGGCCTGGGCCGGGTTCCGGGCCGGGGACGTGCTGCGGCTGGCCGCCCGCACCCCGCGGCGGGTCCTGCCCGCGCCCCGCCGGCTGTCCGGGACGGAGGCCCGGCACCTCGCGCCCGCGGTCCACGCGTCCGGGCTGCGCGGAGGGCTGCTGTCCTGGGACGGGAAGGTGACCGACGACGCCCGGCTGGTGACGGCCCTGGCCCGGACGGCCGCCGCGCACGGCGCCCGGGTGCTGACCCGGGTACGGGCGCTGGAGCTGACCGGTTCGGGCGCCCGCGTCCGGGACGAACTCACCGGCGAGGAGGGCGAGATCAGGGCCCGCGCGGTGATCAACGCCACCGGGGTGTGGGCGGGGGCCCTCGCCGACGGCATCCGCATCCGGCCGTCGCGGGGCACCCACCTGGTGCTGCGCTCGGAGCGGCTCGGCACCCTGCCGGCCGGACTGCACATCCCGGTCCCCGGCGAGACCAACCGCTTCGTCCTGGTCCTGCCGCAGGGGGACGGCCGGGTCTACGTCGGTCTCACCGACGAGCCGGTGGACGGTGGCATCCCCGACGTGCCCGAGGTCCCCGAGACCGACATCGGGTTCCTGCTCGACGTGCTCGGCTCCGTCCTGGACGCCCCCGTGTCACGGGACGAGGTCGTCGGCGCCTTCGCCGGGCTGCGCCCGCTGCTGGACGCCGCCGGGCCGGGCGGCGCGGCGGCGCGCACCTCCGACGTCTCGCGCCGGCACGCGGTGCTGACCTCGCCCGACGGTGTCACCACCGTGGTCGGCGGCAAGCTCACCACCTACCGGCGGATGGCCGAGGACGCCGTGGACGCCGCCGCGGCGACCCGCGGGCTGCGGGCCGGCCCCTCCCCCACCGCCGCGCTGCCGCTGGTCGGCGCCGCGGCTCCCGGCCGGCTGCGGGCGCTGCCCGTGCCGCGCCGCCTGGTCCGCCGGTACGGCACCGAGGCCGTCGCGGTGCACGCGCTGGCCGTCCGGGACCCGGCCCTGGTCGAACCGGTGCTGCCCGGCCACCCGGTCACCCGCGCCGAACTCCTGTGGGCGGTGCGGCACGAGGGCGCGCTCGACGAGTCGGACCTCCTGGACCGCCGCACCCGGATCGGCCTGGTCCCCCGGGACCGTGCCGAGGTGCTCCCCGTCGCCCGCGAGATCCTGGACCGGGCGACGACCACCAGTTTCTGAGCCGGGAACCTCTGCTCGGCCGGACCGGCCGCCCCGGGGGTCGTACGACGCCCGGGGCGGCCGGAGCCGCGGGCCGGGCCGGGACGGGCCGCGTCACAGCAGGCGGCGGATGTCGCCGCGGACGCGGTAGAAGCCGCCCGCCGCGGGGTGCAGGGCGTCGACGACGTACCGGGCGCCGGGCTCGCGTATCGCGCGCGGGAACTGGACGTTCCAGGAGGTGTCGTAGCCGTCCGAGAGCACGTGCACCCGCAGCCGGCCACCCTCCTGCAGGCACTCCACCACCACCGCCCCGGCGGGCGCCTGCGCGACCGTGGCCACCGCGGCCACCGCCGTGGCCGGAGCGTACGTCGGCAGCGCGGCGGCCAGCTTGACGTCCCGCGCCACCGGCACCGTGCCCTGCTGTGCCGCGGCGACGGCCGCCTCGCTCGCGTCGACGCACACCAGTGAGCCGTCGGTGGTGACGAGGTACAGCCGCTCGTCCCGGTACTGCATCGACAGGGCCGAGCCGCTGCCGGTGCCGAGCTTCCACAGCCGCCTGCCGTCCCGGTCGAAGCAGTAGACGGAGGAGGCCGCGTCACCGGCGAAGACGAACCGGCCGCCGGGCGAGGTGGCGCACGAGTACACCGCGCCGTCGCACGCGTACGTCGCCTCGATGACACCCGTGTGCTTCGACAGCCGCTGGACCGCGTTGTGCGCGGTGCCCGCGTACACCGCGTCCCGCTCCTGCCAGCCGAACAGCACGCCGCCCTTGGTGGGGGTGTGCCACAGCTCGCCGCCGCCGTCGGGCGCGTAGGCGGTGACGCCCCGCTGGTGGCCGTGGTAGACGGCCCGGTCGTCGGCGCGGACCATCCAGGCGTGCTCGCCCTGGCTGCGGCGGGACCACTGGTGCTCGTCCTCGTGGTCGATGACCGTGAGGCGGCCCTCGCGGTCGGAGACGTCCAGCACGCCCTCGTGGATGTCCAGCCAGAAGATGTCGACGTCGGCCGCGATGTCGTAGGCGGCGAAGGGGAGTTTGGAGGAGAGGTCGTAGACCTTGCCGTCGTCGCAGCCGGCGTAGATCCAGAAGTCGTCGGCGACCAGGCACTTCACCCCGTCCGGCAGGCTGAAGCGGGCCAGCACGGCGCCCTCGTGGTCCAGGGTGTAGACGTCGCCGGCCTGGTTGCCCACCCAGCAGCGCTCGTCGTCGACGTGGACGCCGAACGCGGCGGAGCCGGTGCGGAACCGCCACAGCACCGGCGCCACGGCGCGGGCGGTGGAGGGGGCGGAGCTGACCTGGCGGCGGGTCACGGAGCGCGGCGCACGGCCGCCCGGGACGGCCGGGGCGTACCCCTTGCGGACCTTCTCGCCCACCTTCTTCGCGGCGGCGGCCCGCGCCTTCTCCTCGGTCGAGAACGACGTCGTCTGCGTCTGCCCGGGCGCGCCGATCCTGCCGTAACGCACCGTCACCACCGGGCCGTGCACGGACACCTCGTAGAACTTGTGGGCGCCGCCGCCCTCCTGCGACAGCTCCAGATACGTCGTCGACATCGCGGACGCCGTGGACATGGCAGACCCCTCCCCGGACGGACCCACGGCCGTGCCCGCGGGTCCTGAACTGCTCCTCACCGTAGGGGCACCCACTGACATCGCCCCCGGTCCGGGCGGGCGGGCCCGCCTGTCCGGCCGGCGGGCGGGGACGGGCGCGGGACGCTACCGGTTCCCGCCGTCCGACGCGGCCAACGCGTCCATCCCGCCGAGCAGTTGACGCAGGCACCGCAGCGCGAGGGCCGCCGGGGACCCCTCGCCGGTGACGTCGGCGTCGGTGCCGGCCCAGGTCTCCAGCGCGATGCGGATGGCGTCCGTGGCCGCCGCCGCGACGAGACGCGCCTGCAGCGCCTCCAGCCGTCCGGCCGCGAGCCGGGTGACGACCGGGACGAGCCGCTCCTCGGAGTCCTGGTTCACCCGGTACCAGACCGCGCGCAGGGCGGGGTCGTCGGCCGCCGCCCGCAGCAGCCCCCGGGTCCGCAGCAGCGCCTCCGCCGCCTCCTCGTCCGGCGCCGCCAGCGACCGCTCCACCGCCGCCTCCAGGGCCCGGAACAGGCCGGTGCCGGGCTCCGTCGCCTCCAGCAGCGCCCGCCACCGGTCGGCCCCGTCGGCGAGGAGGGGGCTCACCGCGTCCTGCTTGGACCGGAAGTAGCGGTAGAAGGTCCGCAGCGCCACGCCCGCGTCCCGGGCGATCTCCTCGGCGGTGGTGGCGTGCGGGCCCTGTGCGGCGAACAGCCCGGCCGCCGCGTGGGCGATGTCGAGCTGGGTCGCGGCCTTGCGGCGCTCGGTCAGAGAGGGGGGCGGCTTCGTGCTCACCCCAGAAGGGTACGGCCCGCACGCCACCGCTGGCACACGATGCCCAGGTGGCAAAACGTGCCACTTAGTCGTAACGTGAAGGACATCGGAACGCCGGACGGCAAGGGAACCGGCGCCGCACAATCCCGCCGCGACCCGGTGGGACGGGCAGGAGAGACACATGAACCGCTACGAAGGCCGCCGCGCGCTCGTCACCGGAGGCGGGTCCGGGATCGGCCAGGCCACCGTGCTCCGCATCCTCGCCGAGGGCGGCAGCGTGGTGGCCGCGGACGTGAGCGAGCAGGGCCTGCGGGACACCGCGGAGAAGGCCGCCGCGTACGCGGACCGCCTCACGACCCTGGTCGTGGACGTCGCCGACGAGGACTCCGTACGCGCGGGCGTCGCCGCCGCGACCGCCTCGCTCGGCGGTCTCGACGTGCTCGTCAACGCCGCCGGCATCCTGCGCTCCTCGCACACCGACCGGACGAGCCTCGACGACTTCACCCGCGTCCTGCGGGTGAACCTCGTCGGCACCTTCCTGGTGATCCGCGAGGCGGTACCGGCGCTGCTGGCCGGGCAGGACGCGGCGGTCGTCAACTTCAGCTCCACCTCGGCCGAGTTCGCCCACCCCTACATGGCGGCGTACGCGGCGAGCAAGGGCGGCATCCAGTCGATGACGCACGCGCTCGCCGCCGAGTACGCGTCCCGCGGCATCCGCTTCACCGCCGTGCAGCCCGGTTCCATCTCCAGCGGCATGACCGACGGCAGCGGTGCGAGCCGGCAGAGCAGCGGGCCGGGGCTGCCCGCCGACGCGGACATGCGCCTGTTCGCCAAGCTCTCCCCCGCCCTCGGCCAGGGCTTCGCGGGCCCCGAGACGGTGGCGTCCGTGGTGGCGATGCTCGCCTCCCAGGACGGCCGGTTCATCACCGGGACCGAGATCCGCATCGACGGCGGCACCCACTTCTGACCGCGCGGGACCGGGAGCACCCTCCCGGGGCGGGGTGATCTCACGGACGCGGAGTGGGCTCGGCCGGAGCCGCGCCTTCCGAAGGAGGTACGGCGGGGCGGCCGGCGGCGGGATCACCGCGCAGTCGTCAACGGCATTCTCCCGCCGGCGGACTGGCACCCGGCACCCCGTGGCGGGACCTGCCTACGGGGTTCGGGAAATGGAAGACGGCGCATGACCGAGCCCGCCCCGACGAAGGCGGCAAAAAGTGCGTACACCTCACCCGTTTGACACACTGAGGAGAAGGGACGGCCGACAGAGGGCGGTGCCGCGATGGCTGCCGATCCGTTCACCATTCTGCGGGTCGAGGACATGCTCCTGCTGCATGTTTCGGTGATCAACCTCGAACGCGACGGCTCCCGGCTGGTGCGCGAGAACGCGGACGAACCGGCGGTGCTGCTCTTCGGGCTTCCGCCGCAGCACGTCGGCGAGTCGGACGTGCGCGATGCCTTCCCGCCGACGGTCCCGGCGGTCTCGGCCGGGACGAGCAGGCTGGCGTTGCTGCTCCCGGACGGCGAGGACGGCATCGACCTCGCCTCGGAGGCGCTGCTGGCCTGGGAACTCCTGCAGAACACCTCCGTACCGGTGTCCATACCTCCCGACGACGGCGAGATCTCCGTCTTCGGCGGACTGCCGCGCACCGCGATCGAGTTCCCCGCCCGCCTCCTGCTGGGGACCGAGGGGGACAGCGGATGGTCCTTCACGCACGGCCCGGTGTCCAAGGACGGGCACGCACCGCTGTGGCGCGCGGCGTTGAGGAGACAGGACGGAGCCGAGGGGCTGCTCAAGGCATTCGCCGCCTTCACGGACACTCCGCAGCGCATCAGTTCCCCCATCAGTGACGACAACCTGCGGGACCTCGTCAAGGTCACCAGCGCCGGCGAGCTGGTCTTCAACGGCCTGCCGGTCGATGGATTCCGGCGTGCGCCGCTGCGCGCCGAACGCTTCATCCTCACCCCGCTCGGCGCGTGCGTCCGGATGAGCGGCGACTTCGCGCCGCTGCCGGGGATCTCCCTGCAGGGCTACCACCACGAGGCGGAACTGGGCCGGGACCAGTACGTACGGGTCGTCGAACGCGGCTTCCTGAGCTCGGGCCACGCGGCGGTCCGCACGAAGACCGCCAAGCGCAGGTTCATGGCCCAAGGGGACGGCACGGTGGTCGCGTACCTGGTGGGGGAGGACCGCATCACCGTCACGCAGCCCGAGCAGACGTACGGGGCGGAAGTCGACTATCACCATGCGGGCCAGAGCATGCCGTTCGCGGCGTTGCGCATCACCGACACCATCACTCCACCGCTCGCCCCCGCCGACAACACCCACCGGGTGGAGCTGGAGGGGTCCGGTGAGCCGTTCCGCTTCACCGTCGTCGGCACCGACAGCGAGCAGCGCCACGTCACGTTCACCATGCCGCTGCTGTTCTTCACGCTGAGCGAAGTCTCCGGCGTGGACGTGGCCGGGATCTACGGCTCCGCTCCCGAGGACCTTCGCCGGGTCACGCTCCAGGGCCAGACCATGGCCCTGACGCCGCTGCCGGACGGCGTGGAGTCCGGTGCCACGAGCATGCCGGTCGGGTCGCTCACCTTCACGATGGCCCCCGTGTCCGGTCATCCGCTGGGCGCACTGCCGGAGATGCAGCTTGCCACGGCCCGGGTACACGCCGTGGAGCAGCTCACCGGTTCGCCCGCCGAGCGGCAGGTCGCCCTGCGCCGGGATTACGTCGCGGGCGGGTTCGCCGCCGCGGGTCCCAGCTCCGCCTTCCTCGACCTGGTCGACCCGCTGGCCGTGAGCTTCGCCGCGGAGAAGGCCGGCGGTCTCGCGCAGCCGTCCTCGGTGGTCCAGGCGATCACGGCGAAGGCGGGGCTGCTGCCACAGGACTTCGCCGGTGCCGCGACCGCTGTCAGCATGGACCAGCTCCAGCACATCTTCGGCGACGCCAAACTGCTCGGCTCGGTCGACCTGTTCAAACTGCTCGAGCCGGTCGCTCCCGCCGGAATCGACGGTCTGGCCCAGCTGACCGGCCCGCACGCCGACGAGATCATCGCCGACCGGCTGGCGAGGGGTCTGCTACCCGTGCCGATCCTGCGGGCCCGCGAACTGGCGAACGGCCGGGAACTGCGCTACTTGTGGACGCCCGCGCTCCATCAGGGCCGGACCCCGTTGGTGCCCGGGGCCGACTTCGCCGCGATCAACCTGAAGAACGCCTCCCTCACGCTGGAGGCCACCACGGTCTGCACGCCGGACGCCGCGCAGAAGTCGACCGTACGCGGCGTACTGACCGGCTTCGGCCTGGACTTCGCCGGCCTCCTGACCGTCGACTTCGGCCGGATCGAGTTCGTCACGAAGCCGGGCAGCCGGCCGGTCCTCAACGCCTCCGGTCTGCAGGTCGGCTTCAAGAGCGCGCTGGAATTCATCAACACGCTCAAGGAACTGCTGCCGAAGGACGGCTTCGGCAAGGGCGCCTACGTGGACGTCGACCAGAGCGGGATCAAGGCGGGATACACCCTCGCCGTTCCCGCCGTGCAGTTCGGCGTCTTCAGTCTGAGCAACGTGTCACTCGGCGCGGAGCTGCGGATCCCGTTCGACGACCGGCAGGTGGTCACCTTCCGCTTCTCGGTCGCCGAGCGGTTCCACCCGTTCAACCTGAGCGTCGGCATCTTCGGCGGCGGCGGGTTCTTCTCGCTGACGGTCAGCCCGGCCGGTATCCAGCTCATCGAGGGGTCACTGGAGTTCGGCGGCAACACCTCGCTCGATCTCGGGGTCGCCAGCGGCGGCGTCCATCTGATGGCGGGGATCTACTTCGCGTACAGCGATCAGGCGGTGCAGCTCACCGGGTATCTGCGCTGCGGCGGCTATCTGTCCGTGCTGGGGCTGGTCAGCGTGTCCGTGGAGTTCTATCTGAAGCTCACGTACGTCAAGTCCGGCAACCGTACGGAAGTGTACGGCGAGGGCACCCTGACCGTCAGTGTGAAGGTGGCGTTCTTCAGCAAGTCCGTCTCCCTCGGACTGCAGCGCCGCTTCGGCGGCTCGGGCGACCCGAGCTTCGCCGACTGTGTGAAGCCGGGCCACTGGGACACCTACTGCCTGGCCTTCGCCCCCTGAGCCGGGCGCGCCACGGGAGCCGCGCGGGACGAACGAGACGAAGGGGAATCCACTCGTGACGATCGGACAGCGCATCCAGTGGGTCGTCCTGCCGGCCGGCCTGTCGCCCGACGGGACCCAGGCCCTGGTCTCGGTGTTCGTGGCGCCCCGGCTGAGCGTCGACGGCGACGGCCAGGGGGCGACCCTCGCCCCGTTCGAGGACTTCCTCGACTGGCCGGCGCGCCTGGCGAACGCCCGCTTCATGCTCGACACCGCGACCGTGGACGAGGGCACCGGGCGCAGCACGGCGGCCGGTGCGCCGTTCGGCCCACTCACCCTCACCGGGAATCCCGCCGACTCGAACCTCTGGAAACGGTTCTTCCACCCGGACACCCCGCTGGATTCCTTCGCCTTCGACGACTACGCGCCACGGGCGAAAGTGACCTATGCGGCGGCGGACCTGGCCAGAGCGGACCGCCGTGCCTACGCCGACATCGCGTCCGCCTCGCCGACCGAGCTGCCGAACCCCGCGGCCATGAGCGGGTTCGCCGGATTCCCCGCGAGCGGGGACATGCCCGACACCCTGCGGAACGTCACCGGGAAGCTCGACGACGCCGACGCACGAGCCGCCGACGACCCCACCGGCAACGTACAGCCGGATCTCTCCTCGGCCCAGGAGCAGTTCCTCGCTTTCCATCCGCAGATACGGGACGGGTCCACCGGGGCGGGCGAGCTGCCGGAGCCACCGCCGCGGCCCGACAAGCCCAAGCCCGACTTCCACCAGATGCTCTCCGCCCTCGGCGACCATCCGGCGCTGCTGCGCCGCCTCGGCCTGGTCATCGACCTGGCCCTGCCGGTCGGCCAACTCCCGCGCACCCGTGGGGGGCTGGGCCTGGTGCTCGTCCCCACCGTCCCGTCGGCGCTCCCGGACTCCGCCAATGTCCCGGACACGCCGGCCACGTTGTACGTCCTGGACCAGGACGGAAACTTCTGCGCCGCCGCCTCCGGATCCGATCCGCTGGGTCCACCCGCCCGCGGGCTGCTCGCGCTGCCCGTCAGCGAGAGTGACGACGGCGTCGAACGGCCCGACACGTACCGCATCGAGCAGACCGACACGGACGGTACGAACCTGAAGCTGCTCGCCGCGTCCGCCGCCGCCGATGCGCCGCCCGAGGGCTCACCCGCCCCCGCCGCGCCGCCGACCGTACGGACCACCGGCCTCGCCCTCGTCCACACCGGCCACGCACAGGCCCTCCAGTCCGGTCTCCTGCACGCCGCCGACCAGCACCGGCAGCGGGACGATGCCGGCCTGACCACGTTCACCTCGGAGGACCTGGTGCGGGGCTACCGGGTCGACGTCAACGACCGGGGGAAGTGGCGGTCCTTGAACGAACGCATCGTGAACTACAACCCGCCCGGCGCGCAGGCGGGCACCGCGCCCATCGTTCCCCCCGTCACGGACGAGGGTTTCGTGCAGACCGGCCTGATGCAGCCGGACGGGCCCGACGGCCGCGTCCATGTGCACGAGCACATGGTCACCTGGAACGGCTGGGCCCTGTCGGCTCCCCTGCCGGGCAATGTGATGGTCGACGGTTACGACCCGAACGGCGGCCCCGGTACACCGGACCCGACGGCGGGACCGCAGCCCGTCCGCAACGAGGCATTCACGAAGCTGCCCCTGCAGATCGAGACCGCTCCGAAGCCGGGCAGCCTGCCCCGGCTGCGCTTCGGTGCTCAGTACGAACTCCGTGTCCGCACCGTCGACCTGGCGGGCAACGGCCCCACCGTGGAGCAGGCGACGGACCGGATGGACCAGGACGATCTGGCGCTGCCCGTCGGCGGGACGACCTTCCGGCGGCACGAACCGGTCCCGGCCCCCCTGCTGCTGCCGCGCTCCCCCTTCCTGGAGGGAACCGGCGCGCACCGGATGGTGATCCGCAGTGACGACGGGCAGTCCACCGCCGCGTACGCCGCCGCCTTCAACGCCTCCCCGCTGGTCGCAGGCGGGACGCATCCGCCGTACCTGCCCGTCGACGAACGGCATCTGGTGGCTCCGAAGGCGTCGCTGGAGTGCGTCGAACGCCACGGCAAGCTCGACGACGCGATCGCCTCCGGCAACTCGACGACCCGGCAGGCGGTGTACCAGCTCGCCGTACGGGAGTCGGGCAGTCTCGACGATCCCGGGCTGCCCGGCTTCCGGGCGGCGCCCGACACCCCGGGGCACCCCGGCGGCTACGCGCTGCACACCGGGGAGTCGGTCCAGGTGCCGTACCTGCCCGATCCGCTGTCGCTGGGCGTGGTCTTCCACGGGCTGCCGGGCCTGCCCGAGAACCAGCGGGACGAGCCCTTCGAGGTGCCGTGGGCCGGTGCGCAGTGGCACACGCCCCGGTCGCTGCGGCTGCGGGTCGTCGAGGGGTCCGGGCCGCCGGTTCTCGACGCGGCCGCCCGCGTGCTGACGGTCTCGCTGCCCAAGGCGGCGGTGGCCGTCGTACGGGTCAGCTCCAAGGTCCGCGTCGACGAAGGGATCATGGGCATGCTGCGCTGGTGCCACGACGAGCTGGGCGACAGCAGCGACGGCTTCGCCGCCATCATGAACGCGTCCCGGAGCGGCCGTCACTGGATGCTCACGCCCTGGTACGAGCTCACTCTGGTCCATGCCGTGCAGCACCCCCTGACGGCGCCCGTCCTGGAGATCCCGGACCTCGCGGGGCGTGATCACGGCGAGACCGCCGAGCACCTGTCGGGAACGGTCGGCGTGGACCCCGCGAGCACCGACCGGATCGATCTGTTCGCGGAGTGGACCGAGGTGACCGACGACCCGGCGCAGGAGGAGCCCGGTACGCCGCAGGACCGTGCGGCGCCGGTCTTCGGGCTGACGCTGCCGAAGCCGCCGCTCGAGGGGAGCGACGTCCCCGACGACCCTGCCTCCCTCCCCTTCGTCCTGGCCGGCGGCACGCTGTTCTTCAACACCCGGGCGGCAGAGCAGGCGCGCGCCGACGGCGACAGCAGCATTCCGCCGACCTTGCAGAAGCAGGAGTTCGGCGATACGAAGCACCGGACGGTGCGGTACCACGTGGTGGCGACCACGCCGTTCGCCGACAGCTTCCCGGCCGATCTCGGGGACCATCCCGAGCAGCGGTTGCTGTCCCGGCCGGGTGAGCAGCCGGTCGACGTCACGCACACGGTGTTCAGCAGCGCCAAGCCGGCGGCGCCCAAGGTGATCGACGTCGTGCCGACCCAGTCCTTCGACGCGTCCGGTTCCCTGCCCGGCACGCTCACCCGCCGTCGGCTCGGCGGCCTGCGGGTCTATCTGGAGCGGCCGTGGTTCTCCTCCGGCGAGGGCGAGTTGCTCGGGGTGCTGGTCCGCGACGAGGGGAGCGACGCGCCGGAGTCCTCGTACCCCTTCATCAGCGTGATGGGCCGCGACCCCATCCACGTCTCGGCGCCCGTCAGCGCGCCGACGGCGTCCGCCTTCCCCGGCGCCGCGACGGTCGCGGCGGGCCTCCCCCTGCCGGAGCCCTCGGACTTCACCGCCGGCTTCACGGTCACGGCCGTCGGCTACGAGCCGCGGTTCGACCGGGATGCCGGCCGCTGGTTCTGCGACATCGATCTCGACACCGGGGGCGCCTACTTCCCGTTCGTCCGGCTGGCGTTGACGCGCTTCCAGCCCGCTTCCCTGCCGGGTGACCATCTGTCGCAGATCGTGCTCACGGACAACCTGAGGGTCCTCCCCGAGCGCATCCTCACCGTGGCCGGCACGGATCCCCTGCTCGTCCGGCTGTCCGGTCCCAACTACACCGTGCCCGGCGGGGCCGACACGGGCGTGCGTCCCGCCAGGGCGACGGCGTTCCTCCAGGAGCGCGATCCGGAACTCGACGACGACGCCGTCGCCTGGTTCACCCTGGAGGACAGCGCGTCCCCACTCGAGCGCGCCGACGACGTCTCCCTCTCCGCCTCCGACTACACGGGGCAACTGCCCCTTGCGGGCGGTGGGCCGGACAGCGGGGCGGCCCGCAGGCTCCTGGTCGTCGAGGAGGCGGTCACGGTCGCCTACCATCCCGAGGATCCGGAGGCGGGGACGCAGGGCAGCGTCGTGTACATGGACACGGTGGAGGTGGAATCACCGCACCACAACGGCCCGCACCCTGGCCCGCACGGGCCTCACGACGGGCCACACGGGCCGCACGACGGGCCACACGGGCCGCACGACGGTCCCCACGGCGGGCCCCACGGTCCACATGACGGTCCCCACGGTGGGCCCCACGGTCCACATGACGGTCCCCACGGTGGGCCCCACGGTCCACATGACGGTCCCCACGGCGGGCCCCACGGTCCACATGACGGTCCCCACGGCGGGCCCCACGGTCCACATGACGGTCCCCACGGAGGCCCGCACAGAGGGCCGCACGGTCCCCACCACTGAGGAGGCGGCCATGGGGCTGTTCCCGGATCTCAAGGGCGACCTGCTGGAGCGGGACGCCGGTCTGGACAAGGCGTTCCAGGACGCGAAGGAGACCCCGTCCGGGCAGGCGCTCGGCAGCGAGCCGGTCGTCGTCGTGGCCCTCAACCAGCAGGAGCCGCACTTCTTCACCGGACAGCTCGAACTCGAGGTCCACTACTCGGCGAGCCTGCTGAAGGCCACCGCCATGTGGGCGGCACACGAACTGCTGCGCGCCACGAACGAACTGGTGGATTCCTTCGACGCGCGACCGCCTCCGGCCGACGTCATCACCATGCTGCGCGACGCGTTCGATCCGCTCATCGACGCGCAACGGGTGGCCCAGCTCCGAGGGGTGGACATGGGAAACACCCTGCTTCCGCGCTGGGACGACGTTTTCGACGTGCGGGCAGATTCCTTCGTGGAATTCACTCCCGCGTTCTCCGACAAGCTGTCGGACGCGATCGCCAACGGCAGCAACACCTCCGCCGGCACGGTGATCCACGGGCTGGGCTTCGGCTATCTCACCAAGGCCGCGGCCTCGGCGGGGTTTTTCGATGACAGCGCCACCGGCAGCCCGGAGACGGCCGACGGCATGTGGCTGTGCGGCGACTTCGCCAACGGATTCACGCCCCGGCGCATTCCGTGCGTCAACGACACCGGGCCCGTGGCGCAGGCGACGTCCGCCCGGCAGATGGCGCGTCTGTTCGCCTTTCTGGGCGGCCGGAGTCTGGCCGGTGCCCAGAACACCCCGCTTGTCGACGGGGACGGCGACGAAGCCATGCTGGCCCTGCTGCGGCAGGCGGTGCTGAATCGTCATTCCATGCTCGACCAGGACACCACGGTGAACTTCGACATGGTGTTCTCGAAGGTCGGGCAGGGGCCGCTGAACACGGGAGCGGTCGTGTGCTCGGAAGCGGCGATCATCGACGAGAGGTCCACCGGCAGACGCTTCGTCGCGGTCTTCCAGAACCGCGTGGGCACCACGTCCGCTCAGCTCAAGCCGGTGTCCCAGCTCGTCGACACCACTCTCGTCAACTTCCTCTTCCCGTAGGCCGTACGCACCACCTCATCGCCCTACCGCCCTCCTCTGCGACGCGGGCGGCGTCACGGCCCCGCCGATGCCCCACCAGTCGTACGCACCGCCGCAGGCATCCGCACCGGCCGCGCGGCCGAGCACTCCGCCCTGTTCGTGTAGCCGCAAGGCGGCTGTTGGACAGCTCCGGTCTGTCTGGAACGGACGGAAGCTTGTGGTGGTTGTTCGCTTGTCCTGCCAGTGTCGCCGTATCAGTCTGACTCACCCTGATACGCAAAGAACTGCGCCCAGCGAGGAGAAAACATGAGCCTGCGGTCCTCCACCCGCTTCCGGAGCGCGTTCACCGGAGCAGCCGCCTGCCCCGCCCTCGCACTGGGAATGGTGCTGGCCGGCCCCGGTACGGCAGTCGAGGCAAGACTCGTCGTCCGCCTCGGCGGCTGCCTGTTCCGTCATCTGGCGGGTGTCGACGAACTACGCGGGTTGGACCGCGAACTACAGCTGCGCGTCGAACATCGTGATCCGTCAGGGAGCCGTCGGCGACCGGGCAAGGAGATCCAGTGCCTCCTCCCGCACAAGGGCTACGGCGTCGGCTCGCCGGGTGCCGCCGGGGTGTTCGGAAGCAACACCTTCGACGCAGTTGCTGCGTTCCAGCGCTCCAGGGGTATCACCAGCGACGGCATCGTCGGGGAGAACACGTGGCGCAAGTTGCGCGCCAGGTGAGCCGGTTCCACAGTCCTCCGGTCGTCGGCGCGCGGCCGGAGGACTGTGGAACCTCCGGCCGGCCCGTGCTGGCGTACAGCCCGCCGCTCGCGATGCCCCCGTTGCCGTCACCGGCCTCCGGGAGCTCCCAACGGTCCCAGTCGAGCAGCCACGCGGCTCTGCGCGGCTGGATCTTCGCCCGCGTCTGGACACGACCTCTCCGTCACCCCGGCGGCTCTGGGGCGATTGCCGTGCCCCGGAGCCCTCATGGTCGTGTTTTCGACGTCTGCTTCGGTCGGGAGGCCGGACATGGGTCTCACCGTCTCGTGAGCACGTCAGGACGAATCGGATGCGTCGGTCCTGCGCCAAGTGCCGCCGGCGCGAACCGGTCTCCCGTCGGTATACGGACAGCAGACCGGCGAAACTCCCGGTGAGCGATGGCCCTCGGCCGAGAAACGATCTACCAGGAGTTTCGCCGTGCGATGCAACCGGTATGCCGCAACCCGACCAGGGCTTCGACAGGTGGGAAAGCCTCGGTCAACGACCGATCGCGCCATGAAGAAGTCGTCCGAGAAGGTGGCCCGAAAGGCCCTTCGACCGCTCTTCGGTGTCAGTGGATCCGGATCGATATGATCTCATGGACGTGGCCCGGGTTCCATGAACTCCACCGCTGCAGGGTGACGGTCTCGAGCCGCGGGTCACTCAGGTTTCGCTGGAACTGAAGGGTCACGACGTTGTTCCCCGACTCGACCCAGTTCACGCCGTAGATGGCGACCGGAATCGAACCGGCGTTGGCGAAGCAGAGCGTGTCGCGGCCGCTGTTGTTGTGAATTTCCAGGTAGCCGTTCTCGTTGCAGTCCGTACGGTTGATCAACACTCCGTTGGTGGACGTCGTGGCGGCCGTAGCGGGCATGGCCGTGGCCGCCAGGGCGGCTACGGCGACTGCTGCGACACCGAGGGAGCGGCGCATGGGAAGTTTCATTCTCTTTCTTCCTCTCGTGGTCGGACTGGCATCACGACCGTCGACTGAGGTGCTCAGGCCAATGTCTTGGCGCGCATTGCGGCGGAGGTGACTCGAACTGGTGCCTTGCTGGTTTCCTCATTCCGGGTACGAAAGCGAGGTCCCGCACCCGGAAGGAGGCCGGATCACGGCCTGCCGAGGACGAGTTGAACGGGGCCGGTGACCGTGTCGGACGAAGTGCCGCACTTGGACAGCCCCGAGCTTGTACCGTGCGGCGTCCCGGTGGCAATTCCCTCAGGATTTCTGGAATACCGGGATGCCCACACTGCTCTGACCTGGAGAAACGTAGTGATCGTGGGATGTCGAATGGGATGGAGGAATGGTGGGGACAGCGGAGGAGTCAACTGGTTTCGCCGAGCTGCTGTGCAAGTTGAAGGAGCGGTCCGGACTGAGTTATGCGGCGCTGGCAAAGCAGGCTCACATGAGCACCTCGACATTGCACCGGTACTGCAAGGGGGAAGGGGTGCCGACCGACAATGCTGCCGTCGCCCGGTTCGCCCGGGTGTGCAAGGCGACCTCCGAGGAACTGAACGAGTTGCACCGGCGCTGGGCGCTGGCGGACGCGGTACGGAATCGCGCACGGCGTACGGCGGACGAGGGGACGACTGAGCCGGATTCGCATTCGGCACAGATGAGCACGGGCAAAGTCCCGCCGAAGGCGGTCGGCTGGCAACGCGGCCCGGCCTCGGCTCCGGGACTGATGGCGATGCCGCGGGCGGTACCTGACTTCACCGGTCGGAGCGAGGAGTCGAACCGGTTGGCCTCGCTCGCGGACGGTCCGCCGGACGGGCGGGCGCCCGTCGTCGTGATCTCGGGCCAGCCGGGAGTCGGTAAGACCAGCTTGGCCGTACACGCCGTCACCGCGCTGTCGCAGCGTTTCCCGGACGGGTGCTTCTTCGTCGACTTGCGGGGCCTGGACGCACGTCCGTTGGACCCTGGCATCGTGCTGGAGCGTCTGATCCGTGCCCTGGAACCTGCCCACGCCTGGTTGCCACTGCACTTGGGCGACCGGGCCGCCCAGTACCGGTCCGTGGCGTCTGGGCGCCGGATCGCTGTAATCCTGGACAACGCGGCGGACGAAGCCCAGATCCGCCCCCTGCTGCCGGCGACCGGCGCGGTCATGACGGTGGTCACCAGCCGCCGGATGCTCACCGGGCTGGAGGGGGTGGACCGGCTCCCCCTGTCGTCCATGCCGGACGAGGAAGCCCGAGATCTGCTGGAACGCCTGATCGCGGGTCTGCCTGCCGCCGGTCGTACCGCTGACGCGGTGTCGCGGCTGGCCCACTCCTGCGGCAACCTCCCGCTGGCCCTGCGGATCGTCGGCAACCGCCTGGCCAGCCGTCCGGACTGGTCGCCCGACCGGCTAGCCGCCCGGCTCGAGGACGAGGAACGCCGTCTGGACGCACTGACCGCGGGCGACTTGGAGGTCACCGTGGCCTTCGAACTGTCCTACACGCGGTTGTCCAGCGCCGCACAGCGGCTCTTCCGGCGGCTGGCCCTGATGCCGGGGCCGCATTGCAGCCCGGAACTGGCCGCAGTGCTGGCAGGGCTGCCGGATGCCGACACGGAGGACGTTCTGGACGAGTTGGTCGAGTTCGGCCTGGTCCAATCGGCTTTCACCGCACGCTACCGGCTGCACGACCTCATCCGGATCTTCGCCCGGCGGCGGCTGGAGCAGGAAGAGCCCGAAACCGAGCGCGCCGCCGTCGAAGCACGGGCGGTGCACTGGCTACTGGACACCGCGATCGTGGCCGGTTGCCGGTTTGACCCCGCCTTTACGGCCCTGCCCGGGCTGGAAGACGACCGCGTGCGGGTGGACACCCAGGAGACAGCACAGCAATGGTTAACGACAGAGGCCGACAACTGGCTTGCCGCGCTGGAACTGGCTGCCGCCGCCGGACAGTGGCGACGGGTGGTCGACGTGGCCGAAGCCATGCACTGGTTCTCCGACCGCTGGATCCACTGGGGTTACTGGCCCCGGGTGTTCACCCTGTCCAGTGAAGCCGCCGCCGAGCTTGCCGACCACGCCGCCGCCGCTACCCACCTGAACTACCTCTCCTGGGCGCACAACACCTGCGTCGGTGACACCGCGGGGGCGATCGACTGCGCTCGCAGGGCTCACGCGGAAGCGGTGACGGCCGGGGACCCACGGCTGCAGGCGTGGGCCGACTCGTACTTGGCAGTGGCACTGTTGAAGGCCGGGGACGCCCATGGTGCGCTGCCGCTGGCCGCCCGGGCGATGCGGGGGTTCCGCATGGTGAACGACCGTGAAGGCATGGTGATGCATGCGCTGTCCACCCTGGGCAGGGCACTGGAGCGGACAGGGAAGCCCGACCAGGCCCTGCGGGCCTACCGGCAAAGGCTCGCACTGGCATCTGACCCAGCCACCGCACCGTCACCCGTGATCGCGGGGATGACACGGGTGTCGGCGGCACGCGACATCGGCCTGCTGCATCTCGCGCAGGGACGGTGGCGGGAGGTGGTCGACACACTTGCGCCGGCTATCGCTTGGGAGCCCGCATCGAACATCCCGCAATGGCAGGCTCAGATGTACACCGCGCTCGGCCGGGCCCACCACGAACTGGGCGAGACGCGGAGCGCATTGGCCGCCATGGACAGCGCCCTGTCGATTTACCGGCAGATCGGCGACGACAACGCTGCACAGACCGTCCAAACCATGCGCCACGGTGTGAACTCAGATCTGACAGCCTCCCTCTACTGACCTGAGCCGGAGATTCGTCGGCAGTAGGCGGCGACATCGTCGAGGAACTCGTCGGCTGTTTTCGTCCAGATGAACAGTTGGGGGCGTTCATTCCAGTCGGCGAGCCAGTGCAGCAGGGCGTGCGTCTCTTGAAGGGTGAGCAGCGGCAGCCGCTCGCCCGCGGTCTCCACGGGTGCGAACTCGATCTCGTCCAGATCCAGGTGCTCGTAGCCGCCCACCACTGTTGCAATGCCGCGTACTCCGCCCCGGTCACGCACCCTGGGCCCTGGGCAGGAGACAGCCCCGGCCGCGTGGCCGCCGGCCGAAGCTGAACGTGTGAAGAAGTGCGGTCGTGAAGGGTGGTCGCCTACGGTTCCGCCGGGAAGCCCGGGGACCCGGGCGGAGGCCCTCACGGTCCCCGGCCGGGCCTGTGCGTCCATGGGGGCCTGCCGCTCTATCGGGTCAGGCGCAGGTGCCAGCCTTCCGCGTCGCGGGCGAGAGCCGGGGTGCTCGACATCCAGCGGGGCGGGGCGGACCGGCGCTCGGACGAGAACCCGCCGAGCGCGCGTCGTAGACCGGGCAGGCAGAGCGGCTCCCACCCGGTGAGCCACGGAGAAGGCGCATCGATCCCGCGCCGGGGCCGACCGGCAGAAATGGGAAACAGCACTTCTGTCAGGAGAACTTCATGGCCCGCGCACGCTGCTGTGCGGTTGGCTGCAAGCCCACCGCACAGCACGCTTCCGGCACCTGCCGGACGAAAGAGAGGCCGTCCATGAGAGTGCGATCCGGCATCGTGACAGTCCTGGCCGCCGTATGCGCAAGCGTCGCCCTGGCGCCGTCGGCACAGGCCGCCGAACCCGTCCTCGGCCGCGCCAACGTCGTGGTCAACGAGCAGACCGGGCTCTGCCTCGACTCTGACACCGCCGGGAACGTCTACACCAAGGAGTGCCGCTCGGACAATCCCTACCAGCAGTGGGTGCCGTCGGACCCAAGTGGGTCGACGCACATGCAACTCCGCAACGTGCAGACGGGTCTATGCCTGACGGCCGTCAACAGCACCTCGGTGCGCACGATGGTATGCACCTCGAACCGTTACTACCCCATGGAGTGGGCGCTGATCGGCAGGTCGGGCATGCAGCTGTTGGAGAACGCCAACAGCCCGACACTCCCGGTGGTCTTGGACTCGGATACCAACGGCAAGGTCTATCTGCGGCAGGCCACCAACGGCAACCGCTACCAGAGCTGGCTCTTCTACCTGGCCTGATACCTCACCGTCCTCATCGCGGCGGCCGGGCAACGGCCCGGCCGCACACCACCCCAGAAAGGTCACTCATGAGAGCACGACTGGCCACGGCCGGCACCCTGGCAGCTCTGACGGTCGGTATGTTCGCGGCTCCCGCGAGCGCCGCCTCCGACCCGAGGGACGGGTATCCGCAGAGCATCCACAACGAACAGACCGGCCTCTGCCTGGACTCCGACTTGCAGGGCAAGGTCTACACAAAGTCCTGCACCCACGACAATCCATACCAGCAGTGGAAAACCACCACCGTCAACCACGTCAACCTCTGGACGTTCAAGAACGTGGCCACCGGGCTGTGCGTCACCCGCATCAGCGACACGACGGTCCGTGCCATGGAATGCGCCAACCCGGGCTACGCCCCCCAGACCTGGGATTTCAACACCGCCGCCCGTACCAACGCACTCCTCAACGTCTCCCTCGCCCTGGACTCGGACAACGACGGAAACGTGTACCTGAGGCCCCAGACCCAGAACAACCGCTTCCAGAGCTGGCTCTTCAGCTTCCCCATCTGAACACCGCCCGTTCGTAGCCCGGCGGGAAACGGGCGCACTCCCATCCCTTCGGCTGGTGCGCGGTAGACGCCACCGGACCACCCACCTCCTGCCGCACCGGGCCAGACACGGCGCTGGACGGGCGGCAGGCGGAGAGGCCGGACATGATGAAGCCCCCGATGTCCCGGCGGCCGACGACCACGAGGTCCGCGGCGCGCGACTCGGCCACCAGCACCGACACCGCACCGCCGATCATCACGGCATCGCCGACCTACACCCCGGGCGCCACACGCCGGGCGTCCTGTCCGGCTTCGTGCGCCAGCGTGTTGAGCGGGGCGGGGTCCAGTGGCGCGTACATGTGATCGACCGGCCAGCTGAAGGCGTGCACCACGCGCAGCTCAGCGCTGCGCCGCTCAGCTTCTCGGGCGGCCTGAACCACCGCGGCATGGCTCGATGACGAACCGTCCACCCCCTACGACGGCCTTGCTGCCCACTGCGCCTCCGCACACATGTCGGTACCGCTGGGCCCGGGCGAGACGGGCCGTCAGGTGAGCCCCTTGCGGCTGTCCGCCCGAGGCGGTGGACCGCTCCCTGTAGCCGGGCTCTAGATCCTCCATTGCCAGGAATCCGGTCTCGACGACTTGTCCGACGGAGTCCGGGAAGTCGACGTGCACGTCCTGGGCGGCCTCTTGCTTCGTCTTGTCCGTGTTGTTCGACCGGGGCCGCCCGGTCCGGGCCGAGGCGACGGACCGGTGCTCTGACCGCCACCGCCGCAACCTGCCAGGACGAGCAGCCCGGGGGGCAGCCGCGTGTCAACGTTGACGGCTCGGTGACCGAAGCGACGAAAGTCGCCAGGAAACCTCGGAGGCATGTAGCATCCTTCGCGCCTTGCACGGACGAGCACACTCATCGTCCGCACCGAGAGCGCGAGCGGCGAGTCGGCCGTGGCCATTCGGGGCGCGCACGCCCTGCAGCGCTCACCACCGCGGCCCAGCACGCGGCCACCCCGCCGGTCCCGTCCGGCGGTCCCTGATCCGGCGCGGGTCAACGTCATGGCGCTGCTGACGCGCGGGGTCTCCTTCGTCCTCATGGCGGGAGCGACCCGGAGCCACCGCGTACCGACCCTTCACCGCCGTTGAGCGCGAGGGCCGTCACACGTGCCCGAGACCGGGGACCGCGCACCGTTCACCGCCCCGGGGCCGCAGCGTGCGGCGGTCCGCTCGTCGACGTCCTGCCCCGGTCACGGGACTGGCCGGAACCGGCCCGGGAGAGATACCGGGCCGGTGTTACCGGCACCGGTGGCACGTCCGCGCCGCGCCGCTACGTACCGCTTCTGCCAGGGCGTCTCGACGGCGCGGCCGTCGTAGTGCCGGCGCACGTACGCCACCGCGTCCTTGGCGGGGACGCCGTCCAGGACCGCCAGGCAGGCCAGCGCCGTGCCCGTCCTTGACCGGCCTCCGCCGCTGGCGAGCTCGACGCGTTCGGTGGCGGACCGCTCCCACGCCTCGCGTAGGACGGACCGGGACTCGCGGTCGTCCGCGGGCAGCCGGAAGCCGGGCCGGCGCAGCCGGCGCGCCTCGGACTTGGGGAGGCCGCTCGCCCAGCAGGTGGACGGCGACGTCCGGTTCGGGACCGGTGGGGAGAGGGCGGCGCAGGCCGCGACCACGGACGAGGCGACCGGAGGGCGGCTTCATGACGCCGGGCGCGCCGTCGTGCCACCCGCCAGCCGCGTCCCCGACCTCTCAGGGCACTACACCCGGGGCGACCAAACCGCGGTACTCGTCGCCCCGCAGCCCCTCGCGAGAAGGCGCCGCAGGGTGGCCCCGCCGGCGCCGTCGAGGCCGAGAGGACCGGGGCACCCGGCGGGGCGGCGCACCTGACGGGCCGGTGGCATCCGCGAGACGGTGATGTCCGGCCGGCCGACGGCACCCGGCGGGGCGGGGAACGGACCGAGCGCATGGATTGACCGTTCCCCGTCCCTGCCGGTCGGCCCGCCGCCGTTCGGGCGGCCGAGGCGGCGTGCCGGTCCGCGGGGCGCCGGCGGGCGTGTCCGGATCGCCGGCCCTGTTCCGACGTTCCGGCTCCGGGCGCGCGCGGGCCAGCCGGGAGGGGCCGGCCGGGTGAGGAGCGGCGGCCGGACCGGCGCCGCACGCGTCGCCGCGCGGTGGACCGGTGGCGGCCGCCCCCTTGACCAACCCCCGGTCCGCCCCTCCATACTGACGGATGGTGGTCCGCGACGGCGTGTTCCACGCCGTCGGACCGGCCGAACGGCTCGTCCGCGCCCACCCGTCGCTGACGCCCCTGTGGCTGCCCGGTCATGTCCTGATGCCGGGCTTCGTCGACGCCCACCACCACCTGACGCAGAGTTTCGGCGGCCCGCTGGCCTACGGGGAGCCCTCGGAAATCTTCCGCAGGGTGTGGGTGCCGCTGGAGCGGGCGCTGGACGAGGAGTCGGCGTACGTCGCCGCGAAGCTGGCCGCGCTGGAGTCGCTGCGCGGCGGCTTCACCACGGTCGCCGAGGCCGGCACCCGCGCCCCGGTGGACGTCGACGTGATCGCCTCGGCGACACGGGACGCGGGCATCCGCTGCGTGCTGGGGCTCGTCTGCAACGACACCGCGGACGGCACGGGCGGGGACGCCGATCCGCGTGCCGTGCTCGCCGCCGCCGAACGGCATCTGGCCCGCTACGGCGACGACGGCCTGGTCCGTCCCTCGCTCGCCGTGTCCGTCCCGGAGGCCGCGACGGCGGGGACGCTGGCGGCGACGGCACGGCTGGCCGCCGCCGCGGGGACCGTCGTCCAGATCCACGTGAACGAACACCTCGTCGGCGTCGAGCGCTCCCTCGTCGCGCACGGGATGCGGCCGCTGGAGTACCTGCACCACGTGGGCGCGCTCGGACCCCAGTTGCTGGCCGCGCACACGACGCTGCTCACCCCGGCCGAGGTCACCCTGCTCGCCGACACCGGCGCGGCGGTGAGCTACAACCCGGTGGCCAGCGCCTGGAAGGGCAACGCGGTCGCCCCGGCCACCGCCTTCGCCGAGCGCGGCGTCAGATTCGGCCTGGGCACGGACGGCACCCGCGGGGACGGCTTCCGGCTCGCGGACGCGGCCGAGTCCGCCCAGCGGCTCACCTACGGCCTGGCCGGCGGCGACTCGTCCTGCGGGGCCGGCTGGACCTGGCTGGAGCGGGCCGGCGCGGGCGGCGCGGACGCGGTCGGCCTCGGCCGGCGCACCGGGCGCGTCGCGGCGGGCCGGGCCGCCGACTTCCTGCTCGTGGACGTCAGCGGGCCCGAGATGCAGCCCTCCTGGGACCTGCCCTGGGAGCTGGTCCGGCGCGGCAACCGGGACCAGCTCACGGCCGTGTTCGTCGCCGGGCGGCTGCGGTTGTGGCAGGGCTGGCCGCCGGACTGGGACGGGCCGGCCCTGGTCCGCCGCGCCGCGGAGCTGGCCCCGCGGGTGGTGGGGCGGGCCGGGGTGATCCGGACCCACCCGACGTCGGTCCGGGCGTGGCGGGAGGCGGGGCCGGCCCGGGCGTGCCCGGCGCCGGCCGCCTCGCCGTCCCCGGCGCTCGGTCCCACGGGGGGCCGGGCGTGACCGGGGAGACGCTCGCCGTGCTGGTCCCGACCGTGGCGGCGGCGGCGTTCGTGCAGGGCGCCAGCGGGCTGGGCTTCGCGCTGATCGTGGCACCGGTGGTGGGACTGCTCGACCCCGGACTGCTGCCGGTGTTCGTGCTGACTTCGATGATCCCGCTGAATCTGTACGTCGCCTGGCGGGAGCGGCACAGCATCGATCTGCGCGGGGCGGGCTGGATCACGGCCGCCCGGCTGACGGCGACCCCGGGCGGGCTCGCGCTGCTGTGGGTGGTGCCGGAGGGCGACCTCGGGGCGGTCGTCGGCGCCGCGACGGTGCTGGCGGCGGTGGTGAGCCTGGTCGTGCCCGGCTTCGTGCCGGGGCGCGCGGCCTACGTGGGTGCGGGGGTCGTCACCGGGCTGACCGAGACGGCGACCGGGGTCGGTGGTCCGCCGCTCGCCCTCGTCTACCAGCACCGGCCGCCCGCCGAGTTGCGCGCGACCGTCGCGCTCTGCTTCCTGACCGGTGAAATCGCCTCCCTGGCCCTGCTGTTCGCGGGGGGCCGGGGGCGCGCGACGGATCTCGGCTGGGCGGCGCTGCTGCTGCCCGCGCTCGCGGCGGGCGCATGGCTGAGCCGCCTGGTGCACCAGCGCGTCGACGCGAAGCGGATGCGGGCCTTCGTGCTCGCGTTCGCCCTGGTGTCCGGGGTGGTCCTGATGGCCGGCGGCTGACCCGCGCCGGAACCGGCCGGGGGTTCCGGCGACGCCCCCGCGCAGCCAGGACCCCCCGGCCCGCGGCCGGCCGGCGCCGGGGAGGGGAAAACCCTGCTGCCGGCACGGGCGGCCGACCCGCCTGAGGTCACGGCCCGGTGAGCGAAGCCATCCGTATCTCTTCAACCGGTCCCGACCAGGATGCGGTGAACGAGGTTGAGGACGCGGCGAGTTCGCGCGGGCCGCGGGCCGCGGACGCCGGGTCGACCGGCCACTCCGGGCGGCCCCTCGGGCAGACCCGGCGGCTCGTCCCCCGGCGGTGCAGCGGTGTCCAGGGCCGACGCCGGACCGCCTCCGGGAACCCGGACGCCCCGGCCCGAGCCGGCCGGGTCCGGAAGGGCCTCTCTAGCTCCGCCGCAGGGACGACGCGCGGACGACGAGCCGCGGTTCCGGTGCGGGCCCGCCGTGCCCGGACCCGGCCCCCGGCTCGCCCTCGCCTCCGCCCCCGTCCTCGGCCGGCCGGGTTCCGAGCCGCCCCAGCAGCAGCTCCACCGCGTCCGCCGCGGCCCGGTCCAGGCGCAGGTCGACCGCGGTGAGCGGGGGTTCGCAGGTGCGGGCGCGCAGGCCGTCGTACCGGGTGACGACCATGACGTCGTCGGGGACGCGGCGGCCCGCGTCGCGCAGCGCCCGGACCGCGCCGACGGCGAAGGCGTCGACGAGTACGCACAGCGCGTCGGTGCCGGGGTGCTCGGCGAGCAGCGCGGTGCACCGGTCGTACCCCGCCTGTTCCCCGCCGTCCTCGGGTGCGGTGGCGACGACCGGCGGCCAGCCGTGGGCGGCCGCCGCACGTGCGTAGGCGGCGCGGGCGTCGACCGAGGAGTGGCGGGTGCCGGCGCCGACGACGAGTGCGGGACGGCGGGCGCCCTGGTCGCGCAGGTGGTCCAGGAGCAGTTCGGCGACCCGGCCGCCGTGCAGGTCGACGTAGGGCGCGTCGTCGTCGGGTGCGGTGGGGCGGCCCAGCGTGACGTAGGGCAGCCCGCGCTCGCGCAGTTGGGCCACGGCGGCGTCGTCCGCCGCGGGTTCGACCACGATGGCGCCGTCGACGTCGACGGTGTAGAGCGCGGACGCGGACTGCACGGGCGGGATCAGCACCAGCGCGTACTCGTGGACCAGGGCGCGTTCGGCGGCCGCGGCGGCCACTTCCATGTAGAAGCCGAGCCGGGACGGGCCGCCGGCCACCGCGAACGGCATGGAGGAGGTGAGCGCGATGGCCCGGGCCTCGCCGCGGCGCAGCCGCTGGGCGCGCAGGTTGGGCCGGTAGCCCAGTGCGGCGGCGACGCTCTTGACGCGCTCACGGGTGCGCGGGTCCACCTTGCCGATGCCGTTGAGGGCGTGGGACACCGTCGTCCGGGACACCGACGCCGCCTCGGCCACGTCGGCGATGGTGGGCCTGCGGGCGCCGCGGGGGATGGTCATGGGCCCATCTTCGCAACAGCCGCCACCGGGGGACCACCCGACGACGGCCGGTGCGGCGCGGGAGTGCCCTACACCACGAACGCGTTGACGCGGCCCGCGGCGATCTGGCTCTTGTCCGCGACGGGCTGGGCGACCGCGGAGGTCGGCGCCGAGGAGTTGAGGCTCCAGCGGTAGCCGGCGAAGACGGAGGTGTCCGGGTCGGCGTAGAGGACCATGTGCCCGTAGCCGACCCCGTCCTTCTCCTCGTAGGTGACGGTGGGCGCGTCGGTGAGGACGGCGCGGGTGTCCGGGTAGGCCCGGTAGCGGTCGATGCTGGACTGGCTCGTCAGTGAGGGGCCGCCGTGCGGGTTGCTGGTGCAGTCGACGACCTGGAAGAGGTGCGGGACGACGCCGGGTATGTTCAGCTGGCTGTCCACCGAGGAGGGGTAGGTGCCCAGGTAGGCGCGGATCAGCACCGCGTGTCCCGTGTAGGGGGCGGTCCTCTCCGCCGGGTTCCTGTCCCAGGCGACGAGGTCGCCGGGGCGCAGGTTGACCGGCTTGGTCACGGGGTCGATGTGCGGGACGTCCGACGCGTTGAGGAAGCCCGCCTGGAGGTCCTCCGCGGTGGGCAGGGAGGACGGCTCCCGGGTCTTGCCGTCCTTGCGCGGGAAGTACCGGTCGAAGTACTCCCTGGTGGCCCAGCCGTAGGCGGTGCCGGTGCCGTAGGCGCGCTGGAGCAGCAGTGTCAGGAACGAGGCGCACTGGGAGAGGTTCTCGAACTCCTCCGGGTGTCCCGGGCGGCCCCACTGGACCGTGGTTCTCCCCAGGTTGGCCCCGGCGGCGTCGTAGCGGTTGTGGCTCCACTGGTCGGCGCGCAGCCGTAGGTACTCCACCAGCGTCTCGGCCTCCAGCAGGTGCGGCGGCTTGAGGGCGAAGAGCGCGCTGGACGCCGGCTCGGCCGCGGCGGCCGGGGACGCCGCGGCGAGCGACGCGGCGGACGCGGCGAGGGCCAGGCCGGTGCCGCCGGCCAGCAGGCGGCGGCGGGAGGGGCGGGCGGAGGACGTGGTCACTGCGGCTCCTTGGCCGGGCTCCGGTTGCGGACCCGCGGAACCCTACCCGCCCGGTGATCCCCGGTGAGGGCGCCTGACGCGGCGCGGGGGCGGGCCCGGGCATCCGCTTGGTGGGCTCCGCGCGATGATGCGACGCTGGGTGGAGAGGTGTCCGCCGAGGACCCTGGAGGCTCGATGGGGCGTGACGTCCCGGCGCTCGTCTTCACCCGCGAGGACCGCCGCCGGTACCGGATCAAGATGCAGGAGTGCCTCGACGCGTTCGCGCAGATGCTGCGCGAGGCGCACTTCGAGTCGGAGCGTCCGCAGGTCGGCCTGGAGATCGAGCTGAACCTGGTGGACGACGAGGCCGAGCCGGCGATGCGAAACACCGACGTGCTGGACGCGATCTCCGACCCCGCGTGGTCCACCGAGCTGGGCCGGTTCAACCTGGAGATCAACGTTCCGCCCCGGCGGCTGGTCGCGGGCGGCCCGGATGCCTGGGAGGGGGAGATCCGGGCCGCGCTGAACCACGCCGACGAACGGGCCCGGACGGTCGGCGCGCGCCTGATCACGGTGGGCATCCTGCCCACGCTCGGGCAGGAGCAGATCGGCGAGGGCGCGCTGTCGGAGAATCCCCGCTACCGGCTGCTCAACGACCAGGTCTTCGCCGCCCGCGGCGAGGACCTGCACATCGAGATCGACGGCGCCGACCGGCTGCGGACGTACGCGGACACGATCACCCCGGAGGCCGCGTGCACCAGCACGCAGTTCCATCTCCAGGTGTCGCCCGAGGAGTTCGCCGGGTACTGGAACGCGGCGCAGGCGATCGCGGGCGTGCAGGTCGCGGTGGCGGCCAACTCGCCCTTCCTGTTCGGCAAGGAGCTGTGGCACGAGACGCGGATCCCGCTGTTCGAGCAGGCCACCGACACCCGCCCGGAGGAGATCAAGGTGCAGGGGGTACGGCCGCGGGTGTGGTTCGGGGAGCGCTGGATCAACAGCGTCTTCGACCTGTTCGAGGAGAACCTGCGCTACTTCCCGGCCCTGCTACCGCTGTGCGACGAGGAGGACCCGGTGGACACGCTGGACCGCGGCGACATCCCCGGACTGGCCGAACTCACCCTGCACAACGGCACGATCTACCGCTGGAACCGGCCGGTCTACGCCGTCTCCGGCGACCGGCCGCACATCCGGGTGGAGAACCGGGTGCTGCCCGCCGGCCCGACCGTCGCCGACACCCTCGCCAACGGCGCCTTCTACTACGGGCTCACCCGGGCCCTGGTGGAGGAGGACCGGCCGGTGTGGTCGCGGATGTCCTTCTCGGCCGCCGAGGACAACCTGCACGCCGCCGCGCGGCACGGTATCGAGGCGCGGGTGTACTGGCCCGGGATGGGCGAGGTCCCGGTGCCGGAACTGGTGCTGCGGCGGCTGCTGCCGCTGGCGCACCGCGGGCTGGAGCACTCCGGCATGGACGCGGCGTGGCGGGAGCCGCTGCTCGGCGTCATCGAGCAGCGCTGTGTGACGGCGCGCAACGGGGCGGTGTGGCAGAAGGAGATGTTCCACCACATCGACGCCGTGACCCACACGGGCCGGCACGAGGCGCTGCGCCGGATGACCCAGGTGTACATCGACTACATGCACCTGAACGCCCCGGTGCACACCTGGCCCGTCGACTGACCCGCGGTTCAGCGTCGACTCCCGCCCGGTGCGGGCCGGTCAGGCGACGCCCGGCGGACGCCGGCACCGTCGCGTCCCGCCCAGACACCCAGGGTCGTGTCCGGTCTGTGGGTCCGGGTCCCGGCTAGCCCTGTCGCTCCAGGGCCGCGCCGGGGCACCCGGCGCTCTCCGGCAGGTGGTGCTTGGCCCACTCCGCCAGTGCACGCAGCGCCGGCTCCAGGGCCGCGCCGGCGTCGGTCAGGCGGTAGGAGACGCGCAGCGGGGGGCCCTCGTCGACCTCGCGCAGGACGAGGCCGGCCGCGCCCAGTTCGGTGAGGCGGTCGGAGAGCATGCGTTCGCTGATTCCGGGGATGGCCCGCCTGAGGTCGGTGAAGTACGCCGGCTGCTCCACCAGGACGGCCACGATCGGGCCGCTCCAGCGCTTGCCGAGCAGCTGGAAGACGCGGGTGATGCCGTCGTCCACCCGTTTGCACGCCGCACTGTCGTGGTTCTGCTCCGCCGCCATGGGATCAGGGTACTACCCCACCGTAGGCGGGTGAGGAAAAGTAAGTGAGTATGTTAAAAATAGTTCAGTACGAAACGTCAGCCAGTTCGTCTCGGCGGCCGGCCGTCCGTCGTCCCCTTTTTCCCCGGACGGGCGTACGGCCACGTACGGCACCCGAAGCACCCACCGCACCCACCGCATTCACGGAGACCACCATGGCCACGTTGCTGCACATCGATTCGTCCGTCTTCCCGGCCGAGGCGTCGGCTTCCCGCGCCGTGACGGAGGCCTTCCGCCGGCACTGGGAGGAGAGCCACCCGGAGGGCACCGTCGTCTACCGCGACCTGGCGGCCGAGCCCGTCCCGCACATCACCGCCGACGCGCACCTCGCCGGGTTCGCGCCCGAGTCCCTCCGCACGCCGGAGCAGACCGCCGCGTTCGCCGAGCGCATCCGGCTGATCGAGGAGCTGGAGCGGGCCGACGCGGTCCTGATCGGCGCCCCGATGTACAACTACACGATCCCGTCGACCCTCAAGGCGTGGCTGGACAACGTGATCCTGATGAGCCGCACCGCGGGCGAGGCCCCGTCCGCCAAGGGCACCCCGGTCACCGTCGTCGCCAGCCGGGGCGGTTCCTACGCGCCGGGCACGCCGCGCGAGGGCTCCGACTACGTGCAGAACTACCTGACGGCCGTCCTCGTCGGCGGTCTCGGTCTGGACCTGGACTTCATCGTGCCGGAGCTGACCCTGGCCACCCAGAACCCGGCGATGACCGAGCTGATCCCGCTGGCCGAGGCGTCCCGCGAACGCGCCTTCGAGGCCGCGGCCACCAGGGCGCGGCAGGTCGCGGAGCGCGCCCTGGCCTGATCCGCCCACCGGACGCCGGGCGCCCGCCGGCACCCGCGGTCCCGTCCCCGGACGCGCCCCGGACCCGTATCCGGCGCCCCGGCGCCGGCCCCGCCCGCCCGGCCGCGTACGCCCTTCCGGGGACGGGCAAGACCTGCCCGGGAGCTCGCGGTTCGGGAAGGGGGCGCGCGCGGGGGCAGGAGGAACGCATGACGACGCGGGACACGACGGGTCCGGCGCGGACGCTGCGCGCCGCGTACGAGACCGCCGGGGCGACCGTCGCCGCGCTGGGGGACGAGGAGTCGTGGCTGCCGACGGCCTGTACCGGGTGGCGGTCCGCGACCTCGTCTTCCACCGCCTCCAGGACGCCCAGCGCGCCCCGGTGGCCCTGCACTCACCGACGGACGAGCCCGCCGACCGGGACGCGGTGACGTACTGGCGGGACTGGCGGCCGGACACCGCCGGGGCGGCGAACGGACGGCGCTGGGTGCGGGTGAACGGCAGCATGTTCCTCGACTTCGGCCGGCTCGGGCAGTGGTACGTGGAGACCCTGGCGGCGACCGTGCACGCGGCGCGGGCGACCGACCCGGCGCTGCGGGTGACCACGCAGGGGCAGGTGCTGACCGCCGGCGACCCGCTCACCACGCTCGCGGTGGAGGCGACCGTCCACCAGCTCGACCTCACCGCCGGACTCCCGCTCGCCCCGCCGGCCTCACCCGAGGGACTCGCCGCGGTGCGCGCCACCCTCGACGGTTCGCTCGGCCGGCCCGGCCTGCCGGAGTGGAGCGACGCGCACTACGCGCGCGTGGGCACCGGCCGGACCGCACTCACCGACGGCGAACGCGCGGCCCTGGGCCCGGCGGCGGACAGGTTCCCCTTGTTCGGGTGAGCGTTACCGGTCCTCGGGACGAGGCCGAGTGGCGCCCGCCCGATGCATCCCGAGCACCCCCGCACGGGGACGTGCGCGGCCGGCGACCGCGCGGTGCGGGGCTCACCGGCCAGGGGGATGGCAGCCTGCGCCCCATGAACAACCCTCCCGGCGTCAACGGTTACGTCGACCGCGTCACGGCGGGCCCCGGCGGGGCCATGACCGAGGAGGCCGGCGTCCTCACCGGCGACCTCACCGTGGCGACCATCCTGCGGCCCGACGGCGTCAGTGTGCGCGTCGCCGTGCAGCACTCGGGCAGTGACACCTGGTACACCCTCGCCGGGGGGCCGGCGCCGGTCCCGGCGGGACGCCTCGCGGCTTACCACCGGGACCTGTTGGGGCGCATCCGCCGGGGCGGCGGCACACGCGCCACGTAAGCCAGTGCTCCCCCGGCCCGGGACCGCACGCCGGGATTCCCGTACGGGCGACCCCCGCGGCGGGCCGTTCCGGCGATCGGGAGGATCCGCCTGGCAGGCTTGGTACCAACTAGGTACCATCAAGGCATGCCATCGCTGAACGTGACCTTCTCCGACGAGGAAATGGAAGGCGTCCGCGCCGCCGCGGCGGCGGAGGGCAAGAGCCTGAAGCAGTACCTGCACGACCTCGGTGTGCGGGAGATGCACCGCAGGCGGTTCGTCGCGGGCGCCGCCGCCTGGGCCGACAGGCTCCGCGGCGAGTTCGACGAGGCGTTCCCCGACGAGGTTCCCCCTTCCGAGCGTGCCGGCGGGGCTGCGGCTGCCTGATGGTTCTCCACATCGACGTCTCCTGGCTGCTCGACGTCCAGGAGGCGGCACTCGGACACGAGGACGTGACGGTCACGGACTATTCGGCGCTGGTGGCGGCCGTCGCACGGCACAAGACCAAGCTGCCGACGCTGGAGACGGCCGACCCCGACAGCGCCTGGCGCGCGGCCGCGCTCTTGCACACGATCGTCCGCCTGGAACCGCTCCCCCACCGGAACAGCCTTTTCGCCGCCTTCGTGGCCGCTCAGTACATGGACCAGTCCGGTGAGGGCATCGACCCGCCGTACGGCGCCCTCTCCGACCTCGTCCGGAAGGTCCGGGACGCTCGCCTGAGCGTCTACGCGGTCGCCGAGACGCTGCGTTCCTGGCGGATCTGAGACGGGCGGCGGACGCCGGGCCGGGGTGGCGTCCGGGTGACGCACCGGCATCACACGTGTCGGCACGGCTGACCACCCACGGCATCCGGAGCGGCCGGCTGCCGTGGGGAAAAATCTCCGCCGGCCGGACGCTCGCCACCCCGGCGCCAGACGGGGACGCATCAGCGTGGACGTCTCCCCGGGCGTCCTCAGCGCACTGGACCTTTTTCTGGCTGGTCTTCGGCTCACGGCGGCGACCGCGACGCGACCCGGTTCCCAGGACCTCGATCGTGCTGGCCGACGATCCCGGCGGAGCCCCCGCCGGCCGCCGACAGTCGTAGGTCCGCAGGCTGTGTGTCATGGGCATTGCAAATACATGGCAGGCTGCCGGGAAGTCTGGCGGAGGACGTGATCACCGTCGAACAATCTCCTGGTCGGCCCGCTCGCCCGGACGGGGCACGAGGGCCGCGGAACAGCAGCACGCACCGCCTGGACGAGAGCGGTGTGTTCATGTCCGGCAGAAGGCAAAACAGTCATGCTCAGATCCGGCACACCCCGGCCGGTCCCGTGTGCGGTCACCCCCGCCGCAACGCATTCCTCCGGCAGTAAGGCGGGCACGTGATCCGTCATGTGACACGCAAGGCCGCGGGATGGCTGGCCATGATCGTGGTCGCCACCAACGCGACGTACCTGCTGGCCGCGTGGTTCCTCGACCCGAGGTCCAACTACCGCGGGCTGCGCCCCGTCCGCACGGAGGACCAGATCGGCCGCGCCCTGGCGCCGTACAACCTGGACCCACGGGTCCCGCTCGCCGACCGGTGGTGGCACTGGTTCACCGGTGTGGTCCTGCGCTTCGACTGGGGGAAGTCCCCGGTCGGCGCGCCGGTCAACTCCGAGATCGGCTTCCGGGTCGTGGTCAGTGGCCAGCTGGTCACCGCGGCTACGCTGCTGTCGGTGGTGGCCGGTGTGGCACTCAGCGTGTTCACCGCCTCCCGGCAGTACGGCTGGTGGGACCGCGTCAGCCAGCTTGTCTCTGTATTCCTGTTCAACGTACCGACGGCCGTGGCGGCGCTGGCGGTCGTCCTGGCCGGAATCTGGCTGAACCAGCACCTCGGGTGGCGTTTCCTTTACGTCGCCGGGGAGAAGTCCCCCACGGTCAGCGGTCTGTGGCCGACCGTCGCCGACCGGTTCCAGCACCTCGTCCTGCCGACGCTGAGCCTGACGCTGCTGGGCTACGTCGGCTATCACCTGACCCAGCGCTCGCTGTTGTTGGACAGCATCAACTCGGACTACGTGCGCACCGCCCGCGCCACCGGCCTGACACGCGCCCAGGCGATCCGCCGGCACGCGCTGCGCGCCTCGCTGATCCCGACCGCCACGTCAGTGGCCTTCAGCATCCCGGCGATCTTCACCGGCGCGGTGATCACGGAGACGGTCTTCGGATGGAACGGCATGGGTCAGTACTTCGTCCAGACCATCGCGAAGAACGACGTGCACGGAGCCGTCGCCGTCGCGGCCTTCGGAGCCGCCATGACGGCGGTCGGCGCGGTCCTGGCCGATGTCGCGGTCGTCCTGCTCGACCCTCGGGTGCGGGTGAGCTGACGTGGTGACCACGGTTACGCCCCTGCCCGAGCCGTCCGGTCCTCGTACGGTGGACCGCGCCACATCGCCGGGTACGGGCGGCGGACGCCTGTACGTGCGGAGGTTCGCCCGCAACCGCCCGGCCCTGCTGGGCGTGGCGTTCTTCGCCCTGCTGGTCCTGTTCAGCGTGTTCGGCGGCCTGTTCACGCACTTCGCCTACACCGACGTGGACTTCACGGCGCTCACCCAACCGCCCGGCGGGACGCACTACTTCGGCACCAACCAGGGTGGCAACGATGTCTACGCCGAGGCCGTGCACGGCCTCCAGCGCTCCCTGGTGATCGCGGTCAGTGTCTCCGTGCTGACGATCGCGCTCGCCGCGGTGATCGGTGCGGGGGCCGCGTACTTCGGCGGTCGTGTCGAGAAGCTGACCCTGATGGTCATCCACTTCCTGCTCGTCGTGCCGTCGTTCCTGATCCTGGCCCTGGTCTCGCATCACCTCGCCGGCGACTGGCGCGTGCTCATCCTGGTCCTCACCGTGTTCGGCTGGATGTCCACGGCACGGGTCGTCTGGTCGGTCTCCACCTCGCTGCGCGAGAGGGAGTACGTCCTGGCCGCGGAGTTCATGGGGGTGAGGCCCTGGCGGATCGTCCTGCGGCACATCATCCCCAACCTCGGTTCCCTGCTCGTCGTCAACCTGACCCTGGGAGTGGTCGCCACCGTGCTCAGTGAGACCGCCCTGTCCTTCCTCGGCTTCGGAGTGCAGCCCCCGGACGTGTCGCTGGGCACGATGCTCGCCGACGGCTCCGGCACGATCACCAGCGCGCCGTGGCTGTTCGGCTACCCGGCCGCCCTGGTGGTGCTGCTGACGGTGTCCATGACCCTGATCGGGGACGGGCTGCGGGACGCGCTCGACCCGACGTCCGTCACCGGCGCCGCGGGGGGCCGGCGATGACGCTGACGGCCCCAGGCACGCATCCGCAAGCGGAACCCGCCACGCCGACGCCGGTGCTGTCGGTGCGGGACCTGAACGTCTCCTTCCCCTCCGAGGCCGGTCCGGTACGAGCCGTACGGGACGTCAGCTTCGACGTCCACCGCGGGCGCACGCTGGGCATCGTGGGCGAGTCCGGATCGGGCAAGTCCGCGACGGCGATGGGCATCATGGGACTGTTGCCCGGGTCCGCGAACGTGTCGGGCCGAGTGCTGCTGGGCGGCCGTGACCTGGTCGGGCTCGACGACCGACGGCTGTCCGCCGTACGCGGCAACGACATCGGCATGGTCTTCCAGGATCCGCTGTCCGCGCTGACCCCCATCTTCTCCGTCGGCCGTCAGCTGTCCGACGCTCTGCGCGTCCATCAGAAGCTCACGAAGCAGGCCGCGTGGACCCGCGCGGTCGAACTCCTGGACCTGGTTGGCATCCCGGACCCACGGCGCAACGCGCGGTCGTTCCCGCACGAGTTCTCCGGCGGCATGCGCCAACGCGTGGTCATCGCCCTGGCGATGGCGAACTCGCCGTCGGTCATCGTCGCCGACGAGCCGACCACCGCCCTCGACGTGACGGTGCAGGCACAGATCCTCGGCGTCCTACGAACGGCCCAGGCCGAGACCGGTGCGGCCTTGGTGCTGATCACCCACGATCTGGGGGTGGTCGCCGGATACGCCGACGACGTCGCCGTGATGTACGCGGGCCGGATCGTGGAACAGGCGAGCGCCCGGGAGCTGTTCGCGCGGCCGACCATGCCGTACACCATCGGACTCCTTGGGGCGGTCCCCCGGCCGGAGGCGCGGGCGGGCCGCCCGCTGGTGCCGATCGCGGGTGAACCACCGTCACTGATAGAGCTCCCGGCAGGATGCTCCTTCGCAAACCGCTGTCCCGCGGCTGTCGGGTCCTGCCGCACGCACGAACCGGAGCTGACCACGGTCCCCGGGCACGGGCAGGTGGCCTGCCTGCGCGCCGACGAGTTGGCCGAAGGCACATGGGCGGCCGACAGGCTCTACCCGCAGGCGGCGGAGGCCGAAGGGCAGGCCGAGCCCGGCCCGGACGCCGATGCCGACGCCGACGCCGACGCCGACGCCGACGCCGAGACGGTGCTGCGGGTCACCGGCCTGACCAAGACGTTCCCGCTCACCAAGGGAGCCCTCCTCAGACGCCGGGTCGGGACGCTGCACGCGGTCAGCGACGTCAGCTTCGAACTGCGAGCCGGCGAGACCCTCGGTCTGGTCGGCGAGTCCGGAAGCGGAAAGACCACCACCCTGCTGGAGATCATGCGGCTCGGGCGACCAGAGCACGGTCTGATCGACATCGCGGGCACGGACGTCGCCGCCCCGGCCTTCGCCGAGCAGAGGCGGAGACTACGGCGCGCCGTGCAGATCGTCATGCAGGACCCCATGGGATCGCTCGACCCGCGCCTGCCCGTCTTCCAGCTCCTCGCCGAACCGCTCCAGGCGGTGGGCGCGGATCGGGCGGCGATCCGGACCCGGGTGGGCGAACTCCTCGCCCTGGTAGGGCTGGACGCCTCGGTGGCGGACCGCTTCCCGGCGGCCCTCTCCGGCGGTCAGCGTCAACGCGTGGGCATCGCACGGGCGTTGGCGACCGAGCCGCGGATCGTGATCCTGGACGAACCGGTGTCCGCCCTCGACGTGTCCGTCCAGGCCGGCGTCATCAACCTGCTCGCCCGGCTGCAGCGCGAACTGGGCCTGGCGTACCTGATCGTGGCGCACGACCTCGCGGTGATGCGCCATGTGTCCGACCGGATTGCGGTCATGTACCTGGGGCACATCGTGGAGATCGGTGACACCGAGGAACTCTTCGCGGACGCCCGGCACCCTTACACACAGGCCCTGCTGTCCGCGATCCCGGTACCCGATCCGCAACTGGAGCGCGCCCGCGAGCACATCGTGCTGGAGGGCGAGCAGCCCAGTGCGTCGCGCCTGCCGCAGGGGTGTGTCTTCGTCGACCGGTGTCCGCTGCACCGGTTGCTCGACGACGGACTGCGGCAGCGGTGCCGTACCGAGCGTCCGGCCCTGCACCCCACGGGGTCCGGCTCCGGCCACCGCTCCGCCTGTCACGCCCGCTGACCGCCCTCGCGACCTCTGTTCCGCAGCGCCGCCGCGCCGTGCGGCGTCCCACCCCCACGAAGAAATGGATCCACTCGCCATGCGACCGAGAACCGCCCCGGCCTCCGTACTCACCCTGGCCCTCGCCCTGACGGCCACCGCCTGCAGTTCCTCCGGTGCCGACGCGCCGGACGCCGGAGGGTCGGCCAAGGGCGCGACCCCCGCCGTGGCGTCGGCGAAGGTCGACTACAACCCCCAGCCCTACGACAACATCAAGGACGGAGGGACCTATACCACGCCCGGGACCTTCGACGACCAGGGCAACCCGTTCAACGCCAATGCCACCCTCACCGCCACCCGGGTGTGGTTCTGGTACAACCCCGATGTCATCACCTACTCCCCCACCGGCGACGTGCAGTACAACCCGGACTACCTCAGCGACGTCAAGGTCAGTGTCACCGGCGGCAACCAGCGAGTCGTCCTCACCCTCAATCCCAAGGCCGCCTACAACGACGGCACCCCGATCGACTGGCGGGCGGTCAAGGCCACCTGGCAGGCCAACAACGGCTCCGACAAGGATTACAACGCGAGCAACACCGAGGGGTACCGGAGCATCACCTCGGTCACCCGCGGTGCCGACGACAAGCAGGCCGTCATCGACTTCAAGGGCGTGGACCCCTGGTGGTCCAGCCTGTTCACCACGCTGCTGAACCCCAAGGCCGCGACGGTTGCCAACTTCAACGACGCCTACGTGAAGAAGGCCCACCCCGAATGGGGCGCCGGTCCGTACACCGTCGGCACCTTCGACACCAAGAGCGGCAACCTCACCTTCGTCCGGAACCCGAAATGGTGGGGGAAGAAGGGCAAGCTCGACAAGCGGATCTACGTCAACCTGGACTCGTCCGCGGCGACCAACGCGTTCAAGAACGGCCAGGTCGACTACGCCACCACGGGCAGCGCGGAGGGCCTGAAGCAGGTCAGCGGCGTCACCGGCACGGAAATCCGCCGCGGCGGCAGCCCGTTCGAGTACTCGCTGTACGTGAACTCGAAGTCCGCCGCCCTTCGGGACGTGCGGGTACGCAAGGCGCTGTTGCAGAGCGTCGACCGGACACAGATCGCCAAGATTCAGTTCCAGGGACTTGACTACTCCGAGCCGCTTCCCGGTTCGGCGCTCCTCTACAGCTTCCAGAAGGGGTACGAGGACAACGTCTCGTCGGTGATCAAGTACGCGCCAGGCGACGCCAGGAAGACCCTGGAGTCCGCCGGCTGGAAGGCCGGCAAGGACGGCATCCGCGAGAAGGCCGGCACCAGGCTCACCGTCCGCTACACCCTGCTCGGCGACGACCCGCTGGACAAGGCCACGGCCAACGCATTCGCCGCGATGCTGAAGCCGGTCGGCATCGGCGTCGACATCAAGAAGGCCGACGAGGCGGACTTCTCCAAGATCCTCAGCGATCGCGACTTCGACCTCTTCCTGTCCGGCAACCGTTCCACGGACCCCTTCGGCGCGCGCTACCTCTACCAGTTCTACGGCACCGACAGCGACTCCAACCTGACCGGTACCGGCACCCCGGAGCTGGACAAGCAGATCCACGCCGCCTCCGAGATATCCGACCCCGCCAAGCAGATCGCCCGCGCCAACGCCATCGAACGTGAGGAACTGGCGCAGTACGCCTTCCTGCCCCTCTTCAGCGGTCCGTCCGTCTACGGCGTCAAGAAAGGGCTGGCCAACGTCGGCGCCACGATATTCGGCACGCCGCTGCCGGAGACCGTCGGCTGGCAGAAGTAGCTCACGAGCGTGGCGGCCGCCCGGCGCGTCCGGTCACGCTGCGCTCGTGTCGTAGCCGGCCAGGAAGGGGCGCACCAGGGCGAGCAGGGCCTCCGGCCGGTGCAGCGGGATGATGTGGCCGCAGTCGTCGATGACGTGTCCGATGAGATTGTCGGTGACGGGCCCGAGTCGGCGTTCGCGGGAATGCGCTGCGCCGAACAGCTTTCCGGCCCGTTCGGCGGCGAGTCGTGCGTCGTCCTCGCTCTCCACGGCGGCCGACAACTCGGGATCCGTGTCAGCGGGAAAGGACAAGAACAACGGGAACATCTGGGACATGGGCGCTCCTTGCGAACGGGGCTGCACGCGACGTGAGAGCAGGCTGAGAGCGGCGTGATCAGCGCATCCACGCCGTTGCCGGTGTCCGGGCCGTTGCGCCGGGACTCACCGACGGCAGGTCGGCGGCGTGAGTGCCCGCAGCTGATGCCGCGGCGCCCCGGGGCCCGCGTCCGGTGGCGGGAGAGAGCGGACACGCCAGGGTGTGAGGAACGGGTGAGTCATCGAGGCTCCTGGAGGGTGGAGCACGCGCGGGCGCGTGCGGCCAGATGGCCCTCCCCCTCTGTCATGAGCCTGAGAGCTTCACCGCGTAGAAGGAAGCGGCTTGCACCGTGGGCGAGACGCGTGGGGCGTCTGCTTTCCAGAGTCCGCCTCCGCTATGCGGTAGGGGTGCCTGAGAGTTTCCGGGGAGGATTTGCTCCTTCGACGCCGTCCCCGAAGGGACGGGCTCTCCCGCGCAGGATCGATGGCGGCGTGTTCGGTTGTGGTGCTCCTCGGGCACGAGAACTTACGGGCGGAGCAACAGGCCGTCAAGTGCTGCCACCGGCCCGACAACGGGCCGACACCTAATCCCACTTGATGCCGAGCATGTCGGCGAGAAATCCGGCTCCACGAGGTGGGTGGTGCTATGGCTTTTCAGGGTGAGCTCGCACAAATCACGCGACGCGGCGGCAGGCGCGCTGTGGGAAAAGCAGCGACAGCCGAAAACCTCGGTAAGACGACGGCATAAAGAGAACAGGCATAGAGAAGAATCTCTCCGCTCCTTCCCGCGGTCTGAGTGCCGCCAGGCCGTTCGACGTTGATCGGAGCAGGCGGGACGAAACGGAACGCAAGGTGATCACCAGCATGTGCACGGGCATGCGTGCCCAGGCGTGCGGAAGAGCCTTCGGCGAGGAAGGCTCGCCGCCGAGCATGCCCCGATGTCCGGGCCGTCCGTGAACACCGCGTCACTGCCGCTCTTGCGCAAGGCCGGCGTCACCTGCTGAGCCGACAAGGGCCACGGACGCGCCGGGAGTACGGTCCGCATCCCGTAGTGGGGTCGGCAGGGGACGCTTTCCGCAGGGCGAAAGGCCGTCAACCGGCCCCACGCGCAGATCCGAGCCCTGGTCGAGCAGGCCGTCGCCACCCTCAAGTCCTGGCGACTCCTCCACAAGATCCGTTGCTCGGCCAACCGCGAAAAACGCGCAAGCACACCAAGCCTCTGGTGGAGACGGATTTCTTGGTCGAAAACCCATCTACCAGGGGCTTTACCTGCCTGTCACCCAACTGAGCTGAGCAGCGGCCAAGTTGAAGGGCTGACTGGCCGCAAGGGAAGCATCATAAACTGCCACCTTTGCGCAAGCGTTGCCATACCATTGCGGCAATCTTTCATGCGCAGACTGGCCGATTATTGGACCCTTTTAGGGATGTTCGCCGCCTTTACTTCTGTGAAATTTTCCTTTTGTTCCAATCGCCGCAAAGGCAAGCTATTTCTATCGGCCGAATGCCTGTCGGGTACCTGACAGGCCACCTTTCGGGCTGTCACTGTTCTGGTCACTCACCCACATGACGGAACCCCGTCAAGGGCCGAACCGGGCTACTCATCAGTGGCCCGCAAAGGAGTCGTCTGTGAGCAGCAAGTCCGTCCTTGGTGGCATAGCCTTCACCGCCGCCCTCGTCGTCGCCGCGCAGACCAGCGTCGCCCTCGCGGCCGACGGAACCCCCGTCACCCACAAACCGCTCTCCGTCGTCCGGCTGACGCCGGCTCAGGAGGTTGCGCTCGGCAAGAGCCAGGCCGCCCCCGTGGCCGAGAAGCTAGGCCTCGGATCCAATGAGCGGCTGCAGGTCGTCGCTGTGACTGCCGACTCCGACGGCGTCCACCACCTGCGCTACCACCGCACGTACAAGGGCCTGCCCGTCATCGGTGGCGACCTGGTCGCCCACGAGAGCGCCGGCGGCGTGATCCGCTCCGTCCAGCACGGCATCGGCGCGATCGACCTCGCCGGCATCAAGCCGAAGGTGTCCGCGGACAAGGCGCGCGCACAGGCCCTCGCCGCCGCTCGCACGTGGACCGCCCAAGGACGCTACGCCGCCAAGGGTCTTGCCAAGGACGCCACCGCGGCCAAGCCCGAGCTGGTCGTCTACGCCGCGTCCGGCTCCCCGCGCCTGGGCTGGCGGACCGCCGTCGACGGCACCCAGACCGACGGCACCCCCAGCCACCGCCTGGTCGTCACCGACGCCCACACCGGTACGGTCCTGTTCCAGACGGAGACCATCGCCTCCTTCGCCCCGACCGGGTACACCACGACGGACGGGAAGACCGCAAAGGCCAAGCCCACCGCTGCGGCCACCGGCACCGGTACCGGCTACTACGTCGGCTCGGTCCCGCTCACCACTTCAGTCTCCGGCACCACCTACACCCTGAAGGACCCGAGCCGGGGCGGTATCTACACCAACGACCTGGGCAACAAGACCAGCGGCAGCGGCACCACCTACACCGACACCGACAACGCCTGGGGCGACGGCGCCCTGTCCAACCGCCAGACGGTGGGGGTCGACGCGCAGTTCGGCGGAGCGACGACCTGGGACTTCTACAAGGACACCTTCAACCGCAACGGCATCAAGAACGACGGCAAGGGCCAGCTGAGCAAGGTCCACTACGGCAACGGCTACAACAACGCCTACTGGAGCGACTCGACCTTCAGCATCACCTACGGCGACGGCACCAGCAACGCCAAGCCGTTCACCGCGCTCGACGTGGCCGGCCACGAGTTCAGCCACGGCGTCACCAGCGCCACCGCCGGCCTGAACTACTCCGGCGAGTCCGGCGGCCTGAACGAGGCCACTTCCGACATCCTCGGCACGGCCGTCGAGTGGAAGGGCAACCTGTCCACCGACAAGCCCGACTACCTGATCGGCGAAGAGCTGAACCTTCGCGGCAACGGCAGCCCACTGCGCTACCAGGACAAGCCCTCCAAGGACGGCAGCTCGGCTGACTACTGGTCGTCCTCGGTGAAGAACCTCGACGTGCACTACTCGTCGGGCGTCGCCAACCACTTCTTCTACTTGCTGTCCGAGGGCAGCGGTGCGAAGACGATCAACGGAGTGTCCTACAACTCCCCGACATACGACGGCTCCACGGTCACCGGCATCGGCCGGGACAAGGCGATCGCGATCTGGTACCGCGCGCTGACCACGTACTTCACGTCCACCACCGACTACGCGGGCGCCCGCACCGGCACCCTCAACGCGGCCAAGGACCTGTACGGCAGCGGCTCCGCCGAGTACAACGCGGTCGCGGCGGCCTGGTCTGCGGTCAACGTCAAGTGACCCGGGTGTAAATCACGGAATGTGTGCTGAAGCCGGCGTGGGGAGCGGCCCGGCACACAGGCCCGATCCGGTCAGCCAGACCGGATCGGGCGTGGGCGGCTGCTCCGCGGAGGCCGGGAGCCTTCTGTGTGCCCACAGGCTGGCGAGGAGCATCAGCTGGCCCCGAGGGACACTCGATCATGGAGGTGTCCCGCCGGCTGCGGATCACTGCGGACACGGTCCGCACCTGGCGGCGTCGCTTCATCGAGCGGGGACTGGACGGCTTGTGCGACTGGCGGGCGTTCGCCCTGGCCCCGCACCGGACACAGACGTTCAAGCTGTCCACCGACCCGCTGTTCATCGACAAGGTCCGCGACGTCGTCGGTCGGCAGGTGGGGTCCGTGTTCGAGGCGTGGCCAGGCGGCCCAGGGGAGCGGGTTGTGTGGTCATCGCTCCCCCGGACCTGGTGCCCCGACCGTGGCGTGGCGGCGAGCAAGGTACGCGACTCTGCTCGCCGGACGCGGTGTGAGGGCCAGCCATGACGGGCGCAACGGTGACATGGCACAGCCGCCCCGCCTCTTCCAGGGTGGTTCCGTGCCGGATGCCGATGCACCCGGCTCAGCCGTGGACTCCCGGGCTGACGCAGGTGGCGACGGTCGCGCCGTCCGCCTGGGCGTCGAGGGTTTCGGAGGCGGTGGGGCGGTGGGCGGGTGAGGCCACGGCTCATTCGAAGGCGGACGCACTCTTCTTCCGGCCCATCGTCGCCCATGGGCCGAGTGCGAACCTGTCACTGTCCCGTCGTACTTCCAGGGCACTCGCGCCACCGAAGTGCGCGGGAACGAGCAACTCCCGTTCATCAGCCGCCCTCCCCAGAATCCGACGGCGACTGGTCACCGCTTGTTCCGGGGCCAGGCAGGCGTTGCTGTTGCAGCAGGGCTCAAGGATCTGCACCGGGCTGTGCAGCAGATCTCCGACGAAGACGGCCCGGTCGCTGCCGGAAGCGAGCCGCAGTACGGATGAGCCGGGAGTGTGACCGGGTGCGGACTCCAGGGTGAGGTGTTCGTCGATCCGGTGGAGGCCGTCCCACAGCACGGCCTGTCCGGCCTGGTGGATGGGCGCGATGCTGTCTTCGTATATGAGGCGGTCGACCTCCCGCGCGCCGTTCCCGTACGCGTTATCCGGACCGTAGTGGAAGTCGTCGGCGGCCGGAATGAGGTATTGGGCGTTGGGGAACGCCGGTACCCACTGCCCGTCCTCGTCGACGGTGTTCCAGCCGACGTGATCGACGTGGAGATGGGTGTTGACGACGACGTCGACATCCTGCGGGCGGACGCCGGCCCTAGCCAAGAGGCCGAGGAGATCACTTCGGGAGTGGTGGAACGGCCCCATGCCCGGTCGCTCGCGCCCGTTCCCCGCTCCGGTGTCGATGAGAACGGTCCGGCCCGCGCTGCGCAGCACCCAGCTCTGCAGAGCAAGCACCACCAAGTCGCTGTCCGGCTCCCAGTGGTCCGGTACCAGCCAGTCCCGGTTGTCCTTCCACACATCGGCGGCAACTCCCGGGAACATGCCGGAGGCAGGCAGGAACGGTCCGTGCCACTCAACAACCCGGATGACCTCGACGTCCCCCAGCACCATGCTCTGCGCACTCTCATTCTCGTTCGTCACACGATCGACCTTAAGGAAGGTCGAACGATCGTCTCAATATGCATCCAGCTCAAGAAAATACGAATGCGGCTCATCTTTCATACGACAGTCTGGATGGATGTGGTGATCGATGCGCTCTCTCTGCCGTGCACCTCGGGCACCCGTGGTCCCACCGGCTGCGGATAAGCGGGAGCTGGTGCGCGCGACTGGACCCGTACGACGGCGCGGGCTTCTGCGTCCTCCTCAAGGGCCACCGCTGGCTACCGCCCGACGGCAGCGCCCCCCCCTACCTCTTGGCGTGGGTGACGCGGTGCCGCTGCCCCATGGCAAGGCCTGTGATCGCCGATTCCCCGGCCGCAGGGGCCCTGAGGACCGGACGGATCAGCCGGTGGGGATCAGGGAGTCGCGGTGGCGCCGCGGCGCACCTTGGACCAGGCCCCGTCTGCGCCGATGACCAGGTCGGCTTCGATGGTGGTGCCGTCAGTGAAGTGCAGGTGCCGGGGGCCGGACGGGGGGGCCGTCGACCGCGGCCAGCGTGTGGCCCCACCGGACGGTGCCCGGCGTGAGGGAGTCCAGGAGCAGGTCGCGCAGGTGGCCGCGATCGATCTCGGGCTTCAAGAGATCGCCTTCGTCCGGGGCGTGGCCGAACAGGACGGTGCCGTCCAGGGCTATCTGCCGCATTTGCTGGCCCTCGGGGCGGCATGCGGCGAGGAAGGCGTCGAAGAGGCCGACTTCGCGCAGGACGATCTGGCCGTTGTCCTCGTGCAGATCCAGGGTGCCGCCCTGGTCGCGGGTTCCGGGGCCGCTTTTCGGTACGCCGACGCCTCGATGGCAGTAATCCCCGCGCTGCCGGCACGACGGGGTGCGTCTGCCGTCGGTGGCCGCACCGGAAGCGGGCCGACAAGCCCGTGAGGGATCTCCGCGCTCGCTCGCCCCGCGCAGGGATGGGAGGCCCTCAGACAGGAGCGGCCGGTGGCGCACACTTTGACCGCGGTGAGGCCCCGCGGCGGCGAGCAGGCTGGTTCGTCCTGAGTCCGGTGCGCCGGGCGCGGTCGGGGCCGTCGGGGTTGAGGGGGCTATCCGAGCCAGTCGATGTCCAGGACGGATAGGTGGCGCACGGTCGGTTGATCCAGTAGATGGCGGACAGCTGGCCGGCCGATGCGATGCGCGCGTGTGCCGACCGGCGCGGTGTACCCGAACCGGGCCCGGGTCTCCACCGTGATCCCGGTGCTGGTGGCCGCCTGCTTCCGCCGGCGCTTGCGCACGAGCGGCTGCCACCGCTTCCGTACGGCGTCGTCGATCTTCGCGGCGACGTCGGCGCGGGGATGCTTGCGGGCGTATCAGTCTGACCAGCAGACCGATCACAAAGCGCAGGGTCGGCTCGGGCAGCAGTTCCACCGACAGGGCCAGCAGGTGCCGGTACCCCCGAGAAGAGCCAGCGACGCGCTTTCACCACGGCCATGCCATGCCGCGGCAGGGTGCTTCCTGACGCCACACCAGGTCAGCAGCGGTCGAGAACCCATCGGTGGCGGAGCCTGGGCGCACCATGTCCGGGCCCGCGGATTGGTGTCCCGGGACAATGGGGAACCGCCCCGCTGGGCTCGCATGGTGCGGCGGAAAACTTCGGCGGATACCTGGTCGCGTCTCCAACACCGCGAGTGGTCAGCTACGGAGTGCTGCGCAGCCTGCACGATGTCGGGCCGGCCTCCTGATTCGTCGGCTCCCTCATGGGCGCGGTCGGCTGAACGGTGCGGCTCGCGACGAGGGAGGCACCTGGGTGACCACTGCGAGGATCGCCGGCTCCGGCTGGGCGAAGTGGACTCCCGTACGGTCCTGACCGGCGCCGCCCTCGCAGCCACCGCGTACAGCCGCGTACTGGGCAGAAAGATCCAGCTTGCAGCTTCCTCCGACCCGCAGGATGCCGAACAGGCCGCCAAGCACCCCATCGACACCGACAGGGCGCAGTGGCACCTGGTCCGCATGCAGTGGGCCGTACCCCCGCTCACGGGCGGCCTGGTGATTCTCAACGCCCTGCACGGCGAACAGCAGCGCCCCACCGAGCAGTTCCACGTCATGAGGGAATGGGCCCGCAACGCAGGCGCCGCACATGCCCTCGTCCGGGTACCTCACGCACTGAACCGCCAGCCGGAGTGTGGGGTCAACTGGCTGATGTGTCCCGCTCAGCGGCCGACAGTGGTTACAGCACAGCGTTCCTGGCTTACCTGGAGTACCTCATCCAGCGGCAGGGCCAGTGCCGTAGCCAGTTCTGTGACCTCTTTGGACGTCGGGCGAACAGGGCCTTCGCTCCCGTCTTCGATGAACGCTCGGATCCGTGGGGTGCGGATTCCGGTGGCGTAGGCGAGCGCCTCGGCACTCAGGTGATGCCGGCGCATCGCATCCGCGAGCAGCTCAGCCAGATGCATGGTCAACCTCCGAGCCGTAGGGCCGCAGGCGCCCGCACATGCTGCCGTGCCTGCCGGCCGACTGAACGCATGCCTCCCCGTATGCCCGCTGCGCCGCGGCATGAACGAGCACCACCCCTCCTGGCGCAATGGACCGGACCGCCCATCCAGCACAGCAGGCCGCGGCGGATGGCGGACAGGTGGCGCCGCGGGCAACGATCCCCAGGCCGCCGGTTCGAAGGAGCAGGCCAGAGGGCCGTCTGCCATGACCGTCCAGTCGGCCGACGACCAGACGCCCCAACCCGGCCCGGTCCCTGAGGGCTGGCACGCCGCTGTTGGGTGTGATCGCCGCGGTGCTGGCCATGAGTGGAAAGAAGCAGGTCGACCAGGCCGCGCCACCCACGACAGAGCGGACGCTCGAGAACGTGCAGGCCAACGTGGCCGAGATCAAGGAGAGCGCACACCGATGACCCAGCCGCCCCAGGACGAGTCCACCGCCTCCAGCCTCCAGGCACTGCGCGAGCAGGTCGAGCAGACCCGCAGCGAGCTCGGAGAGACGGTCGAGGCGCTCGCGGCGAAGACCGACGTCAAGGCGCGCGCCCAGGACAAGGCCGCCGAGTTGAAGGAGCAGGCCGCCGCGAAGGCCGCCGAGTTGAAGGAACAAGCCGCTCTCAAGACCGGAGAACTGAAGGCGAAGGCCGCTGAACTGGCTCACCAGGCGCAGGAGCGGCTGCCCGAGCCTGTCAGGGACAAGGTCGCCCAGGTGGCCGGGCAGGCCCGGGCCAGGACTGCTCAGGCCGGTCAGCTGTGGCAGGAGAAGGTACCCGAGCCGGTGCGTCAGAGGACTGCCCAGGGAGCGCAGTCGGCGCGGGGCAACCGCACGGTGCTGCTCGCGGCGGGTGTGGCCGCCGTGGCGTGGCTGACCTGCCGCCGCCGGAAGGGATGAGCCGGGTGAAGGCATCGAGGATCGCTTACAAGCCGGTCGGTCTCACGCTCAGGGCGGTCAGCGGCATGGCCGCGGGAGCGCTGTTCAAGCAGACGCGGAAGATATTCGGCCACGACGAGGACGCCCCGGACGCCCCGGACGCCACCGACGAAGACCGCTCCTGACGCGAGGTGCTGCTCGCCGCCACGATCCAGGGCGCAATCTTCGCCGGAGTCAAGGCGGCCGTCGACCGCGCCGGCGCCACCGTCGGTCGCCGCTTTACCGGGACCTGGCCCGGCTGACGCGCACGAAGAGACGGGAGGGCTGGTACGACACGGATACCGGCCCTCCCGCATCCGGACCACCACCCGTACGAAGGACGCTCACAGCCATGTCCGATCAGCACGCGGCCGCCGCGCTGACCGCCGCAGCAGTCATCGCCGCCATCCTGGTCGCCCGGGCAGCAGTCCTCCACCAGAGCGGCCGAACACAACACGCCTGCGCTGTTCACCCGCCGCGTCACCGCAGCACACCCCACGCGGACACGTACAAGGCCCCATCGTCTCCGGCCGCGCTTCCCGACCACGGCTCCTCCGCCGTACGAGAGGCTGAGCAGCACGTCCACCGCTGCTGGCAGCAACTCCAATCACAGGTCGACCCGCCCGACTGACCCGAGCCCGACACGTCAACGGGGAGGTACCGGCAGAGTCCCGCATCGGGTGGCGCATAAAAGCACGGTGATCAGCAAGGTCGTGGCACCACACAAGCAATGACGCCGCGCACTGTGCGGCCGATGCCCGATGGTCGAGCCCATGCCGCGTCCCTACAAGCAGGCCCACCGGGCTCGACGAGCCCGGCGGGTCCGCCTATGGCCAGCACTTGCGCAGTCGATCGCATATTGCCGTCGGCCTTCCCGGCCGGTCAGCGAGGAGAAAGAGTGGGCTCTAAGGCAGGCACCGCACCGAGGGCGCGCCGGCCTGGGTTGCGCTGCCCGGCCAGGAGGGACCGTACGGCCCACGGGCCCGAGCTGGGTGACACGGACGACACCGATGCAGAGGATGGCCTCGGCGAGCCGGCGGTGGCCGTGGTGCCGCCACCCAGCAGGCATGGGTGAGACGTGGCAGGGCATCCGGGGTGAGGAACCGGGGTGCCGCCCGCCGATCTTGGGCCTTGAAGGGGTGAAAAAGTGAAGGGCTTCCGCAGTTTCATCCTGCGCGGCAATGTGGTCGACCTGGCAGTCGGCATCGTCATCGGAGCGGCGTTCACCGCCGTCGTCAACGGCTTCGTCAGCGCCTTTCTGACCCCGCTCGTGGGGCTGGCAACCGGTGCCACCGGCGACATGGCCCGCAAGACCTTCACCGTAGGGGCCATCAAGTTCCCCTACGGAGCCTTCATCAACGCAGCGATCAGCTTCCTGCTCATCGCCAGCGCCCTGTACTTCCTCGTCGTACTCCCGATCAACAAGCTGCACGAGCGCCTCGCTCCCCACCACGACGTCCAAGCCCCCAAGCGAGACTGCCCCGAGTGCCTCAGCCCCGTCCCGGCCCAGGCCCGACGCTGCGCCTCCTGCACCGCCCCCCTGCCCGCGGTACCCGCCCAGGCCGGGGAGACAACCCAGCGGGCCGGGTGACCGGACGCCTGATCGAACGGTGCCAGCCGCACAACCTCGGTGCTCACCGCTTGGCCGGGGCGCCCCTGCAGCCACGGCGCCGGCGTTCGGCAATCCCCGCCTTCTGGGCTGCGGGCCTCCCGGAGACGGGCCGGTCCCCCGGGCACTCCCCCGGGGCGGACGGCCGTTCTCTGCCCGCCGCCACAGCCACTGGCCTCGCCGCACTCCTCCGCGAACCCCCTAACCCCTGGCAGCAGCCCCTGACCCAGGGCAGCCACACCCCACCCGGGCCAGAGGCGGCCGCCGCCTCGGCCGCGCAGTCCCGGAGCCCCGCTCCACAGGCCGACGTCGAGGCGCGGGTGCGATGGTGGTGTGGTGTAGCCGGTGCTCGGTGATGACGTGTGCACGCGACGGATTTCGTCTGCGGTAGCGCCGCCAATGGCGTCTGCCGGCCGCTAGTCTGCGCGGGCGGGGTTGTGCCGGTCCGCCGCCGGTACGGCCCCGCAACCTGGAATTACTGATTCCGGATGCAGGCGGAATAGGCGCCGAAGGGCAGGCAGAGCGCACAACTCGATGCAATTGCGAATGGATCATTCTGGCGTCGTGTTCAGCGGCGCGGGACTCGCAGGTTCACTCGCTACGGCCGTTTCCGTGTGATCTTCAGCACGCTGGCGTCGGGAACTGGCACCGCGTATCAGACGTACTGTCACATCATCACGCAGCTAGGGGCCTTGAGGGGCCGCTGAGCTTCGGGGTCCGGCCGCCATGCGACCGCTCGGCATGGCACAGAGTGACAATTCGCTTTTGCTAGTGCAGTAGTTGGCGGGGAACGGGAGCGGTTCCGCTCCGGTAAAGTCGCCTCACCTCTTACCCCCAGGGCCTATCGCGTGGGTCTCCGCGCGGGGTCCACGTAGGCCGTGGGCCTCGCGGTGCTGCGAAATCCGCAGCTCCTGAGGAGCAGGGGTGGTGATGGGTCCCGATGACCGAGTTGGATGAGTCTGAGGGGCACTGCCGTTGTTGCAGCAAGCGGGAACGGCCCGAGCGGGCCGCCCGGTGGCTGGGGTTTGTGGTCCGCGCGGTCTACGAGATCGCGTTGAACTGGCCCTGGTAGCGGAAAGCCCCGGCCCGAGGGCCGGGGCCTGACCGACCGACAGGTCGGCCGCGTTGCACGCGGTGTGCGAGGAAGAGCCCTACCGGGATGCTTTGGCCGGCGTCAGGTGGGGCTCTTTCCTTGGCCCGGTCGTGCGGCTACCGACATGTACGCAACAAGCAACACGCTTTCGTGATGCTCGTCACACATGTCGGCGGCGATGTCCCCCACTATGCCTTGCCTTACCGCCGTGTGGGACGAGTACCCAGATGCCACTTGCCGCCCTTCATGCGGGCCGGCTAGGAAAAGGCGCTGGTAGTTCCCGATTTTCCCGCTGTGAGGCGTGAGCGACATCACATCGGTTTGGGTGAACACTCGCACATGCGGCCGGTCATCTTCGGGTGATTTGCCAGGGGTTCACCGTTGTGCAAAACCACTTCTGCTTCCTCCGACAATGAGCTGGCGAAGGGTACACGCCCCCTCCGACAATCGGGACCGCCGCACGCGGAGTCCACCCCTCACCAACACCCCAACCCACCCGTCCGGGCACTCGTCACGGCGGCCCGCCGCACCCTTCCGGCCCCCGCGGACGGGCACGACGCGCAAAACCACACGGACACGGCGGGCCAAGCGCGTCACAGTGCACGGCGCACCCGGTCCGCGGCCTCGACGGGGCAGTGGAGAAGAACTCTGGCCGTACCGCGAGGATCGGGCGATGACCGACCGCCGCCCGCTGGGCACCGGACCCGCCGCCAACTCCACCGCGGGCACGGCCCTACGCCTGATGGGCCGGCAGCACCGCCCAGGCACCGGCCGACCGGCCCGCTCTACAGACCGAGGTCGAGGTAGTCGATGTCGGTGAGCTCCACCTCCAGGCCGCCCGCGCGGCGGCCGCTGCTGCGGAAGTAGACCTCGCCGAGACCCCCGGCGGTGAGCGCGCGCAACTGCTGCTCGTCGGCACCCGCACGGTGGGGCGTCGAGGAGCCGTCAGGCGTGGGCGGGTGGGAGGTGGACGGTCAGAACGGCGCAGCCGGCCGTCCTCGGTGCGCGGTAGGCGTCGTAGCGCTCCAGCTTGGCGAGCAGGCGGGCGTAGGACATGGTGCGGTCGATCTCCACGAAGGCGCTGGAGCCGTCGGCCAGGAGCGCCACGGCGTCGGGCAGGAGGTTCCCGGCCGGGGTGGGGTGGCGAACTTCCACCCGCCAGTCGGCGTGGTCGGCCACCTCCGCCTGGTGGAAGGCGATGACGGTGTCGACCAGGGCGAGGCCGTACTCCCGCAGGGCCGTCTTGCTGACCGCGATGCGCTTGCCCGTGGTCCGGCCGGTCGTCGGCGCGAGCTCACCGGAGGCGGCGGCTTCGGCGAGACCCGCCGGGGTGCAGTACCAGTAGCTCTGCTGGGCGCGGTGGGTCCGGCTGACCAGGGCCGGGGATTCGGCGAGCAGGTTGCACAGCGCGCGGCGGACGTGGTCGGTGTCCTGCTGATGGGGCAGCAGCAGTGCTTTGAGCTGGTGGGGTGTGGCCAGGCGCAGTTGAGCGAGGGTGAGCAGGACCTCGCCGCGGAGGTCCGCGCCGGCCTTCATCGCCGCGGTCTTCCGGGCCCGGGATGCTTTTCCAGGTACATCAGTACTTGGAGAAGGGGAGTTGCAACCGGCCGGAGCAGGCGAATCGGGGATCTGATCGGCAACAACCGTCAGTCGGCGGCTGGAGGTTGCAGGGCTGGGAGCGGGGCTTGTCGCGGGGCTTGTCGTAGGGCCCGCCGTCGCAGCGGTGGCCGCCGGGGCCGGCGGAGTGTGCGGTTCGGGTGCGGTAGTCATCGTTCCCTCGGGTTTCTCCGGCCGTACGCGGCCGGGTCGGCGATCGTCCGGCCCGCGTGCGGCTGTGCGCACGGGCCGGGGCCACCGTGAGGAAGCACCCCTGACCGCGGTCTGATGACCACCGACAACCTGCGCCCGATTCCTCCTTGAGCGCCCCTTGCAATCGGAATTTGTCCGTGACCGGAGTCATACCCGCATCGCGTCCCGGAGCGCGGTCTCTGTCCACAGAGCCGGGCGCGCACCGGAGGGCGACCGGCCGGGCGCAGCGGGCACCCGGCCAGCGAACAGCAAGGAGCCGTCATGGAGACGACGTCGCCGAAGACCCGGCTCGCCCCGGAGCAGTTCCTGCGGGCCTGCGACTACGTGGAGTTGGTCTGGCAGGAGCAGGGCAGCGAGGAGAAGGCCGCGGGGGCGCTGCCTGGGACAGGAACTTGCAGGGTCCCGGCCGGCCGCAGGCCGTGAGAATCTGGAATCGTGAGAGCGAACCGGGGCCCTCTGGGCGATGAGCGGCGCGACCGCGGCGTCGAGCTGCCGCCTACCCGCGGTGTCCTGATCACCGGCAGCCTGGTGCGCGTGTCGGGCGCGGCCGCTGCGGGCTGCGGGGCGCTGTTCGGTCTGCTTCCCGTCCTCGCGCTCATCGGCAGATTCGGCTTTCCCGACGACCCACCGGCCTTCGTGCCGGTGTTCGGCGGCCCCCTCATCGCTGCGAGTCTTGGTATCGCCGTCTTCCTGATCGTTCTCGGCTATGGCCTGACATTCCAGCAACTGGCGCTCGCGGACATGTATGCGGCGGCCGAGGGCTCCCCCTCGCTGGGGAACGCGGTCGAGGTGCGTGGCCCCGTCAGCCGCACGCCGTTCTTCCCGGCGGTCGTAACCAGCGTCGTCATCGGTTCCCTTCTCCTTGCAACGGCCGGCGTCCTGCTCGCCGCGTCCGCCTGGCCGGCGATCGCGATGACTCTGCTCGTCCTGGGCGTGCTGTGTGTCCCACTCGTCCTCGCTCTGATCGCCGCCGACCGGAGGTGGCGTCGCACGGCGGGCGAGCGCCTTCCCGCACAGGCCCTGGGCGAACAGGGCCACGCGCGGCTCCTCCTCGGCGATGCGGACACGAAGCTGCGGCAGCAGGTCAAGGCCCGAGACCGCGCCGAGGCCATCGACCTCGACCGCGCGAGCATCCCTGTGCTCGCGAGCCTTGTCATCGCCGTGCTCGCCGTGATGAGCCCCTCGCTCTCGCCCACGGCTCCCATCTGGAAGCAGGTGCAGCTGGGCGGCGCCGGACTCGGCCTCCTGTGCCTGCTCCTCGTCCCCTGCATCTCGGTGCTCCGGGTCCGGCGACTGCGACGCACCCTCGTGCGGGTACGCCGCGGCGGAACGGATGTGACCGCCATCGACCGCGCGCACGCGATCACCGCGACAGCGACTCAGGCGTCCGAAGTACACGCGGCCACGACGGTCTGGGCGCTGCTGGGCGCAGGAGTACTCGGCACTCTCATCCCCCGGACCACTGATATCGCGCCTGTAGTGATCGTCGCGGGCATCTGGACGTTCGGCTTGACCGCGCTCCTCGCGCTGTCGATGCGCTCGGATGCGGCCGCCCCGAAGCTCCGGGAGGAATTCGGCTACCGGCTCCCGACCCAGACCTCCGGAAACGACAACACCTGGCACTGAGCAGGTCCGGTAGTTCCCCGCATCCGTAACAAGAGAGGCATCTGCTGGGACTGACGTCCCAGAACACCGCAACCCGACCAACGGCGAGCCGCAGCCCGGAGCACCGAAGTGGCCGGTTCAGGGGAAGGACGGCGCAAGAGAAGGATGACTCATCGCGACCGCCGAGGACGGCGCGGGCTAACTCGGCTTTCCTGCGCTCGCTCGTCGCCCGGGGCCTGTCCGGCGTCCAGCTCGTCGTCTCCGATGCCCACGCCGGCCTCGTCGACGCGATCGGCGCCACGCTGCCCGGCGCGTCCTGGCAGCGCTGCTGCACCCTCCCCCACGCCCTGAACGGGCGCGGGGCACCCCATCGCGAGGAATCTCCTGAGCCAAATTCCGAAGTCGGCCCAGCCCTGGGTGGCGGCGCTGCTGCGGACCGTGTTCGAACAGCCCGACACCGAGGCGGTGACGGCCCAGATGGCTCACGTTCTGGACGTTCTGGAAGCCAAGTTCCCGACGACAGCAGCACAATTGGACCGCTGGTCGACATCCGCTTCGACTCCGCCCGCCGCCGCGGGCTCGACGACATCGCACTTCAGGATCCCGATGCCGTCGGCGTGGTGGCCGACGTCGCGCTGCGCGTCGTCGAAGCAGAAGGCCCGATCGAGGAGGAGCTGATCTTCACTCGGGTCCACTCGGCGTGGAACAAGGCCAGCTCCGGACCAGTGATCAAGGACCGGATCCGCCCGGCACTGCGGAAGCTGGTCATCTCTGTTGGTCGGCGACTTGGTACGGACGGCTCCACGACGACGGCCCGCGGCCCACCTCGTTACCCAGTTCCTGTTCCAATGCTTCAGCGAACAAGGCGGACTGATGTACGTGCACCCACGGGTCGGCGGACGTGCCCTTCCGAGGCCGTGGTGCAGGACGCATCGTCACACGAGGCGCGCGGTTCGATTCGGCGCAGCGGTGCCGACTGACGACCGCGAGGCGTCACCGGTGCCGGGGAAACGGATGTGACCGCTGGTCCGTGTCGTCACAGCGAATCAGAGCGTGGCTGCGCGCAGCACGATCATGGCGACGGAGGCCACGGTGAGGACTGCCGCCGGCGGTGCGCCCTTGTGGTCGCCGACGCGCAGGTGGGAGACGACCGCCCCGGCGAAGTAGAGCGTAAGGCCGATTGCGGCGACGATTCCGATGGGCCCCCACCAGAGCCCGACGATCGCACCGGCCGCGCCCGCGATCTGGGCGCCGATCAGGAAGGCCATCATGCTCTGCGGTACTCCGAGGGTGGACATCTGCTCGGTGATGTGCCGCGTCCGCAGAGACTTGGCCCCGGCCGATACCAGGAGGACCGCCGACATGACCACGGTGACGACGACAAGGGAGACGAACACGGCTGAAACCTCAATCATGCGAGATGCGAGTAAGGGGCGTGCGCACCTCGACGACGCTAGTCGGCCGTTAGGTACCTACAGGTAACCTTCGCGTATGAGTCTGCGACCCGGAATCACCTTCCTCGCCGATTGCCCCGCTCTGCTGGCCATGGAAATCATTGCCAGCAAGTGGTCGATGGTCACGCTCTTCGCCCTGACCGACGGCCCGTTGCGTCACGGCGAGCTGGTCGAGCTGAGCGGTGGCATCTCGCGCAAGGTACTTACCCAGACACTGCGCCGGCTCCAGGCCAACGGACTCGTCGAGCGGCAGGCATACGCCGAGGCGCCGCCGCGCGTGGAGTACAGCCTGACCGATCTCGGGCGAACCCTGGAGGAGCCCATCAGGATGCTCACCGCATGGGCGCGGGAGAACGGCGAGGTGGTCGTCACCTTCCGGGAAGCAGCCGAGGCGGCCAGGACCGCTGAGGCGGACCAGGCGACCCTGGTGAAGACACCTGCTGGGTGATGAGAACCTGCACCGTTCTGATCAATAGGTCAGCGCAAGCCGAAGGGGAGGGCCACCGTCACTAGGGTCCGTCTTCAAACGGATCTTGCCCAGAGCAGAAGTGACGCGAGTGTGACCGCTGCTTCGGAGGAAGTGGCGGTCTTGTCGTACCGGGTGGCGATGCCGCGGAAGCCCTTGAGCTTGTTGAAGCAGCGTTCAACGAGGTTGCGGCGGCGGTAGATCTCCCGGTTGAAGCCTGGTGGCCGGCCACCGCGGCTCCCGCGAGGGTGTCGGTGCCGCTGCTGGTCGATCTTTTCGGGGATCGTGTGCGCGATGCCGCGTTGCCGCAGGTAGCTGCGGAAGCCGCGGGAGCTGTATGCCTTGTCCGCGATCACCTTTTCGGCCGGTGGCGGCGGCGTGCTGGTGAGCGCGGACGATGGTGGAGTCGATCTGGACCAGCCAGTCGATGTCACCGGTGGCGTCGGTCTGGGCCTGTATCTGCTGCAGGGCCCGGGCGAACACGCCGTCCAGGGCGTAGCGACGGAAGCGGGTGTAGACCATCTGCCACGGTCCGTGGCGTTCGGGCAGGTCACGCCAGGAGATCCCGGTGCGGATCTTGTAGACCATTCCGTTGATGACCTGCCGGTCTGCCACCCGGGGCCGGCCTGCCGTGGCCCGAGGTATCAGCGGAGCGAGCAACTCCCACTTCTGATGGGTGAGTTCATGGCCACGCATCACCCCAAGATGATCCACCTTGGTAGCGCGTACGGATGCCATTCCAGGGGCCGGCCAGGGTGGCCGCCCGCGCCGTCACAAGCTGAGGTAGAAGCGCACAGTCGTGCCGTCATCGCCGGTGTGCAGCCGCACAAGGTCGGCCACGTAGTGGACCAGCATCAGGCCCCGGCCACCCAGTTGGCCGGGCTCCGGAGGGCGGCGACCGGCCAGTGGATCGGTCAGTCGGCCCGCATCGCGGACCTCACACACCAGCTGCCCCTGCTCGGCCCAGACCGCGAGTGTCCCGCGGCCTCCGCCGTGGACCACGCTGTTGGTCGTCAGCTCCGCGACCGCCAGCTCCACATCCATCAGCCGCTCCCCCGCCAGGCCCAGCCGCGTCGCCTGAGCGAGAGCGAACTGGCGGATCGCCGGAAGGTCCTCAGCACCGTAAGAGGACGCTGCGGCGTCCGGTAGAGGCGCCAGCACCTGGTTGTACCGGTCGACAACCGCCTGCCAGTCGTACGTGTCGCTGACCGACTCACGGCCCTCCCCGCTGATGAGGGTCGGGTGGGTGACCCGCGCATCGGCGATCACCTGCGGATCCAGCCGCACCTCGTCGTAGGGGCACAGGATCGTCACCGCCCGACCCTCGAACGCGGCGTTGATCAGCGCCTCGTGCTGCGCGCACGCCGGGTACTCCACCGCGCTGCGCCCGGCCCAGATCGGCTCGCCGATGATCCGCACGCGCCCCTTCAGGTGGGCGTCGGCGAATCCGCGCAGCACCTTGGGGATGATTCGCCCCGGGTTGCGGCCGGCCTCGGCCATGTCCAGGAACAGGATGTCCTCGGCGTCCCCGCCCAGACCTACCTTGATCAGCTCCAGGTTGGGACCGGGCACTGCCACGGCCATCGGCTCGCGCCTGGTCAGACCCTCGCGCAGGAAGGACACCGTCTGCTGCGTGTACTCCTGCTCGGTGCGGTAGAACAGGGCAGGGTGCACGAACCCCTCGTGAGTGGTCACCGTGCTCATCACAGAGCCACCTCAATCCGGTCCACGCCCGGCCAGAACATCTCCAAAACCCGCGGCAGCTGCGGCGGGGGATCCTCGACCACAACCCTACCGTCGGACAGGTTCATGGCAGTGACCGCGAGCGCGGTCACCCCGGCCACGTCGATGAAAGCCACATCCGACAGCTCCACGTACGACACGCCCGCGTGCCGCCGGGCCAGCTCGGACAGGGCCTGCTCCCAAGACGGGCGAGTGAGGGCGCTGATCTCACCGCGAGCGCGTATCCCGGAACGACCGGGCAACGGGCTCACCTCCAACGCTGCCCTCCCGGGCTCCATCGGCGCGGGCCCGCCCACCGCATGTGGGGCATCCACTCTCGGGCTCCTTCACATCAAGCCGCCTGCCGACCGACCCGGCACAGCCAGAGGAAAAGATCCTCCCGGCGGGCAGTGTATCCAGGCGGCAGACACGCCTGGTTCTGTAAGGAAGTGGTAACCCGGCCCCGTGGGGTTGGGATGCGAACGACCGCAGCTGTCCTCCGGAAAGCCGTCACGGCCGCCGGGACAACATCATCCGCCCGAGTGCCGAACCACACACCGAGGCGCGCGGTCGGCGTTCTCCTGGCGCCAGGCTTCCCAGCTAGGCCCCGGGCAGACGCCCGAGGCTCCGCAATCGGGTGCCAGCTGCTCATCGGCGGCCAGGATGCTGCACGGTCGGCGACCAGGGCCTCGCTGGCCCCGGGTTCGCCGAGCCGGCCGCCCCTGGCTGCTCTACCGACCGTGCGCCGACGGAGTGGTCTACTCCAATTACGGCGGGCAGACCGAGCACGCCACTTTCCGGGGTCACCGCCCGGGGGAATTCGGCGGATCGCGCGAGAGAAGGATCACGGGCGCCTCGTCGGCCCGGACAGCCGTCCCCCTGTGAGCTGCCGTGATGGACTTGCCTGACCCGGCCGACCAGCGCGGGAAGCAGGGCCACCACTTCCCGCAGAACGCTGCCCTGATCGTCGACGTCCCTCGGTCCGCGCCGGGGCCACCGATACCGCAGCAGGTCATGCACACGATCACTTTGTCGGCGCAGCCACCAGTCCGGCAGGGGCGGGACCGTCCGTATGCCCGATATCGAGGCCAACTCCCGTTCCCCGGGGGGGCCCCTATGGGTTTCGTCAACCCGTGGGGGCGGGTTGGGGGTCGTAGAAGGTGCCGTCGCGGAGCATCGCGAAGAGGACGTCGGCTCGGCGTCTTGCGAGGCAGAGGAGGGCTTGGGTGTGGTGCTTTCCCTGGGCGATCTTCTTGTCGTAGTAGGCGCGGGAGGCGGGGTCGGCCAGGGCCGCGAACGCGGAAAGGAAGAAGGCCCGCTTGAGCTGCTTGTTTCCTCGCCGGGAGGGTTGTTCGCCCCGGATCGAGGATCCGGAGCTTCGGGTCGCCGGGGCGAGTCCTGCGTAGGCCGCGAGGTGGGCGGCGGAGGGAAAACTGCTGCCGTCGCCGACGTCGATGAGGATCCTGGCTCCGGTCCTGACCCCGATCCCGGGCATGGAGGTCAGGACCTTGGAAAGAGGGGGGGCCTCCAGCAGTTCCTCGATCCGGGCGGCAAGGAGTTTGCGCTGGTCGAGCACGGATTTCAGCTGGTTGGCGAGGCTGGGGACGATCAGCGCGGCAGCGTCGGTGCCAGGAACGACGACGGTCTGTTCGTCGAGCGCAGTGAAGACGTCGTCGACCAGACGCTCGGCCATCCGCGGGGCTTTGGCCCGTATCAGATTGACCAGCCTGCGGCGCCCGGCCTTCCTCAACTGGGCGGGCGAGCCGAACTGGTCGAGCATCAGCAGCACGGCCGGGTGCTGGATGCGCGGGCCCAGGACCCGCTCCAGCGAGGGATGGATCTGGGTGAGCAGGCCTCGCAGCCGGTTGCTGATGCGGGTCGCCTCACCGGCGAGGTCGTCGTCGAAGCCCACAATCATCTCCAGCTCGGCGACGGTCTCGTCTTCCAGCTCGAGGGCGCGGAGCGTGTGCGGCATCGCGCGGGCGGCGTCCGCGATGATGAACGCGTCGCGGGCGTCGGTCTTGGCCTCGCCGGGGTAGAGATCGGCGATCCGCCGCATGGTCAGACCTGGCAGATAGGCCACCTGGCAACCCGCGTTCCGGGCGACGGTCAGGGGCAGGGCGCCGATGGAGGCGGGCTGGTCGACGACCACGAGCACGGTGCCGTGCTTGGCCTGCAGCTTCTCGAAGAGTTCCCGCAGCTTGGGTTCGCTGTTGGGCAGCCGCTTGTCGAAGGCTTTCTTCCCGGCCGGGGTGACGGCGGTGGCGTGGTGTTCGCCCTTGCCGACGTCCAGGCCGAGGAAGGCGCCGATGTCACTGGTGTCGATCACGTGCGTCCTCCGGTCGAGCGTCCCGGCCTCACCTGCGGCACCAGCTGCCGGCATCCACATGACGAAGAGCCTCCCAAGTCCCTCGGGGGAACCGGTGGTCATGCCCCTAATCAGCGGTCTACCAGTGCCTCCGGAACCGGTGACACCACCCCCCAGATCATGGTCAACAGGGGGGACCAGTCATGCCGGGCCCGGAGGCCGGGAACCCCATTGCGGGGCCGATCAAGAAGGTAATGGGGGGACTCTCCCCTTACCGTTTGATCATGATGCGGTCGCAACGGAGGGATTTGTCCAGGCCGGCGTCATTCGGCACGACCCGCTCATGCAGATCGCCGCGGGCTTCGGCATATCCGTCGGCACCGCTCACGCCTATGCCACCGCCGTCATCGGCCACCTGTCCCACCGGGCGCCCGGACTGCTGCGGATCCTGCGGGGGCGACCCCGACCACGTCCTGCTCGACGGCACACTCGCCGAGTGCGACCGCGTCGGCGACAGCCGGGCTGACTTCTCCCAGAAGCACCGCCGGCACGGACCGGACGTGCAGGTCGTCGCCGACCCCTCGGGCAACCTGCTGTGGATCTCGCCCGCCCTGCCCGGCCGCACCCACGACCTCACCGCGGCCCGCACCCACCGCATCATCCGGATCTGCGAACGCCAGGGCGTTTCCGTCCTCGCCGACCGCGCCTACATCGGAGCCGGCCCCTGGGCGACCCCACCGGTCAGACGCCCGCCCCTCGGGCAGCTCACCCCGACCCAGCGGACAGTCAACAGAGCCCTGTCGGCAGCCCGGGCGCCAGTTGAACGAAGCGTTGCGAAGCTCAAGGCGTGGCGGATCTTCCGCCACGCCCGCTGCGGTCCGAACCGGCTCTCGTCAAGCGCCGCCACCGTCCTCACCACAGAGCGGCAACGCTGAAAAGCTCAGTCCTTGCTTTCCGGGGTGTTGAGGCAGAGCGCTACTTCGACGACGGCAGTGGCTGCGTCTGTGCTGAGGGTGCGTTCTGCGGCGCACGTCGACGGATGACGGCGTGCGCCGCTTCAGCCGCACCGAGGCCGAGCGCGATGAAGACGGCACCGACAACGCCTAGCCAGTGGGCGCCGAACCGCGCCATCCCAGCTTGCCCGACCAGGGGCGCGACCGAGACACCGATTTAGACCGTGGCTGAGGCAAGGCCGGTGAGCAGAGGTGCCGCTGCCGGCAGGGTGGTGATCAGGCGGTGGGTCTGCGGTGCGAGGAGTCCCCATCCGCACACGCCCCAGACCAGGAGTGTCGCGATGGTGGAGGTCAGGTGTGCGCTCATCCACGGCAGCAGTGCGAAGTCGATTGCGGCGACGGTGATCGCGGCATTGATGATGCGGCGGCTGCCGAAGCGGTCGATCAGGCCGCCCGAGCCAAGGGTTCCCGCGGTGGCAGCCAGGCCCCACACGCACAGCAGCGCGGCGAGGGTAATGCCGCTGCCGCCGGTGGCGCGATCGAGGCTCTCGCCGATGAAGGAGTAGACGGTGTACAGGCCGGTGTAGACGAGGAGGGTGGTCAACAGGGTCAACCCGATGCGGCCGTCGGTAAGCGGGGCGACGCGGGTGCGCAGCGGGACTGCCGGGGGCATGGCGATCGGGGGCAGGAGCAGGGCCTCTGACATCAAGGCGACAGACCCTTGAGTTCCCACCGAGAACCCCTCAGTTTGCGTGAACTCGAGGGACTCACGGGGGTTGATACTGGTGGGCTCGCCTATTCGACTGTCGCCAGTTCCTCGTGGGACCCGCCCTGCCGGTGACTGTGTGTGGTTACCAGGGGCACATCGGCTCCAGCCTCCTCCAGCCTCGGACGCGAGACGGGCTGTGGTGACCTGGAGCGGGTCACCAACGCTGGCGGCCGAAACCCTCGCTCGCGAATACGGAGAACCGGGGTCCCGACCACCTGACGGCAGGACCCGCTTTCAGGACTACGCATCCGGTGGACAATCCCGCGTGTGGACCAGGGACTTGCGGCGTTACTCGGTGCAAGGGTAGGCGTTCTCGGCACGGTTACGGCGTCGGCGATCTCCAGTGGGTCGACTCGGCGGCAGCTGGAGGGGCAAGCCAAGTTCGAGCGCAAGCGCAGCCTGGCCAACCTCGCCGTCGTCGCCCTGGACCGACTCGAAGCACTTGTACGCAACAGACTCAAGCGCCTGCAGTACCGGCCAGACACCCTCGACGGCTTCATAGCCGGAACCGGCCTGGCCTGGCCCTCGACGAACCGGCCTCACCCTGACAAGCCGAAGTCAGTATGGGTGGGGACCTTGCTGATGTCGGGTTGTGGGCGGATCTCCCCGGCCCAGTTCGCGTGGACGCGCCGGTAGATGTCCGGGCCGACGGGGAGACCCGTCGGCGCCGGGGGCGCGTCAGCGGCGTACGCGCCGTACGACCGGACCAGTCCGCGCACACACCGCGCCGTCCGCGGCGGCCGATGACGCGAGCAGTGCGCGCCACGGCATCCCGCCGCCCTGCACCGAAGAATCGCCTGCCATCCCTGGTACTCACCGTGTCCGCCGGACTCCGTCCGCTGAGCCGGTCGAGGGCCGACGCTACCCGGCAACGGCGCCCGGTGTCCGGTGTCCGTTCACCGATACGGGACCACCGCCGCCGCACCGGTGTGCTGGGCTGCGGTCCGGGCCCCGGCGACCGCTGGAGGGCCGTCGCTTCGCGGGCGGGCAGGCCTGAGGCCGGCGCCACGGATTCCCCAGGCCGGTGACGACCGCGCGAGGGACCGTCCACGGCACCGGGTCAGCCCTCCGACTTCCCCGACCCGGCCCGCACCACGCCCTCCCGTAGGCTGCTCCACACCGTGAGGACCAGGCACGCCGCCAGACAACCCGCCGCGGTGATCAGAAGCGCCGTGTCGGCGGCCGCTTCCGAACCCACCCCGTGGTCCTGGTCGGTGACGGCCCCGGCCAGTCCGACACCGAGGCCGGCGGCCACGGTGATGACGGTTTTGGTGACCCCGGACGCCTCTCCGGCCCGCTCCGGGCGGATCACCGCCTGGGTGGCGATGAGCGTCAGCGAGTTGGCCACTCCGAGAACCGCACCGCCCACGGTGGCCACGGCCACGTACAAGGAGAGGGAAGAGGCCCGGGCGAGACACGCCAGAACCAGCGCCCCCCCGCACAGACAGCCCGCCATCAGCCGTACCGCGGCTCGCGGCGGCACCCGCCCGGCGATCGGCCCGGCGAGGGCCATGGTCAACGCGGGGGCGAGGAACGCGGTGCCCGCGAGGACGACCGACAGCTCCCACTGGCCCTGGAGCGTCAGGGGAACGACGAACAGGAACATCACGGTCGTGGTGTTGACCGCGGCACCGGCCAGGGTCAGCGCCATGTACGGGCCATTGCGGAACAGGGACAGCTCCACCAGAGGGTGGGAGGCGGCCCGCTCACGCCGTACGAACAGCATCAGCAGGACCGCCGTGATGGCCGCACCCGCCAGCAGGGCGGGCCACGGCCAGCGCGGTCCGCGGTCGATGACGACGCAGAGCGCGGCGAGCGCGGCCGTGGCGGCGGCCAGGCCCCTCCAGTCGACGCTGCGGGGCGCGCTGGTGTCGTAGCTCTCTGCCGTACGCGAGGCGCAGACCGCGCCGAGTACGGCGAGCGGGACGTTGAGCCAGAACACGGCACGCCAGGAGACGGACTCGGTCAGGACGCCGCCGATGAACGGACCGCAGGCGGTGGCGATCCCGCCGATGCCGAGGGCCCAACCCGTGGCACGACCCCGCAGCTCAGCCGGGTAGACGTTGGTCAGCAGGGACAGCCCCACCGGCATGATCATCGCGGCCCCCGCGCCCTGGGCCACCCGGGCGCCCACGAGGACGGCCAGGGTCGGGGCGAGCGCACAGGCCAGCGAGGACACGCCGAACATGACGAGTCCCGCAACCAGGAGCCGCCGCCGGCCGAACAGGTCACCGAGCCGTCCCGCTCCGAGCATCAGCGTGCCGGTGGACAGCAGGTACGCGCTGATCACCCACTGCAGGCCGTCTCCGCCCGCGTGCAAGTCACGGCCGATCTGCGGCAGGGCGAGATTCAGGCCGAACGAGTCGAGCTGGATGCAGAACACACCCACGGACATGGCGACGAGCGCCCAGCGCCGGGTGGTGTGGAACGGCGCTGCTACGCCGCCGACGCCGTCCCCCAAGGTCGTGCTCTTGCTCACGATCGTCCTCTTCTCCTCATGGTCGGCCCTCTTCGGGGCGGTCCTTACCGCCGCCGCACGGACGTGCGGCGGCACGAGACGCCGGTGGTCAGGGGGGAGGAGTCGCGGCAGAGGAGCGTTCCGGACGCGGAGCGCCGCCACGGGAGAGGAAGAAGTGGGGCCGACGGCAAACGGCTCCCCACGGGAAGTCCGATCCGCTACGTCTTCGGGGCCGCCGCATGGCTGACGCACATGGGCCCTCGCCTCGACGAGCGGTGGAACAGCTTCACCGTAACCGACCTCCTGGCACTTGCCAACCCGCCCCCGCTCGAACCGGAGTAAGGGGCAAGTCAGCGTATGTGAGGAATACAGGTCGAAGAACGAGTACGTGGGCCTTTGCGCGCAGTGCGAGAAGCATTCGGCCATCACGAGCGCGACTGCGAACGGTCATGCCGCGGTCGCGCCGGGTACGTGCCGCTCCCGTCGGCGTGGCGTCCCGCTCCCGGCACCCGCCACGGTGAACTCCCAGTTGAGCGGCGCGCGTCCGGCGCCCCGCGGACGGACGGGCACCACCGCGCGGCTCGCCGAATGTGGCCGGCGTGCCTGAAAGGGCGTCCTCCGTGGGGCCGGTCCGGGTTCGTGTCAGCTACATCGAACAAGTGCCTGGTCAGTTGCCGTGAAACGCCCGGGGAAAGCGGCCGTGCGACACAGAGGCCTGATCCCCACCCGGGGCCTTGGCTACCCGTTGAACCTGCTGCTAGTAATTTTCAGGCGGCAGACGAACGTGATTCCCGCACCCCCCCCCACGGATCAGGCGGATGTTATGTCGTTAAACGCGCAGGTGACCGCTACTGCGGAAAACCGGGCAGCACCCACCCGCAGAACGCGCTACAAGGCGGAGATCGCCTCGGTTTCTCCGGAGTCGAGCAGAAGCACCTTCGAGCAGCACGACACCTGTTTTCTCGGTGTAAGCCTGGAGAACAGCAACTTCACTCCCCCTAAACTCGCGAGCATGGTCAAGTGGATCTCCCGGAGGTTCGGGCGATGCACCGTGCTCATCGGTGACAGTATTCATCGGCTCACCCTGGAGTCGACCCAGGGATTGGCTGCCGACCGCGCCGCGGAACGGGCGCTGGAGCTCGGCCGAAGCTTCGTTCAGGCCTCTGCGGAGGTGTTCGACGAGTACCGCGCGAGCACCGACTTCACGGTCCTGACCTGTGACGAAGTGCAGGCCGGTGAGAGATATGTCGAGTTCCACGACAACTTGCGGGCGTTCTTCAAGGAGAACGAAGCGTTCCGGTCCTCGGTCGAATCATTCGGTCACGCCTACCATCGGAAGCGAGCCGATGGAATCAGCGAGGGTGATTGGGAAAAACGCGTCCGGATGTCCAGCGACTACTTCCTGGAAGAGTTCGCCATATTCGCCTGCCTCAAGGAACAGGGGCTGCCGGTCATGGTGTACCCCGGATCGTTCAGCACCCTGTCCGAAATATCCAAGGGCGAACACCCGGGGGCCCCGAGAGAGCTGCGTGAACTTGCCGTGGTGTCCCTCCACCTGAAAGGCCGGTGAACATGACAGCAGAGACGCGTGACCTGGTACCCGAGATACGGCGGGGAAAGATATACCAGGACGTCTACGAGAAGCGTTCACCCGACCGTCCCGTACGCGGTGAGGCACGTCTCGAAAAGGCTCGCACGGTCGGCGGGATGCTGGAATTCAGCTCTTCCGAGGCGCGCGAGAGGGCGTTCCAGGACGGCGTTTTCCTCCTGGAGATCCCGGACGGGCTCGACGTGGCGGCGGGCGACGCGTTCGCACGTCAGTTCCACGAGGGGCCGGCTGTCGGGCCGTACGGCCGGTTCCGCGACATCGGCAGCGACCGCTTCGGTGATCCGCTGCTCGGTTTCCACCAGCGGATCAATCAGATCGAGCAGTTCCTGCTCGAACGCCGGTTCTGGGACGCCGTGTATCCGCCGGAGATTGCGGCCCTGGGCGAGTCGCTCACCCGGCTTTCGCGCCAGGCCCTGTGTTCCGTCCTCTCCGCGGTGGGCATACCGGAGCGGGAGTGGCGGCGGGCGACCGGCGGTTGCACGCATGCCGCCGGCTCGTACCATCTGACGTTCAATCACTACCGTCCCGCCCATCCGGACATCGGGCTGAGTTCCCACAAAGACGACGGGTTCCTCACCCTGCTGCGGACGACCGCCCCCGGCCTCGAGGTCAGCCGCGAGGACCACTGGGAGACGGTCGCACCCGACCCCGGCTGTTTTGTCGTCAACTTCGGCCTGTCCATGGAGATCCTGACCGCGGGCAGCCGCATGCCGGTGGCCGCCATCATGCACAGGGTCGCCCGCCAGCAGGACGACCGGTCCAGCTTCGGGCACTTCAGCTCCAGCGGCTGCCTGCCCGGCGAGGACGAGGGCATCTACCGCTACCTGCACGGCAGCGGCCTCGAACGTGTCTGCGGCTCGCGCCAACTCATCGACGAGAACGACCACGAGATCTACGCCGGTACGGACGTGCCGCACACGCCGGACGCATCGCACACACCGACCGACGCCATGGCGCCGGAACGGCCCGATGACCGCTCCACCGCGAAGGGCGTGCGCCGATGACCGTCGACACCATGACCCTCCAGCGGGCCGCCGTGACAAGCACCGGTCTGCGCTTCGACGCCCCCGACGGCCTGTCCCGGGCGCTGCGGGACGGCTGCTTCGTCCTCGCCGTGCCCGCCGGTTTCGACCCGGGCCCGGGCATCACCCTGTGCCGCGAGTTCCACCGGACGCCGGACGAGGGACCGGCAGCCACCCGGGCGTACCGCGGTTTCAAGGACGTGCCGGGTGTCTACTTCGACCGGGAGCACTTCCAGACCGAGCACGTGCTCATCGACGGCCCCGGGCGCGCCCGGCACTTTCCACGTGAACTGCTCGCCATGGCCGAGGACATGAGCGCGCTGACGCTCCTGGTGCTGCGCGAGGCGATGACCGAACTGGGCATCGTACCGTCGCTGTGGAGCGAGATCACCGGTGGCGCGGTCGACGGCCTCGGCACCCACTGGTTCGCGGCGAACCACTACCGGCCGGAGCGCGCCCAGCCGGGCTGCGCCCCGCACAAGGACACCGGATTCGTCACCGTGCTCTACAACGAGGAGCCCGGCCTGGAAGCCTCCGTCGACGGCGCCTGGGTGCCCGTAGACCCCGTGCCCGGCCACTTCGTGGTGAACTTCGGCGGCGCCTTCGAATTGCTCACCGCGGCCCTCGACCGCCCGGTGCGAGCCATCCTGCACCAGGTGCGGCGGTGCGCCCCGGCCCCCGGCGAAGCGGACCGCTTCTCCTTCGCGGCCTTCGCCAACCCGCCCGCCACGGGCGACCTCTACCAGGTGCGCCGGGACGGCTCGGCCGCGCCGGTGCGCAGCTCCGAGGAGTTCCTGCGCGAGTTCAACGAGCGGACCTGGTCCGACCGGCACACCGACTTCGGCATCACCAAGGCCGCCGGCCCGGGCGGAGGCGGTACGGCATGAGCGTTCCGGCGGACCGCCTCGCCGCCCCGCGCCCGGGCAGGACCGTCGCCCTGCCGCAGGCCCCGGGCGCGCCCTTCCCGGGCGTCATCGCCCACCACGACGGACCGAGCCGGCTGCACGGCCATGCTCCGGCGTTCCACGAGGCGACCGTGGTGCGCGGGGAGCCCGCCTCGCACTACTTCCGTGCCTCCGGTGTCAGCGCCCGTGCCGAGGAGAGCGGGGGACTGTGCACGTTCTGGATGGGCCGGAGGCTCGCCGTCTACCAGATCACCAACGAGCCGCTCGTCGCCGACGGCGTCCTCGCGCCCTCCACCGACGCGAACAGCCGGCTGTTCGGCGACTTCATGGGCTCCCTGCCCCATGACCACCCGGGCCGCCCCGGCAAGCGGGCCGCGATCGAGCGCTCCCTCGGCAACGACACGTTCGTGCGGGGCCTGGAACCCGCCGTCCGGCGGTACACCGCGGACCACCTGGGCCGCGCGGCCGGCCGGCCCGTCCCGCTCGACGACTTCACGCTGTCCCTGACGGCGTACGTGGACAGCATGATCCCCGGCGTCCTCGACCTCAGGCAGCGGCCCCTGCCCGAGTATCTGGACTCCGCCGACTACGGCCGCGTGGTGCGCGGCTTCTTCGACCTCGCCTCCGACGTCATCAGCAACGACAACCCGGCGGCGATGCGCGAGGCCGACGTCATCGTGCCGTTCGTGTCCGACCTCCTCAACGACAATTTCGACGCCTTGGCCGACGCACCCGAGCACAACGTGATCCGGCGCCACTTCGCCCTGTGGGAACTGCCCTTCACCCGGCGGTCGGTGGCTGCGCTCGACGCCGCGCGGATCAAGGAACTGGGCACGGTCATCGTCGCCACGTACGACACGACAGCACTCAGCCTGATGTGGGCGATCGGCTACGTGGAGGCCACCCCCCGGGTCAAGGACGCGGTGGTGGCGGAGGCCAGCCAGGGCACGGGGCCGGGCACCGGAGCCCGGTGCCCGGCCGGGCACCGGCCGGCAGACACCTCCGCACGCACGGACAAGGCCCTGTCCGTCATCGACCTCGCCGTCCTGGAGGCCATACGCCTCGGCGGCAGCAACCCCAGTGCGCTGTGGCGCCGTACGACCGTGCCGACCACCCTGCGCCACCGGGGCGTCGAGGTGACCCTCCCGCCGGACACCATGATGTGGCTGGACCGGCGGCAGGCCAACCGCGACCCCGCCGTCTTCCCCGAGCCGCACCGCTTCGCCCCGGCCAACATCAAGGCCATCGTCCGCTCCGACCGCGAGACACTGCCCTCGCTGCTCTCCCGCAGCCGGTACGAGATCAACTCGTTCAGCATGATCAACGCTGACCGCAACCCCCGCAAGTGCCCCGGCCGGCTGTTCTCGGTACGGATGCAGTCCGTCGTCCTGGCCGAGCTGTACGGCCGTTACACGGTCGCCACGCAAGGCACCGACCTGCGGCTGAAGCACCATGCGTCCATGCCGCGCCCGGCCGCCCCGGGAACCGTCACGATCCGGCCAGACCTCGGCGCGCCGCCCGACCCGGGCACTCCGAGCGACCCCGCATCCCCGAGGGAGCCGACCCCATGACCACCGCCAACTCCCGTGCCGAGCGGGCCCCCTTCCACCCCACCACCGCCCGGACCCCGGTCACCCTGCCGCCCATGCCCGGCGAGCGGCAGGCCCGGGCCGCCTACCCGCCGGTGGACCTCGAGCGCTCCTGGGTCGACGGGGACGAACTGCGCTTCGAGTCCGAAGGCGGCTTCGACCGCGCCCTGGCCATGGGCTTCTTCCTGCTGCGGATACCCGAGGGCCTCGACACCGGCCCCGGGGACCGGTTCTCCGCGCACTTCTACGAGGACCCGGCCGGCGACGGACTGGACGCCTACCGGGGCTACCGCCACGTCGACGTCCCCGGCACCTACCAGGGCTACTTCGACCGCGAGCACGACCAGTGGGAGAACTTCTACATCGAGCGAGCGAACTGGTCACTGCTGCCGCCGGAGGTCACCGGACTCGGCCACCGGATGACCGGCCTCGGCGTCACCGTCCTGCGCGCGGTGCTGCGGTACCTGGACGTGCCGCAGCACCTCTGGAACAAGGTGTCCGGCGGCCTCGCCGGCAACGGCGGTCACCAGATGCTCGCCTTCAACCACTTCCGGTCGCAGAAGGAGACCCGCGGCTGCAAGTTCCACCGCGACTCCGGGTGGATCACCCTGCTCCGCTCCTTCGAACCGGGCCTCCTCGCGCTCATCGACGGAGAGCTGGGCGCCGTCGACCCGGAACCGGGCCACTTCATCGTGAACTTCGGCAGCACCCTGGAGGTCCTCACCTCCGCCCTGCCGCGACCGGTGCGCGCGAACGTGCACGGCGTGGTCTCCACCGAACGCCCGGCGGGCCGGGCCGACCGCCTCTCGTACGTGGTGTTCCTCGACTCGGCCCTCGACGACACCGTCTACCGGCTCGACGACGGCACGGCACACCCCGTGCAGTCGGTCGCGGACTTCGCCGCCCAGGAGGTGAGCCGGACGTATGACAACGACGGCTCGCTGTGACCGGGACACCAGCACGGCACCGGTCGTAACCGACCAGACAGGAGTCACACTATGACGGACACGACACAGACACGGCAGGCACAGCGGACGAAGCGGCAGGACGAAGCGCATCTCGTCCTCCCGATCGCCGAGGTGACCGCGGGCACCCTGCGGTTCGCCTCCGCGGACGACACCGAACGGGCTCTCAACCTCGGCGCTTTCCACGTCGCCGTCCCCGCGGACCTCGACGTCCGCGCCGGCCTCGACTTCTGCCGCACCTTCTACCAGCCGACGACCGGTGACCCGGCCGACCGCCACCGGGGCCACCGCGAGCACGGCCACCCCGCCTCCAAACTGGGCTACGAGGACCGGCCCGACCAGGTCGAGCAGCTCCAGGTGGAGAGTTCCCTGTGGCAGGAGTACCTGCCGGACGAGGTCACCGCGGTGCTGCGGCGCATGCGGCGGCTGACCCTGGATGTCCTCTGCGGCGCGTTCGACGCGGCGGGGGTGCCCGAGGCCGACCGCGACCTCATCACCGGCGGCGCCGCGCGGGGCACCGGCCTGTGCTACACGACGGTCAACCACTACCGTGCGGACCTGAGCGACCGCGCCGGGATCGTCGAGCACTCCGACAGCGGTTTCATCACCACCATCTGCACCGACCAGCCCGGCTACGAGATCCTCCACGAGGGCCGCTGGCTGCCGGTGCGCGAACGCCCCGGCCACTTCACCGTCAACCTCGGCGACGCCTTCCGCATCCTCACCAGGAAGCTCCCCAGGCCGGTGACGGCCGTCTACCACCGGGTGCCGGAACTGCGCCCGGACGCGGGCGCGGCACACCGCTCCTCGTTCACGGTCTACATGGGGCCCCGCTACGACATGCCTCTCTACCAGTACGACACCGAGGGCAGGCTGCGCGAGTACCAGAGCTTCCGCGCCTTCTCGGTGGAGAAGGCGGGCAGGCTTGGCTACGACTTCCACTCCCGGGTATGAACATGGCCGCAGAACAACCGCACAGCCTCCCGCTGCACGGCTGGCAGCTGGCCGAACTGCGTGACGGCGAGCTGTGCTTCACCGCAGAGGACGGTTTCCGGCGCGCCCTGCGGGACGGCTTCTTCTACGTGCGCCGGCCCGCCGGCCTGGACCTGTCGGCCGGGGACCGCTTCGCCCGCTCCTTCTACTTGCCCGCCCGCGACCCGGCCGACCCCGCCGGAGAGCGCCCGGACCCCTACCGGGGCTTTCGCCTCTGGACGGCCGAGCGACTCGGCCGCCACCAGGGCTACTTCTGCCGCGACGCCGACCAGACCGAACAGTTCTTCCTCGAGAGTGCCTGGTGGGACCAGGTCTATCCGGCCGAACTCGCGCGGCAGGCCCAGCACATGCGCGACTTCGCGGTCGGCGTCCAGCGCGCGGTGCTCGCCCGCCTCGACCTGCCGCGCGCCCTCTGGGACGAGGCCACCGGACACAGCCTGACCCCCCGGGGCACGCACACCCTGACGTTCAACCACTTCCGCCCGGAAGTGGCCGCGCGGGGCCTGAACATCCACAAGGACTCGGGCTGGGTGACAGTGCTGCGCTCCACCGAGGGCGGACTCGAAGTGGACCGGGACGGTGCCTGGCACCCCATCGACCCGCTTCCCGGCACCTTCATCGTGAACTTCGGCTGCGCGATGGAGATCCTGACCCGGCGCACCGCCACACCCGTGGCCGCGGTGGCTCACCGCGTGGTGCGCCAGCCACCGAGCGGCGGGGCCAAGCCCGACCGCTTCTCGTACGCCCTCTTCGTGGACAGCAGCCTCGACGAGGGCGTCTGTCCCGGCCTGTTCGCCTATGAGCCGGGGAAGGGCCTGAGTCTCCGGTCGGGGTTCGGATCGTTCCTCGACGACATCCTTGACAATACCTACCGGGAGAACACGAGCGGCCTGTACTGACGAGCCGAGCCGGTACCGGACCCCGGGCCGACCGCCGACGACACCGGCGAGGCGCAGCCGCGCGACCGGTGACCGGCCGCGCGATCCGCGGCCCGGCGGTCGGGAGACAGCCATCGGCAGTCGTGAAGGAGGCGCTTGCCGACCAAGCCCTTCACGGAAGGTAATCGACAGGTCAGGTAACGTGCGGTCCGTCCCTGTCCTCTGAAAGACATCTCACGGCCCTAGGCTATTGCCGGTTTCCGACCGACCGACAAATGGAGGACGGCGTCACCGGGCGGCGGCCGACGGGGGATGGTTATGCGCCCGTCCACCGATTGAGGTCATGCTCTAATCGCCGGATGACGAAGATCGAACCAGAACTGATACGACGCTGGCTGAAAGGCTGGACCGTGGCTCGCTCCCTGCCCGAGGCCATGCCGGTCGAGCCCGTCGGGGACGGACTGCGGTCCAAGTGCGACCAACCCGGCCGCGAGGTCGAGGTGTTCGCGCTGCGAGCGGACGAGGAGCCCGAGTCCTTGGCACGGCTGGCGGCAACTGTCGCCGCCGCGAGGCAGACCACCTGGCTCACGGTACCCACACTGCACCCAGTCACTGTCGAAGCCGTCGTCAGTGCGGCCGGACTGGAGTTGCTCCACCGGTCAGAGTGGCTCATGACGACCGATCTGACCAGGCACCCGCAGCACGCGCCCACCGCGGAGTACGAGCGCGAGGTCCACACGGAGGGACCAGTCACGGTTGCCTCCCTCCATGATTCCTCCGGAGAGGTGGCGGCGCGCGGCACCATCGCCGTGGTCGGCGCCGATGCGATCGCCGATCGCATCGAGACGGACCCGGCGCACCGGCGACGCGGCCTGGGCCGCGCCTTGATGAGCGCCCTGACTGAGACCGCTGTGGCCCAGGGCGCCCGTACCGGTCTTCTCATCGCCAGCCGGGAAGGCCAGCGCCTCTACTCCTCCCTCGGCTGGCGCCGCGAAGCCGACGTCCTGATCGCCCGGGGGCCGGTGGTTCCCTCCAGCCGGTAGGACTGGCTCAGGCCAGCCGATCCGCCCTTACGCACGCGCACTTCTGCGGTCCCGTCGAGCGAAGATGCCTGCGATTGCCTGTTCCGGCTGCATTTCGATCGGCCGCCAGTCCCCGGCTGTCCCCGCCTGTCAGACACCGCCCGCAGGAAGGTGAAGCGCGCTGTCGTACGGGCCGGGCGGGATGTGAAGGGTGGCGGTGTCGCAGTCGCCGAAGCACCTGCGCCAGCAGGCACACGGTCATCGCGGTGCGGCGGGGCCCGGCGATGTTTTTCATCTCGCCCACCGACAGCGCCCTTGCCAGCTCTACCAGCGCGGCCACCTTCGCCGACGGTGTCCTCCCCACCCAGAAGACGGCAATCCCCAGCCCGTCCACCCTCTCCATCCGCTCCGCATGAGCCTGAAACCGCGATCAGGTCGCCCACCGGGCGGGCTGCCCACCACGACATCGGTCTCGGGGAACGCCCGGCGGGACAGCTCCCGCATCACAACGGTCTGCCACTCCATCGCCTCCGCGATATGCGGGCCCACCCGCGGCACCGGGGCCACCTCCTGGTGCGCGGCGAGCGCGCGGCGATAGCCGTCCGAGGCGCTCTCCCGACTACGCGCGCCCCTGCGGGCGCGGACAACCGTACGGCCCGCCGGCTCGTTGGTGTCCGCGATGATCCTACGCGGGCAAGCAGGTCACCATCGCCCTCGCGAGACGGTGGCGTGCGCGTGCGGGGACAGCTCGCGGGCCCGCTCGACGTGTCGTCGGAGTCGTTGCGGCCGGGCACCCGTTGGCGAGTGCACGCGGACGACTGCGCCGTCCCCCTGGCCAACTCACACTACCGCGGCCACCCTGCCCAAACCCAGTCCCTGCACTGCTACTTGCGCTGGCACGACACCAACGCCCGCCACCCCGACGTGCTCGTCGCCCAACGCAAGGAGCGCGCCCGCATCCGCAGCGATAAGAGCATTCGCTGTGGCGGACGCCCCTCAACACCGCCGCCTGACCAACTGCGAACCACAGCTCCCGAGCGCCGAAGGGGGCAAGTCTGGGAGAAGGGCAGCGACAGACGACTCAGGAGGCGGACGGCTCGATCTCCCCCGCGAAGACGATGACCTGGTCGATGAGGCTCCGTCGCAGATGGACGACGTCCGTTCCCGCCAGGCGGGGGCCTCCATCAGGCGTGGTGAAGACCCACCGGTACCGGGCCCATTCGTCAGGCATGTCCACCGCTGAGCAGCGCACCATCGTGCCGGTCCCCGCCGGGTGGCGCCGGATGTCCAGCACGAACCGCTCAACCGCCGCGATTCCTTCGCTGCGACCCAACGGTCCCCAGAAGACCACGTCTGAAGTCAGGGCTTGGGAGAGCAGGGCAGTCACATAGCTGTCGTCCGAGGCGTTGAACGCGGAGATGAACGTGTCGATCGCGGAGCGTGCGGTCTCTTCCTGCATGCCCCAGTAATACCAGCCGTTTCGCGTGCGCGCGTCCCACAAGCCGCCTTCCGATCACGGTGAACCATCCCGCCTGTGTGATGTCGTGGTCATCTTGCGATCCGGGTCCCCCCGGGAAGGGCGATCCGGTACGAAGGCGATCACGACACGCAGGTAACTCACCGACAGTCAGGCGAAGTTGATCGATCCGTTCATGCCGATAGGCGAGTATGGGCCGTATCCCGAGCGGCTGCGGGATCAGTTTGAGGGGGTGATCGACAAGTCCGTCCGTCCCTGGCAAGCGGCCTCGGCGATCAGGCCTTCGAACAACGCGGTGAAGACCCCGACGTCCCTCCACACCCGGAAGCGGCCATAGACCGTCGGCCACGGGCCGAACTCGCCGGGCATCTCCCGCCACTGGGTGCTGGTGCGGAACCGCCGTACCGCCGCGACACCGCGACTCGGCCCGTGTCAACGGGTTCGGTGACCATGCCCACCACCGGGTGGGACGCAGCGGCCGCTTTGGCCGCCGGCCGTCAAGTGGCGGGCGGATCGTCCTGGCCGCCGTGGTCCGCGACGGGGCTCCTGGCCCCTGGCGCGGCAGCACTTTCGAACGCGGCGTCGTACTCCGCCCGCCGCCTCCCGTACCGCCTCGCCCCTACCGCTTCGCCGTGGCCTGATGGGCCAGAACCTTCCACTCCCCCTCGACCCGGACCCACACCCCCAGCGAACGGTTGGCTAATTCCCTCCGCACCCCGCCTGCCGTCATGTCCACGCGCATATCGCCCATCACCACGGCGGTGTCACCGACCACGGTCAGTCTGTCCGTGACGTGATGGATGCAGTGGTAGACGAAATACGCACTTTCACATTTCTCCAGGAAAGAATCGAGCGTGTCCAGGGTTCCGCTCGAATGCGTGTAGGAGAGATCGGGATGAGCAAGGTCTCGGAAATCGTCGAGGTCACCTTCCACGATGGCACGGAAACGGCGTTCCTCCAGTTCCCGTACGGCCTGCTCGTCAGCAACGGCCATGCCTTCCCTCCATCTCACGCCTGGCAGCCTTCCCCCGTGAGTCTGCATGTCCGCCCGGCGAGTGTCGTGCTTCTTTCGGCCTAGTCCGATCTGCGGAGCGCGTTTCCGTCGAACAAGCAGAAAAGGCGAGGCTGGTCGACTTTCCCTGCTCTTAAGATCCCGTAGCAGGAATGGCCCGGCTCTCGAAGGGAACCACCGGTGTTGAAGCGAGTCCTGCTTTCCGAGACCGATCTGCCCGACCGCTGGTACAACATCCTCCCCGATCTGCCCGCACCTCTCCCTGGTCCGCTCAACCCGGTGACGATGGCCCCGCTGCAACGCGGTGATCTGGTCGACCTGCTCCCGCACAAGGTCATCGAGCACGAGTTCACCCAGGACCGCTGGGTGGAGATCCCGGAGCGGGTGCGCGACGTCTACAAGATCTGGCGGCCTTCCCCACTGGTCCGTGCGGAACGGCTGGAGCGCGTGCTCGACACCCCGGCGCACATCTACTTCAAGTTCGAGGGCGTGTCCCCCTCGGGCTCTCACAAGCCGAACACCGCCGTCGTCCAGGCGTACTACGCCGCCGAGGAGGGCGTGCGGAGGCTGACGACGGAGACCGGGGCGGGACAGTGGGGATCGGCGCTGTCGTTCGCCGGCGCACTGTTCGGGCTTGAGGTCAACGTCTACATGGTCCGGGCATCGTTCGAGCAGAAGCCTTACCGCAAGTCGCTGATGCAGAGCTGGGGCGCCCAGGTCTTCGCTTCGCCGACGCAGCGCACAGAGGCGGGGCGCCGGATCCTGGCCGAGAACCCGGACTCGCCCGGCAGCATCGGCATCGCCATCAGCGAGGCCGTGGCGGACGCGCTGAGCCGGGACGACACCAAGTTCGCGCTGGGCTCCATCATGAACAACGTGCTGCTGCACCAGACCGTGATCGGTCTGGAGGCCAAGAAGCAGATGGAGATCATGGGAGAGTATCCCGACGTCGTGATCGGCTGTGTCGGCGGCGGCTCCAACTACGCCGGTCTCGCCTACCCGTTCCTCCAGGACCGGCTCAGCGGCGACCGCCCCCGGACCCGGTTCGTGGCCGCCGAACCCGAGGCATGCCCCACTCTCACCCGGGGCAAGCTGGCCTACGACTACCCGGACACCGCCGGTCTGACACCGCCGCTGTACATGCACACCCTCGGCCACGAGTTCATTCCTGGCTCGATCCACGCCGGCGGCCTGCGCTACCACGGCGACGCGCCCAGTCTGTGCCTGCTGAAGGAGCACGGTCTGGTGGAGGCGCGGGCCTTCGCACAGACAGACGTCTTCGACGCGGCGGTCCGCTTCGCGCGCAGCGAGGGCTTCGTCATCGCCCCCGAGTCGTCGCACGGCCTGAAGGCGGCGCTCGTCGAGGCGCTGGCCGCGCGGGAGGCCGGGGAGGAGCGGGTCGTGCTGTTCAACATATCCGGGCACGGCAACTTCGACCTGGCCGCCTTCGACTCCTTCCTCGCGGGGACGCTGGAGAACCCGGTGGTCACGGACGAGCAGATCGCGGGGAGCCTGAGCGACCTGCCGACGCCCGCTGTCTCGGCCTGAGGCGCGGTCGTGACGACGCGTCCCGAGTTGCGGGGCACCTTCGGCGCGGTCTCCTCGACGCACTGGCTGGCCTCGGCGGCAGGTATGGCGACCCTGGAGGCGGGCGGGAACGCCTTCGACGCCGCCGCCGCGACGGGCTTCGTCCTCCAGGTGGTCGAACCCCATCTGAACGGGCCCGCCGGTGACGTCCCGATACTCTTCTTCGACGCGGCCTCGGGACGCGTCCAGGTGATCTGCGGGCAGGGCCCGATGCCCCAGGCGGCGACGCCGGAGGCGTTCCGGGCCCTGGGCCTGCCCCGGATTCCCGGTTCCGGACTGCTCCCGGCCACCGTCCCAGGCGCGTTCGGGGCCTGGCTGAAACTGTTGGAGCAACACGGCACCCTGCATCTCGCGCAGGTCCTCCGGTACGCCGTCGGCTACGCGGCGGACGGCTACCCGGTCCTGCCGAAGGCCGCCGAGGCCATCGGCGTCCTGGCCGAGCTGTTCCGCGACCAGTGGCCGGAGTCCGGCCGCACCTACCTGGTCGACGGCGCTCCACCACGGCCCGGCTCCCGGCTGCGCAACCCGGCGCTGGCCGAGACCTACCGGCGCATCCTCAAGGAGGCCGAAGCCGCGGGACCCTGCCGCGAAGCGCAGATACGTGCCGCCCACCATGCGTTCTACGGCGGTTTCGTCGCGGAGGCCGTCGACACCCACATGCGCAGCGACGTCCTGGACGCCACCGGCCGCCGTCACCGGGGCTTCCTCACCGGCGACGACCTCGCCCGCTGGGAGCCGCGCGCGGAGGACACCGTCAGCCGTGCCTACCGGGGCCTGGAGGTACACAAGCCGGGCCCCTGGTCGCAAGGCCCGGTCTTCCTGCAGCAACTCGTTCTGCTGGAGGGCTTCGACCTCTCGGCCATGGGCCTGGACAGTGCTGACCACCTGCACACCGTCATAGAGTGCGCCAAGCTCGCCTACGCGGACCGCGAAGCCTGGTACGGCGACCCGGACTTCACCGACGTACCCCTGTCCACGCTGCTGTCGGCTGCCTACGCCGACGACCGCCGGCGCCTGGTCGGCGACCACGCCTCCGATCGTCTGCGGCCCGGTGCACCGGACGGCAGGCCGCCTCGAATCCCGCCCCTGGACCGGGAGGAGCCACCGGAAGGACCGTACTGGCAGGCGCAGTTGTACGACGGGCTGCCCACCGTCGTTCCCCCCGTCGTGGCGGCGACCGAGGCTCGCGGCGACACCTGCTGTCTGACGGTCACCGACCGGGACGGCAACATGGTGGCCGCGACGCCCAGCGGCGGCTGGCTGAAGAGTTCCCCGGTGGTCCCGGGGCTCGGCTTCCCGTTGGGCACGCGGGGCCAGATGGCCTGGCTGGAGGAGGGGCACCCCAACTCCCTGGCACCGGGCAAACGGCCCCGTACGACGCTGAGCCCCACCCTCGTCGTAGGCGAGGGGCGGGCCCGGCTGGCGTTCGGCACGCCGGGCGGGGACCAGCAGGATCAGTGGACGCTGGGCTTCTTCCTGGCCCACGTCGACTTCGGTCTCGACCTCCAACAGGCCGTCGAGACCCTCGCCTTCCACTCCGAGCACGTCCCGTCCTCGTTCATGCCCCGAACCCACCGGCCGCTCACCGTTCGAATCGAGAGCCGCCGCGCCGACGAGGCCGCAGCGGACCTCACCCGCCGCGGGCATGCCCTGGTGTCCGTCCCGGACTGGTCGCTGGGCAAGGTGTGCGCCGTGGGTGTCGAACCGGGCGACGGGCTGCTGCGCGCAGCAGCGTCGCCGCGCGGCGGGCAGGCGTACGCGATCGCCCGATGAACCACCGGAAAGGATCTCCGAACCCGTGTCCCTCTCTGTGGACGAAACCCCACTGCCCGGCACCACCCTGCGGGCCGGACTGCATCACCTGGCGGTCGAGACGGCCGACCTCGACAACTGTGTCGCGTGGTACACAGCGTTCTTCGGCGGCATCGTCGCCTGGTCCCTCGACACCTTCTCCGACCTGACCCGCGACCGGCTGCCCGGCATCACCCGGCTGACCGAGGTGGTCGCCGCCGGCATCCGTTTCCATGTGTTCACCCGCTCCGCCGCCTACACCCGCCCGCATCCGGACACGCTCCAGTTCCAGCACGTGTGCATGACCGCCGCGACGGCGGAGGAACTGCGGCAATGGCGAGAACGCTGGCAACGGCTGTACGCCTCCGGACGCTATGTGTTCGCCCGCCCGGAGCCCCCCACCGAGATCGTCGTGGACTCCGACGGGGTGAGCAGTTTCTATGTCTACGACGTCAACGGGCTGGAGTACGAGTTCACCCATATACCGGCGGAGGCCGAGGGACGGTGAGCGCGCTGGACAGCACCTCGACCACCGGCCTGCTGGAGGCCGGCGTCACCGAGTTCGGCGGCCGCGCCTACGGACTCGAACCCCTGGTACTGCCGACCGACCCGGTACACAGCAGCGGTGACGGTCAACTGACCCGGCGGTACGCGGAGCTGCTCGGCCCGGATCCGTCCCCGGGGCTGGGGCCCTCGACCGGCCCGGGGGCGGCAGACTCCGCCGAGCAGTTGTTCTGGTTCCGGTGGATCACCGGCCACCAGCTCACCTTCATGCTGTGGCAGGAACTGGGACGGCGGGCCGCGGGGGCCGCCGCCCCGGCGCCGTCGAACGAGGTGGCCTCGGCGGCCCGTCTGGTCCGCGGCTACTCGGCGATGCTGTTGTACACGGCGTCGTGCACCCGGGACGTCTACCACCGGGTCATCCGCCCGAGCATGGCTCTGCACCACCCCGCGTTCACCGGCGCGTGGGCCCGCGACTACGGCCCCGTACGGGCCTTGTTGCGGGGCCGGCTACCCGCCGCCTGGGAGGGCCTGGCCGACGGCCTGCTGGAGGAATGTGCGCTCAACGAGGCCGTGCACGAGGGCACTGCCCTCAAGCTGGTGCCCAACGCGCCCTCGCTGCTCCAGTCGGCCGCGGGCCAGGGCCGTCCCTTGCCGCGCGACGTCCGGGCGATCCTGTTCGACACCTACTTCCTCACCCTCCGTGCGCCCTGTTCGCCCGCCGAGGTCGCCGCCCAACTCCTACGCCGGATACGGGCGGTGTGCGACGACCTGGTGGCCAACTGCCTGTACCCGGCGTACGCCTCCAGCCGGACCGAGAAGCCGGACGCGCTGTGCGCGGAGCGGGTCGAGGAGATCGAGCACACCGTCCCAGGGCTCCTGTCCAGCATCGCCCGCGACTCCGTACAGCGCTCCACCTCCGACTCCCCCACCTCCATCCACGCGTTGGAAGAAAGCGGTTCCCATGGCTCATGACGTGATCGTGGTCGGCGGTGGCATCGCGGGCTGTGCCGTCGCCGAACGGCTGGCCGGGGAGGGGCTGAGCGTGCTGCTGCTGGAGCGCGGCGCCCTGGCCAGCGGTGCGACCGGCCGCAACCAGGGCGGCCTGCTGCCGAGCCCGATGCCGGCCTGCGGCGGCCTGTTCGCCGAGGCCATCGCCTTCTACGAGGAGGCCGCGCGGGACAGCGAGGTGTCCTTCCGGTTCCGTCCACACGGCTATCTGCTGGTCGCGAGCGACGAGGACGGCTTGGTCCGGGCCCGCGGCCACGGCCGGGCTCTGTCCGACGCGGGCTTCCCGACACAAGAGATCGGCCCCGGTGAACTGCGGGACTTGGAGCCCGGCCTCGCGCCCGACCTCGCGGGCGCAGTGGCGGTCGAGGGGGCACACGCCCTGCACCCGGTGCTGGCCGCCTTGGTCCTCGCCGGGCGGGCCGTCCACGCAGGCGCCGAGATCCGCACGCATACCCCGGTCCGGGGTCTGATGACGGACGGCGACCAGGTCACGGGTGTGGTCACGGACGCCGGGCCGCTGGCGGCGGGGGCGGTGGTTCTCGCAGCGGGGCCATGGACGCGGAGCTTGGCCCAGCAGGCCGGGAGCGACGTACCGGTCTTCGGCGCGCGCGGCTGGCTGGTGCGCACTGCGCCGGTCACGGACACCGTGTTCCGTCACACGCTCATGCAGTCCACCTGGCACGGTCCGGTCGGCTTGAAGCGGAGCGGCCCGCCGCTGCTGACCGACGTTGCCGCCCCCGCCACCACGGCCACCCAGGTCGTCTTCTCCCTCCAGCCGCTGCCCGGCGGCGAGGTGGTGCTCGGCTCCAGCAGCGGGCCGGCGCTCCAGCCCGACGACGTACGGGATGGCGAGGAGGCGGTGGCGCTGATCGCGGCGGCAGCCGCCCGGCACGCCCCGGTGCTGGCCAAGACGCCGGTGCGGGCTGCGTGGTCGGGAGTGCGTCCGATGTCCCCTGACGGCCTGCCCGTCGTCGGCCCGGCGCCCGGCGCACCGGGGCTGTGGCTGCTCACCGGCTTCGGTATCGACGGAATGCCCCTGGCGCCCGGCACGGCCCGGCTGCTGACAGAGCATCTGATGTCGGGGCGCTGTCCGGCGGGAGCGGAGCCGTTCGCGCCGGGGCGGCTGGACGGCTGAGGCGGATGTACGGAAGGCGGTGCGGGCCGGAAGCCGGTCTGCACCGCCTTCGACGGTTCACGCGGACAGTTGCTCGATCTTCGGCTTCACCAACTCGATCAGCTGTGCCGCCTCGATCCGCACCGTGCGATCCGCGCGTCCGCTGCCGCAGTAGACGGTGCCCATGCGGGTCACCGACTCGTCGAAGACGGTTACGACGTCGGGCCGGGCGCATACGGGGCTCGCGCCGCCTGCTTCCATGCCTAGGAGGCTCAACTCGTCGGGTTCGGCCTGGCGGAGCTTCGAGCGGGAGATGCCCGCCGCGCGGGCCAGGCGGCCGTAGTGGACGCGGCCGGTGACGGGCAGGGCGGCAAGGACGAAGCCGCCGTCGGCCGTCCTGAAGACCATGGTCTTCAGTAACTGTTCGGTGGCGAGGCCGAGTTTGGTCTCGGCGTCCGTCTGTCCCACGATCGGGACGTGGTCAAGGACCGTGAACGGTACGCCCGAGGTGCGGAGCACCTCCTCGGGCGACTGGACATCGGTGGACTCCTTGGGCTGCGCCATGTCACTCCTCGTCGAGTGGCCCCCGCCGGAACCGGCCGGGGTCCGCCACGCTACCGCCCGACGGCCATGCCGCGTACCGGCGCAAACCGTACAGCAGCGGAGCGCGTTGAGGATCGGCGTCGACGCTGACTCGGTCCACCCGGCCGAAGACGACAGTGTGGTCGCCGACTTGCCGCACACCGTCGACCCGGCAGTCGCCCACGGCGTGCGCGGCGTCGCGCAGGTGAGGGCCGCCGGCCGCAGTGTCGGGCAGATGCCAGGAGGTCCGGTGGAAACGGTCCGGGTCACCGGAGGCGAAGAGCTCCGCGACATCCCGGGCAGAGTGGTGCAGCAGGTTGACGCTGAACGTCCCGGTGCGTCGCAGTGCGTCCAGGGTGGGGCTACCGCTGCGCACGCACACCAGGAGCGTGGGCGGGTCGAGGGAGACGCTGCACAGGGACGAGCAGGTCATCCCCCAGGGGCGGCCGGCGCCGTCCAGGGCACTGATCACCGCGACGCCGGTGGGAAACAGGGACATCAGCGCCCTGAAGTCGCCTCCACCCGCGGTCGTTCCCCGCGGGGCGGCCGTGTCAGGTGTTGTCATGGGACAGCTCCTCCGACGCGAGGCGGGGCGGGATGCCAGTGTCGGGGTGGCGGTGGTCCGCGTACGACAGCAGCGGGCCGGTGGCGGTCGTGGTCACCAGCGCCATCAGTACCAGTGAGAGGAAGAGCCCGGAGGAGAGGATTCCGGCTGACAGGCCGGCTTGGAGGACGGCGATCTCCGTCAGGCCCCGGGTGTTCATCAGCACCCCGAAGCGGAGCGCCGTCCCGGCCGGTAACCGTGCGGCACGCGCACCCGCGTAACCGCCGCCCAGTTTGGCCGCCGTGGCGAACAGCAGGACCAGGGCGAGGGTCAGCCAGGAGAAGCCGTCCGGCCCGTCGGTGGACATCTGGAGGCCGGTTGACACGAAGAACACCGGGACGAGCAGCAGCCCGTACCGTTCCACGGTCCCAACGGCCTCGGTGCGCGGCCCATGCTCGCCGTCCCGGGGGACGGCGAGCCCGACCATGACCGCGCCGAAGATCGCGGTGAGCCCCGCCCGCTCGGTGGCCAGGGCGGCGCCGACCGCGAGCGCGCCCAGCAGGATCGCGGCGCCGATCGGCCGGCGCGTGCACAACCTGCCCACGACCGCCTGGCCGAGCAGGCATCGCAGCAGCACAGCCGTCACCGCCCCGCCCGCGATCACCACGACCGCCCGGACGAGTTGTCCCCCGCCGCCCGCGGCGGTCGCCAGCGCGGCGGTCAGGATCAGCCAGGTCAGGGCGTCGATGCCGACGGCGACGAGGAGGGAGAGCCGGCCCGGGGCCGAGTCGACGAGCCCTCGGTCGGTGAGGATCCGGGCCAGCACCGGTACGGCGGTGACGGCGAATGCGGCGGCAAGCAGCAGGAACAGCGCCGCGGTGGGCGCCGTGCCGCGCTCCCCGGGCACGCCGCGCACGTCCACCCAGACCGCCAGCAGTGCCCCAGCCAGCAACCCCGGCAACAGGGAACCGCCCAGCAGCCAGCCGTACGAGCGGAGGGACACCTCGTCGCGGCGCGGCCGTGCGCTGTGCCCGACGCCCGTGAGGTACAGCGCGAGACCGGCCAGGCCGATTGTGTGCAGATGGTCGGTGACGTCGGTCGGCAGCAGGGTGTCGACGACGTCGGATCCGGCCGCCGTGGTCAGCAGGGGAACGACGACCAGTCCGAGGGCGATCTCTCCGATGACTGGCGGCTGGCCTACCAGAATCGCCGCGCGGCGGGCCGGCCGGGCCACCGCCAATACCACGGCCAGCGCCGCCAGGGTGTGGAGGGCGAGCGTCATCGGCGCAGCCTCGCGAGGTACTCCACCTGGCTGGGCAGGGTGTCGACCAGCTTCCGCGCCTGTTCCCTGACCCGGGTCAGCTCGGCCCGCGCGGTGCGGGTGTCGAGCAGGTCGAGCGCGGGCGGGTGGCGCAGCGGGATGCCGCCGAGGCCGAGGGCCATGCAGACGTAGCTGTAGGGCTCGAAGGCGTGGTAGTAGGGGTAGGTGGTGTCGTTGTCGGGGAGTTTGCTCTGCCACTGTTCGAGGCGTACGGCCATGTCGTCGGGGACCGCGCGCTTCTTCGCGTCGCGCCAGTAGTCGTTGTCGGCGCGGGCGGCGCCTCGGTAGTGCAGGATCAAGAACTCGCGGACGCCCTCGATGGCGCGGGCTGTGCTGAGGTTGTAGGTGTCGCGCAGCACCGGGTCGCGGTTCGTGCCAGGGAAGTACCTGACGAGTTGTTCGATGGCGTGCTGGATGAGGAAGATCCCGGTCGACTGCAAGGGTTCGACGAACCCTGCGGCGAGTCCGATGCCCACACAGTTGTTGACCCAGGACCGCCGTGAGCGGCCGATCCGCATCCGGATGTGGTTGGCTTCCAGATCGGCCGCGGCGGGCCCGACGAAGTCGCGCAGGACGCGCTCGGCCTCCTCGGGTTCGCAGTAGTCGCCCGCGTAGACGTATCCGGTGCCGACCCGGTCGTACAGCGGGATCGTCCATATCCATCCGGCGTCCTGGGCGGTGGCCGTGGTGCATGGCCGGATGCCCTGGACCGCGGTGTCGACGGGGACTCGAAGGGCGACCGCGCGGTCGTTGGGGAGGGCGTCCTGGAAGGACACGAACGGCTCGGCGAGGGCGTCGCCGAGGAGCCGGCTGCGGAAGCCGGAGCAGTCGACGTAGAGGTCGGCGGTCAGCTCGCCGTGCTCGCGGGTGAGGAGGCCCTCGATCCAGCCCTGCTCGTCGAGGCGTACGTCGACGACGTCGTCGATGATCCGGTGGACGCCGCGCCGAACGGCGTAGCGGCTGAGGAAGTCGGCGAGGAGGGAGGCGTCGAAGTGGTAGGCGTAGGGGAACTGCGTGTTCTGCTCGGCGAGCGTGGTCCGGTAGAGCGGACGGTCGGGTGCTTCGTCGAAGTCCTGTTCGAACAGCCGGTGGTCGAGGTATCGGGGGGACGCCTTGGCGTCGCAGAGCCACGGGATGAGGAAGCAGTCGCGGTCGAAGTGGCCCGCCTCACCGACCTTCTGCCACCAGTCGGTGAGCGGCACCCCGTCGACGACCCGCATTCGTTCGAACGGGTGGTAGAAGTACGTGCCGGGTGCCCGCCAGTTCTCCAGGCGCACCGCCAGTTTGTAGGTGCCGTTGCACTCGGGCATCCACTCGGCCTCGCTGAGGCCCAGATAGTCGAAGAAATGGCGGACCGTGCTGAAGGTGGCCTCCCCCACCCCGATGGTGCCGATCCGCTGGGACTCCACCACGGTGACGTCGACGCTGTCCGCGAATGCCGCCCGCAGGTAGGAGGCCGTCATCCACCCGGCTGTGCCGCCACCCAGGATCACCACGCTTTGTGTCATAGCGTGACCCTAGGCGGGGTCGGCAGGCGAATTCTTCGGCAGTTCGGCCGGACCGCAGCGGGCCCGTGCGCCGAATAGGCTAGGCCGAAAGGACCAGCTCCTGCCTTATGCACTTGGCAAGTAAATATGGCGAAAAATCGAGCGCTCCGGACTCGGGGCCGTGGGAGAGGATGAGGAGCTGTTCGATTCCTTGCATTTGCCGCGCACGCGACGCAGGGGGACTCGTGTCAGAGCCTCGATCCGACCAGAATCCAACGTCGGGCGACGTGACCGGCGGCGGGACGCCGGAACCGACTCGCGTCTTCCTCATCGACGACTCCAGCCTGGTGCACGCCGGGCTGGCACAAGTACTGCGCGGCTACCCCGATCTCGTCCTCGTCGGCAGCGCCCGGGACAACCCGTCGGCGCTCGAAGCCACGCTCGACGCGTCCCTGGACGTGCTCGTCATCAACACCGCCTGCCGATCCATCGATGTCGTGCAGCTGATGCATCGGGCCGTCCACTACTCCGGTGCGGGTGTTTCACGCATGTTGCTGCTGACCAACGACGCCAACAACCCCCTCCACCCGGAAGCGGACAAACTGGGGGCCGGGGGTGTGGTACTCGCCTGGGAGGAGCCGGAGTTCCTGGTGTCCGCCATCAGACTCGTCTCCGGCGGCTACCGGATCGGGGTACCCGACCAAGGAGAGCCCGGCCGGACGGTACCGCGCAGGCCGTCTGTCCGCCATACCGCGCTCGACCTGCTCACGCTCCGCGAACGTCAAGTCCTCACGCTCCTGGCCCGTGGCATGAAGAACGCCGAGATCGCCGGTGAACTGGTGGTCAGCGAGAGTACGGTCAAGACACACGTACAGAACCTGCTTGTCAAGCTCGGCCTGCGCAACCGGGCCAGCGCGGTCGCGGTCGCGTACGAGCTGGGGATCACCCGGGCCCAGTGGTCGGGTTGACAACGCCGCCCGCGCCTTGCCAACGCCTGCGCCCGCCAGCAGAGTTCGGCAGGCGCCCGAGGGGACGCGTGCGCATTCTGATCCTGCCCCTGGAGAATGTCCAGCAGCACCCAGAGCGTCATCCCGGCCAGGTTGCCAAGTGTTGGTGACGGAGCCCCTGGAGAACTTCCACATCACCCTCGACCTGCTCCGCCTCACACAGCACCGCGAACTCCTGGACTTTTTCCGGCGGACGTCACTCGACGGCGTAGCCATGCCTCAACCGCTGAGAGGAGTACGGCGGTTGCCGGGCCATCTGCTGGTCACCCCGGGTACGTTGGGCGAGCGGCTCGAGCAAGGCGATGTGTACGGCTTCACGGTCTCCGGCTCGTCCCCGCCGACGCCCACCTCGCGGGCGCGGACGGAACCGCGCTCGCCCGGACCCGGCGGTTGGATCACCGACCGCAACGCCATCGACTGTCTGGCCGGCGGAATCCTGGGCGCCTCACACTCCGATCGTCATCGCTCAGTCACGCCCGCTGAATGCCAGCCGGATCCCCAATCCGACCATCACGACGCCCGATGCCCCGCCGATCCAGGACAGCCGACGAGGGGATCGGGCAAGCCAGTTGCGAGCGGTGCCGGCGAGGATGCCCCAGGTAGCGTCGGAAATCAGCGCGATCAGCACGCAGATCAGCCCCAGCAGCAACAACTGCACGCGCGTGTTCCCCGTCGAGGTGTCGACGAACTGCGGTAGTACCGCACCGAAGATCAGCAGCCCCTTGGGATTGCTCACCCCGACGATGAACCCCTCCCGGAACACCCGCCCCGGCCGCCCCGCGTCCGCCCCGCCCTGGTCCTGCGCCACGATCAACAGCTTGCGGTGCCGCCATGCCTGGACTCCGAGATAGACGAGATAGAGAGCGCCGGCGAACTTGAGGACCGAGAACACCAGATAGGAGCGGGCAAGCACCTCCCCTAGCCCGAACGCCACCAGCACCACCTGGACAAGTAGCCCCGCCTCGTTCCCCACCGCCGTCGACACAGCGGCCCGCCGCCCCAGCGACACCCCTCGGCTCACCACGAAGAGAACACTCGGCCCTGGCACAGCGATCAGCACGGTCACCACGGTCAGGAAGACAGTCAGACGCTCAAATCCAATCACCACCGCAGAATACGCGCCGCAAATCCAGCCTCCCAGCGTTTCGCCGAACCCCGTGAACCGGACCACACCCACTCAGTTCTCCCGGTCCCGGCGGAAGGAAGTGGGCGTGGATCGGTTTATGGGACCGTGATCACGCCGCGAGTTCTAGAGGTTGTCCCGTAACTGCCGGTCAGAGGTGAGATGATCTTGCCGTGGCTGGTGTGATCACGGCGTTGGAGCCCTCCTGGATAGGCCCGTT